>DAOUFJ010000019.1:0-101523 GCA_034429935.1 Dehalococcoidales bacterium
GGTAAGAAAAACCGTTAACAGGCTGGCGGAAATCGTTACCGGAAAGAAACAAACCGCTCCGGCAAACTGATTAGATAACCATCCAAGCATGGCTGTATCAGACAGGCGGGTAGAACAATGCCTGCTCACCTTCTTTGTTTAAACAGCAAAAACCTGCTATTTTTGCTTCCGGGATATTATCAGGCTTATAAGAAAGATTACAGCGACAATGCTGGATATTCCCATCATTCCCAGAATCCATCCGTCGCATATAATCGAATCCGTTGAAGCGGTGTTTGCTTTTGAAGTTTCCGTAGAAACATCTGTGGAAGTGGAAATGGTTATTGTGGATGCGTCTGTGATTACCGAGGATGTAGATGCAATTGTGTTGCCCGAAGTTTCTTCCGGTGATGTGGTTACGCCTGTTAAATTCTCCTTTTGAGCAGTATCGGTTGAAGTTTTTTCTGATAGCGCATCGTTTAGCGATTTTGCTTCAGGCGCAGTCGAATTGGTAAAGATATCCTCCTGCGATAGGGGAGTGGCGGTTTCTTCCGATTGTATTGTAGTTGTGTCGATTACGGGGGATTCCGGCAGTGTGTTTGTGCCGGTTGAGGTTTTCTCAGGTGATTCAGTAATAGCCGACGCTAATTCGGTTGCCGTTGTAGATGTATGAATCATGTTATCTGCTGCAGGAGTTGTTGTGTCAGTAATGACGCTTTCAAGAGCAGAGGTGCCTGGTATAGCTTCCGACGTATTGGTTGAATTGTTCGCTGTTGTTATCGTTGTATCGGTTATGATTTTATCAGGTGGGATTTTGGCATTGTCGGTATCTGGCAGTGTGTTTGTATCTGTCTGGTTCCCTGTTGGCGGGGAAGCTGCGTTATTTACGATTTTCGTCTGGATATCAGAATCGGTTTCAGTTTTCTCTGGCGTTATATTTATATAATATCGACTGGCTGTTAATTTGTATGGGTAAAGGCTGTAATTATCAAACGTAGCTGATACAACATTTCCGGCAGCAATAATTGTTGCTACGACCAGCGATGCTATTATTAATAATAGAGCAGCTGAAATCTTATTTCTTATTGCGTTACCTTCCTTATCACACTACTGTCGAATAGCTGAATAACTGAAGGTTAACTTGTGCAATAGTACTGTTTTAATGAGCTAAAAGTTTCAAAAGATTGACCCATATGGCTCAATCTAATATTATTTTACCATGGAATAATCAATGGTACTAGCCTTTTAGAGGGTATTTTTTGATAATATTTGCTTATGCCGGATTTGGGATTGAAGTCTCCTATATATAGTGAAGGCGAAGAAATGCAGGGCGATGGGGTTACGGTGGGTTTTACCGGGCTCCATGCTGGTTGCAGATGAGATAGCGGAGTCGTATCCGTCTGATTTATACTTGAGAAAAACCGCTCATAGCAAAGTGCATTGTGTCTGATATACTTTGCATGATAGACAATGCGAAGATTTTAGATTGCCTGTGATAGTGCGGATTGTTTATTTTGTAATTTCGATCTTCGTTCCGGCCTGGATGCCGTAAGTGGAGGCAAAATCACCCAGGTTTATCGATATCTGGAGTATCCCGAGATTGTTGTTTACAAAAGCGACGTTTTCTCCAACGGCTACATCGGAATATATGGTGCCGTAAGGGATGTTGAATAGCTGTCCGTCTATATTCAATTCTATTGTGTTGCCGGATTGCAGGCCGAATTCGCCGGCGGTTTCTCCTGAAATGTTGGTAAGTGCGTTGCCGTAATGGTCTATATAGACAATTGTTCCCAGGAGCGTATCTACCTCAATCGCCGCTTCCTGAACGTCAAGAGTGGTGTAGTCTTCCATAACCGGGCCGACATTCTGCGCATCGAATCCTGTTGACATCAACACAGCAATCTTGCTCTGAATGCGTTCGGCAGAAAGTTCTGCTATCGGCTGGTCGAATAAATCCTCGTTGCTTATCCTGTAAATGGATTCTATTTCCGAATCCTGTATGATGTACGATAACAATCCGTTATCCGGGAGTACGAATATCTGGTTCTTGCCGGTCGTCAGCACCAGGTATTTTGTCTCTTCCTGTACATAAGGGGAAATGATGGCGCAGAAGATGACATCTTCCGGAAATTCGCGGGCAGCCATATTCAGAATATAAGCCCCGGTGGCGATATCATAGGCCGGGACATCGTGAGTGCCGTCGATAACTCTGGCATCGATATTCAGGTTGTAGATGATGCCCTTTACCTGGGGAACGCGGTAGTCCTCGCTGCCGAAGTCCGTGAACAGCACTATAGGTAGGGAAGTATCTTTATTATTGTCACAACCCAGGGGGAAGGCAGTAAGCAGAATTACCGAAAGTAATAACAGGGATATAAGACGGATTTTTTTCATTGTTCCCCCTCGAGATTGTTAAGATGTACAACTGACATTCTAATGATTTTATAAGATTGTTTCAAGTATAAAATCCGGTTAAATTTCGGTTTTCAATCGTGCTCTCTATGTAGAATATACTTGATATATCCGGAGAGTGTTGCTAAAGTTTATATGCTTATTTGTATTGAACGGAGGCTGGTTATGAAGGCAACTGAAGGAAAAATCGGCAGGGTGTTTATTGTAAGGCTGGAAGACGGCGATGTACTTCCGAAATGCATCGAAAAATTTGCCGCCGACAATAAAATCTGCGTCGGGCAGGTAATAATGTTCGGTGGTATCGGCAGCGGACAGGTTGTCGTCGGCCCGCGGAGGTCTGATGAAATGCCGCCGGATGCGATGCTGGTTCCGCTGGACGGGGCGCATGAAGTTGTCAGCGCGGGTTCGATATTTCCCGATGAAAACGGAAAACCTGCAGTTCATATGCATGCTGCGTTGGGCAGGGCGGGAAAAACGACTACAGGTTGCCTGAGACCCGGTGTAAATACATGGCTGGTCGGGGAAGTGTTTATTTACGAGATACTGGGCACGACAGCGGTTCGTGCTCTGGATGAAAAATCAGGTTTCGAGCTGCTGGATGTATAAATTGGAAAAGATTAATAATCTTTTGCCTGACCTGTTTTTATGTTGGATTTGATGGCATGAGGTCTGTAAGCCTGTTTATTTTTCCTTGTGCTGTGGTATACCTGTATATTGCCCCTCCCAGAGCTTCCAGCCTTCCGTCAGGAGTAATTTTGAGGCAGGTATCGGTGGTAATTCCAAATCCTGTGACCCCTTCCTGTTTTAAAAGAAGCGCTGCTTTTAATTCTTCCCAATCGTCATCCTCCCCGTGAGTATCGCAAATAACACGGGCTAATCCGAGGCAGGGGAAAAGTTCTGCCGTCGCGTCATCGTCGGGATTTCTCCATCGAATCCATTCTTCGGCCAGCATTATGCTTCCGGCGGATAATCCAAAAAATAATTTACCTTCGTTATTCAATCCTTGCAGGAAACCGACCAGGTTGTTCTTTTTAAGAACGTTCATTCCTGCTTCGACATCACCTCCGCTGATGAAGATAGCATCTGCCGATTGCAGGATATCTTTGGCTTTTTCGATATCTGCCTTGCGTCCGGACGTTATTGCATGGACAATCCGGCATTGTCCCGCATTTTTTATCGTTGAGCTGATGAATTTATAAAATATCTTGCTGTCATCGCTGGCTGCACCTACATATGCGATAGACGGCGTTTCTTGGCCTGTTTCTTTGAAGATAGCCTGAATAATAGGGGCAAAAGACCGGCTGCCGGAACGTCTTCCTCCGGCCATTAAATAGATCGGCTTTTTATTATTCATCTTTTTATACCTCTGCCTGCATTTTGCGGTAGAAATCTTCGGTCTATATATTGTTCCATGTCAATCGGGAAAAGAGATTTGGACAATTGATATTTCCCGGAAGATTCCGCCAAAATTGCAGTATCAAATATAACAGTAACCTCTGTATCCTGTCCATACAGTTTTCGTAAAACTTTCGCGGCGTTTTTGCTTAGATTTCGTTTGTCCTGACATTGGCTTACCAGATGCAGCTCGTAGCTGGTTTTATCAGTCTGAATTAACTGGTATTCGTCGATATTATCAAGAACACTTATGGCATTATCCAGTTCATACAGGGTAACTAATCTCCCTTTGCCGGTTAGAGTGAGATTGGTCACTCGTCCATTTACAGACGATAAAATAAACCCCGAATTTCTCCCGCAAGGACATTTTTTACTTTGTTCCAGGCAAACAATGTCTCCCGTGTCGAATTTGAGCAGATAACTCCATGGATTGCCGAATGGCGTCACAAGTATTTTACCTAAAAACGGCCCCCCGTGCTCCTGTTTGAAGGGCTGGAAATCCACTCTGCAGTATTCACTGTTTTGATGGAATTTCCCGGCCTCGCATTGTGTAAAGACGCATCCGGTTTCGGTGGTTCCGTATGAGCTTATCATGGGGGATTGAAAAACGCGGCCGATTTGCCGGTGATGGAATATGGTCGGGAATTCGTAAGTAAAAACGATGATTCCCGGTTGAAAGATTTTTCTGCCGGTGGTTGCGGCATACCTGCAGAAGCGTGCCAGCAATGATGGATTGGCCTCCAATACATCCGGTTTGAAAATATCCAGTTCTTCGATCATTCTGTCCATCAGAGCCGGAGACCATGAGGCAGGGTCGGTCTTCTCGTTCAGATAAAGGAATCTGGACAGCCGCCGTTTCTCCATCGGAAGATCTGCGTCATCAGAAATTATGCCGACATTTTTCGGGTTGACCAGGATTGCTTCTTTGTGCCCTCCGGCAGTGATCCCGGCGAGTCGCGAATTAAGCCGCCACGATGATTTTTCGGAGGCATCCCACCATTTCTGGTTCCAGATATTGCTGACCTTGTCATCACTGGTGCCGCTGGTTTCGACCAGTTCGATTTCCCTGTTCGCTAAACCCCTCTCGAAATCTTTATCGGCAGGCAATAAACCCGACGGGAAATTATCGCGGATATCTTTCTTGGTCAATGCAGGGAGTGAAGCAAAGCGGGTATCAACTGAATACTCAGTACCGGGGTCGTAATTCTGCCATGATTTATATACCGGAATTTGCTCAAGGGCGAAATTCAGTAATTTGCAGGAGCGGGTATAATAATCGGAAGGGAATTCCCATCCGTCGGTCATCTTTGAAAAGTCATTCCTAATCACTGCACCTCTGGTATAAAAAGTATGAATAGTCAGGCTACAGGAAGATAGAGAAGAGACTGTCGGAAGTAAATATCGGATACGCTGTTTATCAGTCTACTCGGCTTTGGCTTAGCCTGTCAAATGAGTCGATAAAAGGGTTCTTATCAATCATGGTTGTTATAGATAACAATTCGATGCCGCTATGGTTCGACGGGCTCACCACGAGCGGCTTTTGTTAATTTACTTTAAAAACCATTTCAAAAGCTTCATCTTTTTCGCATTGTATGGCTGATAGCGTACAGGGATGTCGAAGAGAGTGCTCTTCTTGACGATGCTCTTGTAATGCGAGAAGGTGTCGAATCCGTATTTCCCGTGATACGAGCCGGTGCCGCTTTCGCCGACTCCGCCGAATCCCATCTGGTTCGTTGCCAGGTGCACAATCGTATCATTGACGCATCCCCCGCCGAATGCAACCTGTGTCAACACCCTGTGTTCCGTCTCTTTATCCTCTGTAAAGATATACAGCGCCAGCGGTGTCGGGTTGCGGGATATTATCCCGATTGCTTCATCGATGTTTTTGAAGGTCAGAACTGGTAAAATGGGGCCGAAGATCTCTTCCTGCATGACCGGGCTTTCGAGAGTAATGCCGCCCAGCACCGTCGGCTCGATGCGGTCAATGCCATTGTTTGTACCGCCGATGATGGCTTTCTCACCGTTCATTAAACAGAGCAGGCGATTGAAATGCTTATCGTTGATTATCTTTCCATAAGAGGGATTATCCAGCGGATTATCACCGAACTGGCGGCGGATTTCGTCTGCAATATAAGGGATTAATTTATCCTTTATGTTTTCCTGTATAAGCAGGTAATCCGGTGCGACACAGGTCTGCCCGGCGTTGAGGAATTTGCCGAATACGATGCGCGCAGCGGCAATCTTGAGATTGGCGGTTTCATCGACGATGCAGGGGCTTTTACCGCCGAGTTCCAGCGTTACCGGGGTCAGATAGCGCGAGGCTTTTTCCAGAACCAGCTTTCCAACGGTTTTTCCACCCGTAAAGAATATATAGTCGAATTTCTGGTCTAAAAGTTCCTGATTTACCTCCCTGCCGCCTTCGACAACGCTTATATATTCCGGGGGGAAACAGGAGGAAATCAGCTTTTTGATAACGGCGCTGGAAGCCGGGGAGAAGGCGCTGGGCTTGATAACGGCGGTATTACCGGCGGCAATGGCGTCTATAAGCGGGTCGAGGGTAAGAATGAAGGGATAATTCCATGGGCTCATTATCAATACGACACCATATGGTACAGGCAGCATGTAGCTTTTGGCGGGAAACTGCGACAGAGGTGTCCTGACCTTTTTGCTTTTGGCAAAGCGTTTTACGTTTTTCTCCATGTATGAAAGCTCGTTCAGAACCATGCCTACTTCCGATATGTATCCTTCGCATTCACATTTCCCGAGGTCGCAGTTCAAAGCCTGTAAAATTTCGTTTTCCATATCGAGGATACAGGTTTTCAGTTTCCTGAGAGTGTTCCTGCGGAAGGCGATATCGAGCGTTTCCCCTGAATTGAAATATTTTCTCTGCAGTTCGATTGTTTTTGCTATATCTGTCATAATTACGCCTTCTATATCTGGATGTAGTTTGGAAGTTCGGGTATATTAAAGCTCTTGGATGCTATTATGTCAAAGGGGCATTTTTATCATATATTGGAAAATCGGAAATCGCAGCATGTTTTTGTATAGATGCTAAAATTGACATTGCGGTGGCAGGGTATCTTTATTTACCCCCTTAATCCCGCTGCTGTTATGTATTATGTTATAATGATTGCAACCAGATTTAATCTGTTCTGCTGTAAGAGGAATTAGCAGGGATTCTAAGATGGATAATATACGGTTGAACAATGACCTTGGATTTTTGAGAATCGGCGCAGCTGTTCCCGAACTGCGTATCGCCGATATAGAATTTAACGTATCCGCTATCATAAGCCTTGTAAAGCAGGCTGTAAAAGAGAAGGTGCAGGTTGCCGTTTTTCCCGAGATGGCGCTGACCGGATACACCATAGGCGACCTGGTGCAGCAGGATGTGCTGTTGTCGCAGGCTGAAAAGGGGCTTGGCAGGATTCTCGAAGAAACTGCCGGCGTCGATATGCTTTTGGCAATTGGAATGCCGGTAGCTCTGGATGGCAAGATATTCAACTGTGCCGTGATTTTAAACTCCGGGCGCATTCTCGGTGTAATTCCCAAAGCCTTTCTGCCGTCATACCGTGAGTTCTATGAAGACCGCTGGTTTTCTCCGGCGGGGGATGCCTGTTCCGATACTGTGGAACTGGCCGGGCAGAAAGCGCCCTTCGGCAGGGATATCCTGTTCCGTCTGGGAGGGGAATCTGCTGCGGTGGTAGGGGTGGAAGTTTGCGAAGACTTGTGGATTCCGCTTTCCCCTCATGAATATCAGGCGGCAAACGGGGCAACAGTTCTTCTTAACCTCTCGGCAAGCAATGAAATCCTCGGTAAAGCGGAGTGGCGCAGGACGATGATATCTTCGGAATCCGGCAGGTGCATTTCAGCTTATTGCTATGTTTCATCGGGCGTTGGGGAATCCTCCAACGATGTCGTCTTCGGCGGGCAAACTATTATCGCTGAGAATGGGGTTATATTGCAGGAATCCGGGCGTTTACCGTCCGGTGCCCGGTTGATTATTTCGGATGTCGATATCGACAGGCTCAACCATGACCGCCGGCTTACCACTAGTTTGCATAAGTTCGAGGGGCAATCCTGCCCGTTCAGAATTCTTGAAACGGAAGTTGCTGATTTCCCTGTTGAGAAGCTGTGGCGCGATATTTCGCCGCATCCATTTATTCCTGCGGATGCCGGTAAGAGGGCGGAACGATGCCGTGAAATCTTCTCGATGCAGGTAGCGGCTCTGGCACAGAAACTGTCCGGAGCAAAGAAGAGCCGGGTGGTGCTGGGGGTGTCGGGGGGGCTCGATTCCACACTGGCGTTACTGGTGGCTGTGAAGACCATGGATCGTTTAAGCCTCCCGCACAGCAATGTATATGCTTATAACCTTCCGGGTTTCGGTACGACGCAAAGAACCAGGACGAATGCCGCCAAACTGTGCCGTACTCTGGGAGTGAGCTTCAAACAGATAAATATAACGAAGAGTTGCACTATGCAGCTGAAAGACCTGGAACATAACGGCGAAGAGGATGTCGTTTTCGAAAACATCCAGGCGCGCTACCGTACCCAGTTCCTGTTCAACAAAGCCAATCAGCTTGACGCTATCGCCATAGGCACCGGAGATTTGACCGAAGTAGCTCTCGGTTGGAGCACCTTTGCCGGTGACCAGATGTCGCATTATCATGTAAACGTATCCGTTCCGAAAACGCTTGTCAGCTACCTGGTGCAATGGGTTGCCGATGAGGAAATGTCAGCTTCTCCTGCGCAGAAGGTTCTGTATAGCATAATTAAAACGCCGATTTCCCCCGAGCTGATACGTCCCCGTAACGGTGAAATAGTTCAGAAAAGCGAGGATATAATCGGGCCGGTCGAACTGGCTGATTTTTACCTGTATCCCCTTGTCCGTTTCGGAATGCGCCCCGGAAAAATCTTGTACATGGCAGACGAAGTGAGAAGGCGTGGGCTTTTTGATTCTGAGTACACCCGGGAAGACCTCTATAAATGGCTGAAGAGTTTTATTCAGCGGTTCTTTGCCAACCAGTTCAAGCGGACGTGTTTCCCCGAAGGCCCTAAGGTGGGTTCCGTAAGCTTGTCCCCGAGGGGGGACTGGAGAATGCCTTCCGATGCCAGCCCTGCCATCTGGCTGCAGGACCTGGATGATATGTATTCCAGATTGCGCAAGTGAATTTTATTTCTTGATAAAACGGTTTTCAAGTTTTATTATAAGAATATAAGTGTGATATCGATTCTATCCTGTTGACCTCCCGTGTTTTGCATATTTTGTTCCGGTGGCATACCGGATATGCGGTTTTAACATAAACTAAAGGAGGTGTCTTATGGTTAACGATTGGGGTCCTCACTATATCGTTCCTTCCGAAGCAATAGAGAATTATTCCGGTTTCGTTCAGCTGAGAGAGAGTCTTGACGAGGAGTTACTGGAGAATGAATTGGATGAATTGGGGATTTTGGGGCCGGTAGTTAAGATAACCAATCCATGGTATTATCGCAGGAAAAATTCAGGAACATGGATAAAAATCGGGGAATCAGATGATAAGCAGGGGAATTTCCCCGTGGGGTGGGATACGACTGCTCTGGAAAACGGGCAATATGAAGTAATGGGCTTGATGCATGTTTTTGTGAAAAAGGACGGGGAGCCCAGGATTATCGCACGCCAGAATATCGTAGAAATTGCCGTTTCAAACTGAATCCGCAGAATGTAATAAAATTGCCGGTCGTATTTGTTGGTTACCGACTACTGTGTTAGAATTAAAAGAGGGAATAGTGAAGTCGGAATAATGATACATGCAATGATGTAAGTCGAAATGTTCTTCGATAGCTTATAGCCGGTTTATAATGCCGAGCCTCCTGTTTGTTAGCAAATCCAGGCTTTGTGATTACCCGATATAATATCTCGAAGGAGAAGGTTTTTTTGTTTTTATTGCAGGTAATAAAGGAGAAATAATTTGCAGATAGTAACCGATAGCGGTACGGATGTTACCCTTTCCCCTGAACAGATGAAAGAGTTGAAAGTTAATGTTGTTCCGCTTACCATAACGCTCGACGGGAAAACCTATCGTGACGGCATCGATATAAGAGCTGAGGACTTTTATCCCCTGCTGGAAAAAAGCAAAAGTTTACCCAAAACATCACAACCATCTCCCGGAGAATTTGCCAATCTCTACCGTAAGCTGGCAAAAGAAGACCCCGATATCCTGTCTATACACATGAGTTCCGGTTTGAGTGGAACGCTCAATGCGGCGCAGCTGGCGGCAAGGATGGTTCCCGAAGCCAATATCACTCATGTAGATACCAAGACACTTTCTGTAGCTTCAGGTTGGCAGGTAGAAGCGGCTGCCAGAGCTATAAAAATCGGCTGGCCTAAAGAAAAAATATTGAATTTACTGGCTCGTATCGGTGATGCCACTGAGATTGTCTATACTTTGAAGGAATTGAAATACCTTATACATGGTGGTCGTATCAGCCATATGAAGGGTTTAATAGCTTCCGTACTCAATATAAAGCCTTTCATCGGTGTGGAAAAAGTAAATGGCACCTATGTTCAATTGGGGCAGGCGATAACTTTTGAACACGCCATAAAAGGCGTAGCGGATTTAATCGCCAGGAAACATGAACCGGGTAGTTCGTTGAGAGTGCAGGTAATGCATACCTTTAATCCTGAAGGTGCAAATATTCTGCGGGATATAATAGACAGGATGTTTAAATGCACCTGGCTGCCGGTGGGGAGTATCTCTATCGCACTTGGAGCGCATCCGGGGCCAAGCATGATAGGGGTGGTTTATGCTACCGGGTCGGTTTTCGAAGAGATATACTGATAACCGCTTATACCTTTACGCTTTCTTTCCGCATCATTATGTATCATAATATTAGAAAATTATGATACGTATGTTTTTTGCCCCTTATTTCTACAGTAATAAATATATTTTGTTCACAAACAAGAGGTAATCCTTATGTCCAAAGAAATAAAAGTAATATTGGTTAGTCTTTCTATAGTATTGGCGCTGGGAATATGTTTTCAGACAGGGTATTATCTGGGTGTCGGCGAAGAGGATACCATAACGGCGGACGACCCTTATCTGGCGAGTGTTGAAGAAGCCTGGAATAGAATTGCCGAAAACTATGTGGAGAACGACACTATCGACTATGAACTGTTGAGCCAGTATGCCATTGAGGGCATGCTGGACTACATTGATGACCCTCATTCGGTATATCTTGACCCCGAGACTTATGCACTGGATGAAGACGATACTGCCGGCAGCTATTATGGTATTGGTGTATTGGCATCTGTAGTTGATGAAAAATTCGTCATATCTCGTGTTTATGACGATACGCCGGCGGCTCAGGCAGGGTTGTTACCGGGCGATATTATACTCGGAGTTGACGGGGTTAGCACCGGGGGAATGTCACTGACCGAACTGGTTCTCCGTGTACGTGGTGAGGAAGGCACGTCGGTGACCCTGGAAATTCTGCATTCCGGTGCCGATGAATTGGTAACCGTAACTGTCATGCGGACGATGATAGATTCCCCAAGCGTAAGCTATGAAATGTTTGGCACAATCGCTCATATAATAATCGACAAGTTTTCCGAAGATACGGATGAAGAGTTCAGTTCGGTGTTGAAAACCGTTACCGAGGCTGGGGCTACCGGTATCGTACTCGACCTGCGCAATAACCTCGGCGGGCAGTTGGATACTCTGCTGAATATCACCAGCTGTTTCTATTCAGATGGCAACATCCTTACCGTAAAATACAGCGATGGGAGTACCAGAAAATACGATGCCTTTAGCAGTGATGTCACCACGGATTTACCCGTGATTGTGCTGGTGAATGAATACAGCGCCAGCGCCAGCGAGGCTATGTCCGGCGCCTTGCAGGATAACGACAGGGCATTGATAGTGGGGACTATTACCTATGGAAAGGGCAGCGTCAATATGATGTATGAACTATCCGATGGCGGTGGGTTATATCTAACTATCGGCAGGTGGTATACTCCTGATGGCAACCTTATCGAAGGTGTCGGTATTACCCCCGATGTCGTGACGGATTTGTCGGGTGATGAACTGGTAGAATGGGCTGTCGATTATCTTAACGGTGATGTTGGTTAGCAAAACTTATTTCCCGAATTTTGAGCTTTTTCCCTGTTCTAAAGAAAGGGGCTTATATTTTAATTGGGATATGATTGTTCATCGAAAGATTGCTATTATTCCGGCATCCCTATAAAATAGGGGATAATAATCATGATTACCCATGAATTATATCAATTGCAGGAAACAGAGATTGAAATCGAGTCTGCTCAAAAGACTCTGAACATGTGTCTGAAAGGGCTGGGGGAAAGCGATAAGTTAATCGCAGAGCGTTCCAAGCTGTCTTCTATCCAAAACAAGCTGGGAGAATTGAAGAAGGAACAGCAGAAAAAGGAATGGGAGATTGACGATATCGAATCAAAACTGAAAAAATCCAGCGATGATTTATACAGCGGCCGTATCAATAACCCCAAGGAACTGACCAATCTGCAACAGGAAGTAAGCGTAATGGAAGCTCAGCGTCAGCAACTGGAAGATGAGGTTCTGGGAATTATGACGCAAATAGAAGCTATTGCTGCGGAGCAGTCTGCTCAGGTAGTTTATCTCAGGTCAATAGAATCCGAATGGCGCAGTGAACATGCCGAACTTATCAATGAAATCCAGCGGTTGAAGACGGGAATGACAGAACTTAAGGACAGGCGGGAGAAGATGGCTGCGGAAATCGAACCCAGGGCACTGGATTATTACAATCAATTGAAGGCGAAGAAAGGGTTGGCTGTCGCTAAAATAGAGCAGGGGATGTGCCGGGGCTGCCGGATATCCCTGTCGACGGCCGAATTGCAGAGGGTCAGGGTGGGGCATCTGGTAGAATGCAGTAGCTGCCACCGTATTTTGTATCTTCCATGATTGTAGAGAAAGGTTTAAGAAGATTAATAAAGTTATCATAAATACAGACGGAGCCTCGCGGGGCAATCCGGGGCGGGCGGCTATAGGTGTCACAGTCAAGGATGAAAAAGGAACGCTGTTGAGTTCTATCTCTAAAGCTATCGGGGTCACCACTAACAATCAGGCGGAGTATAAAGCCATCGTTGCCGGTCTGGAACAGGCGCTGAAAATGGGCGCCAGGCATGTGGAACTGAATTCGGACTCCGAGCTTGTTGTAAATCAGCTGAACGGCCGATACCGTGTTAAAAAGGATACGCTTCAGCCGCTTTTCGAGCAGGTGAAAATGCTGGCAGGGCGTTTCGAGTCGTTCAATGTCAGGCATGTCCCCCGTGAGCAGAACCGGGAAGCGGATGCCCTGGCAAATAAAGCATACGATAAGGTCTAATCAAGTCAATTCAAGCCAATTGCAAAATCATATTCGGCGCTAGAGATTATTTGGTTATCCCTCTCTGGTTTGTATCAGATTCGTTCGTGCCGATAAAATCGGGGCTCCTCGCAATTACATCTGAAGCAAGATTTCCGTTCGTCCTGAATTTATCGAATGATTTTAGCGGAAATCTGTCCAACGTTGCCGCCGCTATGGTTCGACACGCTCATCCCGATTTCATCGGGACTTTGGTATATTCTCATCAATGATATTTAGACACTGTTTGACTAATACTTCTTTCTATACTAGAGTATAGTTGGCTAAGTAAACCGGGTGACCGCTTCGATTAATCGGAGAGGAAAGTCCGAGCTCCTCCGGGCAGGATGCTGGGTAACGCCCAGGGGGGGTAACCCCACGGAAAGTGCAACAGAAACATACCGTCTCGATTAGTCGGGATAAGGGTGAAATGGCGAGGTAAGAGCTCACCGGCAGCCGGGTGACCGGCTGGCCGTGCAAACCCCATCCGGAGCAAGACCGAATAGGGGGGCAAAGAAGCCCGGTCTGTCCCCGGGTTGGTCGCTTGAGCCTGATGGTAACATCAGGTCTAGATAGATGGTCACCGTCTTCCGATCATATCGGGAGATACAGAACTCGGCTTACAGGTTTACTTAGCCTGCCTGATACATCTGATAGAGGTCAATTCATTAATTTGTAATCGTTACAAAAAAGAAAAAATCTTTCGACTTATCTGGCTTAATTTACAGACTGTAAAGTCTTGGGGGCTATTTTTAGTATCAGTATGGTCGTTGCCAGGTTATTCCAGCTTGGGGATTACATTTCTGAACTTCTGATGATACCGATTTTTACAGGATGTGTTAACAATTCCACGTCTGCATTTGCACTATTACCAATGTTTGAGAATAGAAATGCGGTAGCCGCTCATTTAACTAAGAAACTATTTAGTCATAATTTCCCCAAAACACTGCCATTCTAAGTCGCTCCGTTCTAATCCCCGTGTCTGGTCCTCTCTGTCTTTCCGTACCGTTTTGAGATCTTTTCTGGTTTTTTCCTACTCTTTTGGAGTTCTTTTATTAATTTAATGCTTCAATTGTTGTAAAAATTTTACAATCGGTATTTAATTTAATATAGTAATATTTACTATTGTTTAACATTGAAGGGTTATTATTATGAAACAGAGTAAAAAAGCTCTCACAAATGAATCTTTACCTGAAAATAAACATATTGTTTGTCAGCACATAACTCCAAAAGCTCCGGTGGACAATTATTATATCCAGGACGACTGGTATAAAACTATTGTTAAGAGCACATCCGAAGGTTTTATTTTAAGGGATTTTAACGGAAATATTTTAGATGTTAATGATGCCACATGTTCTTCGCTCGGCTATAGCAGGGAAGAATTGCTGAAAATGCGAATACATGACATTGCCTGTAACATGGTTGGGAAAACAGAGGAGGAAAACCTGGAAATTCTGAGTCATTTTCAGGATTATGACCTGGTTCCCTATGGCAACTGCTCCTTTGAAACGCAGCATATGCGTAAGGATGGAAGCAGCATGGACGTCTTTGTAAGCAATGGCTATCTGAATGTCTTGGGAGGATTGGTTTTTTGCTTCCACAGGGATATTACCGAGCAGAATCTTTTGTTCAAGCAGTTAAAAGAGTCCGAGGAGAGATACCGTACACTGATTGAATTAGGCGACAGAATCGGGGAAGCGGTTGTTATGCTTCAGGATACCGAAGCAGGTATAGGGATGCACATTTTTGTCAGCGATGCATGGGTCAATATAACCGGGTATTCGAGAGATGAGTTGTTTCAGAAGTCGTTCATTGACCTTATCCCCAGGAGAATCCATGAATCTTCAATAAAGCAATATATAAAGATAAGCAGCAGAAAAACTACTGGCGACCATTTTGAGGATTCTATTATCCGAAAAGATGGCAGGGAAGTCCCCGTCGAGATTGCTATCGGGTATACGAAATATAAAGAAAAACCTGTTGATGTTTTATATATCCGTGATATAACTGAGCGAAGGAAAATAGAGGAAGCATTGCATTTTTCGGATGCATCCTTTAAAGCTATTAAAGAAGGGATTGTCATTACCGACCTGGAAGATAATATAATCAACTGGAATGAAGCGAGTGAATTGATTTTTGGGATTAAGGCATCCATGGCTATCGGGAAAAAACTATCCGATATTGTCAAAATAAAAAAACCTTCGAGATCTGATCTGGAAAAAGAGTTGATAAAACTGAATGACGTTGGTTATACGTATTCCGAATATCTGATAAAAACAGAAAGCGTAGAACTATGGGTGGATGTGTCAAAACAATCGATAAAGAACAAATATGGCGATATTATCGCCATATTGTCAATTGTCAGCGATATAACCGAGCGTAAAGATCTTGAAGCTGCAATCAAAAAATACCAGGAGCGTCTTGAAAAGACAGTGAAAGAGCGTACTATCGAATTAGCGAAAACAAATGAGACCCTGGAGCAGGAGATTGTAGAGCGCAAGCAAGCACATGCCAAGCTAAACGAATACTATATAATAGAACAGGATTTTCGCAGGAAACTTCAGTTGGAAGTAAAAGAGCATGAAATAGCTGAGAAAAAACTGGAGGAGCAGGATTCTCAAAGAGCCGAATTTATGCGTATCCTCGTACATGAGCTGAAAACGCCGCTGACACCTTTACTTAGTATGAGCGATTATTTGATTAGCCAGCATGGTAATCAGGAACAAATGTTGGATTATTTGAAGAATATTAATAATGGGGTAAAGAAATTAAGCAAGAGAATTGACGAACTGATGGATTTGTCCAGAGGGGAAACCGGTTTATTAAAAATAGAACATAACGAGGTTGATATAAACTCGCTGTTGGAAGATATAAGTATATATATGGAGCCCTATATACATAAAAGGGAACAGACATTAATCAGGGTCATTCCTGAATCTTTGCCGATTGTTTTGGGAGATGAGGAACGTTTGTGGCAGGTTGTAAATAATCTTTTGGATAATGCTTCAAAATTTACTCCTAAAGGAGGAGTCATAGAATTATGTGCGTTCGATAATGAAGCTGAAATCGTTATCCAGATTAAAAATAATGGTATAAGTCTGACTGAGGAACAAAGACAGAACCTTTTTAAACCGTATCATAGTTTTCATAATCAGAAAGACGGCTTGGGTTTAGGTTTAGTTTTAGCTCGAATGCTGGTAGAATTGCATGGCGGCAGAATATGGGTGGAAGATTATCAGGGAAAAGGTAATATTTTCAGTTTTGCAATTCCTGTAAATCCTGCTTTAAAAGAAAAGGGATAAATCCATGAAATTTATAATTATTGAAGATGACCTGGATATCGTAGAGTCGGTTTCCCTGACTATAAAAATGGGATGGCCGGAATCCGAAATAATGACTGCAGGATTGGGGAATGAAGGAGTTGAACTGATTAGCAGAGAAAATCCTGATGCCGTTATTCTGGATATAGGATTACCTGATATAAGCGATTTTGATGTTATCAAACAGGTAAGGCTTTTTTCATTTGTTCCTATTCTTGTCCTGACAGTTCGTATGGCAGAACCGGATGTCGTAAAAGCTCTGGAATTGGGGGCGAATGAGTATATATTCAAGCCGTTCAGACAAATGGAGTTTCTTGCCCGTTTGCGTCTTTTATTAAGAAAGCAGGGAACTTCTTATGCAAAATCCCGCTTTGCCTTTGGAAAGTGGCAATTTGATCATTACAACCACCGGTTGTTTTCCGAAAACAAAGAAATTCATCTCTCCAATACCGAAAGTTCCATACTTTCATACCTGTTTTTGAATAAAGGGAAGGTGGTCACTTTCGCCGCTTTAGCTGAAGTATTGTGGGAAGAGGACTATCCTGGATGTAAAGATGCTATTCGTGTATATATCCGCAGGCTGCGTCAAAAAATTGAGGATGACCCTGCAAAACCGGAAATAATCCTGACAAAAATGGGAATCGGTTACTATTTGAAAGATACAGATTAGCACCTGTAATTATCAATTTCTATAGTCGCCCGAATAATTAAGGATTCCTCTAGTAATCCTCCAGAATCGTTTCACCTGTTGTGTATCGATTATCATTTGGCTGTTGTTATTCATGCAACTGTTCAGTCGTAACAGCCTATCTCAGTTTCCCTCGTGATTAATTTTACTTCCAATAAACATTTTTAAATACCGATGTTCATCCTGTGGCAGGTAATTACCAAACAGTAATATACCAATGAACAAACTGTAAGAAATCCCCCTTTACTTGTAAGGCTTATTGTAATTATTTATTGCTAATGTAGAGATACTTGTCTTGTATCGAATCATTACACAGAAAAAAGTGGTGATGCCTTGCAGTGGCCGTATGATGTTCCTTCCCAAAGGAGCGAATTAATGTATTGGAATATTTGAATGAAAATACTGATTGTAGAAAACTATACCTCAATATTTAAAGACGTAAAGCAGATGTTTGAGCTTTATTATCCTGAGGCAGAATTGATAAATGCTATTTCCAACGAACAATGCCTTGTCGATATAGCTACAAACAATATCGCCCCCGATTTAATTATTTTGGGTATGAATTTATCTGATATTCACGGTTTATATCTTCTTACATTGCTCCGTGATTATTCGGATGTCCCTGTTATTGTCATATCTTCTGATAAAAGTATCGAAGCACTGGTATCGGCTTTTGATGCCGGCGCCAATGACTATATAGTCGAGCCATTCAATAAGTCAGTTTTCGTCGCTCGTTTGAAGGCACTTGCCAGAAGGAGATACTGGGATATCCAGTCAAGTAGTGCCGATTCAAAAAAAAATAATAGACAGGTGATTTATTCTTCTTTACCCGGTTGATTGGGATATTTAGAGTTTCATATTTAGCCGTCTCAGGTGTTTCTTTTACGTCACATATAAAATCCTGTTGCAATCGTAATTAGTTATGAATTTATTTAAGAAACGGAGGTGAGGCCTATTCAACAGTTTATTATTGCGTGATAGAAATTATTAAAGGAGAAGTAATTGAAAAAAGAACAAGAAAAATTACCAGAGAATGAAGAAAAGACACAGTCGGCTGGAGTTTCCAGAAGAGACTTTCTTGTCGGTGCCGGAACGGTAGTTGTCGGAGGAGCCATAGGGGCTTCGGTTCTTTCAGGTTGTGGGGGAACTACCACTGAGACAGTAAAGGTTACCGAGACCAAGACGGTACCAACGACTGTTACGACTACGAGTATTGTAGGAAGCGGCGAAATAGTTACCGTAACGGCCCCAGGCGGTGGGGAAACGGTTACCAGGACTACTACTGTAACAGCGGGAGCAGCCGAGGAAGAGATAAAATCCTATGTAAAAATGATTGACCATTGCTGTTTTGCTCACGGAGGAGCCGTATCAAGGGTAGATTCTAAAAACGGTAAGATTCTCAGAATCAGACCATTATGGTACGAAGAAAAGTATGCGACAGAGGATTATGCATGGTCGGTCGATGTAAAAGGCAAAACTTTTAAACCTGTACCTCATTCCGCTCCGAATGCCCTGGACTTAAGCTATAAGAAGAGAGTTTATTCTCCCAACAGAATTAAGTATCCGTTGCAGAGGGTTGACTGGGAACCCGGTGGTGACCCGGAAAAGATAAATGCTCAAAACCGTGGCAAGAGCAAATTCAAGAGAATTTCCTGGGACGAAGCTACAACCATAATAGCTGACGAGATAAAAAGAGTAACAGCCAAGTATGGTCCCTATGCCTGTCTTCTTCAGGGCGATGGCCACGGGGAAACAAAGTTTGTACATGGCCCCCATGGTTGTCAGACTCAAATGTGGAGATACATCGGTGAGGGTGATCTTCAGGGAGAATATACACTCCAGATTAGAACTCCTGATAGCTGGGAAGGCTGGTACTGGGGTGCCAAGCATATGTGGGGGATGAACCCGTTCGGGACTATGACTCCGGCAACCAATTGCTGGTACGATTACATGGAAAATGCCGAGATGCTCCTGTACCAGGGTGGAGATCCCGATACCACAACTACCCCCTGGAAAGGCAATATTACGGCCAGCCACATGTACTTCTTGAACGAACTGGGCATAAGACAGATATGGATTTGCCCAGATTTGAATTATTCAGCCGCAATATATGCTTATAAATGGATTCCTACTCTACCATGCCAGGATGCCGCTCTTGAGCTGGCAATCGCATATACCTGGTTTGTAGAAGATACTTATGATAAGGAATATGTCGAGACACATACGTACGGGTTTGACAAATGGAAAGCATATGTTATTGGAGAAACGGACGGAGTTCCTAAAACTCCTGCGTGGGCGGCACCCAGAGTGGGCGTTCCCTCCTATACTATCAAAGCTTTAGCCAGAGAATGGGCGAAAAAAGTAACTTCCTTTGCTATGAACGGTATGGGAGGTTCTATTTGCCGAGGTCCTTATTCAACTGAACCGACTCGTATGGAAGTCGCCTGTATGGGTATGCAGGGATTGGGTAAGCCCGGCAGGCATCTTGCTGCTATAAGCGGCAGTCCGGCTGGTGCCGTAGGCCTCAATCCGTTCTCATGTTATCGCGGTCTCGGTGAAGTACGCTGGCATCCGGCACAGCTCCTTCCGAAGACCAGAATCCATGATGCTATTCTTGATGCGTCGATGGATAATCCCCTGAAGTTCTATAGCACCGGTTCTCCCATGATGCCGATTGAAGACCAGTTCGTTCAGTATCAGTATCCTATACCGGCCGATCAGGGTGGCTCTGAATTACATTTTATCTGGAGTGATACTCCCTGCTGGACAACTTGTTGGAACGGCGGTAACAGGTATATTGAGGCTATGAAGAGTTCCAAGATAGAAACGATCATAGTCCAGCACCCGTGGATGGAAAACGATACCCTGTATTCCGATATTATTCTGCCTATCAATACCTTCCTGGAAGAAAACGATATCGGGATGACTTCCCTGGTGGCCCATTACGGCGTTATTTTCCCGTCCGGGCAGACCTGCGATTCCATAGGTGAGTCCATGAGCGATTATGAGGCTGTCGGAGAAGTTGCCAAAAAGATGGGTATTTATGACGAATACACCGGTGGTATGACTGTCGACGAATGGATTAAATATGGTTTTGATACATCTGGTGCTACATCATACATTACCTGGGAAGAGCTCCAGGAGAAGGGGTACTGGGTTGTACCTGTAGATCCGGACTGGAAGAGCCAGCCTGTTGGCTTGGCCGGTTTCTACGAGGACCCTGAAGCGAATCCGTTAGCTACGAACACCGGTCTCCTGGAATATGAAGCAACCGGTTTGGTTGATAACTTCCCCGATGATATGGAAAGGCCTCCGATTCCTCAGTGGGTAATTGGCGGTCCTGGTAAGTATCATGATGAAAGTATTGATGTCGAAAACGGCGCTGAAAGATGCAAGACATATCCGTTGCTGGTTATTTCCAATCATCCGAGGTGGAGACTGCATGCTGAGATGGATGATAATGCATGGCTGAGAGAAATTCCGACCTGCAAGATTAAGGGTCCCGATGGTTATGCATATGAACCGGTTTGGATTAATCCTTCGGATGCCGAAGCAAGAGGAATAAAGAACGGCGATATCGTGAGCATGTATAACGAAAGGGGTACGGTTCTAAGCGGCGCTTATGTGACTGAGAGAATCAGACCCGGTGCCGTATATCAGGATCATGGAGCCAGAATCGATATGGTAGTTGATGGTCCTGATGAATATATCGATAGGGGTGGTGCCAACAACCTGATATGCCCTGACCATTGTCTCAGCCCCAATACGCAGGGGCAGGTGGGTAGCGGCTTTTTGGTTGAGATTAAGAAGGCCGATTTGGGTGCTTTGAGGGAAAAATATCCTGAATCATTCAATAAGGAGTATGATCCCGAGACTGGAATAACGTTCAATTCATGGGTTGAAGGGGGTATGGATTAAATGAAAAGTTTCGTTATAGATGTTAAGCATTGTTATGGTTGTTATACCTGTCAGGTTGCGTGCAAAGATGAGCATGTCGGTAACGATTGGACTCCATATGCTAAACCTCAACCCAACACCGGACAATTTTGGGGAAAATTGAATGAATATGTTAGAGGGCAGGTCCCCAAAGTAAAGATGTCTTATGTCTTTGTTCCCTGTCAGCATTGCGACAATGCCCCTTGTATTTCAGCATGCCCTGTAGAAAATGGTATCTATAAAAGAGATGATGGTCTGGTCATTATCGACCCGGCCAAATGCAGCGGATGTATGAATTGTGTCGATGCATGTCCTTATGGAGCTATATATTACAATAGTGACCTTTCTATAGCTCAAAAATGCACAGGATGTGCTCATTTGCTGGATAAATACGGGTGGCAGAGGCCGCGCTGTGCTGATGTCTGTTCTACTGAAGCTATAAAATTGGGTGAGGAATCCGACCTGGATCTTAGCGGTACGGAATTGTTAAACCCTGAATTCGATACTCAGCCCAGGGTGCATTATATAGGCTTGCCGAAGAAGTTTATTGCCGGTACTGTTTATGATTCCGGGGAAGATGAGGTCATTATAGGTGCTACCTGTACTTTAACAGGGGAAGATGGTTCTTACAACGCTACGACAGATGAATTCGGCGATTTCTGGTTTGAAGGATTGGCCGTAGGAACGTTCTCTCTTAAGATTGAAGCTAATGGAAAAACAAAGACAATCGACTCCATAAGCACAGAAAAGGATATTAACGTAGGCGATATAGACGTAGCCTGATACTTTTTCTTGACCGGATAGTATAGAAAAGTTTAGTAATTTGCAAGGGGTGGGAGTTGAATCCTCCCACTCTTTGCGACAATCTAAAATCTGTTAAATGGAATAAGGAGAACCGATAGAATGAATAAAGTATACTCAATAGCAGGATTTTTACTTGTAATTGCGTTGCTTGGTCTTTCCGGTTGTGAAGCAGAGCCTGTAACGACAACTGTTTTAAAGACTGTTACGGCGCCTGCTCAGACAATAACAGCTACGAGTACATTTACGGCAGCACCACAAACGGTAACAGTAACGGAAACAAAAACAGTTACGGCAACAGCTCCGGCGACATCTTCTGTAACAAAAACTACATCGCCGACAACATCGGCAACTTCGGAGACCACCCGGCCTGTTAACGACCAACCCCAGGTAATAACCTCTGACGATGGCAAAGTCCAGATATTAAATCATGAGCTGATAATATCTGGTTTCGGAGACAGGAAAGTTGCGGGTGCAGTAAAAAACCTGACTGAGGATAAGATTAGTGCTGAAGTAACTGTAAAGTTTTGGGCTGCTGATGATACGTTAATCGATACCCAGGTGGAAATTGTAAGTGACATATACGCCGGTAAAACGAAGCGTTTTGAGCCTCTGTATTCGGGCGATCTTCGCGGTTCCGTTGTCTATTATACAATTTCTGTTACCAGTATCTCTTAGTAATTACTGCTTGAGGGATTTTTGCATCTGGGTTGCTGAAAATGCTCTGACTCAAAAGAACGATGGTATCATCGTTCTTTTGAGTCCTTATATGGTGGTTTTATAAATTCTTTAAAAGAAATAAAAGGGAGGTATCGCTTATATGAATGCCCGGAGAGCTTGGGTATTTCGTGGGTCAATTATACTGGTATTTATTTTGATGATGGTATCGTTTTTTGGCGGTCCTTGGTGGCATGCCGTAATCGAGCCGTCAGGGGCTGACGAAGGGGTTTTTATTTATCCCTATGCTTTTGTAACCAATGTGGGTGGTATGGCTGCCCAATATATACAGGCCGTTGAAGTGCCTGGCTTTATCGATTGGGTTCCATGGGTCTATCTGGCAGTTGTTGTCGGAGCTTTGGTATTCGGTTTATGGAAGCTTAGAAACAAATTAAGTCAATGGGCGGTGGGGTTAGTTGGTTTTTCGTTCGCTTTTTATGCCTGGTTCTTCAGTTTTTATGCCAAGATGAAAATGGCTGAGTTCGATATACCGTGGTCCGGCAGGGAAATGGTAATAGGAGACCCGATTGGTATATACGTAACAGGAATTGTAACCTGGACTTACTACCTGGCCTTTGCTGTCGGTATATTGTTTGTAGTTTTGGCTATATTCCGTAACAAAATAGTCGGCAAGGAAAACACCTAAACCTAAATTATTTATTGATGTGGTATAAATATGCCTGATATTGAAATATCTGCTCCCTATAACAACCGGCCGGAGTCTCTGGACGAAATCTTTAAATTAAAGAGGCTGAACGGCAATAAAATAAGAGAGGTTTTTCTTTCCGGCCCTCAGGAATATTCTGGAGCCGGAAGGGCCGGTTCTATAAACACGATACAAAGGATGACTCTGGAACAGTTTGTGGAACTGGCCGACAGGATACATAGCCAGGGGCTGCGGGTAAATCTGGTGATGAATTCAACCTGTGAGGGTAGCGACTGGTATTCTCCGGGGGAATTAAATAAATTACTGGAGTACCTGAGGGTAGTTCATAAAGAACATGATGTGGAGGCGGTAACGTTAGCTAATCCTGTTATTATCAGGGAAGTCAGGAGGCATTTCCCGGAACTGGAAATAAGTGCTTCGGTGCTTGGGGATATAGATAGCCTGCAGAGAGCTGCTATCTATGCGGATCTCGGAGCTAACGTTATCACGCCTGACGTGAATATCAATCGCGATTTGGAGCTTTTAAAAGAAATAAAGAAGTCTACGGGCGTAGAATTAAAGTTGATGGTTAACGAGGGGTGTCTTTACAAGTGCCCGTTCAGAAAATTCCACTTTAATTACATTTCTCATAAATCCAGGGATGTCGAGCTTGAGAGTTATGTTTTCAGTGAGGCTTGTTTCCCGATAACAGCCGGGGACTTTTCTCAGGTTTTGAAGTCATGCTGGATAAGACCTGAGGATATGAAGAAATATAACGGAATAACCGATTATTTTAAAATAGTCGGGAGAAGCATTCCTACAAGTAAGGTTACCAGAATAATCAGGGCTTATATGAATGAGGATTGGGACGGGGATATCTTTGATATATTGTGCAGTAATTTGGGATTTTTCGGCTGGCAAACCGGAGCCTGTCTGAATAACAAAAGCCTTGGTTCTTATAATTTCTTCGAAAAGGTTACTTCATGCGGCAGAAAATGCAATCAATGTAACTACTGTGAGAAGTTGGTAAAAAAGTTGATTAGCCTGGGGGAATATACACAGGAGAAGCTGGAGGATCTGGGCTATAAGGATATGATCGGTAAAAGTCTGGATGAGGCGGGGCTGACTGATTTGGTCGAAGTGAATGATAACAATGGTGAAGATACTCACCAAAAGATTCACAATTAAGAGGGAGAAGCTTGACCCGGTCGGTCTTGTTTCTCCACGAATCATTTTTAAAGGAGATGTTTGCATTTGGATAGTCTTGAATTTTCAGTACCGTACAACGAAAATCAGCAGTCGCTGGATAAGATTTTCAGTTTAAAGAATCATAACGGGAATAAGATATCCGAAATCTATCTTTCCGGCCCCCAGGAATTTTCCGCATCCGGCAGGGTGATGGATAAGCTGGATATGGATAATTTTCTCCAGACCGTCAAGAAAATTCATGATAAAGGTTTGAAGGTTAATCTGGTTATGAATCCGACCTGCGAAGGGGATGCGTGGTATTCTCCGGTTACTTTTAAGAAGACGATGGATTACCTGCGGCTTCTTCATAAGGAGTATGGTGTTGAAGCCGTAACTATTGCCAATCCCATTTACATCAGTGAGGTGAGGAGGCACTTTCCGGAAATAGAGATATGTGCCTCCGTTCTCGGAGATATAGATTGTTTGCAGAGGGCTGTTATCTATGCTGAGCTGGGTGCCGATATAATAACTCCCGATGCCAGTATAAACAGGAATCCGGGATTGCTTCGGGAGATAAAAAAGGCGACCGGAACCAGGTTGAGAATCATGGTAAACGAGGGATGCCTGCATAAATGCCCGTTTAGAAAATTCCATTTCAATCACGTGTCACATCAATCGAAAAATTCCGGTATGGAACTCGTATTCGTGCCTTATTGCAATCGTGTTATCAGTCAGGATCCGTCGCAAATTCTGAAATCGGACTGGATAAGGCCCGAGGATATAAGGAAGTATGACGATATAACCAACTTTTTCAAAGTAGTCGGCAGGGATTTGCCAACCAGTAAGACAATTCGTTCCATTGAAGCTTACATGGAAGAAAGTTGGGACGGGGATTTAATGGATATAGTGGCCAGTAGCCTGGGTACTTTTGCTCTCAGACAGGGTATATATCTGGATAATAAAAAATTGGGGGCAACCGATTTTTTCGAAAGGGTTACCACTTGCGGGCAGAACTGTTATCGATGCCGTTATTGCGAAAATATAGCAAAAGAACTGGTCAAAGTAGCAGGATATACGAAAGAAAAAATGGCCGACAAGAACCTTGCCGGACGCGTGGAATATTTAAAAGATGAAGGCTTGATTACCTAGTTTTTAAAGAGAACAGGTCGATGTACATGATTGATTAATAATTCCTTTTTTTGCCATCGTTGAATGATTGCTTTTTTAAAATATTGCTCAAGGAGATAGAATTGTCAGAAAAAGTAAGTTTAAAGGAAAATACTCTATTGAATGGAAAAGATGCGGAAATATCTAAAATGCCGGAAATGAGAGTTGAGGGAAACAAAGAGATAGAGATTATCAGTAGTAGTTTTTACGGTGAAGATGGTGTTAAGAAGGGAGTAATAGCAAAGGTAAGGAACGTTTCCACGGCAAATATCGGAAAAGCAGTATTCAGGGTCGTGTTTTATGACGTTGAAGGCAATGTTCTGGATGACGTAGAGGCGGATATTAAGAATTTAAAACCGGATGAAATATATACTTTGAAAATAATGGCGGCCAAAGAGCGTGGTATTGAGTGTTGTAATATTAAAATAACAAAAGTAATTATTACACCGCTGCCTGTAGCCACCGGGAATGACAAAATTAAGGTAATGAAGCACTCTTTGTACACGATAGATGCCAGCCAGCGTTCTGTTTTGCCGACGAAAATCGATCTTGCAATCAGGAATGTTTCGGATATAACGGTAGCTACCGCTATTTTTGAAGCCGTTTTTTACGATGCAGAGGGGAATGTCCTGGATACGCTACGGCATAGAGAGCATGAGTTGAAACCGAATTGCAGCCGTGCAATTTCTATCAGTACTGATAAAGACGCCAATAAGGTTGCTAAAAGCTACAAGGTTACTTTAATCAAGACGAGAACCGTCGATGTTGAGAAAGTTCTGCTGCACAAACATGAAGTTAGAATAACCCCGACCGGGGATGAAGAAGTCAGGGGGGTATTAAATAATATAAGCGGAGCAAAAACTGATGTCGCCCTTGTAGCAACTTTTATGGATTATGAAGACGAAAAAATAATAACCAGAGTTATATCGGTGAAAGATATCGAACCGAAGAGGTCAAGGAAATTTCATTTTATCTGCAAGATTCCTGAAGGAGAAAAAGTAAGGACGTATACTTTAACTATAGGAGAGATGCTGGAGCCCCTTCGGGAATTGAACTAGAGCCACAAATGAAGAAGTTATGTCCGTTAATTTTTATTATCGCTCTGGTCGTTGTGTGTGTTTTTTCGATTATTGTTGTCAATGAAACTGCTCATGGTAAATTGGAACTGCAGCAGGATAAAGAAACGCTGGACGTGCTCCGGGGAGTGTTCCCTGAGGTTTGCTACTACCATTACGGTGAAGAAGGGATATACGGAATTTATGATGCCGTCAGGAATGAGACAGGTTATGCGTTTTACGCAGAGGGAAAGGGATACGGGAGTAGGATAGTTATCCTTGTAGGCATTGAAGATAAAGAAACTATAAGAGGAATAGACGTAATTTCACATAACGAGCAGCTTACGATGGGTTATGCCTCCAAGGAATTGGATTTTACCGCTTTTAGTGAGCAATTTACAGGATTGAATATCGATGATTGCTATTTGAGGAATGATGGCGGGCAAGTAGATGCGATAACCCGGGCAACGATAAGCTCTGATGCAGTGGTCAGAATTGTCAGGGAGGCGGTTCTGGAAAAGATTGCATCGATACCTTGAGCATCGCTTGACATTCGAGTCCACCACGGCAGTGCAATCTGTCTGATGTGTTTTATACATTATCCTTTCATCAGCCAATCTGCTATCGAAGTTTATTCCTGCGGCAGAATTTTGAAAAACGTAAAGATTATTCCCGGCACCAGGCCATTGTCAAAACATCGGGACCGGCAGGCGCTCCGATAACATCGTTGATAATATTGGTTAGCACCACTTTCACGTTGTTCAATTCGTTCTCCGCCTTTTCTTTCAGCCTCAGGGCGTTTTGCAGGTTATCGCCGTGAGTTATAGCCACCCTCACTCTACCGCCGGCCGCTCTTATTTTTCTGGTATCTTCTTCGAGTTGTCTGAACAGTACGTCGACGGCATCTTTGGCCCTGATTTTCAAGCCGGCAGGGGCGAATGCTCCCTTTTCGCAGGCAAGCAGGGGGGCGATTCCCAGGCGAGCCATCCCGCGCAGTATATTGGCTGCCACATGAGAAACGCGTCCGCTGGCTTCTCCCCACTTGATATCCCTGCACATGACGAATAAATGTACATATGGAATGACCTCCGTCAATTCCCTGACTACATCCTGTATCGCCTTGCCGGTCTTTATCAGGTCGATGGCTTTCAATGCCACCAGGGCCTGTCCGCCGCTGCCGTTCAATGAATCCACCACGAATACTTTTTCCTGTTCTTTTTCCGGCAGCAGTTTTTTGGCAAGGATTGCTGTATTGTAGCTGCCTGAGAGTCTGGAGGAAATAGTGATGCAGATAACTTTCTTGAACCTGTTGATTTGTTCGAGATATCTGGAGAGGTATTCTCCGGGGGATGCCTGCGCTGTTTTTCCGAAGCTCTCTATGCCGCGTTTTTCGAGCTGCCTCATTTTCTGGAAGATATTCTGTCCCTGTATCTGCTGTACCTCCGGCCAGTGCAGGCTGATGGGGACAGTAGCTATTTGATGTTCTTTTATAAGTTCCGGCGTAAAGTCGGCGGTTTCTTCGGTTATGATACCTATATTATCCATCGTTTTTTCCTTATTTAAGTTCGTTATTTGTTGCATCTTACTGTATCTGCCGGTATTTTTCGATTAACAATGGTATTGCAAACCAGTCCAATCGGGGAATGCAGATATAGATAATTCTATATTGGAATTTTATTTTTATCCCGTAACAGCCGCATCCTCGGGAGTATCGGCGACGCTGGACATATATTCCCATTTTTCACAGCGGCCGCCCCACCTGGCAAGGATTTTATCTCCCAGTTTGAGCTGTGCGATTTCACACTGGTTGGGGCAGCCCTTGCAGGTGAAAGTCGATGTCTCGTAGCGTATATCGCTGATGCCGAAGCCTTTGAATCTTGTTTTGCTGCCGGTGGCGTTGTAGTTTTCCCAGGCGATGATGGCGGCGCCGATAGCTCCCATGACCTCGTGGTGTTCGGGCACCATGATTTTCTTGCCCAGTTCTTCCTCGAAAGCGCGGACGATTGCCTGGTTAAAAGCAACCCCTCCCTGAAAGATAACGGGAGAGTCGATAGTCTTTCCCAGCCCGACGTTGTTGATATAGTTGCGTACGAGCGCCTGGCACAAACCGTACAGTATATCCGGTGTGCTGTGCCCCATCTGTTGCTTGTGAATCATATCGGATTCGGCAAAAACGGTGCAGCGTCCGGCGATGCGAACGGGGTTGCGGCTTTTCATGGCTTCTGAGGCAAACTCTTCGATACTGATGCCCAGTCTCAATGCCTGGTGGTCCAGAAAACTGCCGGTGCCGGCGGCGCATACGGTATTCATGCCGAAATCGGTGACCACACCGTTGCGGATGATGATAATCTTGCTGTCCTGCCCGCCGATTTCGAGGATTGTCCTTACATCCGGGAAAAAGTGGGTGGCGGCTATGGCATGAGCGGTTATTTCGTTTTTGATAATATCCGCCCCGATGATTTCTCCTGCCAGGTACCTGGCGCTGCCGGTAGTACCGGTGCCGCTGACCTCGCAGCCGGCGGGTATCTCCGTGCTGATATCATGCATCAATTTCTGTATCTGGATAATGGGTTTACCGCTGGTAGGTATATAGCGATGGGCGATGAGTTCCATATCCTCGCTCATTAAAGCGCACTTTGTGGTTACCGACCCCACATCTATTCCGAGAAAAACCTTTTTTTGCATCACTCCTCCATTTAACGGCTCGGGCTGCCCGCCTTTTTCATTGCTATCATATCCGTGAATGCCTCCAGCCTGGTAAGCATACCGGCTTTGGAAGTTTGTTCGTCGCAGTAAACAGCCAGCACCGGCAAGTCCTCTTTAGTCGAAGGCATTATGCTCTGGGCGGTTCCTTCCGGCATGCAGGTGAAGGGGGCAAGGTGTATCATCCCGTCGTAATGCCCGGTACTGATGACCTTTTCTCCCACAGTTTCCCAGCCGTCGCCGCCGATATCACGTTTAAGATACGGCATAGCCGCCTTGTGAACGTCCCTCCACTGGTCTACCCCCAGCGGGTTGAAAAACAAACCCTTTTTAGCCCATCGGGAAAGGTACAGGCTGCGCCTGGTAACAACGCCCAGTTTTCCCAGTTCCATCTCTACATCCATATTGGCATACGGGTCGAGTACGACGTAAATCTCGCCTACGACGAGTACTTTAAGCGGTTGGTAGTCGGGTATTACCTCTACCTCGCTTAGTTTTTCACTGTAGTCCTTTACAACTGCTTTAAGTGACCTGTAGTCGCTGGCATTATCGATAGCCTGTAACCCCTTGCGGTAAACGGGTGTTGTCGTTCCCTTGACCTTTTCGATTGCACGCATCTTGTTGGCGAGTATTTCTATATCATCCAGGGCCGTCATCTTGGCTATCCCGAAGGTAAAGGACGAAATAACTTTACTCAATGGTGCATCGTTGGATACGGAGCGGAGCAGATTTATAAAACCGGTGAGCTTGTGTTCGGAGAGTCCGGTAAGCATCATCTTGACGTCGTAACCCATATCACGCAGGATTTGTTCCTGTACTTTAAAATAGTATCCCATGCGGCAGGTGCCGTGTCCGGTTACATTGAGAATATGGTCGGCCCCCAGTTCCAATGCTTCTATCATATTACCGAGATTGAGTTTGAAAGGTATGCAAACTCCCTCAGGAGAGTATTTGGTTGCCAGTGACATAGTTCTCTGGTTGCACATGGGCGGGACGACATAGTCGACGCCAAGCGGGTCGAGCATGGCTTTAACGGCTATGTAAGCATTTCCTATATGGGGAAAGGTTATACGCATGACTCTTCCCTTCTTTTTGTCCGGTATATCATATCTAAAAATGCCTCGAGGCGGGTAACCACGCCAGCTTCCGCCGTATGTTCTTCCACTGTCAAACACATATAGGGGATACCGGCGGTATGTGCCTGTCTCTGAACCAGGTTCATCATCAGCGAGTCCGGGCCGCAGGCGAAGGCCATTGCTCCGATTATCCCGTCAACCCTTCTTTTAGTGTAGTATTCCCCGGCTCCGACCACATCTTCTTCGGATTCCCAGTAATTTTTGGCAAGCCCGGCAAACTCTACCTGCCCATTGTCGCCGGAATCGGGAATTAGGGGAACCATTTCGGGGGTTAGCACCTTTATGCCTTCGGAACGGAGCCGTTTTATCAGGTTATGACTGACCTGTTCGTCGTGCAATACATAAGGGTGGCCGGCAAGGCCGATAGTCAATTTTGAACTGTCATCTTTTTGTTTATCTATCTTCTTGCCCATCAGCAGGTCGATGGCTTCCATGCGTGTCAGATTCTGTTCCACTGTCATCCGGTTATAGTTCGAATGTGTTTCCCATGCATACTGAGCGGCTTCCTTTATTTCCCTTGGATTTTTTGTGAAATTCTTGCCGAGTGAATAGATTTGCCGGTGTAAATAGCGTTCTCCCCGGCTGTAGTCGAACTCGATTTCCAGAATCGGGGGGGCTTCCGGTACCACTGCCCTGGTCAGGTCGGGCAGCCCTAAAAATCTCGAGCAGTTGTAAACCTTCTTTTTGGTGCTGCGTACCACCGGAATCAGCAGCCTGTCGCATTTGCCGATCAGTGAAACGACATGTCCGATGAAAACCTTCAGCGGCAGACAGGTATCCGATACTACGCGGGCCGCCCCCTGAGTTATCATTTTCTGGTTGGTGCTTTCGGATACGACGATATCGGCGCCGAGCCTTTTGAGAAAGGCCACCCACATCGGGAAGTATTTATAGTAGAGCAGTGCTCTCGGGATACCTACTTTGTAACTCATATTCGATTCACCCTGGTAAAGTATGTCGATTTCAGTAACAGCTCCTTCTACCCGTGATTGGTGGAGGTCTGGATTCCGGTTAAAATATTGTCTATAGATTCCTCTATAAACTGGCTGTCGCTGATGTTACTCGTTTTAAATATATCTTTTGTAAAACTGAACATGAACAGGATGGAGAACAGGCAACGGGCGGTAACCTCGGTATTATGCTGTTTCAACTCGCCTGCTGCAATTCTCGATGCCAGATATTCCTGTAATAAGAAGGTGCCATCGTTCGATAAATTATCCCAGACTTTTTTTACCTCGCTGTTCGAATGTCCTTCCTGTAGCAGTATTCTTATCGAGCAGTCCTCCTGTTTCAGTAAATCATAAAACTGTATGGCAATTTTCTTCAGCACCTCGCGGCAGGGCGCTTCCGTTCCTTTTAAAATCACGCGCAACTGGGGTAGAAAACTGCGTTTTTCTATTGCCGATTCCAGCAGTTTTTCCTTGCTTGGGAAGTAATGGTACATCAGCCCGTTCGATATCCCGGCGCTGCTGGCGATATCTTTAACCGTGGTTCTGGAAAATCCTCCACGGGCAAACATGGAAAGTGCGGTATCCATGATCTGGAGCCGCCGCTCTTCCATTTGAATTTTTCTTGAGTTCGGTTTTTTTATCAATGTTTTCATTGAATCATCATTCAACGAAAATAATATCACCATAGGTGTTTGCTGTCAAGCCGATGTGTGCCTATCACCTTATTTTTTTATAATTGTATAAACATCTTGTTTGTCATATATGGAATCTGTTAAAGTAGCTTTGATGATAATTAAAAACGGTTTGGAAATCGGTGATACGCCGTTACGGCGGCAGGCGATAGAGATATTGGAGTCCGGAATCGAAGCGGTTTTGCCTTCTGATATACTTTCCGCTGCGGTTGCATATTTTCCGGGGCATAATATGCTTTCGATTAACGGATTGTTTCATCATATTGGCCGCCGTATATTTGTAATCGGCGGGGGGAAGGCGAGCGGGAAGATGGCGGAAGCTCTCGAAAAAATCCTGCCCACATCCAGAATTGTCGATGGGCTTGTGGTATGCAAGGGCGGTATTTATAACACGCAGAAAATCAGGGTGGCGAATGCAGGACACCCTGTTCCTGATGATTGCGGGGAAAGCGCCGTTAAAGAAATATTGTCTTTCAAAGACAGATACGAAACCGGAAGTGATGATACGGTTATCTGTCTTTTATCCGGTGGTGCTTCCTCACTTTTGCCCTGTCCGGCTGAAGGAATCAGCCTTTCCGACAAGCAAATGGTGACGAAGCTTCTGATGTCCTGTGGCGCCGAAATCGGGGAGGTCAATACCGTTAGAAAACATCTTTCGAGGTTAAAAGGAGGCCGCCTGGCGAGCTATTTCGCTCCGGCGCAGGTTGTTACGATGATTATTTCCGATGTTATCGGAAACGATATTGCGACGATTGCCTCCGGTCTCGCATGCCCGGACCCGACGACCTATAATGATGCACTGTCAGTGCTTGATAAGTATAGCATCACGGATAAAGTTTCTGAAAGTATCGTCTGGCATTTTCAAAAAGGTGTCGCAGGGGAAATACCGGAAACGCCCAAGACTCTCGATAACTGTCACAATTATATCATTGCTGATGGCAGAATGGCTCTGGAATCGATGAAAAAGAAGGCTTCAGCGCTCGGTTTCAATCCGTTTATTATTACGGCGGAGCAAAAGGGGGAAACCTCTGCGGTCGCCAGGCAGAGAGCCTGCGAGATAGCCGCTGGCAAATACAGCGGCTACGATGCCCTTATCATTGGAGGGGAGACGACTCCCGTACTTCCGGAAGAACACGGTACGGGCGGGCGTAGCCAGCAATACGCCGGTGTGTCGATGCTGGGATTGAAGGGTTTTGGGGGGGAATGGGTGGTTGCCGCTATGGGAACAGATGGCTCCGATTTTATGCCCGATGTTGCCGGTGCGATGGTAGATAACAGGTCTTACAGGGCTGCTCTTGAAATGTCCGCAGATGTGGAATCATATTTGAGAAATTACGACAGCAATACCCTTATGAAGATTATCGGCGGATGCGAAATAGTTACGGGTGAAACAGGCACGAATGCCGGTGATGTAATGCTGTACCTGTTGAAACAGGATTGATTCAGCATTCGGGAGTTTGCAGCGCTGTCTGATATCTATAATGTGACAGTCCTGAAGTCATTAGTAATACTTGATGAAGGTAAGATTGACGTTATCGATATAATATGTTCGTGCTGTTTCCAGCAGTCCGCAAACCCCTATGTTTATATAGATTTCCCCGTCGGCTGATGTTATAACTGAGGAATCGTAGCTTTTATGCAGCCAGACGAAACCATCTTCGGCACTGGCGCCGTTGCCGGTATCACCCTGATAAGCCGGGGTTATTTGTGTCGGGTCGGGTAAGGCGCTGGTGATGATTCTCCATAGCTTGTCGTTTTCCCAGTCTGCGCTGGCAAAATCGTACTCGATATGGACTTTATATCTGCAATTCGGTTTCAGGTCGAAACAATGTTCAATCCAGATTTCCCCCACTTCATCGATATTGTTGAGGTATAGCATTACTGAATAATCGCCGTCGCTGGAGATATCTGTAGAAATATCGGCAGTCCAGTCTACCAGTGGCATATCCAGGGAAATCCCTCCCTGTTCCCATTCTTCTAGGCTGTTTTCGAATGAAAATATATATTTTTCTACGCTGGGATATTCCGTGTCGTTACACCCCTGCAATGTTAACAGCAGGCATGCAACAATGGGCAGAATAATCCTGATTGCCGCATTTTTCCGGTTTGAGGTTCTTTTTAATTTGATATTATGAAATATATTCATCGAAGGTTTTCAGTACGATTATCAGTCAGAGTGAGTAATTCTATTAATAATACCTTATTTATTCTTAATATACTATATCGTTCCTCTCTAAATGTCCGTGTTAATAATAACAATCAAAGGTTAAATATCGGTTTAATGCAAGTTTAAAGATGGTTAAATAATCATAATCAGCCGCTTCTTCCGTGTCCGGTGTCTTCTTTAAGAGCGAAAAGCGGCAGGTAGATGGTTATCGTAGTGCCGGCGCCTTTCCGGCTTTGTATTTTTAACCTGCCGTTATGTATGTCGACTATCTGCTTTACGATTGCCAGCCCCAGACCTGTTCCTTCGTGTTTTTGGGCGGATTTTATTTTATAAAAGGGTTCGGTTATGTGGGGCAGGTGTTTTTTTGATATGCCGGAGCCGGTGTCCTTTATCGTAATGACCGCAAATTGCTCTTCACTCCCCAGATTTATTTTTACACTTCCGTTCCTGGGAGTAAATTTAAAGGCATTATCGACAATATTTATAAGCATCGGTTTCAACAAATCATAATCGCCCTGCACAATTACTGCATTCTGGGCGGATATGTTGAAATCCAGTCCGCTTGAAAGGAGACGCATATCCCTGGCGACGTCTTCTATCAGGTCTTTGAGGTTTACATTGCTGTAGGCAATACCGGGAATCGCTTCCAGTTGTGCATTGAGCAGCAGGTTGTTGGTCATACGTACCAGCCTGTGTATTTCCCTTGACATTCTCTCTATGCTTTCTGTGGTTTCTTTGTCCAGATTCGGCTGCATTTGCATTACTTCTATCTGTCCCTGCAATACGGTAAGGGGCGTTTTCAGGTCGTGCGAGATTCCGGCGATGAATATTTCTCTTGCCTTAAATGCCTTGTCCAGTCTCTGGAGAGTATTGTTGATATTATCTGCCAGTTGCTGCAGTTCCGGGGGCCGTTTTTCCGCTTTAATCCCTGTTTTGAGATTCTTAGTGCCGATGTCTTTTACCTGGTTTATTATTTTATAAAGAGGTTGCAAGCCATGCTGCAGGATAAATAAGCCGAAAATCAGCGCAACCATAATACCGCACAGAGCTACAATCGATGAGTATTCCCATAGTTCCCCCTGTGCCGCGGAAAGTGAAGCCATGCTGTCGCCTGTCTGTAAAATTGCTATAAACTCCAGCGTATCCGGGTTATATACGCTTATTGTATAAAGCCGCAGGGCGTCATAACCCTTGGTTTCAATTGTCGAGAAGCGTCCTTCTTCCAGTTGCGGCAGAAGCAGCTGGCGGTCCATGATAGGAATCATTAAGTCGGTTATATCGCCGAAAGTGGCCAGTATGTTGTGTTCGGCGTCGCTTATCCTGATTACGGCAGGTAAAAAGTTGAGCTCCTGTTCGGTTAATTGCTTGATTAAAGACTGGTAATCTTCGGCACTCGATACGGGTGTTGAGATTATTTCCCCGGATAATGTTTCGGTTATTTCTATCAGCCTTTCATCGATAGATGAACGCAGCTTTCCGATCATAACCTGCTGTGCCGTAAAGGTTAATATGATTACCAGGATTGTTATCGACAGGGCATACCATAGAAATATCCTGTTGCGCAGGCTCATTCCTTCTATTTCTCCTCGAGACTGTAGCCGAATCCGCGTACAGAATGTATCAAATCTTTTTCACCCGTGGCGTTCAATTTCCTCCTGAGGAATTTGATATATACTTTTACCGGGTCGGTCTCTCCTTCGAATTCATATCCCCATATACGCTGGATGATAAATTCGCGCGATAGCGGTCTTCCCTTGTGTTCCGCAAGGAGTTTTAGAAGGTCGAACTCCCTTGTCGTCAATTCTATATTGCGGTTGTTTCTCCAAACCTGTCTTTTTTCCGTATCGATTACAAGGTCACCGCTGTGGATGATTCCTTCTGATTCGGGGGAGCGTCTGCGCATGACAGCCTTGATGCGTGCCAGCAGTTCCTCGAATGCAAAAGGCTTCGGCAGATAATCGTCTGCACCCGCTTCGAGCCCCCTGACGCGTTCCCCGACCACGCTGCGGGCGGTGAGAATGATTATACCGGCGTCCCCGCCTGCTCTGAGTTCGCGGCAGATATCGATGCCGTCGGCGTCGGGGAGCATCAGGTCGAGTATCACCATATCCGGATTGTTTGCCTGTGCCAGTTCGAGCCCTTTATGCCCTGTATAGGCAACCATGACTTCGAATCCTTTTAGCAGCAGCCCGCGTTTGATAAAATCGGCAATATCGGGTTCGTCCTCGATAACCAGTATTTTAATCATGGCTGATTCTCTCCTTTATCCTTTTCCAGAAAAGGTGATTGCCACGTTTTATGAACCGTATCGGCGTATTTTTTATCATATCTGTCCAATTTTAACCAGTTTTAAACTTATATTCAACTATGATTTAACCGCTTTGCATTAGAATCCTGTTAGATGTACATGGGAGAGATTGCCGTTTAAATAAAATTGGGAGAATCATGCCCATAGAGGAAGTAAAATGAAGAAAGCGTTGATTACCGGAATAACAGGTCAGGACGGTGCGTATCTGGCCAGTTTTTTACTGGAGAAGGGATATACTGTCTTCGGTACATACAGGAGGTCGTCCACTCCCAACTTCTGGCGTTTGCACAGCCTGGATGTTTTTGATAAGGTTAAATTGATACCTGTCGACCTTATCGACAGCGGTTCCATTATCGAGGCCATCAGGATATCAGAGCCGGATGAACTTTATAATCTGGCGGCGCAGAGTTTTGTCGCCGCCTCTTTCCAGCAGCCGGTAGCGACGGCGGAAGTGACCGGGCTGGGTGTCACCAGGATACTGGAAGCGATAAGACTGGTGAGCCCTCATACCCGTTATTACCAGGCTTCTACCAGTGAGCTTTATGGCAACGGCAGTTACGAAGCCTATACGGAAATTACCAAGTTTCAGCCGTCGAGCCCCTATGCGGCGGCCAAGCTTTATGCCTACTGGCTGACGAAGATATACCGTGAGGGTTACGGGATTTTTGCGACCAACGGCATACTTTTTAATCATGAATCCCCGCTGCGCGGTCTTGAGTTCGTTACACGTAAAATTTCCAATGCTGCGGCGAAGATAAAGCTCGGATTGGAGACGGAGATAGAGCTGGGGAATCTCGATGCGAAGAGAGACTGGGGATATGCTCCGGAATATGTTGAAACGATGTGGCTGATGCTACAGCAGGAACATCCCGATGATTTCGTTATTGCTACCAATGAATCGCATTCGGTAAGCGAGTTCGCACAATTGGCCTTCGAGGTGGTGGGGCTGGACTGGAGAGACCATGTAAGGTCGGTCTCGAAATTCCAGAGGCCGGTGGATGTCAATTCCCTGAGAGGGGACTATTCCAAGGCGCAGTGGGCGCTGGGATGGCAGCCGAATGTCAAGTTCAATGAACTGGTCAGGCTGATGGTGGAAGAGGATTTGAACCGCTGGACCAGGTGGCTGGCCGGGGAACGTTTCTACTGGGATGCCCCCATGTATTCCAGTGAGACGAATATTATGTCCAGGGCGTTGGGTGTCTGATATGATTCCGATTGCCCACCCTTTATTGGGTGCCGAAGAGCTGCAAAATGTAAAAGAAGCTGTTGAATCCGGTTGGATAAGCTCTAAGGGCAGATTTATAACTGAATTCGAGGATGAGTTTGCAGAATATTGCGGGGTAAAATACGGTATTGCCACATCTAACGGGACAACTGCGCTTCATCTGGCTTTAAAAGGATTGGGAATAGGAAAGGGAGATGAAGTGATTGTCCCTGACCTTACATTTATTGCGACGGCCAATGCCGTTACCTATACCGGTGCCACTCCAGTGATGGTGGATTCCCATCCGGTTTACTGGGGGCTTGACCCTGAGAAAATAGAAGAGAATATCACTCCGAAAACGAAAGCGATTATTCCGGTGCACCTTTACGGGCATCCGTGCGATATGGATGCCATCAATGATATTGCCGGGGCGCATAATCTGTATGTTGTTGAGGACGCAGCCGAGGCTCACGGGGCTGAATACAAGGGCAGAAAAGTCGGGGGGTTCGGTGATGTTGCCTGTTTTTCCTTCTTCGGGAACAAGATAATTACCACAGGCGAGGGCGGAATGTGCCTCACCAATGATGAGGAGCTGGCGGCCAACCTCAGAATCCTGCGTGACCACGGGCAGAGACCCGATAAAAAATACTGGTATGACATGGTCGGTTTCAATTACAGGATGACCAATGTTCAGGCGGCCATCGGTGTGGCACAGGTGGAAAGGCTGGGGCAATTAATCGGTCAGAAAAGACAGGTCGCCGGTTGGTATGCAGAGGGGTTGAAATGCCTGTCTGATGAAGGCGTCATCGTGCCCGCATCAGAAATGCCGTGGGCAAAGAATGTGTACTGGATGTATTCCATACTGCTGAACCAAAAATTCGGAATCGGCAGGGATGAAGTTATTTCCGGGTTGTATGACATGGGTATTGAAACGCGCCCGTTTTTTTATCCGCTCCATGTAATGCCTCCTTACGAGATACGGACATGTTTTCCGGTTGCCGAAACAATCAGCCGGTGGGGGATAAACCTGCCGTCCGGGTACGATATCGGGGAGGCTGATGTTTCTTTCATATGCAGGAGCATAGAATCCATATACGGGGGCAATGCCTGAAAATGAGCGTTTATGTGAATAACAGGATTTCGGTTGTGGTGCCGACCTATTGCGAAGCCTCTAATCTTGTGCCTTTAACCGGGGGGATTGTCGAGTGTTTTAAAAAGAACAGTATCGACGACTACGAGATTATCGTCGTAGATGACGACAGCCCCGATAACACGAAGGAGCTTTGCCGGTTGCTGAAGTCGCGTTATCCTTCATTCAGATTGATTTCCCGTGTGGGGGAGAGGGGGCTGGCGACGGCTGTAAGAAGGGGCATCGAGGAAGCCGCCGGAAATATTATCGTTACCATGGATGCCGATTTGAGCCACGACCCGGAAGTGATTCCGCGGCTGGTCGATAAATTGATAACGTGTAAATGCGATATTGTCGTCGCTTCGCGGTATATCGACGCTAACAGCGGGTCGTATTCGAGTTTGCAGCGCGTGTGGGGCAGCCGGCTGCTTAATTTGTTCGTGCGTAATCTACTGCGGATTCCCGTCAAGGATGTAACCGGCGGGTTCCATGCGATGAGAAAAGACCTGTTCAACAAGCATAGCATGAATTATATATTCAATGGATACGGAGACTATTCAATCGTTCTTTTATACGAAGCTGCCAGGCAGGGGTTACGGATTATAGAAACTGGTTTCGTGTATCGTTTCAGAAGGAACGGTTCCAGTAAAACGGCAGTTTTGAAAACGGGTATATCCTATGGTATCAGGGCTGTAAAGTTAAGATTGGGGTTGGACGGGCTCGATTACTATGCCCGGAACTATTGTGCGGATGCAGGAAACCCCGTATGCGAGCGGGGTAAGCAAATGAGTTCTGAATATATGCAATAAAAAATGTAATTCCTGGGGGGTCATGTCGGGAGAGCTTGCGAGCAAGGCTCTCCTTTTTGTTTTGTACGGCAAAGTACGCATGCCAGAACGATGATGGTTATATAGAAAAAGTAGCTGGATAAGCTGCGCCATGCGAAGAATAACGGCAAAACAGCCAGCAGCGGCCCGGCATCGGGGTATTTTTTAGCGTTGCGTATATACCAGATTATTGCTCCGGTGAAAACCGTAATTTCCAGAATAGCGAACAGCAGTTGCGATTGTATATCGACCAGCCCGCTGGTTACCCAGGTAATAATCCCCACGCCTTCGGGGAAGGCCGGTTCGGTCATCGGATATATCACGGATTCGAACCATAGCTGCGGGTCCTGGAATATGAAATACCCGTTGATGGCAAAAAATACCAGCCCTATGATTCCGGCCGATTTCATGGCTGCTTTGAATCCGCTGGTTTTCCAGTCCAGAATAAAATAAAAAGGAATGAAGAACCAGGCGGTCTGCTTGGCGGCAGCGGCGATTCCCATTGAAACGGGGGAAAGCGTCTTCTTTTTGCCGAGTGTTACCCAGGCAATCAGCAGGAAAGGGAACACCATATTCGATATGCTGCTGTTGAAGATGCAGTTCCAGATATCCATACTGATAATAACGGCCATTACGAATATCAATCGTTTGTCTTTAGGTATTTGCAGGGCGATATAAACGAGCGCTGCAATGACGAATATGGCGTATATCAGCATAGAGTTATCTATACCCGCTGCATAAAAGGGGGCCAGTAATAAAAACGAGCCGGCGGGGTAACACATCACGGTATCCAGTTCCTCCGGCACCTGTGAAGTGTCGGCAAGTGCGCTCTCCCATATTTCGGCCAGTTGTTCGTCGGTCGGATGGGGAAAGGTATCGGCCAATCTGCCTAATCTTAAGGGAGTGGTCTGTTTATATGTGCTTTCATATTCTATCAGTGCAGTTACGATGTTCGGATGAGCATACGGATTTTCCCCGTCGAGCAGATTTTCTACTGCCTGAATGGTGAGCGCCGTACTGTCTGTATAGTTAAAGGCGTTTTGCAGCGAAAGTATCAGCTCTTCCATGTTATCGTTTCCTGTATCATCCGCAGAGTTTGAAACCGGCAGAGCCAGCAGTATAATCTCCCCGATGATAACAACGACCATAACGATAAAAATGACAGTCATCCCTCTTGTTAAGGAGATATGTCTGTCACGGAAGAACCTGTTTGTTTGCGGATGCAGTATTGCAAACATGACCAGAAACCAGAGAATATAAATAAAAGAACCTATCAGCCAGAACGGGTTTGGAGAGATGTAATAGCCGAATCCGCTTACGGAAAGCCCTAAAAGCTGTATGATAATTGCATAAAAGAATAATTGAATGTGCGGTTCGGTGTCGAAAGCAGACAAGAAATATCTATTGATATTTCTTGAATTATTGAAGTTCTTGCCGGACTCTTTTTCTTCCATATCTAATATCTATGCTTAATTACTGATATACAGGGATAATTATTTTAGGCATAATAGATGTAAAGTGCAAGCATGTGATTGATTGAATTGGCGACTTTTTTTGCTGTATAGATAAAAGTATTCGAAGTTGGTATAGCTGGAGAATTGTCACATATCTATACCAGCGGCAATGTAAACCTGATGGTGGTTCCCCGGCCTTCTTCGCTGGTTGCCGAGATGCTGCCGCCATGAGCCTGGACGATGTGCTTGGCAATAGCCAGCCCCATGCCCGTTCCCTGTCCGCTGCGTGATTTGTCGGCCTTGTAGAACCTTTCGAAAATATGCAACAGGTCATCTTTTGAGATACCTGTGCCTTCGTCCGCTATCTCGATTACAGCCAGGTTTCCCTGCTTCCCGGTTATAGCCGTGATGGTTTCTCCGGGGCGGCTGAATTTGATGGAGTTGTGCACCAGATTGATGATGACCTGCCGCATGCGTTCTTTGTCAGCCTTGACAAGCAGTTGGCCTGCGTCGAACCTGATTTTGAGAACCAGATTTTGCCTTTCAGCCTGTGGTGCAAGCTGGTCGAGAACTTCCTGAATAAGCCTGTTGATATCGACAATCTCAGGCATCAATTCCACCTTGCCGCTTTCGATGCGTGAAAGTTCGGTAAGTTCCGAAACCATCTGTGTCAGCCGGTCGACTTCCGCTTCTATACGGTTGAGGAAATCTCTGGCGGCATCCTGCTCGTTGATGGCTCCGTCCTGAAGCGTTTCGGCCATGGCTTTTATCCCTGCCAGCGGCGTCCTGAACTCGTGGGAAATATTGCCGATGAGTTCCCTTCTCATGGTCTGTAAACTCCTGAGTTCCGTAAGGTCTTGCAGCAAAATAAGCGCCCCGTTCAATCCGTCGCTGCTGACGGGGATGGCAACCGCCTGTATGAACTTCTTCAATGCGCCGGATTCGAATTGTGTCGCCTGTTGTTTCCCCGTGTTAAGGCATCGTTTTAATATATCGTTTAACTGGTGGTCGCGGAAGACTTCTATCAGCGGTTTTGCGGTGATTTCCTTCCCCTCGACATTCAAAATCTTTTTGCATGCCGCATTTACCAGTGTTATGTTGCCTTCATTATCGGTCATGATGATGCCGTCGGTCATGTTTTCCAGTATGGTCAGCAGTTCGGCTCTATCGGCGGATATTTTATCTATCATATCTTTGATCTTGAGACGCATTTCGTTGAATGCTCTGGCAAGCTGTCCCGATTCGTCGCTGCCGCCGGCAGTGATTTTATAATCGAAATCCCCGTCTGCAATTCTGCGCGATGCCCGTGTAAGCTCGGCGATGGGACGGGTGGTGGCGGGAGCGATTACCAGTATTGCAATAATGATAAGCAGGGCGGTTATTATTGTTGCCAGAACGACGCTGTTGATAATACTGTTTACAAGCTCGTCTACCTGTGTAACGGGGAGAGCTGCTCTGGCTATCCCGTAATTATACTGGCCATCGGTAACCAGTACGGCCACGTACATCATTTTCTCGTCGAGGGTGGTACTGTAGCGGATGCTTTCCCCGTAACCGGATTCGATGGCTTCCTTAACCTCGGGGCGTGTCGAATGGTTTTCCATTATAGACGGGTCTTCGTCCGAATCGCCGAGGACGGTGCCGTCGGTGGCGATGACCGTTATCCGTTCGTCTATCTGCACACCGAGGGTTTTAACAATAGCATCTATCGAATTTTCGTCTGCGGCATCGCTTAAATAAGGCAGACTGACCTCGGAAACGATCCTCGCTTCGGTCTCAAGCTGGTTTGCCAGATTGTTGAGCTGGGTATTCCTTACGGAGTTCGTCAGGAATATTCCGAGCACCGTCATGCTGACCACTATCAATAAAACGAACCAGAAGGTAATGCGCCATTGAATGCTGCGAAACATTATTGGCCTTCCAGTTTATAACCCGTTCCGCGTACGGTTAAAAGCAGTTTCGGTTTTTGCGGGTCGGCTTCGATTTTTTCTCTCAGCCAGCGAACGTGCACGTCTACGGTTCGGGTATCGCCTGCGTAGTCATATCCCCAGACCTTTTCGAGTATTTGCTCGCGTGAAAGAGCCAGACCTTTATTTTTAATGAAAAGAGCCAGCAGGTCGAATTCCTTGGGGTTAAACTCTACCGTTTTTTTCTTGATTCTGACCGTGTGTGCCGCTAAATCCATCTCGATTCCATGATAGTTGAGAACGGTTTCCTTTTCTGCGGTGGATTGCCGTATCATTTTAACCCTGCGCAGCATTGCAGCTACGCGGGCCATCAACTCTCTTATACTGAAAGGTTTTGTCATGTAGTCGTCTGCGCCGATGCCCAGCCCGATTATCTTGTCTGTTTCCTCTGTCTTGGCAGTTAACATCAGTATCGGAGACGGTGTTTCGTTGCGCAGTATGCGGCAGACTTCCAGTCCGCTCAGGGATGGCAGCATGACATCCAGTATCAGCAGGTCGGGCTTCTCCCGCCGGGCTACCTCCAGCGCCTCCGCACCGTCGGCGGCGGTAACGACATCATAGCCCTCCTTTCTCAGGTTATACCTGAGAGTGGCTAAAAGGTTTAAATCGTCTTCGACTACCTGTATCTTATCCGTCATGTTTTATCCTCAAATCATTATAAGTATAAATGCTTTCAAAGTTAATTAAAAGGTATGGCATTCACTAATTGACGCCGTTCGTGGTGAGCCTGTCGAACCCATAACGGCGTCTGCTTTATATCTGGATATAATCACTACTAATCATTGTCTTGTATCATTCTGGTAATCTGCAATGACGTTGAGTGCTTTTTTAGTAATTTGACGCTCCGAGTTCCTCCATTTTGCCGGTTACGATATAGATTATCCTTTCGCAGATATTCGTCACGCGGTCGGCGCTGCGTTCGAGGTTGTGTGCCACCCATACCAGGCGGGTTGCCCTGGTTATGGTTTTGGGGTCTTCTATCATAAAGGTTAAAAGTTCGCGGAAGACCTGGTCGTAAAGGTTATCGACATCGTCATCCTGTGCTATCACTTTTTTAGCGGCAACGGCGTCATGCTTTATAAAGGCATCCAGGCTTTGTTGCAGCATCAGGATGGTCTTGTCTGCCATGCGCGGTATATCTATCAGCGGTTTCAGGTGCTCCTCGTTGCCTATCATCAGCACTATTTTGGCGATGCCTGCCGCATAATCCCCTATACGCTCCATTTCTGTCACGATAGTGAGCACGCTTATAATGGTGCGCAGGTCTCCCGCCAGGGGTTGCTGTGTGGCAATCAACCTGATGCATTTCTCTTCTATTTCGAATCTCTTGTGATTGATATTTTCATCGTCATCTATCAACTGTTGCGCCAGTGAGATGTCCCTGTCTTTCAATGCCTTGATAGAGGTTTCGATGGCTTTTTCGACCATACTCCCCATGATGAGGATATCATCCTGGATTTCGCGCAGTCTCTTGTAAAAATCGGTTCTTATCTCCATTGTCCTGCCCTCCTTTGTAAACTAGCCGAAACGGCCGGTTATATAATCTTCCGTGCGTTTGTCTTTGGGATTGGTAAATATCTCCGATGTTGCCCCGTATTCCACGAGCGTGCCGGCACGGTCCTGTTCCATCATAAAGAATGCGGTCATATCGGATACCCTTGCAGCCTGCTGCATATTGTGTGTTACGATGATTATCGTATAGCTCTTTGTCAGAGTCCGCATCAGGTCTTCGATTTTCAGCGTTGCCATCGGGTCAAGGGCGCTGCACGGCTCATCCATCAATATTACTTCCGGTTCCACTGCCAGCACGCGGGCGATGCATAACCTCTGCTGCTGTCCTCCCGATAAAGCCAGTGCCGATTGTCCCAGTTTATCCTTTACCTCGTCCCATAAGGCAGCCTGCTTCAGGCTCTTTTCGACTATCTCCTCCAGTTCCATCTTATTATGTTTGCCATGCTGTTTCGGGCCGAAGGCGATATTGTCGAATATGGAGATGGGGAATGGGTTGGGTTTCTGAAATACCATGCCGACTTTTTTTCTCAGTTCGACTACATCGACGGTTTTATCGAAGATGTTGCTGCCGTCCAGCTCAATGCTTCCCTCGATGCGGCTGCCGTATATCAGGTCGTTCATACGGTTCAGCAGCCGCAGAAACGAGGATTTTCCGCATCCGGAAGGCCCTATGATGGCGGTGATTGAACAGCCGGGAATATCAAGATTTATATCTCTGAGAGCCTGAAAACTCCCGTAGTAAAAATTGAGATTCCTGACGCTGATTTTTCCGCCGTTACAGGCGCTTCCGTTAAAATTATATACTGTCATTTCAAGATATCCCCTTCATCTTTTTTTGAAAACGCCCTGCCAGCCAGTTTGTCATGGCGTTGATGAGTATGATGATTATTATCAGTACCGAGGCTGTTGCCATTGCTTTATCCATACCATTGGTGTCCATTGCCAGGTAGTAGACGTGCAGCGAAAGCGTCCTGCCGCTGTCCATCAGGGATGTCGGCATGGCGGCGCTTCCTCCCATGGTAACATACAGGCAGGCGGTCTCCTCTATGGCGCGCCCCATGCAAAGAATGACCGCTGTAACTATTCCCGGAATTGCCGCCGGCAGAACTATTCTGGATATCATCTGCCATCGGGTAGTTCCCAGCGCCAGCGCCGCTTCGCGGTATGAGTATGGAACCGAACTCAAGGCTTCCTCTGTGGTGCGTATCATGGTAGGCAGCAGTAAGCACACCAGTGTCAACGCTCCTGATAGTATGGAAAAGTTAAAGCTCAAGACAGTCACGAATAATGCGTAGCCGAAGAGTCCGAAAAGAATCGAAGGTATTCCTGCCAGTGTTTCGACTCCATAATGTATTATGCGTGTCAGCCTGTTATCTGGAGCATATTCAGCGAGGTATATGGCAGCCCCGATACCTATCGGAACCAGGATAACCAGTGTAAGCCCTACCAGATAGAGAGTGCTAATGATAACGGATGAGATGCCGCCCTCTCCCGATAGCCCTCCCTGCGGTTCTGTCGTTAGAAAATCCCAGCTTATGCCGGGAATGCCCTGAATAAGGACATAACCGATGATAACAAGCAGCAGGAGAACGGTTATGGCGCCTCCTCCCCAGATTCCGGCCGTGGCTATTTTTTCTGTCCTCTTAGCCGATAGTTTTAGCATTGGAACCTCTCTTGAAGTAAATACTTGCGATGCTGTTCAGTATGAGGATGAAGACGAAAAGCACGATGCCCGTTGCAAAGAGGGCGCTCCGGTGTGTATCGGCTGCATAGTTTATCTCCAGGGCTATATTACCGGTCAGGGTGCGTGCGGCATCCAGCAGCGAGTCGGGGAAAGCGATGGAGTTTCCTATAACCATGATCATTGCCATGGTTTCACCGATTGCCCGTCCCATTCCAAGCACGATGCTGGCGCCTATTCCCGATTTGGCCGCCGGTAGAATTACCCCTTTTATCGTTTGCCACCTGGTAGCGCCCAGTGCCAAAGCCCCTTCCTTATAGGAAGCCGGCACTGCCTTGATGCTGTCCTCGCTGATGCTGATAATCGTCGGCAGAACCATGACCATGAGCACGATGGAAGCCGTCAGAATGCTGAATCCGCTGCCTCCGATTTTGCCGATGAGCGGGACGAGTAAGACCAGTCCTACCAGCCCGTAGACTACGGAAGGAATGCCCACCAGCAGTTCTACGGCGGGGCGCAGAATGCTGCGTACTTTATCGGGGGCAACCTCGGCTAGCAGTATGGCACAGGCAATCCCCAGCGGTATGGCAAGTAACATCGATACCAGGGTTACTGATATAGACCCGACTATCATCGCGAATATTCCATACAGGTCTTTGCCCGGCCTCCATACCGAGTCGAAAATGAAATTGAAGAACCCTATCTCGGAAAATGCAGGGAGCCCCTCGCTGAAGATGAACAGAGCTATCAGCAGCAGAATAATGAAAGAGCTGGCAGCACTTATAAAGACGATATATTTTGCCAATCTGTCTGTAAAATATCGTGACATCATTATTCCCCAAACAGCAGCGGGGTAGCTGTTAGAGGGCTACCCCTGTCCGCTTTATAAAATTGTAACTGAATTTCCTTGTTATTCTTTTGGCTCATTATTTACAGGATTGAGATATAATCTTCGGCTACTATTGCCTGTCCTGCTATTCCCAGGCAGAAGTCGATGTATTTTTTGGTTATGCCTTCGGGTTCGCCGAGTGTAACATATATCAGAGGCCTTACTATCGGATAACTGCCATTCTTGGCGTTCTCTTCTGTTCCTTCCACTCCGTCTATGCTTAATGCTGCGACGCTGGAATCCAGATAGCCCATAGAAAGGAAGCCGATGGCTCTTGCGTTTCCGGCAACCGTTGTCTTTAAAGCCCCGTTGGAACCTTGCAGTATGGCTTCGTCGGTTATAAGCGCTTCACCCATAACCAGTTCTTCAAAGGCAGATCTCGTTCCCGAGCCTTCTTCGCGGGCGACGACTACAATGTCTTCGCTGGCTCCCCCGACCTCGTTCCAGTTGGTTATCTCGCCGGCGAATATCTGTTTTACCTGTTCCATTGTCAGTTCGGTAACGGTTTGTGAAGAGTGAGTAACGATGGCAATTCCGTCATAGGCAAGCACGCTTACGACGAGTCCCAGGCTTTCTTCCGATTCCTTGAGTTCACGCGAGGCGGCACCTATGTCCAGTGTGCCGTTGGCTGCCGATGAGACACCAACGCTCGACCCGCCGCCGGTAACGGTTATATCAACATCGGGGAAGATTTCCATGAAGGCATTGGACAGGGTTTCGGATAGCGGTTGTACCGTGGTAGAGCCGCCGGTGCTGATGGAGCCGCTTATTTCACCGGCTGCGGTGATTGTTTTCGTGGACATATCGGTCACTGTTTTTGTGGCGGTCGCTGTGGCAGTAGAAGTAGCGGTCGTGGTCGATGTGGCGGTAACGGTAGCCGCACCGGCGGTAGTCGTTTTAGTGGTGGTAACGGTATCGGTAACAGTTTTTGCGGTACATCCGCCCAGCAGTCCTGCCAGCAGTACCACTCCGGTTCCTGCCAGAAAATCCCTTCTCGATAATTTATTTTTTGATTCCTCTTTCAATTAATTCACTCCTTTAAATCTTTTCTTAATTTATATCCGCTGTGTTAGCAACAGGTTTTCGCAAGTTCGTTATCTATCTGCGCCTTGATGTTGTTTTTTACCAGCACGTCGGGGTGCCTGTTTATCAGGTGCAGGATGCCCTCTGCGCTGGCAAGGTTGGTGGCAAGCGGCACATTGTGTACATCGCATACCCTGAGCAGGGCGGTTATATCCGGTTCGTGAGGCTGCGATGTTAAGGGGTCGCGCAGGAAGATAACCGCATTGACTACTCCGCTGGCTACCAGCGAACCGATTTGCTGGTCTCCGCCGAGAGGGCCGCTTTGCATCAGTGTTATCGGCAGCCCTGTCTTTGCCTGTATCTGCTCTCCCGTGCTTCTGGTGGCTATCAGGTGCAGTTGCTCCAGTTTCTCCTTGTAGGAGCATGCCAGGTCGACCATATCTTCCTTCTTCGAGTCATGGGCGACCAGCGCCAGTGTAAATTTTTTCATTTCTTCTATCTCCTTCTTCATCATTCACTAATAATTTTAAAAGGAGATGTTTAAACAGGATTTAAGGTTTTGTTAAAAGCATGTTAAAAAACTGTGGAGGGGGCAACCGAATACCCGTCTTGAAGCGCAGGTGCTTTGCCGCTTTCCCGGCAGGGGATGTATAAATGAAAAACCGTGCCGCAAAAAGAGGCACGGTTTTCATTCCGGTTTTCAGTATCTAATTTATCTGTTTTAAGAATCTAATCTGGAGATGCTATCTCCGACAGACATGCATTCTTCGGACACACGGTTGCAATGTACTGCTACCTGTTGCAGTTGATACGCTTCATTTTCCAGGCTAACAGCCAGCGATTTCATTTTTTCTTCGTATTCTGCAAAAGCTTTTTGAATTGTTTCCAGCAAAATTGACCTTCCTTCCTTATCGTCCACCCATCCATTTTTATTGACTTGAGTAGCGAGTTTTAAACCGTAGCCTATCGAAGTAACGGTGGTCCACGGTTTTTATTGTTGGGTGCCACTATACTATGGAAGCGAAATTGTTGTCAAGTTACATGACATAACAACTGCAATTTCCTGTATTTAATAAAGCAGCCTGCAGCATGATACAATTATAGAGTTATGAACATAATGCCATGTATCACAGATATGGACTCCGTGCGTTTGCAGGAAGAAATAGCGTCTATCGGGGAACCTGCTTACCGTGCAAAGCAATTACAGCAGTGGGTGTATAAAAAACTGGCCGTCTCTTTCGAAGAGATGTCGGATTTACCTGCGTCGTTACGCTCAAGCCTCAATGAGAAATTCCGTTTGCACAGTCTGTCGCCGTGCGGGGAAGTAAACGGGCATAGCGATACCATCAAAATCCTGTTTGCTCTTGGGGATGGGAAAACGGTGGAATCTGCACTGATGCATTATCCGTCATCGGCAGGGAAGGAGCGGAATACGGTTTGCGTATCCACTCAGGTGGGGTGCCCAATCGGTTGCCCTTTTTGCGCCACCGGGCAACAGGGTTTTGAGCGCAATCTGACCTCCGGGGAGATTGTCGACCAGGTATTGTATTTTGCGCGTTATCTGCAGGATTCAGGCAAAGAAAAAATTACCAATATCGTCTTTATGGGAATGGGGGAGCCGCTGGCCAACTATAATTTACTGTTGCAGGCAATCGAAAGGCTCAATTCAGCCGGTATGTTCGGTCTCAGCGCACGAAACATGGTTATTTCGACGTCGGGGCTTGTTCCGCAGATAAACCGTTTGGCCGGGGAGAAACTTCAGGTCGGATTGTCCATATCCCTGCATGCCTCCGATGACAATTTGAGAAATAAACTGGTTCCTGTCAACCGGAAATACCCTCTTAAAGAACTGATGGCTGCCTGCCGTAGTTACTTCGATGCAACCGGGCGGCGTATCAGCTTCGAATATGCGCTGTTCGAGGGTATTAACGATTCTCAATCCCATGCCCGTTCGCTGGCGCATCTGCTTCACGGTTTCAATTGCCATGTCAACCTGATTCCGTCTAACAATACCAGTAATCCCGATTATCGTGCTCCTTCTCAGGCGGTCATCCAATCTTTTAAACAGGAACTGGAAAGATTGGGCATCAACGCTACGTTGAGGCAGTCGCGCGGTCAGGAGATTAATGCCGGGTGCGGGCAGTTGCGCAGCCGGTTTATCAATCATAGTTGCTATGGATAACAAATCGACGCCGCTATGGATTCGACAAGCTTCCTTCGAGAACCTCAGGACAGGCTCCACGAGCGGCTTTGTTATCTCTCTTCCGCTCGTCCTGAGCTTGTCGAAGGGTCTAAGAGCGGTAGCAACCATGATTGATAAAAATGGTTCCTTTGATAATCTTTAATTCGATTGTTTTTTAATCGGCATCTAGGCTGAATGGCGGATATTCGTCGGTTATCAATAAAAAGGCATAAGCCTCTACTCTTAAACCCCAGCGCATCACTCCGGTAACGAAATCGAATAACCCTTTGGGGTATTCTCCTGTAAACAGGATAGCGAACCAGGCGACTATGACACATAAGACAGCAGCAAAGATTAAAAATGCCAGTACTATGTAATGGGGAATAGCTAGGAACCACTTTACCAGGGGCATTCCGCTGTTGAGTTCATTTTTTACGTCGGGATACTTGATGTCGATATGTACGGCCTGTTCCTCGTCTGTAGACGGGTATTCGTCCCTTAGAAGAGCCAGGTAAGCGGTCACCCTGTATGCGAATTTGGTCAGGGCGACATTCCAGTCGAACCACCATCTGGGGTATTTCTGCTGAAAAAGTATCATCAGCACCAGAGCCAGAAAAATAAAACCTCCTCCTGCTGCTAATTCATAGCTGGTATTGTTGACGGTGTATTCAAAAGTGCCGCCGCTGAGGAGCCCGATTATGATTGCAATCGGAATAATCGTAATCAGTCGAAAGAAAGTGGTCAGCTTGTTGAGCGGTTTTTCAGGATAGTCAACTGCCAGGCTTGCCGGATATTTACCTTGAGAATCAATCATTGTTTGTTCCCTCCATTTAAATTATTTTGTTAATTGCCTTCCTGTTTTATTGTCTCGGTTGCTTTCGGTTCACCGGTTGTTTCTGCGTCCAGATTCATAACCGATGGTATGAATAATGTTGTTATGCTTAGAACCAGAGTGGCTATGCCCGCTATAAAATACAGGGAGTTTATCCCAAGAGAATCGGCCAGCGGCCCGGCTATAGCCAGCCCCAGAGGAGTTGCCGCTGCGCTTATAGCTCCCAGTAAAGAGAAAACCCTTCCCTGCATGTCGTTTGATACTACCTTCTGCATAATTGCAATCACGGGGGCGTTGGCAAAAGTCAGCCCTGCTCCGATAATAAAACAGGCCGATACTCCCAGCAGGAACAGGCTCATCGAAGTAAAACCGAGGGCAATCACTGCAATTCCCGCAACTGCTACTCCGGTGAGGACGTTTACCATTCCTTTCTTGAATCCGCCCCAGGCCCCAAGGATCAATCCCCCGGCTATGACTCCGATGCCGAAAGCCGCTTCGAGCCAGCCGAGTTTAAGCACATCTCCTTCCAGATGTGTCGTTACCATTATCGGCAGCAATGTGAAAGGAGGCAGCAGGAAAAAGTTGAGCAGTGCCGACAGTCCCATCAGGATTGTCAACCCCTTCCATGACCAGATGTAGCGGAATCCCTGCATCATTTCTTTGATTACTGAAGATGCAGCAATTCCGATGGTACGTATAGTTTTCGGTATTGTCACTGCCGCCAGGCATCCTATTGCTATAGCTGCGGTGACGATGTCTATCGCCAGTACTCCCTGCATCGGCAGAATTTCCAAAAGCAGCGCTCCGGCGGGTGGTGCGGCAATATTGATGATGCCCTGAAACATTTGTGTCACTCCCGATACGCGCACCAGGTGTTTCTGGGGAACAATCATGGGAATGGTAGCCTGCATTGCCGGGAAATGAAATGCCTGTCCGATTGCTCTGGCTATCATTGCCACATATATATGCCATACCTGTATCGCACCTGTAAAAAACATGACTACCAGCCCGACGGTAACCAGTGCTATTGCCAGGTCGGCTCCTATCATGATTCTTTTTCTGTCCCAGCGGTCGATTAGAGGGCCGATAAAAGGCCCGAGTATGATTTGCGGCAGCAATGCCACCATCATCGCCGTTGCCAGTACCGTTGCCGAACCTGTCTCTATCGTCAGGTACCATGCCAGTGCAAATTCTACAAGCGCACTGCCGAGGAGAGATATCATCTGGCTGCTGAATATTATATAAAAAGTTTTAATCGAATTGACTCCTTATTGAACACATAACATATAAATCAACAGGATTTTTCCAATTGTATCATACTCAATAGTTGACAACTATAAAATTTCAGGCATTTTATACGGTTTTCAAGTTATTTCCGTTTATCCCCGGTTTGGATTGCCGCTGGCAAGAGCCATAATAACAGTTTGCCGTCATCCGCAATATTTTTTGTCTATTCCGCATATACCCTCACGGTGGTATTCTTCCTCTTGTTCTTGCTTTCTACGTTTACTTCCAGGTCTCCCAGCGCGGCGATAAGCTCCTCTATATTTTCGGGCTTGATATTGCGCAGGTCGAAATCTAAGCCCTTTTCTTTAAGAGTGGAGTCTACCTGGTTATATGCGGAAGGCGGAATTATAGAGGTAAGTTTCATGCCGGCTCTTATCAGGGTCATCGGCACGCGGATATTAACGTTATCATCATCGTCATCATCCGTAAGAGTCTCTCCGGTTACCGGCTGATAGGCAGGATTAGGTATGGTTTTTACTACCACTCGCAGGTATTTCAGGTTTTTAAGCGGATTGACGTTTTTTACATCTTTTGTTTCCGTTTCTTCTTTTTCATCACCCAGTAAAGATAGTAACCTCTCGGCTTCTTCCGTTGTAATCTTTTTATCGGCCAGCATGTCCAGTATTTTTCTCCTGTTATTCATTTTATATTCCCTCCGTTTAAATTATCTAAAATAAAGTACTACTTGATCTTTCCCCTGTACATCAACTTCCAAATCCCTCAAGGCGCATACCAGTGAATAAAGTCCCGGCCCGATCTGCCACAGGAATTTCCCCCAGCCTGTCGGCCAGAGCAGTAATACCAGTAACAGTATCAATGGAGATAACGCCAGGGCCAATAACCCTGCGATAAGCCAGACAAGAAAGAGGGGGATCCACAGGTTTACATGGTTTTTTTTGTCGATGAGTTTCATCCTCATCAGTAACGGCGGTATGCTCATTTCTCCAACCTTTCTATCGCCTCGCTGGCGGATATTTCACCTCGTTCCAGCTTGTCTAAAATATCTTCCCCTGCAACGGCAGGTGTAACAGGGACGTTTTCTACGAATTCGAATTGCTGCGCAATCCGGGTAAGGCGGTTTTTTACGGTGGGGTAGCTTATCCCGAAGGAAGATTCCATCTCTTTAATGGAACCGTGACAACGGATGAAAGCCATTACAAAAACCTGGTCTTCTGCGGTTAACCTTGCCAGAGGCGGTAACTCGAACTCTCCGGAAATCCTGATGTTCTTATCGGTCAGACATACCTGCTCTATCAGAAGCGGGCTGCTGCCGGTCAGCCTTGTCAGTTCCAACCAGTCCTGTGCCATGTATCTTGCCTCCTTTTTGTTATATGTTTAATAAAATGAATTGTAATATTTAATTATTTAATAATATGATACCATAAAAATTAAAAAAGTCAATATTTAAATTAAAAATATTTCGGTGTAGTTCGCCGGTTTGCCTTTTCTGGTTGCTTTTGTAAATCGGTTTTCTCTTGGTGGGGGGGTATAGGTTAAACTAGGAATGCGTTGACATCGGCTTCAGGTCTGATATAAACTGAGGGCGGATGTCAAAGATATTTAGTTCAAATTGCTTATGAATAAAGATAAGTTCAAAATAGGGGCATTTAAGATAAAAATGAAAACGCTTTTTCATGCAGTAGTTACGATAAGCGTTTTATGCGGCATAATTGCCAATATAGTAAATGCCGTGACCAGCATCGATAGCCTTTTTGATATAGTATTATCAATTGTGATTTCTGTTCTCTGTGTTATCGGAATGATGTCCATCATCCTTGAAGTAGCTAAAAGGTGGCGGTACATAGGTGCAGCTATATTTATAGGATTGGCGCTATTGATATTTCTTTCTTTTACCTCTATATACAGCGAATTACAGGATACCCCGGTCTTAATAGCTTTGCTCTTGATTACCGCTATAGCCTGGTCTATGGCCGGAATTATCGTCATTATTAATAGAAGTGTTCTGGTGGAAGACAACGCTTCTTCATCTGCGCCATCCGTCAGATAAAAGCAGGTGGAAATAAAGCCGGATAGCAGCTTGGCGATTCTTTATATCCAATCTCAGTGGGGGAGTATGTCTTTGCGGGGATAAAATTTTGCTGTAGCGGTTTTAGATATTCTGTGATAAACTGGAGAGTTAAGGGCGGTCTCCGGGGAGTACTTCCTGAGAGGGTTCGAAGCCACTCCCCGAAAACCATATCTATATTTAGGTAACAATCTGCTTACAGAAATTGTCTGCGAAAATCCCTGCCAAACAGTTTTATTTCGCAGACAATCGCATTTTAGGCTTTTAATTTTTAGAGCACGGGCAGGTATTTATTCAGTTCATATTCGGTTACCTGAGTTCTGTATTTATCCCACTCTATTTTCTTGTTTTCGATAAAGGCGGTGAAAACATGGTCTCCCAGCGCTTCTTTGACCAGTTCGCTTTTTTCCGTCAGTTGAACAGCTTCATAAAGACTGCCGGGTAATGTGCCGATGCCTCTTTCCTCTCTTTCGGCTTCGCTCATCTCGAAGACATTCTCTTCGATGGGTTCGGGTGGGGTGAGTTTATCTTCAATCCCTTTCAATCCGGCTGCCAGCATAACGCTGAAAGCGAGATAAGGGTTGCAGGCGGGGTCGGGAGCGCGGAACTCTATTCTGGTGGCATTTTCTCTGCCGGGACGGTATTCGGGAACCCTGATCATATCCGAACGGTTGCGTCTTGCCCATGACAGATATACCGGAGCTTCATAGCCGGGAACCAGTCTCTTGTACGAATTAACCCACTGGTTGGTAACCGAAATAATTTCGGGGGCATACTTTAATATGCCGGCAATATAGCTCCTGGCGATTTTCGACAGGTAATAACTGTCGTCTTTATCAAAGAAAGCATTCCTATCGCCTTTGAAAAGCGATTGATGGACGTGCATGCCGCTGCCGTTTTCGCCGAAGATAGGTTTGGGCATGAAGGATGCATAAACGCCGTTTCTGAGGGCGACTTCTTTGACTACCGTACGGTATGTCATCACATTGTCGGCCATAGACAGAGCGTCAGTGTATCTCATGTCGATTTCCTGCTGGCTGGGGGCAACCTCGTGGTGCGAATATTCGATGGGTATTCCCATTTCTTCCAGCGTCAGCACGGTTTCTCTTCTCATATCGACTGCGGCGTCGGCCGGGGTCAGGTCGAAGTATCCGGCTTTGTCCAGAACTTCGGTACCCTGGTTATCCTTGAAGTAGAAGTATTCCAGTTCGGGGCCTACATAGAACGTATATCCCAGGTCGGCTGCCTTTTGCAGATTTCTCTTCAATACGAATCTCGGGTCTCCGTCGAAAGGTGCGCCTTCCGGTTTTAGAACGTCGCAGAACATTCTGGCCACTGCTCTGTGCTCGCGGGGTCTCCATGGCAGCAGTTTAAAGGTTTCCGGGTCGGGCAAGGCCACCATATCGCTTTCATCGATACGGCAGAAGCCTTCTATGGAAGAACCATCGAAGCCCATTCCGTCTACCAGTGCGTGTTCGAGCTCCTGCACGGTAATCGAAAAGCTCTTGAGAAAACCGTTAATGTCGGTAAACCAGAGCTTTATAAACTTGACATCGTGCTCTTTGGCAGATTTCAATACATACTCGCAAGCCTCATCTCTATTTTTGTTGTACATTTTCCCTCCCATAAAATTTTTTATATTATATTTTGTTGATTTTACCTTGAATTCAGGAAATGCTTAAATCGCATTTTCGTTTCTGTCACCTGTCCTGATGCGTAAAACGCTTTCTACCGGAATTACGAAAATTTTTCCATCTCCCACTTCTCCGCTTCTGGCATTGCTGACAATGGCGTTTACAACGGGGTTTACATCTTCATCGAGTACTACCAGTTCGATTTTCGTCTTGGGGATAAGGTCAACACAATATTCGCCTGTACGCCACTGTAATGTAATTCCCTTTTGTCTGCCTCTGCCGCATACTTCGCTTACGGTCATACCGAAATAACTTTCTTTTTCCAGGGCTTTCTTAACAGGTTCAAAGCTGTCTTCTCGAATGATTGCTTCTATTTTTTTCATTTTTCAAACCTGTTAGAACAATCCCTATAAATAATAACATACCAATGATAGCAGAATAATGTTTCAAGAATGTTACAAAAATGTTGATTTTAAAGAAATTCCGGATAAAAAAAGAGGCTGGCTCATATTGAGCCAACCTCTTTAAAGCGACTGCTATATGGCGTTTTCATCCTTATCACCGGTTCTGATACGCACTATGTTGGATACCGGCAAGACGAATATTTTTCCGTCGCCCACGTCTCCAGTCCTGGCGTTACCGGCGATAATATCCAGAATTTTATCGACATCCTCGTCAAGCACTACCATTTCCAGTTTTATTTTGGGAATCAGGTCAACCATGTACTCCCCGGCACGCCATTGCAGTGGAATGCCTTTTTGCCTGCCTCTTCCCATTACTTCGCTGACTGTCATCCCGAAGTAATTCACCTTTTCCAGTTCTTTTTTTACACAGTCCAGCTTCTCTTCACGTATAATAGCCTCTATTTTCTTCATCGCAGTAAACCTCCATAAGCCCTTTCTCCGTGCTGCGAGAGGTCAAGACCTACGATTTCTTCCTGGGAGCTTACCCTGAGCCCCATTGTCTTGTCTACAACTTTCCCTATAATCATCGTCATTACGAAGGTGAAGGTAGCCACCACTGCTACGGCCAGTATCTGGATAAGGAACTGATGTACGTTGCCCTCGATTAATCCGCCGTAACCGTTCACTGAAGAACTGGCAAATATGCCGGTAGCGATAGCACCCCAGATGCCGCCTACACCGTGAACGGCGAATACGTCCAGCGAGTCATCGAAATGCAGCTTGGTCTTCATGAACATGAGTGTGAAGTAACAGATGGCTCCTGCTCCCACACCTATGGCAAGAGCGCCCATCGGGGTAACAAAGCCGGCTGCAGGGGTAACAGCTACCAATCCTGCTACGGCACCGGTAACCGTGCCCAGCACGGACGGGCGGCGTTGAATCCAGCTTATCATCATCCATGTAAAAGCGGCGGCTGCTGCTGCAACAGTAGTGGTAACGAATGCGCTGGAGGCCAAGCCACCTGCTGTAAGTGCGCTGCCTGCGTTAAAACCGTACCAGCCGAACCACAGTAAAGATGCGCCAAGTACTACCAGAGGAATGTTATTGGCTTCCATCGGTGTTTGTGGAAATCCTTTCCTCCTGCCAAGTAGCAGAACCAGCGCCAGGGCAGTGATACCGGCGTTGATATGAACTACCGTACCGCCTGCGAAATCGAGCGCCCCGAGGTTATACAGCCAGCCGCCGTCACCCCATACCCAGTGGGCTATCGGGCAGTAAACGAGGGTTACCCATAATACGCTGATAACAAGCAGTGAACTGAACTTTATACGTTCGACAACTGCTCCTGTAAACAGGGCTACCGTGATAATGGCGAACATCGCTTGGAATATCATGAATGCCAGGTGTGGAACCGTAGTGGCGTAAACATCGGATGCTTCCTGTCCGACATTGGACAGCCCCAGGAAATTGAGCCCTCCGATGATACCGCCGAGGTCGTTGCCGAAGGCGAGACTGTACCCGTAGACCACCCAGATAATGGCAACAAGAGCCAGACAGACGAAACTCATCATCATCGTGGACAGGATATTTTTACGCCTTACCATGCCTCCGTAGAAGAATGCAACACCGGGAGTCATCAACATCACAAGTGCCGAAGATATCAACAACCATGCGGTGTTACCTGAATCGATAACCATAAACACCTCCTGAAATTTTATATATTCCAGTATAGAGTGGTATTGTTACCGTGTTATTGCGGGAATGTTTCAGAAATGTTAAATAACAGAAGATTCGAGGTTAACTCAACGGTTGATGCCGCTTTTTCATTCTTTTTACAGCCAGTCCTGCTCCTTTAAAACGGTAAAGTGAGGAGATAGACATCAATACGGTTTAATCCGTATTCTTTCTGAACCTGTAGCCGATATTGCGAACCGTATCTATGAATGTATGGTCGGAATCTTCGATTTTGCTGCGGAGCCTTCGTATGTGTACGTCTACGGTCCGGTCGCCGCCGAAGTAGTCGTAACCCCACACTTTGTTCAACAGCGCTTCGCGCGTGAAAACGCGTCCTTTATTGCTGGCGAGGTAAAGCAGAAGCTCGTATTCTTTGAACGTGAGCTCGATTACCCGGTTTTCAAGAGTAACCTCATATTTGGTCAGGTCTATAGTCAGACCGTCACATTTCAATATGTCGCTGCTCTCGAGGTTTTTAATTCTTTGCAGGAGGCGTTTTATCCTGATGACGAGTTCTTCCATGTCGTACGGGATGAGAATGAAATCATCTATGTTGCTGAGTGTAACCAGACTATTCATATCCTCTTTATCTGCTATGGCCAGTACCGGGAGATTTGTTTTGCGTTTTAGCCTGATGAGTAAATTGAGGGCTTTTTCTGTGGGGAACTTTCCTTTTACTTCTACAATCAATATATCCGGAGTATGCGGCGGTATCTGGTCTTCTTCGATGTCTTCGTAGGATATACAGGAACAGCTATAACCGTATTGCGGCAGCTCTGTTTCGAGAGCTGCCTGTTCCCCGTTTTTTCTGGATACCAATAATATGCTGAACAAAATTAATTCCCGTCCGGAAAAGTTCTTCGTCTACATAAGTATAGCAGAGATTCGCAGCTATTTTAATAGGCGTAGAGCCTTCCGTATGGACGCAGGTAGCGCGGAAAGAGCTTTATGAATTTGCGGTTCATGATGGATTCTGTATCATACCCGAAATGTGCTGAAAACTCGCCCACCAGTTGATTTAAAATAGCGTGGTCTTTTTCATCCAGTTCGGCAATACCGACCTCTTTACCAAGCTGGTAATCTTCAACGCTGCCCCTTAAATAGATGACGCCGCCGTGCATTCCTGTGCCTATAAACTTTGCCGTGTGATTTTCCCCGTCCTTTAAATTCATTCCGAGCAGAATCATCACCCCTCCTGCCATATATTCACCTGCAAAGTCCTGTGCTGTTCCGCCTATTACCAGCGACGGTTTCTTTTCTTTATACTCTTTCATGTGTATTCCGGCGCGGTAACCGACATTTTCTTTAATAAAGATTTTTCCGCCCCTGGCAGACAGTCCGGTAATATCGCCCGCATGTCCGTGGACGATTATCTCCCCCTCGTTCATGGTATTGCCGCATCCGTCCTGTGCATTTCCGTAAACGGTTATTATTGGGCCGTTCATGAATGCGCCGAGGTCGTTGCCCGGTGTCCCGTGTATCACGATGTTGACCTGCCTGTCGAGATCCGTACCTATATATCTCTGCCCGCAGACATTGGTGAGTTCTATATTTTGTGCCCCGTCAAGAGTCAATTCCCTTAGTTTCTCATTAAGTTCGCGGTAATATATGCCCGCAGCATCTATGTTAGCTGATGTCCTGTTATCGATTGTCATCTCTTTATCTCCCTGCCGGCCTGACACCCAGAATTTCAAGTTCGCTGTCCGATAAGTCTACGCCTCTCAGATGCAGGCGATTGCCTCTTAAGCTTTCTATGGCGTTGACTCCCAGCCCTCCCAGGATATCCTTGATTTCCAGGCTCCAGCCGCGGAGCAGGTTTACCAGTCTTTGGGCTCCTATATCCGGGTTTATCCTCCTGGTCAATTTGAGGTCGCTGGTGCATATGCCCCAGGCGCATTTCCCGGTATGGCATTGCTGACAGACATGGCACCCCAGTGATATCAGTGCGGCAGTGCCGATGTATACGGCATCGGCGCCGAGGGCTATGGCTTTGATAACATCGCCACTGTTCCTGATACCGCCGGAGACGACGATGGAAGCCTTATTGCGGATTCCCTCCTGCCTCAGTCTCGTATCGACTGAAGCGAGAGCCAGTTCGATGGGAATGCCGACGTTATCCCTGATAATCTTGGGGGCGGCTCCGGTAGCTCCTCTGAAACCGTCAATAACTACGATATCGGCTCCGCCGCGGACGATGCCGCTGGCAATAGCCGCAGCGTTATGAACGGCGGCAATCTTGACCGATACCGGTTTGGTATAGTTAGTTGCTTCTTTTAAGGCATGTATCAGCTGCAACAGGTCTTCGATTGAGTAGATATCATGATGGGGAGCCGGCGAAATAGCATCCGAGCCCTCCGGTATCATTCTTGTAAGAGATACTTCGCTGCTGACCTTTTCTCCGGGCAGATGCCCACCGATTCCCGGCTTGGCTCCCTGTCCGATTTTAATCTCTACGATTCTGCCGGCATTCAAGTACGCCGAGTGGACACCGAAACGGCCGGAAGCTACCTGCACGATAGTGTTGTTTCCGTATTTTGTGAGGCTGGAATGCAATCCGCCTTCTCCCGTGTTCCACATAGTTCCGATTTCGGTGGCAGCCTTGGCAAGGGATTTCTGAACGTTCAGGCTTACCGCTCCGTAAGACATGGCCGAAAACATCACCGGAACATTCAATTTTACCTGCGGCGGCATTTTCGTCTTTAAACTCAGATTCTTTTCATCTATCTCCAGCTTTTCAGGTTTTCTGCCCAGATAGGTTGTCAGTTCCATCGGTTCCCTCAGAGGGTCTATGGAAGGATTGGTAACCTGGCTGGCATTTAAAAGCAGGTGGTCCCAGTAGATAGGATAATCCCTGTCGGTTCCCATTCCGGTAAGCAGAACGCCTCCGGTCTCCGCCTGCTTGTTTATATCTTCGATAACTCCGGATGTCCAGTTGCGGTGATACCTGTATTCCAGAGGAGTATTAGTGATCGTTATTGCCCTGGTAGGGCAGAAGACCACGCAGCGTTGGCAATCCACACAGTTCTCGTTGCGGCTTTTTACCTCGTTTTCTTCCGCATCGAAATAATTGGCATTGAAGCTGCACTGGTTAACGCAAACCTGGCACTGGATACATCTCTCCGGGTCTCTGATTACTGCAAATTTGGAAGTTAAATATGTCTTCATCTTTTTACCTTTATTATTTACGTATGGGAATACCCTTTTGCGACAGGTATTCTTTAATATCTTTAATGGTATAGTTGTTATAGTGGAGAATACTGGCTGCCAGTACCGCATCCGCTTTCCCCAGAACCAGTGCCTCATAGAGGTCGTTTGGAGTTCCCGCTCCCCCGCTGGCAATAACTGGAACACTGACAGCCTCCGATATGGCACGGGTCAACTCGTTATCATATCCGGATTGCTGCCCGTCGGCATCCATGCTGGTAAGCAGGATTTCTCCCGCTCCCAGTGAGACCGCTTTTTTAGCCCATTCTACGGCATCGATCCCGGCAGGTTTTTGTCCGCCGTGTGTATAGACTTCCCATTTTGGTTCCTTGCTGCCGGGTATGCGTTTGGCATCTATCGCTACAACTATGCACTGGCTGCCGAATTTGTCGGCGCCTTCGCTGATTATTTTGGGGTTTTGCACGGCTGCCGTATTCAATGAAGTCTTATCCGCTCCGGCAAGCAGCATGCGACGAATGTTATCTATGGTGCGCAGTCCGCCGCCTACTGTCAAAGGCATGAACACCTTTTCCGAGATGCGCTCTACGACTTCAACCATAGTGTCGCGTCCCTCGGATGAAGCGGATATATCCAGAAAGACCAGTTCGTCGGCACCTTCTTTATAGTAAAAACTGGCAAGCTCAACCGGGTCTCCTGCATCCCGCAGATTTACGAAACTCTTTCCTTTTACCACACGCCCGTCTTTTACATCGAGACAGGGGATAATTCTTTTGGTTAACATAACTATCTCCCGGTACTTACGGTTTCCTTTTTATTATCAGGTGATTGTACTTTATCTGTTTTCAGCCTGGCGATGACAGGCTCACCGCCCATTGGCGTCCATGCCTTGTCCAGTTCCGGGCTGATAAGCCGTATAGCCGATTCTTCAGAAGAAAAATAGACCATATCGTCCTTTTCCCCGATTGTTAAGGGACGCAGCCTTATTCTGTCCGTTAAACCGATTAGTTCACCGTGATGCGCTACCAGTATTGCGAAAGGTCCGTTGAGCATGAGGCTTCCATAAACCTGCCGCAGTGCCAGCGCCAGTTCTTGTTCTTTTTTGGGCATCCGCTCTATATCGTTCCAGAAGGGAGGAGCCAGCACTTTTGCCATTACTTCTATCGGTAATTTATGTTTCCGCATCAGCAGGTCTACGGCATAGGCTACGACCTCGGTGTCCGTCTGCATGGTGCAGTGGTAGCCGTATCCTTCGAGGTAGCGCTGGTTGATCCCGTATGAAGAAATCTCTCCGTTATGTACCACAGTCCAGTCTAAAATGCTGAACGGGTGTGCACCACCCCACCAGGCCTGGGTATTGGTAGGGAATCTGCCGTGTGATGTCCAGATATAGCCCTCGTACTGCTCGAGACAGAAAAATTCGGCTATTTCTTCCGGATAGCCTACACCTTTGAAAACCGCCATATCCTTGCCGCCTGAGAAGACGAAACTGTCTTTCCCCGACGTATTTATGCGCATGATTGCCTGCAGTATATAATCGTCCTGCAAATCGGCTGCGGGCTGGTATTTGTTTATATCCAGAAAATAGCGTTTTACAATAGGCGGATTGGTGATTTTAGGTGTCCTGCGCGAAGGCACGTCTTCCTGTTGAACAATATCGAAATGCTCTTTTAAATATTCTTCAGTGTCTTTTCTGCCTTCGGAACTGAGATACATTATATGGAACGCATACAGGTCTTTATATTCGGGATATAGTCCGTATACGGCAAAACCGCCGCCCAGACCGTTGCCGCGGTCGTGCATGTTGGCAATGGCTTTTATAACGCCGGTTCCGGAAAACCTTTTGCCGGATATGTTCATCGCTCCGAATATAGAGCAGGCATCTATTACCTTGTCATCATCGAAGTTATTATTTATATGCCTGAGATTTTCCATCTCTGACTCCTTTAACTTATCTAAAACTTATCGAACCGAACCTACAGGATTGCCGTTGGTAAAGGGAGAAGTCGCCAGCCTGTTGCGCCAGACCTTTTCAGGCAGCGAGAGCAATCCCACGTCATCGGTGACCAGTTCATTCTTGTAGCTTTCGACGTTAATCTTATCCTTCATCAGGTTATAGATGATTCCGGCTCTATCGACATCCCCGCTGAAGACCAGTCCTGTAATTATTCCGTCTTTCAATATCAGTTTTTTATAGATATCTTCGTGGTCGGCAATAACCTCTTCATATGTTTTATCCGGCGGGACTATCATCCCGGCGGACACTATATATGCTCCGAAATACTTCATGGAGTTAATGTTCGTTCCTCCGGGGTATTCGGATACTTTACCGGCCATGTTGAATCCGGCGATTCTGCCTCCGAGATAGGCATTGGGCCAGACGGGCGTCAGCCTTTTCTCCTGGTAGATGAAATCGTAGGCTTCCGCAACGTCGCCGCAGGCATAAACATTCGGCACGGAAGTCTCCATGTGGTTATCGACGACTATGCCCCGGTTCACTTTGATATCCGTTCCGGTTACCAGGTCAAGCCTTGGTCTGACACCGATGGCTACTATAACCATGCTGCACTGAATGACATCTCCGTTATCGAGGGTTACACTGTAAACCTCGCCGTGTATGTTGCTGTTGATTTTGCTTACGGTATGCCCGGTGATTATCTCAGCTCCGGCTTCTTTTACGGCCTTGTTTTCTATATCCGATGTTTTCGTATCCAGTATGACATTCAGAATGCGGTCTTTCATTTCTATGATGGTTACTTTTACATTGCGTTTCAGAAGCGCTTCCGTAACGCTGACGCCGATAAGGCCGCCGCCGATTACCACCACTTTGGTATCGGGCTTCTGCCTCAGAAACTCGTCGATGGCTCTGGCATCCCCCAGCGTTGTAAAGGAAAATACCCCCCCGGCATTCTTCCCTTCCATGGGCGGAACGATGGGGGTGCCTCCTGTAGCCAGGAGCATTTTCTCCCAGTTGAGTTTTTGCCCGCTGCTGAGCGTTACAAGATTGTTTTTCAAATCCATTTGTGTAACTCTGTCGCCGAATATGGTACTTATCCTGTTTTGCTCGTAGAAATCGAAAGGACGGTAGTTCAATTTATCGATAGAACGCTTGCCTGCCAGGTAATCCGATATGAGCGGGCGCGAATAGGCAGGGTAGGGTTCATCGGAAACGATAGTGACCGTTCCTTTCTTGTCCACCTCGCGGATGGCTTCGGCACAGCCGATGCCTCCGGCCGAGTTTCCAATAATCAGGTATTTGATTCTGTCTGTTTTTTCCATAGCATTATCACTTTACCAAATTGTATTTCCTATATTTTTTTACCGCTGGCTAACTTAAAAAAATTATCGTATATTTTGAGACCTGCTTCGCCGCTCTTTTCCGGGTGGAACTGGGTGGCTATCATGTTTCCCTTTATAATGGCGCTGCAGAACGGTTTGCCGTACACCGTCTCGCCGGCTATCACCGATTTGTCATCCGGTTCGGTGTAATAGCTGTGTACGAAATAAAAATCCGTTTCATCCGCAATACTCTTAAAAACGGGATGGCTTTTCTTTTGTTTAACCTGATTCCACCCCATATGAGGGACTTTCAAACCCTCGTTAAACTTCTTTACCTTTCCGGGTATTATGTTCAGACACTGATGATGTCCGCCTTCCTCCGTCTCTCCGAGAAGAATCTGCATTCCGATACAGATTCCCAGAAAATATCGGTCTTCGGATATGTATTTACGTATGGCCTTATCCAATCCCGAATTTTTTAAACTCTCCATAATATGATTTGCGGCGCCTACTCCGGGCAGTACAACCACATCGGCTTCCAGTATTTCCTGTGGCGTCGTTGCCAATTTTGTGGCATATCCCAGTTTTGCGATGGCGTTTAACACGCTTCGCAGGTTGCCCGCTCCATAATCGATTACGGTTATCATTGTCAGACAATTCCTTATTTCTATCAGTATAGAATCATTTAAACACGAATTATGCCACAAAGCAAATCTTTTTAAATACTGAAATCAGCTGTTCGAGGCACTTACCGAATGTTAGACAGGCGAAGGAATTCTTGTTTTTACTTCGGTTTCCGGTCCATCGTATTCAATGCAGAATAACGCTTCGTTGGGGCAGTTGGCGACACAGGCTGGCGTTTCTTCTCCCTGACAGAAGTCGCATTTAATCATTTTCTTGTGCTCTTTATCCTGCTTGATGGCACCCAGCGGGCATACCAGCATGCAGGTGCAGCACCCGATGCATTTATCTTCGTCTACCGTTATCATTTTTGTTTCGGGGTCACGCGTAATAGCTCCTGTCAGACAGGCATAAGCGCATTGCGGCTCATCGCAGTTACGGCAACGAACGGAAAACGAAAGATTGCCTTTAGCTTCGACTCTGGCTCTCGCAAGGGGACGGGGGCCTCTCTTTTTAAAAGCCTTGATAAGGTCGTGCACGCTGGCATGCTGCAACTGGCAGTAAACCTCGCACAGCCCGCACCCGATACAGACTTCTTCTTTTATATAGATTTTTCTCATCACTTTTCTCTCTTGTTAAACATGGCAAAATACGGAATACGGAAGCCATTTACCATATTTAATATAATATCATATATATGAACTGTCTGCAAATACGATTGACGCCTCTTTGGTGCGTGAAAAATATGCTTCTGAAGTTACCCTGTCAGAGGTTTCCCTGTCTTCGGGCTGGCACTTCTGCTGGATATCATTTTACCGACAGCCAATTCGCTATTTGCCGGTTTTAGCAGCATTCGACCATGTCAGGTTAAAAACTTGCCATAAAAACTAAAAAATATTATTGACAAACCCGACCGTTTATTGTATTCTGATTTCGGTGGTTTTAAGTTAGGTCATTATGTACTATATTTCTACAGCAATAGTTCACTCTCCACACTTCCTCAACGTATGCTTTCTGAATTATTTACAAGTAACGGATGACCATGACACATACCAACTAATATAAGGAAGGAGGTCATCCAATGAGCTTTCAGGATAAGTCTATCGTTTGCTCTGATTGCGGCGCTACTTTTGTTTTCAGCGCTGAAGAGCAAGAATTCTTTCAGTCCAAAGGCTACACCAATGAGCCGAAGCGTTGTCCTACTTGCCGTCAGGCAAGAAAAGCAGAACGTTTTGGCAACAGCGGCGGGTTTGGCGGAAGACGCCAGATGTTCCCGACTGTATGCGCAGAGTGCGGCAAAGAAACCGAAGTTCCGTTCGAACCGCGCGGCGATAAGCCAGTTTATTGCAGCGACTGCTATAGAAAGAACAAGGCCCAATAGCTAACTGAATATTGGTTTTTTTTGAGGGGGCATACTCTTTGCGGGTATGCCCCTTTTTGTTGTTGATGTATCTTCAGCCTTCCTCTCCATAAAAATACTGTTTTGATCAGTTATGGTTTCCCTGTAAACGGGGCTACTGTATGATAGTTGGCTGAATCTTTGCTTCCTAGATGCTATCCATCGAGAGGGGGCTGAAAATAAATATAATTGTTAATGAACCGAAATATCGAATGATAGTCCGGCGGTTATCTTGTGTGTTATACTGTCTTTATCATATTAAATAATGTCGTATCCTCCGGTGTTTTCTACTAAACGAGTAATTCCACTGGAATGCCTGACCCCGAACGGCTTTGTTTAAGTAATAAAAGAGGAGTTGTGATTATGGCAAAGAATGGCAGCATGGTAAAAGTACACTATACCGGGACGCTCAGCGATGGCAGTGTTTTCGATTCTTCTCTCGAAAAAGAGCCGCTGCAGTTTAAACTGGGCAGCGGGCAGGTAATTCCCGGATTCGAGCAGGCGGTTTTGAGCATGAACGTCGGTGAAACAAAGACCGTTACCATTCCGGCAGACCAGGCTTACGGGCAAAGGCGGGACGAACTTGTGCTTGTCGTGGAAAAAGAGAAGTTGCCGGCAGATTTGAATCCTAAAACGGGCGATAAACTCCAGATGAGACAGCCAAACGGGTCTCCGGTTATAGTTTCTGTAACCGATATAAATGAAAAGACAATAACACTGGATGCCAACCATGCCCTGGCGGGTAAAGACCTTAACTTCGAGTTGACACTGGTAGAAGAAAACTAGTTATTAACAGCCGATGGCTGTTTATTCTCAAGCGGTTTTCTTTCGAGCTTGCTGAAAAAAGACGTTATCCTGTTGATATAACCATCGGGGTCTATACGGAACGTCTTGGTGTGTCCGGCGTTGGGGACGAACCAGATTTCATCGAGAGGATTATTGGATATCTTATATAATCTTTCGGTAACATCTATGGATACCCAGTCGTCCTTGTCGCCCTGTATGAACAGAATGGGGCACTTTACGTTTGCCACTTTATCGGCAGGGTTGGTCCTGTGAAAGCCGTACATGATTCGTGCCATAAACAATATACCGAATCCGAACAGCTTGACAATCGGTTTGGGAAGCTTTGATATTGCCGAACCCTTTTGCGTAAAAACCCTGGAGACACTGGTAAAACAGCTGTCCGAGACGACTGCATCGACCTCTTCATTACTGCTGAAAATAACCGTAGCTGCCGCACCTGCGGAGAGCCCTACCAGCCCGATTTGTTCGTTAGTCCCTTTTCTGCGCCTGATATAATCTACAGCTCCGCCTATATCCCTCTCGAAGTTGGTTAATAGTATCCCCTGCCCCTCCGATTCTCCTCGCCCCCTCTGGTCGAAAAGCAGTACGCTGAAACCCTTCTCTAAGAAGCCTTTTGCCATATTCATGCTGTTAATCCGGTAATCCACACGGTTCTGTCTCATCCCGGTGATTACAATAATAGTAAAGGCTTTCTTTCCCTGCATATACCAGCCTTTTAATGTAAGGTTATCTTTGCGGCTGGGGAAAGAAACATCCTCGTAGTCCAGCCCGATCGAAGAAGGGTTGTCCCTGATGGGAAGTCGTGGAATGCGCACGAGTACATAAGCGGCAAGTGTAGATATAGCTATATATATCAGAACCACAATACCGATTATAGACCAGACGGTAGAGTTATCCATAATATATCACCAGTCGTAAGCTGTACGTAGAATACATTTTTAATAAATCGTATCATTTGTTTTATTTGTTGTCCAGTATGCGGTGCGAATGGAAGTAGACGTTAAAATTAGACAATATCGCAGGTGCAGTTTATAATTTTTGCTATCATGGTATCGAGAGAAAAGTTATGCGTGGTCTATCGCCGGGATGAAATAGCTGATGCGGTCAAAAGACTGGCTGAGGAAATAGAAGGCGATTACAAGGATAGAAATCCTGTTTTAATCGGGATACTTAAAGGGGCTTTTGTTTTTTTGTCCGATCTCGTAAGGCAGATGGACTTTTCGCTGGAAGTGGAATTCGTCAGATTTTCCAGCTATAAAAGCGGAACCGAGAGTTCCGGCAGGATAGATGTAATACAGGACGTCGTCTGCGATGTCAGCGGCAGGAATGTAATCATTGTCGAAGACATAGTCGATACCGGGCAAACCGTAAAATATCTGCTGGATACTCTCAGGGAAAGAGGAGCGGCATCCGTCAAAGTTTGTGCGCTGTCGGCCAAGCCCTCCATGCGTAAATACGATGTAAATATTGACTACCTCGGATTTATCGCTCCCGACAAATTCCTCGTGGGTTATGGTCTCGATTATGATGAGAAATATCGTAATCTTCCCGATATCTGCTATATAGAGGGGGCGCGATATGGCAGAGAATCCGGCTAAACTGATTGCGGTTGCCAAAGGGGAAAGTCCCGCCGATTTAATTCTTTCCGATGCCCGGATAGTCAATGTTTTCACCGGCGATATAGAGTGCGGGAATGTAGCTGTTTATGGCGGCAGAATAGCCGGTATCGGCAGCTATACGCAAGCCGAAGAAATCATCGATTTGAAAGGCAAATATCTTGTTCCCGGATTGATTAACGGGCATACGCATATAGAAAGCTCCATGCTCGATATCGGGCAGTATGCCCGTGCCGTGGTAGCGAGAGGAACACTGGCAGTCGTTACCGACCTGCACGAACTTACCAATGTTTGCGGGCTGGATGCCATCCGTTATGTCCTCGCACAGGCCGGGAAATTGCCGTTGGATTTGTTCCTGATGGCTCCTTCCTGCGTTCCGGCAACGCATCTGGAAACTGCGGGCGCTGTTATCGGCAGGGAAGAATTGAAGCGGATTATGCGCCTTAAAGGCGTCATCGGGCTTGGGGAAATGATGAACTTTCCCGGAGTCATTTTTAAAGATGCCGACGTCATCGGTAAAATCGACCTGTACAGGGATAAAGTCATCGACGGGCATGCCCCGGGGCTGTCCGGCATGGACTTGAACGCTTATATTGCTTCCGGTATTTACTCCGACCACGAATGCATAACTCTGGCTGAAGCTACTGAAAAGCTGAAACGCGGCATGCATATAATGATTCGGGAAGGCTCTTCCATGAAGAACCTGGAGGAACTGCTGGCACTGGTTACCGATAAAACGTATAAGCGCTGCATGTTCGTGGTAGACGACCGCAGTTGTTCCGACCTGCTCAACGACGGCGATATAGACGGCGTGGTGCGCAAGGCTATACGTTCGGGGCTGGAGCCGGTGAGGGCGATTCAACTGGCAACTGTCAATACGGCGGAATACTTCGGGCTTAAGGGATTGGGGGCTATTGCCCCCGGGTATGTGGCTAACATGCTCGTTATGAATGACCTGGTGCAATTCGATGCCGGTATGGTGTTCTACAGGGGGAAGCCGGTAGCGGAAGAAGGTAAACCTTTATTCGAAGTCAAACCGGTAAAGGGGAAGCGTCCTACCGGAACAGTTAATATAAAGTCATTCAATATGTCGGATTTAAGGCTTGCAGCAAAAGGCAATAGCAGCCCGGTAATCGAGCTTGTTCCGGGGCAGATCGTAACGAAAAAGATAACTGAAGAGGTCAAAATCAGGGACAGGTTTATTGTTCCCGATATCGATAGGGATATTTTGAAACTTATCGTGATGGAAAGGCACTGCGCCAGCGGCAATATCGGCAGGGGATTGGTCAAGGGATTCGGTCTCAAGAAAGGGTCCATCGTCACTTCGGTTGGGCACGATGCGCATAATATAATTGCCGCGGGGACAAACGATGCCGATATTTATCTGGCAATTAAGGAAATAGAAAAGCTACAGGGCGGGATTGCGGTTGTGGCTGATGGGGAGGTGCTGGGCAGCCTGCAATTATCAATCGGCGGCTTGATGTCCGATGAGCCGTTAGAGGTGGTAGTCAACAAGTTACAGAATTTGAAAAGGCTGGCTTCAGAGTTGGGAGCTATTCCTGAAGACCCGTTTGCCATCCTCTCTTTTATGGCTTTGCCGGTAATACCCGAACTACGTGTAACCGACCTTGGGCTGGTGGATGTTACGCAGTTCAAGATTATCGGATAACAGGTCGTCACAAATTATTTTGCTTTTGAATTTCGCTCCTGGTTTATTCGATAAACTCAGGGCGGGCGGAGAGGAATAAATCATTGAACTTCCCCTCCCCTGATGCTTCATACCAATTTATTTCATCTGTTGCGGATTGATTTTCGCCTGGTAGCGCCTCATCTTCCAATCGTTGAAGGCTTTCAATCCCTCCTCGTCGCTGAGCACGTTCCAGTACTTGTAATAGTCGGAAACATAGAACTTGGGGGTAAAAGCGGTTACTACCGTCACCACTTTATCTGCGGTTTTTTCGACGTTCTTGACGGCATCAGCCGGGGCTGCCGGTACGGCAACGATAATTTGTTTCGGGCGCCGGCGGCGCAGCGATTCCACCGCTGCCAGCATGGTGTACCCCGAAGCCAGCCCGTCGTCAACGACTATGATAGTCTTGCCGGCTACCAGCGACAGCGGTTTGTTGCCGCGGTAAAAAATGCTGCGCTGCTGGATGTTGCTCCTGACCAGGTTTACCTGGTAATTTACCTGTTGTTCATTCAATTGTATGTGTTTCAATACCGGCTCGTTGTAGATAGTGGTTCCGTCGTCGGCGACGGCGCCGAATCCGCCTTCCGGCCTTAGCGGGATGGGTATCTTGCGCGAGATGACCAGGTCCAGTTCCGCATCGAGAGCCAGGGCGACCTGCATGCCTACGGGTATTCCCCCGTTGGGTATGGCAAAAACGATAACCTGTTGTTTTTTATATTCTTCGAGTTTGGCTGCCAGTTTGGCACCGGCATCGTATCTGTTTTCGAAAATAGCTTGTGCAGGGGTATGCAACTTTTTCTCCTTATGATTGTTGAGTCTCGTTGATGAGTTCTTTTCCGTATTCCATCAATATTTTAGCACGTTCCTCGGAAACATTAGTAGCCGTCAGCCATGATTGAAGCGCCTGTGCCGGCGACAATCCGTCGGCGGTATGCGAGCCTAACCTGCTGCGGGTTTCTCTCTTGACCTCTTTGGCTATGGTAAAATAGCTGGCTTCCTTCAGGATTTCTTTAACGGCGCTGTCTTTTACCAGTTTTTCGGCTTCCTGCGGCAGCTTGATTTGCAGCTTTACGATTGCGCCGCGAATGTCATGTTCGGTTATTGCATCGATGACTTTTTGTGTCGGGTCGGTATCCTCAGGTTTTATTTCAGCTTTGATGGTGATGAAGCGCCTTCCTTCGACAGGGTGAAAGTTATAGGCAACTCTTCTCTTCCCCGATGCGGCATCCGTTTCGATTTCTACCAGATAGAAACCCTTTTCGTCGCCTTCATCACCGAAATCCAGCCTGTCCAGGCTCCCCGAATACACCATCGGGGGATTTTCATTTTTATTCATGACCTGGTGGCGATGGATATGTCCCAGCGCAATATAGTCGAAGGCAGGGTTGGCGATGGTACCCGGTAGCAGCACGTGTTCCTGTCCGATGGTCATCGAGTCTTCCGAGCCGGTATGCACGCCGGTTATCCATATGTGGGAAGCCAGGATTGCCGGCAGGCCGGCGTCCAGTTCCCGAACCTGCGTGTTGATGATATTGGTCAGCTTTTCCTGCATTTTCTCATTTATCTGTGCGAAGGTAAGGTTTTTGGTGTCTTCCTTGCTCATCAAAAGGCTGCGCCTCATCCACGGCAGTGCCGCTATCTGTATGGTGCCGCCTGTGGTATCGATTTTAAAAACGCCCGGGCGGTTGGCGACGTAGACGTTTTTTACTGCCAGCGTATCGAAAATCTCGGTCGAGGTTGCCCGTCCGATACCGTTCGGCATGTCGTGGTTCCCGACGAGCAGAAAGACGGCAATCCCTTTTTCGGAGAGCCTCCTGATGCGCCTGGCGAATTCCCTTTGCTGCGTCTGGCTTGGTTCGCGGCTCTTGTAGGTATCGCCGCAAAAGAGAACCAGGTCGACTTTATTTTCGATGGCATAGTCGACCAGTTTGTCGAAAGTGGACAGGAAATCCCCCAGTCTTGATGAAAGTCCCGTTGCCGGGTCGGTATGCCCGTAGCTTTCGACTCCCAGGTGCAGGTCGGCAAAATGAACTATTTTCAACCGTATGCTCCGTATATCATCCCAGTTCCAGTGGATGAATATAATCGACTACAAAGATAGGTTTAACTACCCCTGTAAGCTATTATTTTATCGCCGCAGGGTTGCTTAGAGGCAGCGTCCCCCGGGCGGCAAAACATCGAACGGCTCCCCGGCCAGCTTGGCGGCTATCGTCTTTGTCAGTTCGCTGATGGGGATGCGTATTTGCTTCATGCTGTCGCGTTCACGTACGGTAACCTGTTTATCCTCCAGCGAATCAAAATCGACGGTTACGCAGTAGGGGGTGCCTATTTCATCCTGCCTGCGGTAGCGCCTGCCGATGCTCTGCGAATCGTCGTAGCCGGTTATCCATTGCTGCCTGAGGCTGTTATGAATTTCCTTTGCTACGGCAACCAGATTCTCCTTGCGGCTGAGGGGCAGTACGGCGACTTTATAGGGTGCCAGCGACGGGTGCAGTTTCAGCACCGTGCGGATTTCGTCCTTGTCCGGCTCTTCGCAGTAGGCGTTGCACAGGAAAGCCAGCACTGAGCGGTCTACACCGGCGGACGGCTCGATGACATAGGGAATAACGTGTTCTTTAGACTCGCTGTCCGAGTATTCCAGGCTCTTGCCGCTGAATTTGGAATGCTGGGTCAGGTCGAAATCGCAGCGGTTGGCGATGCCTTCCAGTTCGGACCATCCCATGGGGAACATGAATTCGATATCGTAACAGGCCTTGGCATAGTGTGCCAGTTCGTCTTTGCTGTGTTCGCGGAGACGCAGGTTTTCCGGCTTTATCCCCAGTTTAAGATACCAGTTCATGCGCTCATTGCGCCAGTATTCGTGCCATTCTTCGTCTGTACCCGGTATGCAGAAGAACTCCATCTCCATCTGTTCGAACTCGCGGCTGCGGAAGATGAAGTTTCCTGTTGTAATCTCGTTGCGGAAGGATTTTCCGGTCTGGGCAATGCCGAAGGGCAGTTTCTTGCGTGTTGTATTGACTACGTTCTGGAAATTGACGAAGATGCCCTGTGCCGTTTCGGGGCGCAGGTATACTATGCTGGCAGCATCCTCGACAGGCCCCATGAACGTCTTGAACATCAGGTTGAACTGGCGCGGTTCGGTCAGTTCGCCGCCGCATGACGGGCAAACGGTTGTTTCCAGCGTATCGGCTCTCCAGCGCATTTTGCAGACCTTGCAGTCCACCATCGGGTCGGAAAAGCCGTCGACATGTCCGCTGGCTTTCCAGACATCCGGGTGCATCAGTATGCTGCAATCCAGACCGACGACGTCGTCGCGGTTATGCACCATGGCTTTCCACCATGCTTCTTTTACGTTGCGCTTCAACTCTACGCCGAGAGGCCCGTAATCCCAGCAGCTGGACAACCCGCCGTAGATTTCACTGCTTTGAAAAATAAAGCCGCGCCTGCGGCTGAGAGAGACGATTTTTTCCATGCTAACCTGATTTATATCAGACAATCCAGTACTCCTTGTTGATTATATCAATGAATTATTTCTTATCTTTTCGTGCGCGTAACAGCGCATTGATGAAAAATGCGGCTAATATAACGGCGCCGATGATTACCAGAATCAGAATTATCAGCCATAGCGAGAGGACATGTTTTTCAACCACATTGAAGCTGAAAATATCGTACATAATCACAGCCAATACCAGCTGCGGCAGGGCGGCGATGTTGCCGATAAGCAGCATAAACCTGTCGGGATTGAAATTACTTGCCGTTTGTTCGATAGTCTTCCCGAAGCTGACTATGGCTTTGACAACCAGTATGACCATGGCGACGATAACGAATTGCAAACCTACCATAACTGCTGTTATGCCGAGCCGGCTCATCCAGCTTTCAGCCAGTCCATCTGTGTTGAAGCGATAGGCTACCTGCTCGGGAAGCTGCGGGAAGAAGATGGCGGCGATAATTACGGATATAAAAAAGATTATCAGCGGCAGCGTGATGTATTTCCACTCGAAGGCCATTCCTGTTTTGGCAGGTGTATCCATGACTGCCCCGTCTGCGGTACATGTCTTGCTGGTGGTTGCTTTTTTAAAGTATGCCAGATAAATGAAAATAAATACACCGAGGCAAAGCCCGGCTATAAAAATTACTCCGGCAATAATTGTTGTTGTCATAGATATAAAAGTTATCAGCTTTGGAGAAATATGTCAAAAAACGGTTAAGATTATTTTTCTTTTATGTCGATGTTTTTTGACAATGCGTTTTTTAAATCATTTTTCACCCGGATGGATGAATGAAAAATTCGGGATGGTAAATTAGTACTATTTTTATAAAAATCGTTAAACATGGGGTTTTTGCCACATAAAAGTAATAATTTGTCAATTATTTTGTGGTAGCATTGGGTTAATGGGAAGGAAAATGCAACTTTTTTAAAGGAAATCGTTTTACTATATAGAGGGATAAATTAAATATTTGGGGAAAACAGAGGCTTGTTCAGGTTGTGTTAAGGTTGGAGTGGTAAAGTATATACAGATAAATAATAAATAAAGGGGATTAATATGAAAAGGTCAGACACTGGAGAAATTTTTTCTGATGAAAGAATAATAGAAGAAGAAATGCGTAAAGATGATTTAGTCAGAAAAGTAATGGATAACATGAGATATAATTATCTTGATGATAAGATTGCTGGATTTGGTTATGGAATAAGAGGATGGGAATTACATTTTTATGGGGATGCAGTTGAAGAAGCTATAGAAATTGCAAATGAATTAATTGGGACGAATATCAGTACTATTTTTGAAAATGTCATATTTAAAGACCAATCGCGTGAGAGACCAGTAATTGGTGGAATAGAAATTGTTACTGAAGGGAACTGTTGGGCGACTATTGGATGGGTTGCAAACAAACGTGATTCATCAAGTAGAGGAATAGTTACAGTTGAACATGCAGTTGTTGTAAATGGTTGGATCGCAAATAATACAAGCAGTGTTAGCGATAGAATTGCTGTAACAGAAAGCGCATTTAACAATAGCTTCATAGATGCTTCTTATTCCCCATTTAACTCTGGAATTGACGGCTCACCTTCTATTAAAAATTTAGGGAATGTCGTAGCATGGATGGGTTATAACTCAGTATATACAGGTATGAGTATTAGCTTTAATGGTTACGGATCCGGTGGACGAGTTAACACACAAGTAATTAATAAAGGTTATTATGGAGAGAAATATCGCCAAGTTGTTATAGAGCCTGTTACAACTGGTGGAGATAGTGGGGCTGCCTATGCAAATTATAATTCTGACACTGGATGCTGGGTGTTAATTGGCCTTCACAGAACTAGGGAATATTTATCAGGAGGAACTCAGCTTAGGTCAATAGGTTCCTGCGCAGAAGATGTAAACGACTATACCGTTACCTATCCTTATCTTGTTTAGCTGGGTAAATAGACCGTGATCGCCATTAAGGAGTATCCATGAAAAGAATTGTAATAATATTGAGTTTTTTCCTAGCAGGGTCACTGCTTTTATCCGGCTGCACCATAACCGAAGATGTTACGGTGATGGAAACAACAACATTACCTGCAATCACGACCACCGAAACTGTGACTCTTACTACTTGTGAGAAAAGCCAGTATTCGAATATTGTCTATGACTCCATTATTGTGTATGTGATGTCAGAACTGGAACGTAAAAATATGGCAGGTCTGGTTGCAGGATTCGGTTACGAAGCAGACTATATGTCATTAGATTTTTATGGTGCAGCAGATGAAGAGATAGTTGATTTTGTACAGTCTGTAATCAATGAAGTGGCACCAGGGACTTCGTTGAATATAGTAGAAAATGTGACTTTCGTAGAGGGATAGAAAATAATTCAAAACCAGTAGTGTCATTAAACTGGGGTGGAATTTTACGCATTTCAGCCCAGTTTCCGTCTCTGAACACGGAACGATTTAACGATTTTCTGCATCTATATTATCAGCAGGAGATTAATAAAATGGGCGAGCCGGAATATTCAGAAGAGACACTGGTAAAACGCTGCCAAAAGGGTGACGAAGGCGCTTTTCATATTCTTGTAGGGAAGTATAAAGACCTGCTGCTCGGTACGGCCTACCTGATACTCAAAAACAGGCAGTCTGCCGATGAAGTGGTGCAGGAAACCGTTATCAAAATGTGGGAAAACCTGCCTTCGCTGCGCGACAGTGGCAGCCTGAAACCCTGGCTGATGCGAATAGTGATAAACGAAGCGAACCGGCAGTTCAGGAAGAAAAGTATCTCTACGGTCTCTCTGGAATCTGCCCCCGAAATCCCCGATGACGACTATAATATAGATGAACTGCTGATACAGGAAGAAAACCACCAGATGCTGAGGGAAGCCCTGTCATCGTTATCTCCTGAACAAAGAGAGGTTATCGTCCTGCGCTATTTTTCCGATTTAACCGTTCCCGAAATCGCTGCAGCGGTATCCATTCCGGAGGGAACCGTAAAGTCGCGCTTAAGCCGTGCGCTGGGCAGGCTATACATGACGGTAAGTAGTATAGATAATCCAACAGGAGGTAAATGAAATGAATAGAGCGGAATTCGAACAGGATTTACAGGGCTTTTTTCATAACGAAGCTGGCAAGGTGAAACATTCCGAAGGGTGGTGGGACGACGTTGTTTCCATGGCTACAGGCAAAAAGCCGGTATATACAGCGCCGAAATCCGGGTTCTTTAAGAAAAAACTTTTCCTGATTCCCGTAGCGGTGATACTTGCACTGGTTGTTACCGGCGGTACGGTATATGGATATTCCTCTTTCCTGAAAGAACATATTGAAATATTTGTTCCCTCTACGGTTAATGAAGAAACCGGGGAAGCAATAAGCCTGGCGCAGGAATATGATTTAAGCCAGACCATCGATGAAATCACCGCCAGTCTTGTGTATGCCTATGCCGATATGAACGAAGTGGTTGTAGGCGTATCGGTAGAAGGTGAAAAATATTATACGGTCAGTTTGTTTACTGATGATGGACAGGAACTCGATGGTGGGCCGATTGGTCTTGGGAACGGTGGTGATTGTGCATTGACATTCGATACTCCATCTATACAGGGAATGCCGTCATCTTTGAGCTTGCGAATGGAAATCTCCGTATCTGATGATATGGAACCCTTTGTTTTCGATTTCGAAGTGCCTTACTACGGAGGTAAAATAATAAACGTAGGTCAGACAGCCGAAGCGGCTGGAGTGACTATCGAATTAGAAAGCCTGCTTATCAGCCCCGGTGAAACGCGGGCGATATTTTATATATCCCCGCAAACCGATGAGCGCGGCAGCTATGCAATACCGATGCGGGTCTTTATTCAGATTCCTGATGGCAGTGAAGTAAAAATCAATATAGGCGGCGGAAATAACTCTGGGGAATTATCAGCTACTGAGTACTTTAGAGGCGATCTCACTTCCCAATCAGGTGAATGGATAATAACAATTACTGAACTGGTGTATCCTGCGCCGCTTACCACCAGCAACGCACCAATTCAATATATCCCGGAAAGCGAAACTATACGTCTAACCGGCCCATGGGTGTTTACCGTCCATGTGGAATGAGTTAGGAATATAGATATAGTTGGCGAATGGACTGGCACGTACTGTGTTCCAGTACATTTTCTATTTAATCGTTTTTAATTATTGCCCATCGGGATGGATGCAGTAAAAACCGAGATAGTAAATTAGTACTATTTGCGTAAAATACGTTTAAAAGCGGATTTTCGTGCAATTATTTGTTAATTATTGTGTGGTAGCATTGGGTTAAAAGGAAGAAAAATGCAACTTTTTTAAAGAAAATCGTTTTACTATATAGAGGGATAAATTAAATATTGGAGAAAAACGGGGCTTGTTCAGGTTGTGTTAAGGTTGAAGTGGTAGAGTATGTATACCGGGCAAGTTTCAAACAGTGCTCTAGCATTTGATTAAAGAAGGACTTTTAAAATAGCAGTGATATTTAATAATTAGTAAACATTGTATCTTGTATTACTTCTTATAAGATTAATTTATACGGTGTATATAAAAATAGAGTGATAGATATGTTATTTATGAATTTACAAAAAGTATATGGAGTATGGCAGGTAGACAGTAAAATACCCTGCCCTTTTGGCACGGGGATGGGACAGGGGAATGAACAAGTAAAATTTAAAAATTTAAAGGAGTAAAAAATGAAAAGAAAAATATTTAACATTCTGCTTGTCTTTACTCTGGTTGTTGTCGGGGTTGTATGTATTCCCGGAGTTGGGGTTATGGCTGATGAAAAAGAAACAGGAACATACACGATTGATGAAGCATGGGACTACACTGTCACCCCAGGAATGGATGAATGGAAAAGTTATATTACCCCTGAGCAAAAACAGGCGGCATCTTATGTTCCAGAAGATGTATTAAAGAACATGACGACTAATGCATTGGTAGAAACAGTGCTAAACTACCCGTTATTGGTTGACATTTATGCATTTAATACACCCTATATAGGATATCAAGCAGTTTCATCTAACTTCTATGGATTAACAGAATTGGCTTCGAGATCTGATGCCATAAATACTTTACAAAATTACAGTAAGGAGTATTATTCAGATATAAATGCTGTCGATATTACATATTATTACATCGATACATTAATTGATTGTATAACAAAAGACACAGCTTCTGTAAATATAAAAAAATACAATACATCTCGCAGTCCAATATTAAAATATACTATCACTTCCGTTCGTACGCCAAGGCATACAGAGGTACCTGCCTATCGTAATTTGTCATGGTTGGATTTTCTTTTTGAGACCAATCAAGCACAACAAGAATTTGCAAGAGATCAGTACTTGGTTACATATCCAAGTACTGAAGTAATTGGCGATGTATCCCCAAAATATAATTGTCACTCGTATGCATGGCATTTATCATCTATTTCTAATAATTATTGGATTAATGACCCATCTGCATATATGACAGATGGAAGTTATGAAGAATCTAGTGTCGACTATAACGCAAAAGTTTTCTATGATTCTAGTTGGGGGAGTCTTTATGACCATTCAGGGATAGTATACAGCATTTATTCAACTATCAAAGTTAAGTCAAAATGGGGGTGTTGTGCTCTTTTTAGTCATCACCTTACCGATTGTCCATATGCTAACTATGGGTTAGTTCTAAACTCCTATTGGATTAGATCATAACAATTTATTTTTATTATCGTTAGGCTCTATCAGTTGAAAACTCTATAACAATAAAGATAGGGCTACTGGTTATAACTGGTAGCTCTATCTAATTTAACCAACAGATTTCATGGCTTGATTAGTTTATTACTAAAACATATCATATTAAGTTAAGTAAAGCTGTTTTATTCACTTCTGAATAACCTGTAAGAAATCTGACAAGTTAACATTAAATACAAAAATGGAAAGGGGATATGACTGTGTATAATTTTGAAGGGAATAAAGTTTTAAAGCACAATTGGCTTTATGGGGCTGTCTTGGCTATATTGTTGTTGTCACTAATAGGCATGGTCGCTTGCACGTCTAATGATGAAGATATTTATGGCTATTATCAATATGATAAAACTATTTACAATAATACACTAAGTTCATATCTGATGACGAAAGAAAATGCTCCCGATTATATTATCACAGAGGATTCTTTTACTATTCTGAATACTGATGGCACACAGGAGAAAATTCTAACCAATTTCAAAAAAAACAAAGTGGATGCCAATGAATTTGCAAATTTGTTTCAGCCCGGTTCAGGAATGCGTTATATCTCCGATTTCCAACAGCGTTACCAATATATTGTTAATGAGGTATACCGCATTTATGTAATGGACAATGAGATATGGTTAGCACAATGTGCGGATGACACTATGTGGAGCATCTATCGGTTGGTAAAAACAGGAGATGATTAATTTGTTATACATGAATAAACTCTTGTTGTACGGGCAATATTGCTAAGATAGGGGGACAAGGTTGCTAGTAATAATATAAGTGAGAAAACTCAGTCAAATTGAAGTGCAAAGCTCAAGATAAATTATATCCTCTCGGGTTGAACAAAATATTGAAATAAAAAATCTCTTGAATTAACCCAAAAGTACTAAATTGATTGTACGTTTGTATCTTATATGAAGTAATAGTTGTAAGTATAATCCTGTTAATCGCAGATATATAAGACAGGGCAAAGGGAAAGCATGAACAAAATATTCGTTTCGATCGTATTGTTGATGACACTTGTATCAACCGGATGTTTCGGAGGATGCACTGTCGAAGATGACGGGAAGATTAAAGGGATGACGTTCCCTGTTACGATGACGGAAACGACTACCGGTGAAGTGGCAATTGATGCCTATTGTACGTATGATGAAGAACTTTCCTACTTCTATTTTAATATTGCATTGGAAAATACCACTTTCAAAGATATGGAAGTGACTTATATCTGGACAGTTAACTATACATATTGGGATTTCTATGGGGAAGATTATTCTATAGGATATTTGATGAATAAAACCCAGGCGAGGTTGTATGAAGGACAGGGAAACGCCTCTTTATCCGCAATGGGGACGAGTGAAGCCGTTATAAAAATCACTCATAAGAAAGATTTCAAGGATTACGATTCCAGATTTCATACTATGCATATAGCCGTATATTGCGGGGATGCGCTGGTAGGTTATTATCGTCAGCAAAAAGCGCCTTCTAAATGGGATTATAACGTTACTCCCCCTGTGCAGACGGTTTTTGAATAACGGTATGATTTAAGCTACCCTTTTTATCTTTTCAACGTTATATTATGTAGATGGAATCTCATAGTGATGTATGTGGTATGAAAAAGTCACTGCTGATAACATTTGTTGCACTTTCATTAACGTCTTTGTTGCTGTGCGGTTGTACCGTTAACGATACCGATTACGTCACTGTTACCGATGCCAATTTCACCAAGACGCTTCCTGTTGTTACGGTAACCAGGACGACCATAGATTCCGAAGCCGTCATTGTCGATGAGGAAGCGTTGCTGGCGCAGGTGAAGGGCACCTCCGACGGGGTTATCGATATCGATGGCGTCGGGCGCTTCTACTACGAAAAATTTACGGACGGCATGGTTTTACAGGGTGTAACCTTTGCCGATTATTATGCATACAAAGTCGCCGATGGAACTACCTTTACCGGCCCAATAAACTACTGGATTGAGTTCGATTTTTCCAACGGGACAACGGAATATTTGAGCGACGTGGGATTGCTCTTCAATGAAGGCGTGGATTTCGGGTTTACGCAAAACGATAATCCGCAGGCAGGCGTGATGATGCTGACATATTCTGATGCCGAATCGGGGGCAATGACTCGTTCGGTATATGTACTGGTATCACTTGAAGAATAAAATATCGTGCCAGGCCATCACCCCTGTAAAGTCTTTTCCCCTTTGCAGGAATATAAAATAAAGCGGCTAAAGGAACAATTACGTTGTCCTCCTCCCCGAATTTTTTCTTGTTACCTGCACAAGGCTGATGCTAGAATAAACACGGTTTATAAATCTGTGTCAGGAGTAAATATCATGATTCTCAGAAGTCTTGTGGTGGGGGCATACGGGGCGAACTGCTATATCGTAGGTTCCGAAAAAGAAAAGGTCGGCATGGTCATCGACCCCGGTGACGAAGCCGGCAGGATTCTTAAAGAGGTCGAGGCTCTCGATTTGGAAATAAAGCTGATTGCTCTGACGCACGGGCATGGAGACCATACCGGCGCTGCGGCAAAGGTGAAAAAGGCTACCGGGGCGAAACTGGCCATTCATGCGGGTGATGTGCCTCTGCTCAGGGATGAGATGTTAAGCTCCATGCTGGGGTTGCGCTATAATCCGGTTCCCGAACCGGATATATTGTTAAATGACGGGGATATTTTGGAAATCGGCGAGTTGAGATTTAAAGTGATTCATACGCCGGGGCATTCGAAGGGTGGAATCTGCCTCTTCGGTGAAGGCGTGTTATTCAGCGGGGATACCCTGTTTCAATACAGCATCGGCAGGGCCGATCTGGCGAGGGCCGGCGGAGATTACGATACAATTATTGCAAGTATCAGAAATAAACTCTTGACACTCGATGATGATGTAAAAATTTACCCCGGGCACGGGCCGAAAACCACTATCGGAGCCGAGCGCCGGGGTAATCCTTTTCTTAGTTAAACTGCTATAAGAGTCCGCAGGGTCTCTTGGTTTTGGAATACTGTAAATGATTCTAGGATTAGAGCTAAACGGGATATCTGTATAATACCGGAAACGCTTTTATTTATCGGCAGGCAAGGTTACCGTAAATACGGAACCTTTTCCCTGTTCGCTTTCGACGGTTATATTCCCGTTATACATTTTTACGGTTGCAGCGACGATTGCCAGCCCCAGTCCGTTGCCCGGTTTGTTCCCGTCGGCCTTGTAAAAACGTTCGAAGATATGCGGCAGGTGCTTTTCATCGATACCTGTGCCGCTATCGGCGACTCTCAGGACAATATTATGATTCAGGACTTCCAGTGAACAGGTTACAGATCCTCCGGTAGTTGTGTATTCAAAGGCATTTTTAATAAGGTTCTCGGTGATGGCGGCAAAGTGCCTCTCATCCCCGATAATGCTTACTCCGCAGCTTACATTACGTTCCAGCCTGACTCCCTTGTCCCCGAATGGGCTTTCCCACCTGTTGAGAATGCCGTTGATTATTTCCGAAAGGTTTAATTTCGTAGTTCCGGCTTGCAGGGGAGCGGCGTCGATAACGGCCAGCGACATCAGGTCGTTTATCATCACGTTCAGTCGGTCGGCTTCTTCATTGATACTGATCAGCGTGTTCTTGTATTCGTCTACAGTACGCTCTTTTTTCAGTGCGCCGGACACTTCCATCTTGATGATTGAAACCGGGGATTTCATATCATGCGACGTAGCGCCGGTAAATTGGCGCTGCCTGTTTAAAAATCCGTATATTTTATCGAAGAGGGAGTTGAGCGCACGTGATAAATTGCCTAATTCATCGTTGCTTTTAACTTCAAGCCGGTCTACCAGGTTGGCGGGGTCGATGCTGTAAGCGGTTTTTGTAATTGCGTTAACCGGTCTTAGTAGATAATTGGACAGCAAATAGCCTGAAGCAAGCGCCAGCAGCAGTATTACCGGTATGGCGGCAAATAATATGTTTCTGTATTCATCGAGGGTACGAGAAATGAAGTCGCTATTGCGGGTAATGCGGATTATTTTATCGGGGTATTCGCCGTTTTCCGTATCCGGTATAAAATAGTATGTATCCCCGTCATAGGTGTAAAATTTCCCGGAATTGTCTGTTTGAACCGCATCAGCAATGTTTACAGGGACGTCTTCTATTTCCGTAAACTGCTGATTTTCATCTATTGTTCCTACATTATACGTAAAAAAGTAAAACTCGCCGCTGTTTCCCTGGGTGATTTGTCCCTCCTGCAATTCAATGGTTAAGGAGTCTGTGAGGTTGTGCGATAATCCTGACGACAGGAGTGAATAGGCTACGAAGTGGAAGGCCAGCAGCAGTATTACCAGTATAAAGGTATAAAATAGTGTCAGTTTAAGCTTGATATTGTTTATTCCGACCTTCATGGTATGAATTTATAACCTTCCCCGTAGATATTCCGTATCGGGCAGTCGCTTACATCGAATCCCAGTTTATGACGCAGCCTGCTGACATAAACTTTAACGGCCTCGTATTCATGTGACGTTTCCGTATCCCATATCTTTTCTTCCAGCATACAGTTCGTCAAAACACAGTTCGGATTTTGCATAAAGTACTCCAGCAGTCGGTATTCGGTAGCTGTCAGTTCTATACTCCTGTTATTTACGGTAACTTCACGGGTCGTACGGTTTACAGTTATGCCGTTGCTTTCCGTAACCTGGGGGCTTATTTCCGGTTCTCTCCTGCAAAGAGCCCTGATGCGCGCTTCGAGTTCCTCATATTCGAAAGGTTTGCATAGGTAGTCGTCCGCCCCGGCATCCAAACCGCTAACCTTGTCGCTTAATTCATTCCTGCCGGTAAGCATGAGTATAAACGATGAAACAGGTTTGGCCCTGATTTGCCGGCAAACGTCTATCCCGTTTATTTGCGGCAGCCCGATATCCAGGATTATCAGGTCGTATATGTTTGTGAGGGCATATTCCAGCCCTGCCGCACCGTTATCGGCGGCATCGACCAGGTAACCCGAATCCGTCAGCGAGTGCTTCAATACATTGCGCATCTTGTTATCGTCTTCGACTATCAGAATTTTCATGTACGACATAAAAATAATCGCTTTTCGACTGTTTTGTCAACCCTTTTTCAACTATTGTTTGATAATCTGATGATGGAGAACACGAATATTATGATGAAAATCGGATTCCTGAATAAGGGGGTATCGCATGGCAGAAGAAAATATCCTGGTAACCAGGGGGCTTACCAAGAGATTCGGCAACAATAAGAAAAGTATTACCGCAGTAGACAACCTCGACCTGGAAGTGCATCGGGGAGAGGTTTTCGGATTTCTGGGGCCTAACGGCTCGGGAAAAACAACAACCATCGGGATGCTGCTGGGGTTGATATGGCCGACTTCGGGTTCGATAGAGTTTTTCGGTGATGAGAAGAGCAAGCCGGCAAAGTTGCTGAGGAAAGTCGGGGTCGTGATGGATACCCCCTCTTTTTTCCCGTACCTGTCGGGGCTCAATAACCTGCGCTACTTTGCCATTATAACGAATTGTGCCGGGCGCGGGGATATAGACAAAGCCATAGAGATGGTAGGGCTAAACGAGAGGGCCAAAGACAAGGTGCGTACATACTCGATGGGAATGAAACAGCGTCTGTCAGTGGCTTTGGCGCTGATGCACGACCCCGAACTGGTGATACTGGATGAGCCTACCAACGGGCTGGACCCTGCCGGAATCATAGAGTTCCGTGAAACGATACGCAGGCTTCACGGGAACGGGAAGACGGTATTTTTATCCAGTCACCTGTTGAGCGAGGTAGAGAAGGTCTGCAGCCATGTGGCATTGATAAACAGGGGAAGGATCCTGGCGACAGGCTCTGTAGAGGAACTTTTGGGAAGGACGAAAGCAATTTGGCTCAAGGTATCCGATGCCGACGGAGCAGTAAGGCTATTAGAGAGTGTTGAATGGATAAAGTCGGTTAAGAAAAAGGAAACGGGGCTGGTTGTGGCGGAGGCGGAAGAGGAAAGGGCATATGAGATAAACGAACTGCTTATATCAAACGGAATCCATGTCAATGAGACTAAGATAAGCGAAGGGTCGCTGGAGGATTTCTTTCTTGCCACGATAAACGCCGGAGAGACGATGAAATGATCAGGCTGGTACTGGCAGACCTTTTCCAGTTCCTCAGGAGGTGGATGCCGTATGTCCTCTTGCTGTCGTTATGCTTCGCTATGCTGATTTCTATAGAATTCGATTACAGCCAGGCAAAACAACTGATAGACCATGGGGTTACCTATGACGATTATATAGTGGCGTTGGAAACGGCTGATCCGTCAGACCCGGAGGCTCTGATGGTCGTCCTGGATTCCATAACATATGAAGATGGCGGCGGCCTTATAAAGACTGCATACATGGACGCCTTCGATAAAGTAGTGTTCCCTCAATATATAGATACAATGTTTGCCAATTTTACCAGTATCAGTGTTAATTATATCGTCCTGTTCTTTATCATAATGTCGGCATCTTTTATCGGTGCGGAATACCAGTGCGGGACGTTGCGCCAGGCGCTGGCAAGGGGGATAGGGCGGAACTCGTATTTCGGTTCCAAGTATATTACGCTTGCTATACTGGCATGGCTGTTTGTTTGCGGAGCAACGCTTTTCGTTCTTATTGCCGGTATGGTAACAACCCGGCTGGTGACCGGCGGAGTATCGTGGGATTTCATATCGACTGATACGGCGGGATTCATTCTATCATCTATGGGATTGATAACGTTGATACTGCTGGCTTACTCTGTGCTTACAGCCCTGTTTGCTACTTCTCTGAAATCTACTGTTGCAGGTATGGTAGCAGGTGTGATGTATCTGCAAATGGAAGATTACCTTGTAGGGTTGGCAATCAGCGGTTCCAGATTCTCGACGTATGATTCTCTGCTTGGCCAATGGGTAACACCCGCTCCGCCGGAATGGCCGGCATATACCATCGGTTACAATGCCCAGTATCTGATGGCGTATATATCGCCGGGCTTGAGGGAGTCATCGACCTATTTGAATCAAACTCTTACAAATGCAACGCAGTCGGTTTTAGTGCTGGCTGTGTATTGTGCGGTTTTTATTGCGATAAGTTTTCTTATCTTCCGCAGGCAGAATTTGACCAGTGATCAAAATTGATTGATTTAAGGCATATCAGGGGATTTATGAAATTATTAACAGCGATGCAGGGGATATAAAGAGATGATAAGGCTTGTGCTGGCAGACCTGTTCAAGTTTCTCAGGAGGTGGCTGCCGTATATAATATTGCTGATATTCTGTTTGTATACGGCAAATTACATATGGAATGATTATTCTTCGGCAAAACAAAGATTGGAATCTCTCTCCCCTCTTACTTATGATGATTTTGCCGCGGCGGTGGAGCAGGCAGACCCGGATGAAGAACGTATAACATTAGTATATTCAGTTGATGGTGTCACCCACAGAAGGGAACTCTCCAGGCATTCTTTCGACGACGTAGTCTTACCCGAGTATATTTACTGGATGTTTGGAAACCTTCATAACTACCTGTACCTGTGCCTGCCGGTTATCATACTGGCGGCATCGTTTATCGGTACGGAATACAAGTGGGGAACTCTGCGCCAGACGCTGGCAAGGGGGATAGGGCGGAACGCATACTTCGGTTCCAAGTATGTTACGCTTGCCGTATTGACATGGCTGTTTGTTTGCGTAGTAACCCTCTACTTCCTTATTGCAGGTATGGTAACCACATGGCTGATTACCGGAGGGATGTCTTGGGATTTCATATCGATGAATATAGCGGGGTATCTTCTTTCATCGATGGGATTGATAACGCTGATAATGCTGGCATTTGCAGCATTTACGGCGCTCTTTTCAACCCTATTTAAATCTACCGTTGTGGGAATGATAGCCGGAGTGGTTTATCTGCAGATAGAGAACAATGTTGTATGGAGAGCAATCTCTGATTCCGGGGTGGAATTCGGTGCAGTCGCCAATCCGCCGGAATGGCTGGCATATACCGTTACCTACAATGCGCATTATTTACTCGGGTACATAGCACCTGACTCGACGACGTATAGAGAATATTTGAACTACACAATTACGGATACAACGCAGTCTACATTAACGCTTCTTGTATTCTGTACGGTTTTTATCCTGATGAGTTTCCTTGTCTTCCGCAAACAGGAGTTGACAATAGAGTAAAGACTGTTGAAGATACAGGAGGAAAAATGAAAGGTAAGATATCGTACGTTTTACTTGGGGTTTCACTTGTTTTATCGGGTATAGCAGTGGCGACTGCTTATGGGGCGATGTCAACAGAGCGCGAATATCCGGTCCCGGTAAGTAGTGTAATACTGTATGTAGATGATCCCCTTGAATTAGGAGAGTCGGAATTTATGGCTGTTTTATATTTTGAAGAAGATTCTCCCAATGATAGCTGTTCAAATTGCATGACAGTGCCTGTGACTATAGCTAATAAATATTCTATTACCTATCAGTGGGGCACTACTGTAACAATAGTTTACCCCGGGCACGGGCCGAAAACCACTATCGGAGCCGAGCGCCGGGGTAATCCTTTTTTGACTTAATATTGCTTATCCGATTGTATCGCCTATTTCCAACCGGTTAAAAGTCTCCCTGCTTACTTCATAAGCTTGGGCACTCTCTCCGTCTTCAGATAAAACCGAAACGAAGTAATGTATTTCGCTATATTTCATGTCCATTAACTGCGCCAATGTATCGCTTATAACAGCATTTTTATCGCTATCAGAAAAATAGGAGGCGAAATCATCATCTTTTACAAGAATCCACGCACCGTCACCTATCGGTCTATTTAAAAGTATACTATGATAATTATTGCCTATGGTTCCTGTTATTCCTTTATGGTCTACAGTTCCATCGGGTAAACCTGACATATTACAGGCAGAGGCAAATAGAGGAAACAGGATCATGATTGTAACGAGTAACATTATCAATCTTTTTCGCAGCTTCATATTATACCTTCTGCCTGTGATATTTATATTCTTCTTATAAAAGACCGGTAAAACCGACCAGCACCGGCGCAATAACCAGCGCGATTATCGATGTCAGTTTTATCATGATGTTCAGCGAAGGGCCTGAAGTATCCTTCATCGGGTCGCCTACGGTGTCGCCGACAACGGCTGCTTTGTGGGCATCCGAACCCTTGCCGCCGTAAGCTCCTGTTTCCACCCATTTCTTGGCGTTATCCCATGAACCGCCGGCATTGGCAAAAGTGATAGCCAGCACAAGTCCGGTTATAATGGCGCCTATAAGGAATGCGCCGAGAGCTACCGGGCCTAAAAGCAGGCCGACAACAACCGGTGAAAGAATAGTGATAACACCCGGTAAAATCATCTGCTTGATGGAATCCCTGGTGCAGATATCGACGCACCTGGCATAATCCGGTTTTTCGGAGCCATCCATAATTCCGGGCATTTCCTTAAACTGGCGGCGGACTTCGTTAACGATCGAGAAGCTCGATTTACCGACTGATTTCAATGTCAATGCGCAGAAGACGGCAGGTAACAAACCGCCGAGGAATAGCCCGGCAACGACGTGCGGGTCGAGCAGGCTGATATCGGCAGCGCTGATTCCCACTGCCTGAGTGTATGAGAATAACAGGGCCAACGCCGTAAGTCCGGCAGCGCCGATGGCATAACCCTTGCCGGTTGCGGCAGTAGTGTTGCCCAGTGAATCCAGTGCATCGGTACGGTTCCTGATTTCTTCAGGTAAGCCCGACATTTCGACGATACCGCCGGCGTTGTCGGCAACAGGGCCGTAAGCATCTGTGGCGTCCTGAATACCCAGCGTTGCCAGCATACCGACGCCGGCGATGGCGATGCCGTACATATCTCCGAATTTATAAGCTACCAGAATGGCAATGACGATAATAACAATGGGTATCAATGTGCTCATTAAACCGTTGGCGAAACCGCTGACGATATTGGTTCCGGCTCCGGTCTGTGATGACTTTGCAATTTCGAGAGTCGGTTTATATACATAGGAAGTATAGTAATTAGTGCTTTCACCGATCAAAACACCGGCAATGAGGCCGGTCAGTATCGCCCAGAAGACGTTCATACTGGCATCCATGAAGTAAACAATCAAAAAGGCGAAAATAGCCGATAAAATCGTAGCGGCAAACGTGCCTTTACGCAGGGCATTCAATAAAGCCTTCATTTGCAGTTTTTCTCCGACCCTGATTAAGAAAACACCGATGATGGAGGCTAAAATACCACCGGCAGCTACCAGTAACGGCAGGAACCAAGCTGTTTCGGTGTCGGGTACCAGCGCCATATCGAGATTGGTTGAGAAAACGGCTATCATGCCGAGGGTCATAGTGGCAATAATCGAATCTACATATGATTCGAAGAGGTCGGCTCCCATGCCGGCAACATCGCCGACGTTATCACCGACAAAATCGGCGACGACTGCGGCGTTACGCGGGTCATCTTCCGGGATGCCTTTTTCAACCTTGCCGACAATATCGGCACCGGTATCGGCCGCTTTGGTAAAAATACCTCCGCCTACCCTGGCGAAGATGGCTACCGATGATGCTCCGAAACCATAACCCGGAATAATTGCCAGGAAGTTGGCATCAGTTCCGAAAACAAGGTAAAGAATGCTTAAACCGAGTATACCGATACTGACTACCGATAAACCCATAACTGCGCCGCTTCTGAAAGAAACACGCAGGCCCTGGTTAAGACTCTGTTCCGCTGCTGCTGCGGTTCTTGAGTTAGCCCTGATGGCGATGCTCATACCGACAAAACCGGCAAGCCCTGAACAGATGGCGCCGAAAATAAAGGCGAGGGATACCTGCCAACCCAAAGCGGGAACTACGGCGAGTACAATCGCAACAATAACGATAACGATTGCCATTGTGCGGTATTCTCTTCCCAGGAATGCCAGCGCCCCCTCTTTAATAGCGGCAGAAATTTCCTGTACTTTTTTGGAACCCTGGGGTTGTTTCAGCACGTAATATGCCAGAAATCCGGCTACGGCTAATCCCAGTATTCCTGATAGGATTACTAAAAACAGATTCAAACTATATTCTCCTTTCGTAATATTTTTCCAGTTTATTTTCCAAACTTTTTTGTTGAATCATCAGAGTTAAATCGCTGCGTGTCTTTTCCAGCACGCCTCGGAAATTATCGGTAGTACGGCGCAGTCCGCCGGTTATGGCATCGGGAAAGTCGATGGTAACCAGTGTATTGTAAATATCGTCCATGGCTTCCAGTAACTCTTCACCACGCGACTGGTCGCCCTTGCGCAGCCCGTCGAGCAGATACCGTCTCAGTTCACCGACAGCTTCACCGAGTCCGTTGAGATAGGCGGCATAATCCACCCCCAGTTCATCGGGTGTTGGAAGCGGTTCCCTGGTTATCAAGGCAAGTGTCGTGCTGCCTTCGGCAAATTCTTTTTGGGCATCGTGCAGGAAACCGGTATTCCTGAGCTCGCTGCAATTACTGATACTGTTTTCGGCGTCTACCAGCAGGCTCTTTACCGTTGCCAGCATCTCCCTGGCTTTATCGAATTCCTGCCTGTGTATGGCTCTTATAGAATTGCCGCAGTAACGGATGGCTTCGCGGCAAAGCGGGATGGATTTCTCGCGGGCGGCGTCTTTTTCCGAAAAATCTTTTCTGATAATCCCTGCAATCGAATCCAGCTTGTCTGCAAGTTCACTCATTTTTTAAACCAATCTTTTCTATTATTTGTCTTGTGGCTTTCTGTGGAGATGAAGCTCCCATTATGGCGCTTATCAAGGCTATGGAATCGGCGCCGCAAGAAATCACTTCAGATATCTTATCACAGGTTATACCCCCTAAGGCAACCACGGGAAGCCGTGAGTTTTCTTTAATCAACCGGAGTGTCTCCAGCCCGACGACTTCGATATCGCATTTCGAAACTGTCTTATAGATTGCCGCTACGGCAATGTAATCGGCTCCGTCTGCTTCGGCTGCAATTGCCTCATCCCGGTTGCTTGCCGAACAGCCGATGATTTTATCTATCGGCAGCAGCTTGCGGGCAACGGATACGGGGATATCGTCCTGCCCGATGTGCACTCCGTCGGCGTCTGAGGCAATGGCGATATCGATATAATCATTTACTATAAAAAGAGCGCCATATTCATTGCATAATTTTTTTAATTCGACTGCTATCGACAGCAAATCTTTTTTAGGGGTATTTTTGTCCCTTAGCTGTATTATCCTCGCTCCGCCCTCGAGAACCTCTTTGGTTACATCGTAATGCCTGCGGCCTTTGAGCGAGTCCGTATCGATAATGGCATATAGTCCCTTTATCCTGTCTGTCTTATCTTTCCTGGACAGCCTCGATACCAGTTCTTTTTCTATCGTGTAGAGTTCGAAACGCACTTTTTCGAACTTGTCCGAATCCATATTTATTCCCGGGGTCTTTGCCAGTTCCTCCATGACTCTCAGCGATTGCTCGATTCTGCGGCTGTTGGCGATAACTGTCTTAAGCAGGCCTCTTTTTTCGAGTTGCTGTTCCACCTTGGTATCGGCGCCGACGTCTGAATCTGCCTGCCTTGCCTGCAAAAGCTGCTTCTTCAGGGTGAAATCGATATCCTCGAGGTTGTGCCTCATTGCTTTAAGTTTTTTCGATAATACCGCATCGTTGAGCATCAACCTCGCTATGTCTTCAAGCAAACGCAGGCTTTCGCCGATGCGGTTTAAGTTGGCATCGACGATGCGCAGTGTCCGGTTCGATATTCCTTCGGGGAAGGTCATTTTTTATCGCTCCAAAATTACGGATAATCTTAAAAATACGTTTAATTTTAGCACAAGGGGGGGTGTGGGGGAAATTTCTTTACATATGGAGTATCGAAAAAACAGTTTTTGGTGCAACTTATTTTTTGAAATGAGGTTATACAGAAAAGAGATAATATTTTTTAAATGAAAATGTTCCGTTCAGTTTGTGTTAAGGTTGGGTAGTCGAGCTGTATAAAAGACTGAAAATGCTGGTATTTTAGTACTTTATCTCAAAAAATCCGGCAAAAAACAGGGTGATTGTAATAATTTGTTAAGGATTGGGTGGTAAAATATATTGCAGAAGATAAAAAGGAGTATTCAGCCAGATGGTTAAAAATAGCGGGCTTTTATCGAAATTTGTTTTAGTAATCTTATTTATATGTGTTTTGATATTACCGTTTCAGCTATCCTGTGCCAGCCTCGAAGAGAGAATTGAAGATATAGGTTCCCGTACGGTTCAAATTGTCTTTGTGCAAACCGGCGGCGAAGAAACCACAGGGATAACCTCAATCGGCACCGGGTTTATTTTAAACAATGACGGTTATGTGATTACTTCGAGTGACGTAATTATTAAAGGGCAGCAGTATATTGAGGATACTCAAACAGGGAAGGTGGCTGCGGTGATTCGTTCGCCATCGTGGGTTTCCAGTGGGACTTATGATTATGTAGCAACCAATGATTTCGAAGTTGTTGCAATATATAGTGAACACAATCTGGCTCTGTTGAAGTTGAAGATGGTTGAAATGGTTAGCCCTGGTTTCGGTAATAGAATCTCTTCGGTTCATTATCATAACCATGTCAGCGGGACGCTGGATGTAGGCACAGCAAGCTTTAACAGCAACGTATCGGATGGCACTTCGGTTGCCGTTATGGGATTTGCATCCGATGAATTTGTTACAGAGATTCTATTGGGGGAAATAATGTCGGAAGAGACATCTGGTATTTATAATACGAATATAACAGCCGGTTCGGAATTGAATGGCAGTCCGGCTTATTCGACGGATACCGGTAAAATCATCGGCATGTGTATATGTAACGGTTCGGAAGATATCGTTATCGTTCCGGCAAGTTGCATAAAGAATTTGCTGAACAGTAATTGATTTTTGGCATCTTTTATCTTGAAAAATCGTTTTATATAGTAGTCGGGGGTATGCAATGAGGAAGGCAGCGATAACAACATTGGGGATTTTAGTCCCTGTTATATTGCTGTTAGCAGGTTGTAGCGGTAATGTAAATGTTACTGTCGCCGATGCAACGACAGTAACAACCTTCAGCAGTGAAAAATATATTTGGGAACAGATAAAACAGAATCATGAAGGGACAATTAACGTTCAGGGTGTGGATTATTATTACAGGCTGGTAGGCGAGGATGATGAAGAAGTAATTTTTCAAGGAGTAAAATTTGTTCCTGATTATGCGTCGTATTTGATATCACAGGGGGAATTTATTGTAGGGCCGTATACGTATTATGCATTGGCTGAATTCGAAGATGGAACGAATGAAGGATTAGTCCACGGCGGATTTTTTGATGACCAGGAAATATATATAGGTATTTCTGACCATATTAATCCCAGTGTTGGTGTTATGCAAATACGTGATAAAAATGCTGATGAAACAGCCCTGTATTTGTTGGTTTCGTTGACCTGATAGGTTTTATTCTGGGGAGTGGTGTTATGAAAAAAGCATTACCGATCGTTTTAAGTCTCCTGCTCATAACCAGCATGATGTTTACAGGATGCGCCGGGAAATATGACAAAGGCGGTTCTGTTATAAAGTGGGGAACGGAAATTGTTCTCAATACAGACCTGCCGGATTTTCCCAATAAATTAAAATACTATGCTACCGTTTCCCCTGAGATAACAGCCGAGTGGGTTCAGGGAATAGGGGATAAGCTGGGTATTTTGGATGAAGTCGAATTTACCCCTAGTGGAAACAGGTTCATTATGTCGGAGGGCGACGAATACCTCGAGGTAAATGGCGATAACGGGGCGGTAACTGTACGCGGGATACATATACCGCATGAAACTGATGGCAGCCTTTCTTCCTCTGAAAATGCGGTGGTAATCGCCACGGAGTTCGTGAAATACCTCGGATTATGGGATGACAATATAGAATTAAAAGAAGTGGTGTTGCGATATGAGGATATCCCGATTAAGCAGGAATGGGGAGTGTATTTTAACCAGGAGGTCGGGGGCTATCCGATGGTTGGAGCAGCAAAGCTCTTTAATGTAATAGTAAATCCGTATGGAACCATACTAAGCGCCGGATTTTATAATCCCGAACTGCAATATGCGGGAGAAGTCGATTGCATAACTGTCCGTGAGGCATACGACTTGTTCCTTGATGGAGAGGCGCTTGATTTTATTTTCTCTCCGGGTTTCAAAAAGGTTGAGGTTAACGATGTGTACATCGGATACTATATCGAATCCCAGACAGAATTGCAGGAATATTTTATGCCTGTTTATGTCTTCGAGGGCGAACTCTCCACTTCTTCCGGGAATCCCGAAAGATTTCGGGCTTATGTTATGGCAGCTAAATCATGAATGGAGAGAGCCGGTTAACGGGTTAAAGCTCTCTTACAGAGAGATGAGATGAAAAAGGGATTGCCTGTAATATTTAATCTCTTGCTTGTAACCAGCCTGGTGTTGTCGGGGTGTACCGAAACGGAATACGTCACCGTTACTGATACAATCACATCGATGATTACTTTACCTGTCGAAACCGTAACAACGACAGAAACGGTCGTACTTTCCAATCTGAAATATGTATCCGACTTTCTTGAAGGCGCTAAAAATAGCTATGTAAACTATACTACCGACCAGCATGGTGCAACGATTATCGGTATTTCTCCCGAAGACTTCATGAGTTTATCTGCGCAAAGTAACACGTTGATATCTATGAATGGGCAATTATATGAATACAGGTTGATATCCGTCGACGCGGATAGCGTTCAATTGGAATATCAATCCAATGCTTCGGACTTCGGGGGTTACCGGATTGAATATAGCGACCCTTCCCCAGGAGCTATATATATCGGCGGCACACCGACGCTGGTACAGGTATATGAAGAAGATGAACTGGTCGGAGATTTTACAACTTATGAAATAGGATTCGAAATATTCAATCGTTCAGTAACAATTAGAGAATATAATGTCGGGAATCTCACGTTTTTAATTATGTACTATACGAATGATTTTTCCAGTGATTATGGGCGTTTATGGATGGTCTTGTCGCCTTATGAGGGATCATGATAGGCGGGCTAATAAAATCTTTGCTTTTCGATAAATCGGGTTTAGAATGACAGTTTAATCGTTAACCCCGCAGGGACAGGCATTGCCCGTCTGCCAGGTACGGAAACATAAATGCGGACGACCATTGGTCGTCCCTACGTTTTTATTTGCCATTGCAAGGAGTCCTAATAAATCCGTTCATGGTGAGCCTGTCGAACCACGAAGCAATCTCTACCGTTCAATATCGTCAGGGCTACGCTTTATTAATATATATGCGAAGCGGGGTGATTAGATGGCATTGTCCCGATGTGTCGGGACTTCACCCCGGCAAGCGGGGTTCGCAAAGACGATTTTTTTGCCATGCTGAACGTAACGAGCGAAGAATACAAGAATTATCGAATGACATTTAGACTCTTCGTTTCACTCAGAGTGACAATTCCACTACAACTGCCGTTCGGTCTATTCGGGAAAGATTGCTTTGTCCGCCTATGGCGCACTCGCAATGACAAGGTAAAAAATCCGTTCGCCCTCTTGTCCTTAAGCGGCAGCGTAGGAGAGCCTGTCGAAGGGTATTATGAATGGTTTTATCATAGACCGAATTGATTTGTTACTTATCCCTCAACCGCATTCTTATAATGTTCGATTCGCGAAGGTTTATTGTTCTTGTCCAGCTCAACCGCTATGAAATCTATCCGCCAGTCGGATTGCAGTTTATCCTTCTTGCCAAGATAGGTATAGGCGGTTTTTATCAGGTGCTTCTTCTTGGTTTCCGTCACCGATTCCTCAGGTGTGCCGAAGCCGCCGCCTGTTTTGGTGCGCACTTCCGTAAAAATAAGGCAACCGTCTTTTTGGGCGATGATGTCTATTTCGCCCGAGGGGCAGCGGTAATTGGTCTCGATTATGCTATAACCTTTATTCTTGAGGTGTGCTGCGGCGAGCGTTTCTCCCAGCCTGCCGACATCTTTGCGGGATAACCTCAAGGCAGGTACATTCCTTTTATCGGCTGGAAGGTGCGGCGGTGGATGGGGGAAGGCCCCAGCTTGTTGAGACAGGAGATATGTTCGGCTGTCCAGTAGCCCTTATGTTTACTCAGTCCATAACCGGGGTAGAGCCCATCCAGTTCATCCATCATCCTGTCCCTCGATACCTTGGCTATAATCGAGGCGCAGGCAATCGAAAAACAAAGCCCGTCCCCGTGAGGGATTCCTTTCTGGGGGAGGCATATCTCAGGCAATTTTAAAAAGTCGATGAGCAGGGTATCCGGCTGCGGGGTCAGTTTCTCTACGGCCTGTTTCATGGCCATTTTTGTTGCTTTGAGTATATTGGTAACGTCTATAATCTCATTGGAGATGATGCCCACTCCACAGGAAACTGCTGTTTCCTGGATAAACGAAAACAGGTATTCACGCTTTTCCGAGGTCAGCATCTTGCTGTCCATTACCTGAGGTATCCAGTCTCCCTTGATTTCGCAGGGTAGTATTACCGCTGCTGCCACCACCGGCCCTGCCAGGCAGCCGCGTCCGGCTTCATCGATACCGGCAATGCGGCAGAATCCCTGCGCCGAGAGGCTCTTTTCTTCATCGAATGTAGGTTTATAGACGGCTTTCAATCTGTATCCTTTATGTTTTTTCAGTTTTTCTATTATACACGTATTTGCGGTTAATTCTCTAATAAAAAACAGGAGTCAATCAACAAATGCAGTTTCAATCTTTACATCCGATAACCTGTCGAACATACCGCTGCTCCAGCGTTCCAGCAGCGGATAGTATCGCAGTAATCTTGCTCCGAAGTTTGTTTTTAGTTCGCTCAGGAGCGTTTCCAGCCATTTATCCAGTTCTATTTCATTAAGCATTTTTTTATTTCTTTTGTTCATTTTGTATTAATTTAAGGATAAATCCGTGGTTTCGATTATGCCGCCCCCCAAAACCTCGTCATTACTGTAAAACACAACGGATTGTCCGGGTGTTATAGCCCACTGGGACTGTTCGAATTCAACTTCACAGAAGTCATTTGTGAATCCCAGCCTGGCAGGCGATTCCGGGGCTTTAGAGCGGATTCTGGCCGTTATATCGCCTTTTAAGCGGGGAATATTCCCTGATATCCATGTCAGTTCTCCGGCAAGCAGTTTTTCCGAGAAAAGCTGGTCGCGGTCGCCCAGTATGACGGTGTTGTTTCGGGCGTCGAGCCTGGTAATGTAACGTCTGCCTGTAAAGGCCAACCCCAGTCCCTGCCTCTGTCCGATAGTATAATAAGCCAGCCCCCGATGCTGCCCGATTACCTTGCCGTCGATATCCAGTATATCGCCGGGTTCGGTTTTGACATGCGCACTTATGAAATTATCGAGGCCGTTATGCGGGATAAAACAGATATCCTGGCTTTCACGTCCTGTAAGAGTATCGATTTTCAATTCGCCGGCAATATTTTTAACCTCTGTCTTGGTTAACCCCCCCAGCGGCAGCATTATATGCTTTAGCTGTTCCTGTCCCAGCCTGTAAAGGAAATACGACTGGTCTTTGGCAGAATCGATTCCTTTCAGCAATTTGAATCCTTCTTTTGTTTCCAGAATGCGCGCATAGTGCCCGGTAGCTAAAAAATCGGCGCCCATGCCGATAGTTTTTTCGAGAAGTGCCCCGAATTTTATATGGCAGTTACAGAAGATGCAGGGGTTGGGAGTTTTTCCGAGCTGGTATTCGTTGCAGAATGGCGTGACTATCTTTTCGTCGAACGTTTCGGTCAGGTCGATCACGTAATGCGGGATATCCAGTTTTGCTGCTATATCCTTGGCGGCATCAACGGCTTTGCTCCCGTATTGTGAAAGCAACATGGTAATGCCGAAGACATCGTATCCCCGGTCTTTCAGTATGAAGGCTGCAATGCATGAATCGACACCGCCGCTCATGGCGACGGCTACCCGTTTGACGGTCACTGCCCGGCTCTTTCCCCGGCGCTTTCATCCGCTATGGTTTCGTCATTTGTTTCGGAGGTTGCTTCGCCGGATAGTTCATCTGCTATATCGATATACTCTATGCCTTTTTCCTGCAACAATTGTCTTACTTTCTGCCATATTTCCCTGGCAATTTCCTCTTTGGTCTTGCCGGCATTGATGACCATCCATCTCTCCGGCTCTCTGGATGCCAGTTCGAGATATCCCCTGCGTACCCTGTTGTGGAAAGCCAGGTTTTCTTTCTCGAAGCGGTCTCTTTTCTGACCCCTCTTGCGCCCCAGCCCGATTCCGGGGAGTATATCCATAAGTATCGTCAGGTCGGGTTTTAATCCTCCGGTGGCGATATCATTGATTTTCTCTATCATTTCCATGTCCAGCTTGCGCCCGTATCCCTGATAGACTATGGTGGAATCGGTAAAGCGGTCGCATATGACAACTTTGCCTTCTTTTAATGCCGGATTTATAACGGTTTCGATCAGTTGACTGCGCGAGGCATTGAACATTAACAGTTCGGCGACGGGAGAAATGCCGGAGGTTTGCCATTTGAGACACTTCGTTATATCCTCTCCGAGAGGAGTTCCTCCCGGTTCTCTCGTAAGAACCGCCGGTATATTGTCACGCGTCAGCAATTTGTGGAGGACGTTCGATTGAAAGCTCTTGCCGCTGCCTTCCCCCCCCTCGAAAGTAATGAATAAAGACATATTTCAGGATTCCTTATAGATATTGACTCTTCTGTTGGGTTCCCTGCCGGTGCTTTTCGATGATAAGTTGTTTCTCTCGGCGACGATGTGCTGCAGTCGGCGTATATAGGCGCTCTGGGGGCTAAGCTCGACTGCCTCATCGCTTTCTTTTGCCATATCGACTGCCATCTCGGCTTCCTTGATGGCACTGCCTATAATGTCCTGTTTCCCGTCGCTCCGGCTGAATTCTGCGCCGGGGGTAATGGTAGCCAGCATCTGTTTCAACTGTGTCGGCGTATGTTTGCGGAGCACGTATACAGGCAGGCTTGCCGATTCGGCATCCCTTATTTTCTGTGACTTGCGCCTGTAATAGCTCTTCGAGGTTATCATCATGTCCGCGTCCCTCAGGTCATCCACTACATTCAGGGGAATATGCAGTTCTCTGGCTGCCTGTTCCAGCCTGACTCTATTAATCCCGAAGGGATAGAGCTTTGGCGAAGCCTGTTTTTTTGAGGGTGCTCTTTCTTTTTCGGCGTGTTGTTTTTCCCCGGTTTCCCGTGTTTTGACAACCTCTTCTTTTTTAACATCCACCTCGCCGTTTTCATCGAGCGAGCGGATTTCAACGTCCACTGGCTGCCCGCGCAGAAGGGCGTCGATAGATTCGGCAACATCCTGGTGAACGGCCACCCTGTATCTGTCCTGTATCTCAACTACGATATCGAAAGTAGGGGGTGATTTGCGTTCCAGTATCGTCTTTTGAGTCCCGCGCCTCTTGGCTTCATCGTCGCCCAGCGTTACCGCCTGTATGCCACCGACCAGGTCGGACAGGGTAGGATTCAACATCAGGTTTTCGAGCGTGTTGCCGTGAGCGGTGCCGATAAGCTGAACACCTCTTTCGGCAATCGTTCTTGCCGCCTGTGCTTCCAGTTCGGTGCCGATTTCATCTATGATAATGACTTCCGGCATGTGATTTTCCACAGCTTCTATCATGACGGCGTGCTGCATCGAGGGAGTGATCACCTGCATGCGGCGGGAGTGCCCGATAGCCGGATGCGGAATGTCTCCGTCTCCTGCGATTTCGTTTGAAGTATCCACAATAACCACGCGTTTCTTCATGTCCTCGGAGAGAACTCGGGCGGCTTCGCGCAACATGGTCGTCTTGCCGATGCCGGGGCGTCCGAGCAGAAGTACGCTTTTACCCGATTGAATCAGGTCTTCGATGATTTTTATAGTGCCGAAAACGGCGCGTCCGACACGGCAGCTTAAGCCTACTATTTTCCCCTTGCGGTTGCGGATAGCCGAAATGCGGTGCAAAGTCCTCTCGATGCCGGCACGGTTATCATCTCCGAAGCTGCCTATGCGTGAAGTAATATAGTCAATATCATCCTGCACGACTTCCTGAGAGCCGAGAGTGACATCACCGTCAGGGAAGCGCGCTTCGGGATAGCGTCCGAGGTCTATGACTATTTCGAGCAGGCTGCCGATGTTTTTCTGCTGGCACAGTGGCTGGCGTATATGCGGGGGCAGGATGTCGAGCAAGGCATCCAGGTCGTCGTTATTTACCTTCGGCAAATTCAACCTCCTGCGTTCTTACCATCCTCTTGAAGCCAGAAGCTGGTCTTCGGGAATTTTCTTGATTTCGATGCCGGGCATCGCTTCCCCGAGGTTTCTGCTGACTTCGGCAATGACCTTGTAATCCTGGTAATGGGTGGTGGCCTTGACTATAGCCTT
>DAOUFJ010000020.1:0-102035 GCA_034429935.1 Dehalococcoidales bacterium
AATGCCATTGCGAGGAGCGAAGCGACGCGGCAATCTCTAACATTAACAATCAGGCTATTCGAGAAAGATTGCTTCGTCCTCCTGCGTCGTCCTCGCAATGACAATAAAAAATAAAAACGGGAGGTTTAATGCAATGTTTGCAGAACAAATAATCCTTCTCGTGATTAACATCATAGGCGGGGCTGCCGTCATCGGCAGCTATATCCTGGGGGCACGCGGCAAGCCCGGAGCGGCGGACAGGTTGTGGGGCGGGATGCCTCAAAAAATTCGTCCTGTCTACTACGCTTCAATGCTGCTCTCGGCAGCCGGTTATTTCTTCTTTATCTATTTCCTGCTTTTCAAAGTCCAACCGGACAGCGTTTTAATCGCGGACTCACTCGGCTACTGGATATTTTACATAATCTTTATCGGGATGCTGGGGTTTTCTGCTTTGTGGATGCCTTTAACCAACAAGATGGCAGACGAACCGAAGAAATCGACATGGTTCTGGGTGCGGACGGTGCTGGTGATGGTGGGGCTTTTCTCATGCGCCCTCTACTGGGCGATTCTCAGCATACAGGAAGGAAACCAGGGCACGGCTTTCTGCCTCGCGGCGATTGGCAGCGGCTACTTCGCTTTCCATACGACGGTGCTGGATATGCTATTCTGGCCGATGTTGTGGAGGAGGGGATGAGGAGGAATTTGGAATTTTTATACGTTAGCATTATTTCGTTATAAAATGTATATTATTAGATAGAACGAGGATTTGTTAAAGAAAAGTTTTTTGATTGAATAATGAAAAGAGAAATATAATATTGTTATATATAATTACAAAAGGATTATAAATGGAATTAGTTACTGTTAAAGAAGCAAGCTATTGGGCAAGTAAATATTTTCATAAGGATATTACCCCATCCAATATTTCATATTTAATTCAGTACGGAAGAATAAAAAAAATTGGGGAAAACGGGGAAACACTTGTAGATAAAAATGAATTATTGAAATATTATAAATCGAATGATTCTTTAAGATATGAATTGACCAAAAAACTTGGGGATGATCTTAATTGGCATTTATCTTTTAGCAATTTAAAAGAATCTGAAAGAACCAAGCATGTTCATCGATTACATCCATATAAAGGGAAATTTATACCTCAATTAGTAGAATATTTTCTTGATGACCACGTTGATGAATTTAAAAAGGATATATACTTTAAATCAGGGGATATTGTTCTTGACCCTTTTGCAGGTAGCGGTACTACTTTAGTACAAGCTAATGAATTAGGAATGTATGGAATTGGGATAGATATATCTCCGTTTAATACATTAATAAGTAATGTTAAAATTAATCGCTATGATTTAAAAAAATTGTCTTATGAGATAGCTGATATAACAATTAAGTTAAATGAATTTATTAATCAGTCTGGTATAACTGCATTTCAGGATAAACTAGATGAATTATTAAACAATTTTAACAAAACATATTTCCCATCTCCTGATTATAAAGTAAAAGTGATTAAAGGTGAGATAAATGAGCAAGAATATGGCCTTAACAAAGCTAAAGAGTTCGAAATTGCATATAATTACCTTATCACATCGTTTAATATTAATATAGACCGAAGAATAAACACTACCTTTATAGATAAGTGGTATTTTAAATCGGTAAGGCAAGAAATTAATTTTGCCACTAACCTGATTGAGCAAATTAAAGATGAAAATATCAAAAATATTTTAATGATTATCCTTAGCAGAACCATTCGTTCATGTAGGGCTACTACACATTTTGATTTGGCTACGCTTAAAGAACCAGTTTATTCAACATATTATTGTCATAAACACGGTAAGATATGCCATCCTCTTTTTTCAATTGAATCATGGTGGAAAAGATATAGCAGAGAGACTCTTATAAGGTTAAATGAATTTAATAATGTCCGTACAAATACAATACAGTTGTGTTTAACTGGAGATTCGAGAAATATTGACATCTATAGTTCTCTTAGTGAACATAAGTCTCCCTTAGCTGATCTTATTAAGGACAGGGGTATCAAAGGGATATTTACAAGTCCACCTTATGTGGGTTTAATAGATTATCATGATCAGCATGCCTATGCTTATGATATCTTCAAATTTGAAAGAAATGATGCTCTTGAAATTGGTAAAATGGCGTTGGGGCAGGGCACTAAGGCTAGAGGTATGTATGTTGAGTCTATATCAGAGGTTCTTATAAACTGTAGTAAATATTTAGTTGATGACTACAACGTATTTTTAGTGGCAAATGATAAATATAACCTTTATCCCTCTATTGTTCAAAAAGCAGGAATGAAGATTGTTAACCAATATAAAAGGCCTGTACTTGATAGGACTGAAAGAGATAAAGGAGCATATTCAGAGATAATATTTCATTGTAAGAGGGTATAAAAGAATGAGCTTAAATAAACAGCAATGTAAGGAAATTGAAAACGTATTAAAAACAAGCTTAAGACGAAAATTTCAAAGTTATAATCCTGAACCAGCCTCTATGCCTTTTCATACAAGGTTGCTTGGAAGTGATCGTTTAGCGCTATATTCTTTTATTCATTCGTTAAGTACAAATTTTGGTACTACTATTTTTGAACCTGTTGCAGTAACAATAGCAAATACTAATTATAAAACAGCTAAAGCTCATACTAAAGTTGGTGATTACATTCATGAAAAATCATTATTTGAAATTCAAAAAATTATTGATTCCTTAACAACTGCTACCAGTATGCCAAATAAAGTTGAGGAGATAAAAGCCATTCGAAAAGTCTGTCAAGATGGGATTAAACGGAATGTAAAATTAACTTTAGCCGATATTTATCTTGAAGATTATAATGGTAATATTTATTTATTCGATTTAAAAACAGCTAAACCGAATGCTGGGGGTTTTAAAGAATTTAAACGAACTCTTTTAGAATGGGTTGCAGCTATATTAGCAGTGAACTCAAATGCTAAAATTCATACTATGATTGCTATACCATATAATCCATATGAACCTGAACCATATAACAGATGGACAATGCGAGGCATGTTAGATTTAAATAATGAACTAAAAGTTGGGAATGAATTTTGGGATTTCCTTGGTGGCGATGGAACTTATAAAGATTTATTAGATTGCTTTGAGCGAGTTGGCATTGAATTAAGAGATGAAATAGATGAATATTTTGCTAGGTTTAATAAAGCAAAAAATTAAGATAGAACCTTTTAAGACTAAAACCTATAAGATGCTTTCCCCTTGTAATACATGGATATTGTAATATATATTGTCAATAAAAAAATCATTATACTAATCTAATAAGTGGCGTTCCTAATTGTATTCGAACCTACGTTTCAGCTTTATAAATCTCTCCCATTCCCCCTCGTCCCCCCCGCGTGTGCTATAATAACCGAAATGTTGGTTAGGGGCGTCCGGTATGCCTGAAATCTACCTTGATAACTGTGCCACTACGCAGCCTTATCCCGAAGCAGCGGATAAAATGGCGGAGATGCTGCATTCCAATTACGGCAATCCTTCATCGCTGCACAAAAAAGGACAACAAGCTAAAGCCGTTCTGAATGAAGCGCGGGGGAGGGTGGCAGAGGCTCTCGGCGCCAACGAAGACGAAATATATTTTACATCCGGCGGTACGGAGTCCGATAACTTGGCGATAATCGGGGCGTGCCTTGCCGCAAAGGATAAAGGCAATCAAATAATCACCACGGTTGCCGAGCATCCTGCCGTTACCAAGACCGTCCGCGATATGAAACGGCGCGGATGGAAGGCCGATTATATCCCCGCGCCGCACGGCGTTCTCGATTTGCAGGCTCTGGAAGACGCGGTCAGCGAAAAGACGGCGCTGGTGAGCGTGATGCTGGTAAATAACGAGATTGGCAGCGTCTTTCCGGTTAGCCATGTGCGCAAAATCCTCGATAAAAAGGGCAGCCGCGCGCTTTTGCACTGCGATGCTGTCCAGGGGTTTGGCAAGATTCCCTTTACTGCGGAATCGTTGGGCGCAGACCTGATAACTATCAGCTCCCACAAGATACACGGGACGAAAGGGGTGGGGGCGCTCTATATAAAAAAGGGGACGGAAGTATTCGCGCAGATTTTCGGCGGGGGGCAGGAGAGGGGGCTGCGTTCGGGTACGGAAGCCATGCCTGCCATTGCCGGGTTCGGCGAGGCAGTCCGAATCATGCTTAAAAACAGGGAAGCAGATATACAGTATTTGTCCGGCCTGCGTAAATACTGTCTGGATAGCTTGAAAAAGTCATTTCCCGATATCCATGTGAATTCGCCGCAAGACGGCGCACCGCATATTTTAAACGTCTCTTTCCCGATGGTGAGAAATAAAGACCTGCATAAATTCTTAAGCGAACATGAGATTTATGTATCGACAGCCGCGGCCTGCAAGTCCAACCATACGAGAGGGCCTTCGGTGCTGGAATCGATGGGCATCAGCCGCGAGATGGCTTACAGCGCTATCCGCATCAGCTTCTGCGCCGGGAATACGATGAGCGAAATCGATGAAATTGTAAGCAGGATTGCCGAATACCGGCGGACAGTACCACCTGTAAAGGCGTATGTCCCGTCTGTTACTCCTCCTGCCAAATAAAAACTTTAATCAAGAGAAGAATAGGCGGCTAATCCACAAAACTTATTTTCAAGGTTTAGCTGCTAATTGCAGCTTCGTCTCTTTATCCAACTGTTCCCCGTAGCGGGCGCCTGAGAAAAACAGGTTGATAAAATAATTGCGGGCGGCAGCGCGGCTCAAAGTCCCCAGTTTCAACTGTTCCTTCAGAATCGGAATGATATTGTTATCATAATAATTCTCGAATATCAGCACAGGTACGGTGTTGAACTCTTTATTATATTTCCTCATTTTACTGCTGGATGACATGATTTTCGGAATCAGGTTATTCATAACAGCCTGAATATCCACGCTTTCGAAATTATTACGTGACGGGCAATCACAAAGAAATAAATGGCTTATCAATCCCAGCAGGAAGGTATTGTTGATAATGTCATCGATGGTTTTTCTGATTTCGGCAGGCATCGTTTCTACAGATTGTTGCTTGAGGATGCGAACGGGAAAACTGATCTTGTTCTCGATGCCGGGGAAACCTATCTCGTCGCCTTTCTTCATTCCCTGTAACACCCCGATAAGAGAATTACATAACGGCTCAAGCCTGCCGTAGGCAATCTCGGTCGCTTTCTCATATTTACGGTATTCGTCCGATGAGAAATAATCCTTCGGATTCGTTACCGAAGCGGCAATGTCTCTATACAGTTGGGTGATGCCTGCAAAGCTGCTTGTCATTTCAATCTCCTTTATGTGCGGTAGCGGTGTTATCGGGAACCGACGGAGCCGGATGAAGCGGGTGGCGCGCCTGGGGGGATTCGAACCCACGACACCCGGTTTCGAAGACCGGTGCTCTATCCGCTGAGCTACAGGCGCATTGCGGAAATTATCTGCCAGCTAATTATACTTGGCGGTAGGGGTAGCGTCAAAGATGTCCTACGCCTTTATAGTGAATCCTTCAAAGGTTCGGCAACGGCGTTCAATCCTGCAATATATCCGTAGGTTAACGCCGGCCCGAGAGTACTGCCTGCCCCCCAATAGGCATTTGCGGTAGGTGAAGCGATGCAGTTTCCGGCGCCGTAGAGGCCTGGAATCGGTTCGTTACGGGTGTTCAGCACCTGCGCTTTGTGGTTTATGAGAGGCCCTCCGTTAGTGTCCAGCGTGCCGGCTCCCAGTATGACGGCGTAATACGGGCCGTTTTCACTTAAAGGGTACATCGTGTAGTTTTTAGTACCGGCAGGCGGCCATTGGGTACCGGGTATTGTCGGCGGGAAGGTTGTCCATTCACGGTCGTAGTTAAAATCCCCTCTATGGAAATCGTCGTCGATACCGCTTGAGGCAAATCCATTGAAACGGTCAATGGTTTTTTTTAAATTCTCCGCAAAATTACTGTCGAGCTGGAATCCCCCCGTTTTATCCGCCAGCTTTGCCAGGCGCTCACGGATATTTACGGCAAGCTTGTCGATGGTATCCCCGGTGATAACATACGGGGCGTCGATACCCTGTACGGGAAGCGGAGGGAATCCCTGCCAGAGGGTTGCCGTGCGCCGGTCATAAATCATGAAGACCATCATATTCGTCCATTCGGCTCTCTGCGGGTCCCAAACGAAGTGTGTCATCGTCCTGTCGGTATAATTGCGCTTTTCATCCATAATCCTGTGCCCGTAGCGGTTGACCTCCAGGATGCTGTCCCCTAAGACATAAAAAACATTGTGGATGCCGTTGGGTTCGGCAAGCGCCTGCTCCAGTACGATTTCCGCGCGGAAGGCGTTTGCCATATTGCCCAGTTGTGCTCCTATTTCTCCGGCCATAAAAACGAAGTCGCCGGTATTGCCCGGTGCGGCACAGCCGCCGAAGTGGGGGCCGCGCTGGAAATGCAGCATCAATCCGGGGTTGTGTGTAAATCCGCCGGAGCCGAATACGACGGCTTTGTGCGCTTTAAACCTGACAGCCTGATTATCTTTATTGACAACCTCAATGCCGGTTGCTTCGCCGTCTTTATTCAGTAAAATCCTTGTGGCGCGGTGATTCAGCAACAATGGTATTTTGTGTTCGTCAGCCCATTTTTTAAGCTGTCTAACCAGTTCCCCGCCGTAAGCCATTTTGCCGTCGGCACCCATAGAGTACAATACACGCCCGCGGATGCCCCTGTTCTGCGGCAGGTGGTCCATGTAATCGACCTGAGGTTTGCCCGTCCAGTTGATTTCCTGTATCGATTTCAGAGCGCCGATATTTTCCAGGTATTCGACCATTTCATGTGCCGTGTCGTAATAGGTCGTTATCAGATTATATTCGTTTTCCGGCAGACCCAGGTGCTCATCGCCCGGATTATATAATTGCGGAAAGGAGTAGCGCGCCATGTAATTGACGGCATCTTCTTTTTTATCGGCGATGCCTTTTTCTTTTTGAAAGCGATTACTGGGAATCCAGAAGCCGCCGCCCGAGCGCAGGGTGGTGCCGCCATGCATCGGGGCTTTTTCTACCATGATAACATCAGCGCCTTTTGATTTGGCGGTTATAGCTGCGCTGAATGCCGCCGCTCCGCTGCCTATCACTACCACATCGGCTTCATAACCCCACTTCTGCGTGTTCATGCCGTCACCCCTGTTAGTCAGTCAATAATTTTTCGTTACCCCTGATACAGTAGTAATTGTTTTGAAAGTGCATCTCTTCCCATACCGGGCAGCCGGGGCAAATACACCCGCTTTCCGTTTTGATGCATTTGCTGATTGCGGCATCCTGCATACAATATGCGATTTGTTCGCCGCAGTTAAAATATGAAGGGCACATTTTACAGATACAATTTTCCTGTGCCTGTTTCCAATCCATAATAGCCCCCGCAATTTAACTGTTCGCTAGACATCGACCATGATATTATTGCCCTCGGTCTTAACAGCGTAGGCATTCTCATCTTTTATCTTTGGTTTCATGAATCCCAGTTTAGGTCCTGAAATGCATTTGCCGGTAGTTATATCGAATTTAGCGCCGTGACGGGGGCAGGTTATTATTTTACCTTCCAAAACACCTTTAGACAGGTCTCCGCCCATGTGTGTGCACTTTAGATTAAGAGCATAGAAATTCCCTTCATAATTTACCAGCAATAGTTCTTTTCCGCCGGCATTGACTGCCAGCATGGTTCCTGAAGGGATTTTGTCTTTTGAGGCAATCTGAATAAAACTCATTTAAATAACCTCCTCATATTGTAATAGAAGGATTATAATCCAGATTACTCTTATCAATCTGCGCCTGTCAATACGTTTTTGAAACAGTTTTTAAAGAATAAATCTCAGGCAATAACGAAGAGCGTTAGATGACGGCTCTTATGTTTATAAGACTAGAATCCGGTTAGCGTAAGAGTTTTATAATAGCAGGGGATGGCAGATTAATTTCACTGCATCATCCCCTTAATGGTTATAAAGCCTTCCCACGGGGGAAGGTGTCAGCCCGATTTATCGGGATGACGGATGAGAGTTTTGTTATACCCAGCCCCGGATGCTGAGTCCGTGAAGAACGAACTCAGCATGACAGTAGGGACGACCAATGGTCGTCCGCCCTTATGTTTCCGTATTTGGCGGACGGGCAATGCCCGTCCCTACGGGGTTTAACAATTAAATTATCACTCTGGAAGTCCCGATGCGTCGGGACTGAAGAATCCGGGGGGTGGGTAGAACAGGTAAAAAGGATACCTCGACATCAGGGAGCATATCATTATTAACTATCCCACCTCGGATCCTTCGGTCGTGGAATTTATCCTGAGCGAAACGAAAGTGCTCCCCCCAGGATAACATTTATTTTAATACTTGATGAACATATCCCCGGAAGCGCCGCAGATGCTGCATTTTTCAGGGCGGTATTTCTCGATATTGCCGCAAACGGGGCACAGGTAATAGAATTCTTCCTCGCCGTCTTTATCGATGTTTTCGAGGGCTTCTTTATATAGTTTAGCGTGGACTTCCTCTGCTTTCATGGCAAACCTGAATGCGGTGGCAACGGCTTTATTGCCTTCCGCTTCGGCGTCTTTTAAGAATGATGGGTACATCTCGGTAAATTCGTGAGTCTCTCCGGCGACGGCATCCTTGAGGTTTTCGGACGTAGCGTTAATTTTTCCCGCCAGCCCGAATTCTTTTAAGGCATGGATGGTTTCGGCTTCGGAGGCTACTTTAAACAGCTTGGCGATATTTAATTTGCCTTCGGCTTCCGCTTTTTTAGAATAGGCAAGATATTTCATTCTTGCCTGCGATTCTCCTGCAAAGGATTCCATCAGATTTTTGGCGTTTTTTTCTTCGTTCATTAATAAACTCCTTCGTTTGGATAATTAAATAAAAGGGCGAAACGTTTCAAAGAGGGGATTAAAATGGGGTGAGTGGAGGGATTTGAACCCTCGATCTCCAGGGCCACAACCTGGCGCCTTAAACCACTAGGCCACACCCACCATAGACAGTATATTATAGCTTATATCAGCTTCGGCTTTCAATTTACGATAGCGGCTTATCTCCTGTAAAGCTCGGAGATGGTAACACCCTCTCCGCCTTCGCCGTATTCCCCCAGCCTGTAGAATTTAACCAGGGGGTGATTTGCCAACCTGTTGTGGACTGCATTTCTTAAAATGCCGCCACTCTTGCCGTGGACTATTCTTATCCTGATAATTCCCGCCATAAAGGCATCGTTGATGTACTTCTCCAGTACGGGCATGGCTTCGTCGAGCGTCATGTGCCGTATGTAGCATTCATCGGCTATCTGAGGTGCGGTATATAAACGTTCTTTTTTACGCAAAGGGATACTCCCGTAAATGATTTTATACCATTGAATGCAATTGGACAATATGTTGTGTTACCTTAGATTGGCTGCTATAAAGATAATTCGAAGCCGTTGTGGATTCGATTGCGACAGGCCGGGATGAAGTATGCAGTGGAATATAAATAAATTACTCCCCCCGGATTCTTCGTTCGTCCATTACGAACTCAGAATGATGGTCTCATGTGCAACGGCGAATAGATGTTGCCAAATGGATTGGGGAGAACTATTATATTTATAACTGATATTGAAGGAGGCATACGACGATGTGGGACGGCGGAATTGTTCTGGCATGGTTTTTGAATTGGATAGTGATGATAATCTTCTGGGTCGGCATTATCATTCTTATAGTATGGGGTATAAGCAAGTTAATCAAGACCGGGAAATCCGAAGACAGGAGTAATCCTCTCGATATCGCCAAAGAAAGATATGCCAGGGGTGAGATAACCAGAGAGGAATTCGAACAGCTTAAGAAAGACCTCGGTTAATGTAAAGGCAGGTAAAAATGACAGAAACGGATACAAACAAGAAGCTGGTTAAAACAGGCATCAAAATCAATGGCATGTCCTGTGTCAATTGCGCCGCTAACATAGAAAAAACTCTGTCGAAACTGCCTGGCGTCTACAATGCTGCCGTCAACTTCGCTTCGGAGAAAGCTTCACTGGAGTATTCTCCTGAAGAAATAAAACCATCCTCAATCGTTGATGCCATTACGGAGCTGGGTTTTAAGCCGGTTACGCTGAAATCCGTCTTTGCTGTCGGCGGCATGTCCTGCGCTTCCTGTGTCAGCCGTGTCGAAAAGGCCATCAGGAGTGTTCCCGGTGTGGTCTCCGCAAATGTAAATCTGGCAAATAATCAGGCTACGGTGGAATATCTGGAAGATGTCCGTCTTTCTGTTATCAAGCAGGCTGTAAAGGATGCCGGCTACGAAGTCGAAGCGGGAACTGACGCTCCCGAAGATGTCAGCGACACCGCCAATCGGGAAATAAAGAAGTTAAGGAACACTCTGATTGTAGCGGCGATACTGGGGATAATGGTATTGATTCTGGGTTTTCTCCCGTCTTTTACGGGTAAAGCCTATCTTTTGTGGGCGCTGGCGACGCCGGTGCAATTCTGGGCCGGTTTAAGGTTCTACCGTGGGGCGTGGTCGTCTCTCAAGCATAAAACAGCTGATATGAATACCCTGATTGCCGTCGGCACCTCGGCGGCTTATCTGTACAGCGTGGTGGCCGTGCTGTTTCCTTCCGCTTTCATCAGCGGCGTCATCGAAGCCAATCTTTATTTCGACACCTCTTCGATGATTATCGTGTTAATCCTGCTCGGGCGTTTTCTGGAAGCCAGGGCTAAGGGGCAGACGTCCGAAGCGATTAAAAAGTTGATCGGGTTAAAACCCAAGGTTGCCTCGGTTGTCCGTGACGGGCAGGAGCAGCAGATACAGGTCGACGACGTAGCTGTCGGCGATATTGTCGTCGTCCGTCCCGGAGAGAGCATCCCTGTCGACGGCATCATCCGCGAGGGGTATTCGGCAGTCGACGAGTCCATTATAACCGGCGAAAGCATTCCCGTCGATAAAAAAGAGGGGGACGAGGTTATCGGGGCATCCATCAACCGTACCGGCAGCTTCCGTTTCGAAGCCACGCGCGTCGGTGCCAATACCACTCTGTCACGAATAGTCAGGCTGGTAGAGGAAGCGCAGGGTTCCAAGGCGCCCATTCAGCGGCTGGCCGATGTTATTGCAAGCTATTTCGTCCCCGCAGTCATTTCCATTGCGGTGATTACGTTTATAATCTGGTATTTTGCCGGGCCTGCTCCTTCGTTTACTTATGCCATACTTAATTTTGTGGCGGTGTTGATAATCGCCTGCCCCTGTGCACTGGGACTGGCGACGCCGACCGCCATCATAGTGGGGACGGGGAAGGGGGCAGAGAATGGTATTTTAATCAGAAATGCCGAAACGCTGGAAAAAGCGCATAAGGTAAACACCGTATTACTGGATAAAACGGGTACGCTGACAATGGGAGAGCCTAAGGTAACCGATATCATTGCCGTAGATAACCTGACAAAGGAAGAAATCCTGCAACTGGCGGCATCTGCGGAGAGCAGGTCGGAGCATCCGCTCGGGCAGGCAATCATCTATGAATTGAGTCAAAGAGGATTGGAACTGGCGCCGGTAACGGAATTCAATGCCATCCCCGGTCAGGGTGTCGAGGCAAAAATCGGCAGCAGGAATATACTGGTCGGCAATCTCCGGTTGATGAGAGACAGAAATATTTCTTTGAACGGGGCGGAGGAAAGAGCGCATATCCTCTGGGAAAAAGGGAAAACGGTGATGTTTCTGTCTATAGACGGAAGTATGGCTGGCATGATTGCGTTATCGGATACAATAAAGCCGGGGGCTGCCGGGGCCGTGCAGCGATTGCATGATATGGGTGTTGACATAACTATGATTACCGGTGATAACCGGCGTGCAGCCGAAGCTATTGCAAGGCAGGTCGGTATCGAAGATGTACTGTACGAGGTGCTTCCCGAACATAAATCTAGCGAAGTCCGCAAACTGCAGCAAGCTGGCAAAATCGTGGCAATGGTGGGAGACGGCATCAACGATGCGCCGGCGCTGGCGCAGGCGGATATCGGTATCGCCATCGGCACGGGGACGGATGTCGCCATGGAAACGGGGGATATTACATTGATAAGCGGCGAACTGTCCGGGATTGCCGGAGCCATCGATTTAAGCAAGAGGACGATACGAACCATCAAGCAGAACCTTTTCTGGGCTTTTGCCTATAACGTAATCCTGATACCTGTCGCGGCGGGCATCCTGTATATATTTTTCAACGAAGGGACTGTGCCTTCCGGTTTGCATTTTGCATTGGGCGAATACGGTTTCCTGAACCCGATACTGGCGGCGGCGGCAATGGCTGTCAGCTCGTTGACGGTCGTATCCAACTCCCTGAGATTGAAAAGTTACAAACTCAATAAATAAGTCCGGTGTATCGGAGGCGGTTATGGCAGATGAAAGTACTATCATCAGTCCTGACACCAGGAGGCAGCAACGCATTCCACCGGGGCAGAGGGAAACCGGCAAATTCCCTGTTTTACATCACGGCGATACCCCTGAGATAGATGCCTCCGCATGGAAATTCAGCATTACCGGGCTGGTTGAAGAATCACTGGCATTGGATTATGCGTCATTTTCATCACTGCCGGTGGTAAAAGTCTTTGCGGATATCCACTGCGTTACCGGCTGGTCTAAGTTGAACAATCTCTGGGAAGGCGTCAGCACGAAGGAAATAGCCGCTTTGGCGGGAGTATTACCGGAAGCAAGGTTTGCAATCATCCATGCCGAAAACGGGTTTACCACGAATCTGCCCCTGTCCGATTTTACGGAATCCGATGTGCTTTTTGCTACCAGGTATAACGATGAAGCGCTGACGCCGGAGCACGGTGCCCCCGTCAGGCTGGTGGTGCCGCGCCTGTATTTCTGGAAGAGCGCCAAGTGGGTCACCGGCATCGAATTTACGGATATGGACAGGCCGGGTTTCTGGGAGACGCGCGGTTATCATAACCACGGCGACCCCTGGACTGAAGAGAGATACGGGTAGGTGTTAACCTTCCCTGTGTTGCAGGTAGCGATGAGCCTGCAGAACCGCCTTTACCCCTTCCCCGACGGCAACGGCAATCTGTTTTTCGGGAACATCGGTAACATCACCTGCGGCATACAGCCCCTCGACTTCCGTTTCTCCAGAGCAGTTGATATGAACTTCCCCGTATTCATTGAGTTTTACGATATCTTTTAGCAGTTCCGAATTGGGAGCAAGCCCGATTTCTATAAAAATACCTTCGACGTCGAGCTTCTGTGCCTTTTGTGTTTTTATATCCTGGATTACCAGTCCGCTTACGAATTGTTCGCCTTCGATGCTCTGAACCCGGTGTTCGAGATAAATTGCCATGTTTTTAATATCGGCGAGCTTGTCTATCAGCACTTTGTCCCCGGTCAGAGGTGTAACCGATACCATGTCGATATGTGCGGCATATTTGGATAAATCTAAAATGGCTTCCATAGCCGAATTGCCGCCGCCGATAACGGCTACTCTTTTCCCTGAAAACATCGGGCCGTCGCAGGTGGCGCAGTATGTTACTCCCTTACCCGTAAATTCCGCCTCCCCTGCTACGTTCAGCTTGCGATGTTTCTTGCCGGTGGCATAAATGACGGTTTTCGTTTGATACGTATCCCCCTCGTCTGTGGAAACATCAAATCCACTGTTTCCCTTCTTTATGCCGTTAACCCTGACGCCGATTTTTTGTTCAATGGGATAAGAGGCAAGCTGGGTATTGAACTTTTCAATCAGTTCCGGCCCTTCTATAAACTGGTAACCGATGTAATTTTCGATTCCCCATGTGGTATTTATCTGCCCTCCGATATCGAAGCTGATTAGAAGAGTCTTCATCTTTTTTCTGGCGGCGTAGATGCTGGCGGCGATGCCGGCCGGCCCGGCGCCTATAATTATCGTATCGTACATGGCTATACCTCCCCGATTATGCTTGCTATATTTGATTATATCAGGAAAAAATTTAACAATGTGGAAAAATTCTTAAAATGTGTGTAAAAATACAGGGCGTCTATATTATAATATCATTATAGATGTATCACCAACGAGGAGGTAATAAAAATGTCGTATACAGCAAAGGATTACAGTAATCTACTGGGGATGGAAGGATTCAGCGAAACCCTTCTCAAGAATCACTTCACTCTTTATCAGGGATATGTTAACAATACCAACAAGTTGATGCAAGCACTGGATGCCATGCTGAAGGAAGATAAAACCGGCACCCCTGAATATGCCGAATTGAAGAGGCGCATGGGCTTTGAGTTCAACGGGATGCGTCTTCATGAGTTGTACTTCGGTAATCTGGGCGGTGCCGATAAGCACGACGATTATAAAAAACTGGTTGATAAAATCGTCGAATGCTTCGGTAGTTATGCACAGTGGGAAAAGGATTTTAAGGCTACGGGGATGATGCGGGGCATCGGCTGGGTCGTTCTGTATCAGGATAATACGAACGGCAGTATTTTCAACCAGTGGATAAATGAGCATGAAACTGGACATTTTGCGGGTTGCGCCCCGTTACTGGTAATGGATGTTTTTGAGCATGCCTTTTTAACCGATTACGGGCTGAAAAGAGCAGATTATATAAACGCTTTCTTCAGGAATATAAACTGGGGGATTGTGGAAAAAAGGTTAAAATAAAAAAATAGCTATAAAATTACTAAAAGCCTATTGACAACAGCCTGCGCAGGGTTTATTCTAACGTAAAACCTATTAAAGGAGGCACTGAAATGCAGGGATATTGTGTTAAATGCCGCGCCAAGAGAGAAATGAAGAATGCCAAGGCCATAACCATGAAGAATGGCAGACCGGCAACGCAGGGTGTATGCCCTGTTTGTGGCACGAAGATGTTTAAGATTGGCAAAGCCTAAACTTAATCATCTGACAGTTAAATAGAAAACGGAAAACCCAGCCATATACCCGAAAGATTCCTCGCTGATGGTCAGGTTGGTGAGCAGTCGAGTAGGGTATAGCGGGTTTTTGTGTTTTAATCGTTAAACTTTCTGATAAATGATAGATTCAACTTATATCAAACAAATTATTCGGCGTCTTGGTGATGCTTATCCCGAAGCGAAAATAGCGCTGCATTTTTCCAATCCGGTGGAACTCCTGGTAGCAGTTATGCTTTCGGCACAGTGCACGGATGAGGTAGTCAACAGGGTAACCGCACCGCTTTTTAAGAAATACCGTACTGTAGAAGATTATGCCTCGGCGGATATCGGGGAGTTCGAAAAAGATATAAAATCGGCCGGGTTTTATCATAATAAAGCCAAAAACATCATCGAATCAGCCGGATTAATTATTGAAAAATATAACGGCAATGTCCCTTCCCGCATGGAGGATTTGATACTGCTTCCCGGTGTTGCCCGTAAAACGGCCAACATCGTTTTGTATAATGCCTTCGGAATAATCGAGGGGATTGCCGTCGATACTCATGTCAGGAGGCTTTCCCAGAAGCTTGAATTAAGCCGTAACGACGACCCCGTAAAAATCGAGAAAGACCTGATGCAGATAATCCCGCGTGAAATATGGGGCTCTTTCCCGTATCTTCTAATCGAACACGGGCGTGCCGTCTGCATGGCGCGCAAGCCTAAATGCCGGGAATGTACTCTAAACGATATCTGCCCTTCGGCGTTCAAACCATGACCTCCCGTTAAAACTTCGGTTCTTGTCAGCCGTGTGGTATTCTTGTCTCGAAAATCATTCCCATGTTATGACCCGGATTCTTCATCCTGAAAGTCCGAATTCCGTCATATAGAGAAAGTATCATGTTGGGGCATGGCGGGTTGGGATGAAACATCCGGGGTGGGGATAAAAATCATGTGGCTCTCTTAATCTCATAAAAATTCAAAGGTTATTATCGGTCATGGTTGGGCTGAAAACAAAAAACTATTGCAATCATGGGGAATTATCCTATAATATATGAATGTATCCCCAGATAGTTCCGGTAGATATATGAGCTTCGCTTGTAAGGAGGCATGAAATGAAATTAATAGTTATCGGGTTGGGACAATGCGGCGGCAGGATTGCCGATGAGTTTACCCGTATGGGTAAAAGAGCTGTGGAGATGAGGAACATTGAAATAATCTCCGATTCCTTTGCCGTTAATACCGATACGGCCGATATGGCAACCGTACAGACGATAAAACCTGATTATCAGCACCGGATACTTATCGGCGCCGGCAAGACACGTGGTCATGGAGTAGCCAAGCTCAATGAACTGGGGGCGGAGATAGCAAGGGAAGACGCCGATAAAATACTGGATGCGTTGAGAACGGGCAAGAACCTCTATGAATCCGATGCCTTTCTGCTGGTAAGCTCGACTGCCGGCGGCACCGGTTCGGGTGCAATTCCTATAATTACCAATGTCTTGAAAGAGAGGTTTGCCGATAAACCGGTTTATGCTCTCCTTGTTCTGCCGTTCGAGCATGAAGAGACCGCTGAGGAAATGGCGGTTTACAACACGGCTGTTTGCCTGAAATCGACCTACTCGATTGCCGATGCCGTGATTCTTGTCGATAACCAGAGATATATAAAGAAAGACTTTTCGCTCAAGAATAACATCTATGAAATCAACCGTTTGATTGTCGAGCCGTTCTTCGACTTGCTGTGCGCCGGTGAGGAAAAAAAGTACAGGCATATCGGTGCCAAGGTAATGGATGCCGGAGATATCATCCAGACACTGTGCGGCTGGACGGCAATCGGTTACGGTGAAGTCAAGCTTCCGTTAATCACGTTACCCTCCGATTGGTCGGGAAGCTTCAGTAAACGGGGGGAGAAGTCGTTCAAGGGTCTTGAGGCGATGGATGAAGCCATCAAGGAGTTGTCTATAGAGTGCGACACGCAGGAAGCCGGGCGCGCCCTGTTTTTGATATCGTCTCCGGGTAAAGAGATGGATATGAACCTGATAAAAGAGCTCGGAGACCATTTGAGGGGATTGGCTCCTCAGGCCGTCATCAGGAACGGCGATTACCCGAGGGAAAAGGGGTTGCTGGATATCACTGTCATCCTTTCCGAGATGGCGGATGTGGCTAAAATCAGGAGCTATTATACAAAGGCATCGGAACTGGCACAGTCGATAAAGCAGCGGCAGGGGGAAAGGGAAATCAAGGCGAACCTGGTACAGGAAGCGGGCAAGGACGTACCGACACTGCTTTAATTTTTCGTCTTAATCCACTTTATTGCTGTGAAAAATATTCGGCCCAGGTTGATTCGACAGTTGGTTGTTGCGAGGGATGAACTTTAGAGGATAGGCGTTCCTGATTTTTCTGAACTTCTCTCCCCTTTCAGGGAAACTCGCAAGGGCATTTTAATTACCCGCATTGTTTTATAGAGGATAGATAAAATCTGCGGTGACTCCGTTAACATCTACTGTGTACTTTTCGCCGCGTATGAAATTGCTGCCGAGTTTGACATTCTCCTCGAAATAGCTGTAAACCTGTATGCACATGGCATCTCTCGGTCTCTGAACCGTAACAATTATGTTTATGTTGTTTCCGTTTATCTCTGTCCTGATATCATTAAAAGTCGTGCACCCATCCGCCAATCCACCCCTGATGTGGACGAAAATCTGCTCGGGATATGATTCGGCTATGTTGATATTGACATCGTGGATAGGAGCGAGTTTTATCTCCATCTCCTCGTTTAAGTTGTCTTTATGCACGTCGCTTAAGAGGTTGGAGAATACAATCAGCGCCAATACCGAAAAAACTATGCCGGCTATTAAAAATATCCTGTGCATAACATCTACCATCTATCATTGTATACTATTTCGCTTGAAAAATATCATATTTTTATTAAAATATATTGATATAGGAGCGTTACCATCCTAAAATATATAATGAAAATATAAGAATGGAGGATAGTTTTTGATATGCCTGAAAAAGATGTAACAAAGAATAAATCCCAGGAACTGGGTAAACTGGAAAAACCGGAGGCGGCAAAGTTTAAAAAAGGCCGAAAATTAATTTTTGTGCCCCTGTTGTTTGCTCCATCCGAACATGAAACCGAATTGGATAAGTTGCACAAGAAATACTGGCAGCAGGTCGGCGAACAGATAAGCAATCTTGAGAGCAAGCTGTCGAATGTGTGCAGGGTATATCATGAGTTTATTTGTCTTGACGGAGAGGATGGAGTTAAGGAAATCGACAGGATGGATACCGGCACCGACGAGGTAATAAAACCTCTTGTTGGGAAGGGAGCCAAAGTCATGGCGGCGGAAAGCGCCGAACTGATGAGCGAATTCATGGATTGGAACAGGTGCCTTTCGGCAAGAATAACCAACCAGAAGGTATTGACGAAGCTTGTCGAATCCTATAATGAAGCGTTGAAGAACAGGGAAGATTGGATAGGGAAGAGTATCGATTTGACGCTGGGAGACGATGAATTCGGTGTGCTGTTCATGAGGGAGAACCATAAGGTGCAGTTCCCTTCTGACATAGAGATTTTTTACGTGGCTCCGCCGAGCCTGGACGAAATCAAACGCTGGGTGCGTGAAAAGAAATCCGCCATGCCTCAGCCCAAAAAAGAAGAAAAGCCGGCAGAAAAGAAAGCCGAAGTAAAGAAACCGGCGGCGAAGAAAACTGCGGAAAAGAAGCCCGCGGCGAAAAAGATTGAAAAGAAAGAAAAATAAATAATTCTGCTTTTACGTTTTAATCGATCCCGGTTTATGAAAAATTACTCGACGTCGCTTAGTTCGACAAGCTCACTATGAACGGGATTTGATCTCGGCAGGTCGGAACTGAGTTATCTCGTTTCCGCTCGCTATGAGCTTGTCGAATGGTCTGAAAAGCGGAAACGGACATGATTGATAAAAACCGGTTTTAATTAGCGGTTAAATTTAAGCGGCACCCAAAGCGGTGCCGCTTTGGGTTTCCGGGGATGTCTTTTTGTATTCTTGATATTGGAAAAGATAGTGAAAACTCCCTATCTTTATCTCCCTTTCAACGTTAAAATATATGTAGCAATACTGCTAACTAAAAAGCTCGAAGGTGTTTATATGTCGCTAAAAAAATACCTGTTCATATTTTCGGTATTTGCCCTGTGTTTTTTAGCGTTGCCCGGTTGCACTCCGGAAGAAGAATCGTCCTCTGAGGTTTCTTTTGCAGACCTGGCGGCAAATCCGCAAGACTATAACGGGAAAGAAATAACCATCGAAGGATACTGGTTCGACGGGTTCGAAATAGCCGTTCTGGCGGAAAGGCTGGAGCCTTCCAGTTTCGTCGAAGGTAACGTGCAGCCGGCGGGAATCAAAATCTGGGCTACGGGATTATCCGGGGAAGTAAGCAATAAGCTTTATTTGCAGGAAAATGATTATACCGGATATCCTGCTCACTACGGCAAGGTCGAGTTGACAGGAATATTGGAATACGGCGGTGAATACGGGCATCTGAACAGCTATTCGTACCGGATTACAATATCCGAATCGAAATGGATAGAGTGGACGCCATAGGGATTTAATCCTGGTTGTGAAGAACTTTTTAATTATTCGTCGCCGTTATGGTTCGACAGGCTCACCACGAACGGCTTGGTACATTGGCAACAAATCCTATTTTTTCCACAGCAGATACAGCATTAAAGTACAGCCGCTCAGTTCCGATATAAGAAGCATGATTGCCATCGGCACGCTGATGGGCAGGTTGGCTTCGGGTGAGGGAGCGAACCTGTAGAAATGTATGACACTGATGATTCCGAGAGCGACCAATATCCCCGATAGAAGTATTTTGACCGGAGGGGATTGCAGTTTTTCCGGGTCGGGATTGAAGGTGAAATATAATATGGCGATATATAAACCGAGAACTGCCGCTATCAGCAGAATGATGATTATCCACGTGCCGATTGCATAGGCTGTTCGTGTAGCCCATAACAGGCGTATAACCAGTGCTGCTATGGCGGGCGTAAAAGTAAGAATAATCCAGAATCGGATCAGATTTTTTTTCATATCCCGTTTTCTCCTGTGCTATAAAACGGAACTCGTATCTAAATTATTATTTGTGCCCCCGTTGATAAATACCTGTCAGGCAGGTGGATTCGATAACATGTTCCTGCATTGCTTCGATTACCTGTTTTCTGCCTGACCCCGGTTTGGCGTTAATCGTCCGGTTCAATGCGTATAAACGGAACTGGTATCGATGAGGTGGACCGGCAGGAGGGAATGGGCCGTAATATCCGATGCTTCCGGCGGAGTTTTCTCCCTGTAAAGAGCCGTCTTCCAGTTTGGGAGTGTTGGGTACGGCTTCGGGAAGCCCCTTTCTGCCGGACGGAATGTTGAAGATTACCCAGTGGATAAATAAACCAGACGGGGCGTCGGGGTCTTCCAACATCAGGGCGAAAGATTCCGTTTTTGCAGGGACATCGCTCCATTCGATAGCAGGGGAAGTTCCTCTGCCGTCGCCGGTAAATTTCGCGGGAATAGTTCCATTATTTCTGAAGTCGGGGCTGGATATAGTTAACATAATAACTTGTCCTCCCTCGCATATTATTTCGCTAAAAGTTCGATAAGCTGATTCAGATTTCTTATTCTCGGTTCTTTGATGCCGTCGTTTTTGTAATAGTCCGTGCGGTCGAGCAGGATACCCGACATCCCCACGTTTATGGCTCCCAGCACGTCTATCTTGTACTGGTCTCCTATAAATACAGCATCCACCGCTTTGATTCCGGCTTTCCTGACGGCTGCCTCGAAGATTTCAGGGTGCGGTTTGGTGAATCCGACTTCCTGGGATGTAACGACCACTTCCATCATGGATTCAAGCTGCAATCTTTCCAGCATCGACGTTATGTCTTTATCCACGTTGGAAACAAGCCCGGTTATCAATCCCATGTTTCTTATTGCGGTCAGAGTGGGAATGACATCGTTGTAAAGAGCCATTTCGTATTTGAAATTTTTCATTTCCATAAGCATGGAGCCGATAAGTTCTTTTGTGGGAGTAATGCCGGCTTCATTCAAAAGGATTACTTCGTATTGTGCCCAGAGATTTCTTTTTTCTTCATCGCTGCGTTTGGCAAGGGCAATTTTGGCATTCTCCTCGTAAAAATACTCGTCTGCGGCAACTATGGGAACGGTAAGCGTTTCCGGCTTTAAGTCGTAGCCGTATTTCTTCAGTGCGTTTGCCTGGGTCTTTTCCCGCGGCGGGTCGTAGCAAATGAGGGTATTGTACATATCGAAAAATACTGCTTTTATCATGATACTCCTTGTCTTGTAGGGGTATTTTAGCCCATAAACATTCGTTCTGTAAAGCTTTGCAATAGTCATAACCTCTTTGAAATAAATTGACTTGAGCTATCCTGTATTGCTATCATTTAATCATGAATACACAGAGACTTTCACTGTTTCCAATGAATTCGGAGATCAATAAAGAGGGGCATCTGGTCGTAGGCGGTTGCGATGCCGTCGAACTGGCAAAAGAGTATGGCACCCCCCTGTACGTTTTCGATGAATATACCCTGCGCAGCATGTGCCGGGAATTCAAGAATGAATTCGGGCAGAGATATGAGGATAGTACGGTAATATTTGCCAGCAAGGCATTCCTGAACCGCTCGGTTGCCGGTATATTCAAAGAAGAGGGCATCGGGCTGGATGTGGTATCCGCCGGCGAGTTTTCCATCGCCGAGTCCGTCGATTTTCCTGCGGATATGGTATATCTGCACGGGAACAACAAATCGGTGGAAGAACTGAAGCTGGCATTGAGAAACCGTATCGGGCGCATTGTGGTGGACGGGTTCGATGAACTTAATTTGCTGGCGAAGCTGGCTGAGGAGGTGGGGAGTATTCCCGATATACTTTTGCGGATTACGCCCGGGGTAGACCCTCATACCCATCAGTATATTACAACCGGGGTTGCCGGAAGCAAGTTCGGTTTTCCGCTGTTCGATGCCGACAGGGCGGTATCTGTGGCTATGTCCATGCCGAGCCTGAACCTGGTGGGGCTGCATTGCCATATCGGTTCGCTCATCAACGAAACCCAGCCCTATGTCGATGCTATCGACGTGATGCTGGATTTTGCTTCTCAAGTGGATAGGAAATATGGTTTTGAACTGGAAGAACTGGATATCGGCGGAGGTTTTCCTGTCAGGTATACAATTAATTCACCTCAGGTCAAAATAGCTGCCTTTGCCGAAGCGATAGTTTCCAGGCTGGTGAGTAAATGCAATTCACTGGATATGCCGTTGCCGGCTCTGACTATCGAACCGGGCAGGGCGATGGTTGCCAGGTCGGGGATTGCTTTGTACCGTGCAGGTATGACAAAGGATATTTCGGGCTTGAAGCACTATGTGTCTGTCGACGGCGGTATGGCGGATAATATCCGCCCGGCTCTGTACGATGCGGAGTATGAAGCGCTGCTGGCTAATAAGGCGGCAGACGAAGATACGGATACAGTTACGATTGCCGGGAAGTTTTGCGAGTCGGGAGATATACTGATAAAGGAAATAAAGTTGCCTCCCCTATCTTATGGTGATATTATTGCAGTGCCTGTTTGCGGTGCTTATTGCATACCGATGTCGAGCAATTATAACGCCTCGCTGAAGCCTGCTATCGTAATGGTAAAAGAAGGGGCTGCCCGTATTATCCGCAAACGTGATACGCTTCAAGACCTCATCAGGAATGACCTCTTATAGATATAAGAACAGGGGGCGCAAAATATGTGGAGGGTAATCGGGCAGGACAGCGTTGTTTCGCTGCTTGACCGCGGTCTCGGGAAGAATAATCTTTCCCATGCTTTTTTGCTTGCCGGCCCCTGCCATGTGGGCAAAATGACGCTTGCCGTTGATGTTGCGCAGGCGTTGAATTGCGAAAGAGCCAATCCTCCCTGTAACGAATGTGAATCCTGCTTGAAGATACAGCAGGGAAAACATGCCGATGTGCAGGTGATTTCTCTGGCATCCGGAAACGATGAGGATGAAGGAAAGGCGCGCACGGAAATAAGCATCGACGACATCCGGCAGATACAGCATACGGTAAGCCTTCCGCCGTTTGAGGGCAAACACAAGGTATTTATTATCGAAGGGGCGGAATGCATGTCCATGGAAGCCGCCAACTGCCTGTTGAAAACACTGGAAGAGCCGGTAACGCAGGCGGTCTTTATTCTTTTGACGACCAATGACAGTCTCCTTCCGGAGACTGTCTTATCCCGTTGCCAGAAGCTTTCCTTGAATCCGGTACCGGCAGAAGAGATAGAACAGTCTTTGATTACGGTCTATCATGTGGAACCGGAAAGGGCTTCCGTTTTAAGCAGGCTCAGTCACGGGTGCTTTGGTTGGGCTTTGTCGGCGGTACAGGATGAGAAAGTACTTGAGAATTACCGCGAAAAAAGGGCTAAGGTGCTGGATATAATGTCGGCAAGCCTGGATGAGCGTTTCAGTTATGCCGGGACGTTGTCTACGCAGTTTGCTAAAGACAGGTCGTTCGTTTATGAAATACTGGATATATGGCTCGATATATGGCGGGATATGCTGTTGTTGAAAGCCGGGTTGCGGGATGCTGTCAGCAATATCGATATAAAGGATTCACTGGCACCATGGGTGGGTGCACTGGATATTCAAGGTATCAGGGATTCGATTAAGGCAATTCAGGATGCTAAGGTGCAATTGAACCTGAATGCCAATTCGAGGCTGGTACTGGAAGTGATGATGCTGGATTTACCTGTCAGGGCAGGCAATATTGTTAAGAGGTAAAGCAAATGGATATAAATGAAGAATTCAATGAAGATAAAAATGCGATGAATGAGGAGCTACCGCCGGATACTCCTGAAACGGAACCTGAAGAGCAGTCCGGGGAAATACCACAAGAACCGGTTGAAATTCCTGCAGCGGAAGCCGCAGAGAAACCGGCGGAAGTCGCTATGGTCGATGTTGTCGGGGTAAGGTTTAAAAAGGCCGGCAAGGTCTATTCTTTCTCCCCTTCCGGTTTCGAACTTAAAATCGGTGACGAGGTTGTGGTGGAAACGGCCAGGGGGATGGAGGTGGGGCAGGTGGCCATGTCAGTTACCAGTGTCCCCGATAATACGGTTAACAAGCCTTTGAAGTCGGTAGTACGTAAAGCTACTAAGGAAGACCTGGAAAATGCCGAGAAGCTGGAAGCGAGGGAAGCCGAAGCGTTGACCGAATGTGCGGCGATTGTCAGAAAGATGGAATTGCCGATGAAGCTGATTTCGGCGGAGTATAACCTGGAAGGCAATCATCTCACCATATTTTTCGGAGCTGAAGGCAGAATCGATTTTCGCGAGCTGGTGCGTGAACTCAGCCATAAGTTGAAAGCGAGAATCGAGATGAGGCAGGTGGGGCCACGTGACGAAGCCAAACTCATCGGTGGCTATGGCAGATGCGGGAGGCCTTTGTGCTGTGCCACATTCTTGAACGAGTTCAACCCGGTATCCATCAAGATGGCAAAGGAGCAGAATCTGCCGCTGAATCCGATGAAAATATCCGGCACCTGCGGACGCTTGTTGTGCTGTCTCGGCTATGAGTTCGAGCAGTACCGCGATATGAAAAAAGAGCTGCTGAAGAACGGTGAGAACATCCAGACGTCGATGGGGGCGGCGGTGGTGGTGGGGGGTAATCCCCTGAAGGGGACGGTATTACTCGAAGTGGAAAGCGGCGCAAGGGTGGAAATGGCGATGAAAGAGCTAGCCCCCGAAACCAAGGAAAAAGAAAAGGAAAAAGAGAAAGAACAACCGCACAGGCGCAGGAGAAAGCACGCCAAGGGCAAGTCATAATTACCATTCGAGAGGGGCTGTACAGCCCCTCTTTCGGTTTTGTGTAAAATTCTTTAAATAATCTATTCAATAGTCTTTTCATCACAAGTCTTCCAGTATGATAAACTTAAAGCTATGGAATATCAGAAAGCAATCAGCGTATTGAAAAACCTGATGGAAAAACACCCGCTCGACGAGAAGGAAAAAGAGGCGATTATGACTGCCATCGGCGTTCTGAGTTGGGGCGGACTATACGAAAGCAAGTTGAAGGAAAGAAAAGCCAAACGGGACAAAAGCGCCGAGTGGTAACATTATTTATCTGGGTTTATATTGTTAGAGGTCTGTAGGCAGATAACTTTTCTCAATGTCATATTCATTACCGTTTGGTTTAATGGCCTTAACTATACTGTCATTGCGAGTTTTTCCGCAGGGAAAACGAAGCAATCTCTTCCGTTTTCATAAATATAACCTTTGATTGCTACCAGATAATGTTAAAGATTGCTGCGTCAGTCACTTAAGCTCATTCTTGGCAACGGCAGTTTAGATAAGCTTATCGAAGGAGAAGAACGCAAATAATCGTCATTTCTCGTAAGGAGCCAAGTATTTATCCCATTCCTTGAGCCTTTTCTGGTAATGGTGCGGAATAACGAACGGCAGGTTATTCCGGGGTATCGCTGGTTTGGTCAGGAGTTTCATGTTTGCCTGTTCCGGCGTTCTTCCCGCTTTATGCAGATTGCATGGAATACAGGCGGTGGTTGCGTTCTCCCATGTATGCTGTCCGCCCAGCGAACGCGGAATTACGTGGTCTATAGTGAGCTGTTTATCCGTCTTTCCGCAGTACTGGCAGGTATAGTCATCCCTGTGAAAAACACCGAAGCGTGTCAGTTTCTGTTCGGTGCGGTGCGACCTTTTTACGAAGAAATCCAGTTTTATTACCGAGGGAATGGGGAAGGTATCGTTTGCCGAGTGGATAAATCCCATGCCGTTTTCCAGCATCTCCGCCTTGCCCTGTATCATCAACACGATAGCTCTTCGGGCATGGCAGACGCTCAAGGGTTCGTAACTCTGATTAAGTACCAGTACCGGACTATTAAACATAGCTTGGGACTCACAATACTTACAGCTATCTTATTGTAACGGAAAGAACCGTATAAGAGCAAATCGGCGAATTACTTTGTATAATACAAGACTGCTGTAGTTAATAAATCGTTGCCGCTCTTTTCAAGCTCAAAATGAGCGGCTTTAATCGTGATTCATCGAAATGACAGTATTTATTCTGGATAGTCTCTCCATTGCAGGCAGGAATTCAAGGACTCTTTTTAGTTCTTGTATATGTCCTCGTCGTTCTGTGTGCTGACGGGGTGCTGTCTCCGCGGTAATCCGGCGCTTCGATAGCAAAGGTGACGCTGATTTTGGGGTCTATAAAGCGCGAGCGGATAGGACTGTCGATTTCATCAAGCGAGAGTCGGGTGGTAATCACCGTTGCCAGCCTGGCGTTATAGCGTGAATTGATAACCTGGTAGAGTTTTTCTCTTGCCCATGGTGTTGCCGCCTGTTCTCCAAAGTCATCGAGCACTAATAGCGGGGTGTTTTTTACCTTTTCGAATAGACGGTCATAAGAAATTTTGCTGTCGGGATTGAATGCCGAGCGCAGATGGTCCAGAAATTCGGGTACGAATATGAACAAGGCAGGTTTCTTGGCCTGGTACTGGTAATTTACGATAGCCGACGCCAGGTGTGTCTTGCCGCAGCCGGTAACCCCCTGCAGAACCAGCCATCCTTCGGGAGACCTGGCAAATTCGAAAGCCAGCCGGTAGACACGCTCCAGATTCTCTCTTTGTCCTAGCGGCAGATTGACTCTCTTCCAGTCGAAGTTGTCGAATGCCATCTGCTTTTGCAGTTCCAGACCTTCGCTCCAGCCGGTGTCCATCGTCTCTTCCGCCTGTTCTTCAATCCGGAATACCCGGCAGAGCCGCTGGTCTGTTATGCGGTTGATTAACCTGTCTCCCAGTTGTTCTATGGGTGGTGTAGTGGTAATCACCGTCGGCAGTTCATTGTTGAAGCGGTAATTCAATAACTGGTCTAACTTCTCTCTGGCCCAGGGTTTATCGGAATGTGCCCCCAGGTCATCCAGAATCAGCAACGGGGCGTTGCGTACCTGTTCGAAGAGCCTGTCATAGGTGATTTCGCTTTCGGGGTTGAATGCCGAACGCAGGTGGTCCAGCAGGTCGGCGGCGGTGATAAAGAAGACGGGGAATCCCTTGCTTATGCGCTCGTTGGCTATGGCTGCCGCTAAGTGTGTTTTGCCGCATCCGCTGGGGCCGATAAGAACCAGCCATCCCTGCGGTTCAACCGCGAACTTTTTGGCGGCATTGAAGGCTGAATGGAATTTCTCCTGGCTGTCGGCACAGCCGCTTCTTCCCTGCGGAAGAAGGTTATCGAAGGTCAGTCTTTTCAGCGAGCCGATGTTGCTGTATTTTTCGAGCACGATTTGCCTGCGTTTGTTGGTGGTTTTGCACAGGCACTTGCAGGGGACTACTTTGCTGTAATCGGGTTTACCCGAAGGCAGCATCGGATGTACGAATCCGGCACCCCGGCAAACGGGGCAATCCGATAACGCAGCAGGCTCTTCTTCAATGCCGGACGAAACGCCCGTACTCGCCTTTTGTGTATTTTTCAGGGTTGTCTTTTTTAGAATCTCGCCTATATGCTCCATCGCTTCTACCTTCTTTAACCCAGCGCTCCAGGACTGCTGTAATATAGCTCAACTTGCGTACGTTTTGCTTGACCGCCTCTTTTACGGCATCTTCAATCCATGTTTCCGGGTAGAGATTTATAGTGTCCTTCAGTTCCTCGGCAATCATCGGGGTAAGCATACCGATATTCTCTTCATAAAGGGCGAATATATTTAGCGGCTCTTCCATGTTTATCGTCTCTGCTGTCGTCATTTTTATACCGGGCAGCTTTATCTCGCCGCTCTTTATTTTTTCGATTGCCTGCCTGTCCGGTTCCGTGTTGAGGAAGTAAACCTCTCCGTCCTCTAAGGATAATCCGAGAATGGTTTTGCGTTCCGTTGCCAGTTTCAGGGCGTTTTTCAGTTCGTTCAGCGGGTTGTCATTCTTTTTTAAACTGCTTATCAGGCTGGCATTTCCGGCAAGCTCGCTGAAACTGGCGAATCTGGGATAGCCTTTCTTGCTGTAAACGGCTTCCATGATGTATAAGGTTACCTTCAGCTCGCCGATGTCGTCGATCTGTGGCAACAGGTTGTTGATGAACATATTCGGAATCGGGGTAAAGGCCATCTTTGCCGGAAATCCTTCGAAAGTTTTCATACCAGCTCCGGCCCTGCCTGTATAAAGTTGTCGAATTTTGTCAGCCTGTCGATAAAACGCACCTTCACATTTCCGATAGGCCCGTTGCGGTTCTTGGCGACTATGATATCGGCCAATCCTCTCGGATATTCTTCCTCCGGGTGCTGGGCGCGCCAGTCCTCTTCGTTGGGGTAATAAACCTCTTCGCGGTTGATGAATATGACCATATCGGCATCCTGCTCGATGCTGCCGCTGTCTCGCAGGTCGGAGAGCATCGGTTCGTGCTTCTCCCTTTTCTCTATGGCACGGCTCAACTGGGATACGGCAATTACCGGCACGTTCAGTTCGCGTGCCAGCGCCTTAAGGGAACGGGATATATAGCCGATTTCCTGTACGCGGTTATCGTTGCGCGTATCGCCCTGTATCAGTTGCAGGTAATCGACGATTATCAAGTCCAGACTGTGCTCGAAGTTCAGGCGGCGTGCCTTGCTCCTCATTTCCATAACGCGCAGTTGCGGTGAATCGTCTATAAATATGGAAGCCTCGGATAGCACACCGATGGCTTCCATTACTCTTCTTTCCTCGTCCTCGGTGTTCAATCCAAGACGTAAGCGTCTGGCATTGATGCCTGTTTCGCTGGATAACAGCCTTTGTACCAGTGATTCGCGGAACATTTCGAGACTGAAGATGGCCACGCATGCCCCCTGGTCGACTGCGGCGTTGCGGGCGATGTTAAGCGCCAGGCTGGTTTTTCCGATGCTGGGGCGGGCGGCAACCACGACTAAATCGGAGCGTTTAAAGCCTCCCAGCAAATCATCTACGCCGTGCAATCCTGAGAACACCTGCGGAATCGCCTGAAAACCGGCGGTTCCCGGGGGTGGGGGCGCTTCGAAGTAGCCGTCCAGTACGTTTTTGATATGCACGAAGTCCAGAGAACGCTCGTGGCGCAGGTGGAACAGCATCTCCTCCGCCTTGTTGAGAGCGGATCCGACGTCGGGGTCGGCTTCATAGCCGATATCTGATATCCTGTCGGCGGCAGCAATCAGCTGGCGCATTATCGAAAGACGGTAAACGATGTGGGCATAGTGCTCGATATCCAGCGAGGTGGGGACTATAGATATAAGATGGCTCAGGTATGCCGCCCCGCCGCTTTTTTCCAGCAGCCCCGAGCGTTCCAGTTCCTGGGCAACCGTTATCTGGTTGATGGCTTCGTCGCGCTGGTATAACGAAAGGCAGGCCTGATATATCCACTTGTTCTGCTCGCTGTAAAAATCTTTTGGCTGTAAAAATACAGTCGTCTCGTGGATGGCTCTGCCATCAATCAGCAATGAGCCGTTCACTGCTTCTTCGGCATCGATATCGTTCGGCGGTAATCGGTCACCCGGCAATTCAGTTTTCCTCCAGGTTTTTCACCGTAACCTTCAGTTTGGGATTGATATCTTTATATAGCTTAACGGTAACCTCGAAAGCTCCGAGTTCGCGGATAGCTTCCGGCAGTTCTATTTTGCGTTTGTCTATCGCCAGTCCACCGGCGGCTTCCAGTTCTTTGGCGATGTCGGCGCTGGTTATGGAGCCGAAGAGATGATTTTTGGCACCGGCTTTAGCTTTGATTACCAGGTTCATCTTCTCGATTTGTTCGGCCATCTGGTGGAATTCAGCTTCCATCTGTGCTTGTTTCTTTTCCTGCGCTTTCGCCTGCGCTTCCATCTGGGTCTTTACGTTTGCCGTTGCCGGAGCAGCCAGCTTATTGGGCAGCAGGTAATTCCTGGCATACCCGTCGGGGACATTTTTTACTTCGCCGGCCTTGGCGACGTTGGGGACGTTCTTTAAGAAAACTACGTTCATAATTCATCATCCTTTAGCAAAAATACACTACACATTATACTTCATTACAGTATTCTATTAAACCTGATTTTCTATGAAATTACTGGCGGAAACGGCAGCAACGGCGCCGTCTCCGGCTGCCGCAACCACCTGCCGGATGGATCCCGAACGGATGTCTCCGGCGGCAAAAATACCGGGGACAGAGGTTTCCATTTTATTGTTAACGATAACCGAACTCTTATCATCCATGTCGACTATCCCTTTCAGGTATGACGTATTCGGTATCAAACCTATAGCCACGAATATGCCGTCCAGTTCCAGAAAAGATTCTTTGCCCGTATTTACATCCGATAGTTTCAATTTCCTGACGAATGTATCACCCTGTACTTCTCTGACAACGCTATTCCATATAAACTCGATTTTCGGTTCGGCAAAGGCTTTATCCTGCACGACAGGGGTGGCTCTCAACTGGTCGCGCCTGTGAATGACGCTTACTTTTGATGCGAATTTGGCTATATGCAATGCTTCATACAGGGCAGCATTTCCTCCCCCCACAATCACCACCCTTTTATCCCTGAAGAAGGGTGCGTCGCAGGTGGCGCAGTAGGAAACGCCTTTTCCCGTGTATTCCTTTTCACCCGGGACATTCAATTTCTGCCTTTCGGAGCCGCCGGCGATAATCAGGGCTTTGGCTGAAAAATCCCCCTGAGTGGTCGTTACGGTTTTTATCTTGTCTTCTGATTTTATTGCACTAACATCATCGTTAATGACCTCTGTTCCGTATAATAAGGACTGTTGATGCATTAAAGAGGTCAGTTCCATGCCGCTGATTCCGGCAGGGAAACCGGGATAATTGTCCACTTTCTCTGCTTCGTTGATGTTGCCGCCGATAAGCGCTTTTTCGATAAGCAATGTGGATCGTTTATTTCTCGAAGAATATATTCCGGCAGTAAGTCCGGCAGGTCCTCCGCCGATGATGATAACGTCATACAATTTGCTCATTGTTCGATACCCCTTTATCAGATTTGACAGTTTCGATAGTATTAACTTCGTAGCGACGGGAATTATTGCGGCTGTATTTGAAATGTCTTAATGATTTTCCCTGTATAGATATTACCAATACCTGCGGGTTGTGGCAAGTGGGAAGTAATAATTGTCATTGCGAGAGTAGATGTAATCAGGTCGAGGCAATCTCCACTGTTGAAGATGGTCTGGGCTACGCTTTTTAATTATATATGCGAAGCGGGGGGTAATTAAGTGGCATTGCAGGGATTGCTTCGCCCCGGCAAACGGGGCTCGCAACGACGATATAAAGATAGCAAAGGAAAACTACTCTGCGGTTCTCTCCCTTTTGAAAAGGGGGATTAATTACAGGTTACCTGAATAGATGGAGCAATATGTAACAAATCACAGGTATCGCAGACGCCTTTGTCATACTGAGTTCGTGGTGGTCGAATGAAGTATCTGGGGAGGAGGATTAAAGTGTTCTCGACTGATGCCGCGGTAGCCTTATAGCCTATTTCTCCCCACCCCCCAGATTCTTCTGTAATGATAATTTAATCGTTAACCTTGTAGGGACGGGTATTGCCCGTCCGCCAGATACAGAAACATAAATGCGGACGACCATTGGTCGTCCCTACTTTTTTATTTGTCATGCTGAGCATAGCGAAGTATCTAAATGCAATTCGTTATTCGTCGCCGTTTACTTCAACAGTATCTGCGTATCCTGAGCCTGTTGAAGTATTTTAATGGAAATCTTACTTTGTAATATATCGCCGCTATGGATTCGACAAACTCCGCTCATCCTGAGTTTATCGAAGGACACGAGCGGCTTTGATATCAATACACAATGACATTGTGTCAGCTTGTTAGCATTTTAAGCTGATGATACAATGTTATGAACAGGAGAAAACATGCCTTTAGATTCGATATTCATCAAGGGTGCCCGCGAACACAATCTCAAAAATATAGATATAACCCTGCCGCGCGATAAACTGGTGGTGATTACCGGCGTTTCCGGCTCCGGCAAGAGTTCTCTGGCATTCGATACTATCTATGCCGAGGGGCAGCGCCGTTACATGGAATCGCTGTCGGCATACGCGCGCCAGTTTCTGGGCAGGATGGAGAAGCCCGATGTCGATTATATCGAGGGGTTGAGCCCCGCAATTTCCATTGACCAGAAGGGCACCAGCCGCAACCCGCGTTCAACAGTGGGTACGGTAACCGAGATTTACGATTATCTGAGGCTGCTGTTCGCTCGTACCGGGCATCCGCATTGCCCCAACTGCGGGCGTGAAATAACGGTGCAGACAATCGAGCAAATCGTCGATGCGGTAAAATCTTTGCCTCAGGATGCGCGTATCATGATACTGGCTCCGCTGGTTAAAGACCGCAAGGGCGAATACCAGCAGGTTTTTAACGACCTGCGCAAGGCAGGCTATGCCCGCGTGCGCGTCGATAAGGAAATCCGCGACCTTGCTGATGATTTTCAGCTCGATAAACAAAAGAAGCACACCATTGAAGCCGTAATCGATAGATTGGTAATCGGGCAGAGCGATAGCCAGAGCCGCATCGCCGATTCCGTCGAGACGGCATTGAAGCTGGGTAGCGGGGTGGTTCTGGTATCGGTTATCGATGGGGAAGAGTTGCTTTTTTCGGAGCACTTTGCCTGTATCCAGTGCGGTATTAGCCTGGGGGAAATCGCACCGAGAACTTTCAGCTTCAACAATCCGCACGGAGCGTGTCCCGATTGCACCGGGCTGGGGATAAAACTGGAAATCGACCCCGACCTTGTATTGCCTGACAAAGACCTGTCGCTGGAAGAAGGGGCGATAAATCCGTACCAGTGGCAGAACTGGTATCTGTACTCGGTACGTGAGATGGCGCGGCGGCACGGTTTCGACATGACTACTCCGATAAAGGATTTAACTCCCGAACAAATAAACCTTATCTTATACGGGGAGAACGATTTCAGATATAAATACAGGGACAGGCGCGGCAACGAACGCGAATATACCGATGGATTCGAAGGAGTCATCCCGCGCATGGAAAGGTTGTACCACGATACCGAATCGGAGACATCGCGTTCTTATATCGAGCGTTACATGGTAAGCAAGACCTGCCCCGTCTGTCGGGGTAAAAGGCTCAAGCCGGAGGCGCTGGCGGTTACCATCGGCGGTAAAAATATCGACGATATAACCTCAATGTCGGTGGTTCAGGTTTTGGGTTGGGTAAAAATGCTGCGCGGAAAAGATACAATTTTTAACGAACGCGAAAAGAAAATCTCCCATGAAATCCTGAAAGAAATCGGGGCGCGTCTGGGCTTTCTTGAGAATGTCGGGCTGGATTATCTTTCGCTGAACAGGACGGCAGGCACGCTTTCCGGCGGGGAGGGGCAGAGGATACGGCTGGCCACCCAAATCGGCAGCGGGTTGATGGGAGTGCTTTATATCTGCGACGAGCCGACGGTCGGGCTGCATCCTGCCGATGATTTCCGTCTGATTCGAACCCTTAAAGAGCTTAAGGATTTGGGAAATACACTTATCGTTGTAGAGCACGACGAAGCCATGATGCGGGCGGCCGATTATATCGTCGATATGGGGCCGGGTGCCGGTGAGCACGGTGGCCGTGTCGTTGCCAGCGGTACCCTGGAAGAAATACTGGCTTCCGAAAAATCATTGACCGGGCAGTATCTTTCCGGACGTAAAACCATTCCTTTGCCTGAAAAGAGGCGTACCGGTAACGGCACCGATATAATCATCAAAGGCGCCAGGCAGAATAATCTTAAAAACATTGATGTAACCATCCCCCTGGGAAAGATGGTTTGTATTACGGGGGTTTCCGGCAGCGGCAAGAGCACGCTGATAAGCGATATTTTACATAAAAAACTGGCTCAAGTCCTCTATAAAGCCAGGGAGAATCCGGGGGAGGTCGACAGCATCGAGGGGATAGAAAATATCGATAAAGTAATCAATATCGACCAGTCTCCCATCGGGCGCACGCCGCGCAGCAATCCCGCCACTTATACCGGGCTGTTTACTCATGTCCGCGAATTGTTTGCCACATCGCCGGAGGCGCGTCTGCGGGGATATAAAGCAGGAAGATTTTCTTTCAACGTCAAAGGGGGCAGGTGCGAGGCCTGTCACGGAGACGGCTTTATACAGATAGAGATGCAGTTCTTACCGGATGTTACCGTTCCATGCGAGGTTTGCAAGGGCAAGCGTTACGACCGTGAAGTGCTGGAGATATATTTCAAGGGCAAGAATATCGCTGAAGTACTGGATATGACCGTAGAGCAGGCGCTTGCCTACTTCGAGCACTTCCCCAATGTGAAAAACAAACTAAAGACATTGTATGATGTCGGATTGGGATACATTCACCTGGGGCAGCCGGCGACCACCTTATCCGGCGGCGAGGCGCAGAGGATCAAGCTGGCAACGGAGCTTTCTAAAAGGGCTACCGGCAGGACATTGTATATTCTCGATGAACCGACTACAGGGCTGTCGTTCGAGGATGTGGCGGCGTTGTTGAAAGTGCTGCAAAGGCTGGCGGATGCCGGAAATACGGTGGTGATTATCGAGCATAACCTGGATGTTATCAAGAATGCCGATTGGATTATCGACCTGGGGCCGGGGGCGGGGGATAAGGGCGGGCAGGTCGTGGCTGTGGGGACTCCTGAAGAAATTGCTAAGAATAAGAAATCTATTACCGGAGAATACCTTAAGAAGGTGTTGTTTACATAATAATTAATGTCATTGCGAATCCCGATTTATCGGGATGAAGCAATCTTTCACGAATAGAGTAAAATAAATCCTCCACTTTGGAAAATGGGAGTTGTAGGGGATTTGATACGATTATCACGGCGGTTACCTTTAACAGGCAGTGAGTGGCATATAGTCAGTCGGTAGAGATTGCTTCGCCTTCCCTTCGGGAATGGACTCGCAATGACAGTCTAATTAAAAAGGATGTAATCATGTATAGACAAGCAGCGCTGGAAGCGGTGAAAGCCAGCATCAAGAATCAAAACCTGGTGAAACACATGATAGCCACCGAAGCCATCATGCGGGCGCTGGCGAAGCGTTTTGGGGAGGATGAAGAGGAGTGGGGTATTGCCGGTCTGCTGCACGATATCGACCTGGATACAGTCGGCGATGATATGACGGTTCACGGCAAAGTCAGCGCCGATATGGCGAAAAAAGCCGGAGCAAGCGAGGCTATGGCACATGCCATCTTATGCCACAACGCCATGCTCGGTATTAAGAGAGAAAATAATTTCGATAAAGCCCTCTACTGCGCCGACCCTCTGACGGGTTTAATTACTGCGTCCGCCCTCGTCCGCCCCGATAAAAAACTGGCCTTCGTGGAAGCCAAATCGGTTGCCAAGCGGTTTAAAGAGAAGAGTTTTGCCGCCGGCGCCAACCGTGAGCAGATTGCCGCCTGCAGTAAATTAGGTCTGACGCTCGATGAATTTATCGGGCTTGGTCTGGACGCCATGAAAGGCGTCGCCGGGGAGTTGGGTCTCTAATTCAATTCGATTACCGAGCCGTCGGCAGTCTTGGTAACGTTGATGCGGCTGGGGAAGGCGTCCTTCAACTCATCGATATGAGTAATGACAATAATCTTCTCGAAGTCATTTCTGATTGAGTTAATGGCTTCCTTGATTTTTTCGATGCCGGTATTGTCCAGGGTGCCGAATCCCTCGTCTATAATCAGGGTCGGCAGCGGTGCTCCGGCTCTCTTTGCCAGCAGTTTCGACAGGGCGATGCGGATAGCAAAATCGATACGGAAGGCTTCGCCGCCGCTGTAGGTTTCATAGGGTCTGGCTCCCAGTTCGTCTGAAATAATGATTTCGAGCGTCTCCTGTATATCGCCCTTCTTTGTCGGTTTTTGCGTATCGAATTTGACGTGCATGCGGTTATCGGTCATTCTGCCGAGTAAATCGTTGGCTTCGTTTTCGATATCCGGCAGGGCTGTTTCGATGAGCATCATCTGGATGCCTTTCTTTCCGAAAGCCTGTGCCAGTTCGTTGTATATGGATACCTCTTTGGAGAGTTTTGCCAGCTGCGTTTCCTTTTCTTTTTTCTTGTTCTCCTGGTTTTGCAGGTGTTCCAGACGGGCTTTCAGGCTGCCGCTGATTTCCTGCACCTCTTTCTGCCGGGCGGATACTGTATTGAATTCCGTTTCGGCCTGCTCCAGTTCGATTTCCAGCTTCGGCAGAGCTTCCAGTTCTTTTCCGATGACCTGTTTCTTTTTGTTGTCGCTATCGATCTGCTTTTGCAGTTCGCCGGCGGCTTCTACGGCTTTGTTCAAATCCTCTTTCTCAATGTGTAAGAGCCTGTCCGCTTCTTCCAACCTGTGTTTCTTGCCTTCGAATTCCTGAAGCTCCGACAGCCTTTTCGTGGCTTCCCGGTGCTCATCCGCATTGTATTTGAGCGAAGCTATCTTTTCATCGATATCCTTTAAATCCTGCTGTTCTTTTGCGGCAAAGTCTCCGGTCTCAAGTCTTTTTTCGGTTCCGGCAAGCAGTTTTCTTTGTTCCTCCAGTTTACTGCCTGCTTCTTCGGCATCTTCGATTGCCTGTGCCAGGCTGCCGACCCTTTTTTGCAGCCACTCCCGGTTGCTCTTCAACTCGGCTTCTTCGTCTGCCAGTTCTTTCTCGATGGTTTTATACTCGTTCAAATGTGTATTAATTTCAGATTCTTTACTGTCAATCTGCTTAATTTTAGCTTTCCTGTCATTACCGTATTTCTCCCTGATGATGCTCAACCCTTCTTCGCCGAGTGCCGTTTCGCAGAGCGGGCATTTATTCTCTCCTTCCTTGCATAGCAGATTGAGCTTCTCGTCTATTTCCCTGATTTCCAGTTTGAGTTTTTCCTGTTCGTTTTTTAGCTGCTGAATCGCCGATTGTAATGACTGTCGCTTTTCTTTCTTTTCCTCGAAGGTTTTTTCTTTGGCTTCCAATCTCGGTTTTGCCTGCTCGATTTTCTCCATATCTTCTTTATACTGGGACAGCTTTTGAGACTTGTTTTCGAGGTCTTCGATTGTCTTTTGAAAGACGGATTGTTTGGCAGCCAGTTCGGATTGGGCTTTCTCGATGGTACGCTCCAGCATTCTGCGGCTGTCTTTGATACTGTTAAGCTGTTGCAGCTTATTATTGAATTCGTCGCACAGTGCTTTTGCCTGCTTAAAACTTTGATATCCCTTTTCGATATCGTCACGCCCGGCAATCAAGTTCTCGTATTCCGCAACCTGTTTTTTATGCTGCTCGATTTCCCTGTTGCGCAGTTCGAGTTGTCTGCCGTTAGCCAGGATATGTTCTTCAAGTTGCTGTAATTGCTGTTTCTTATTTTCCAGCACCTGTTTTTTCTGCCTGACGGCATCGAGAGCAGCCTGCTTTTCTTTGCCCTCTTTTTCCACCTGTGCCAGTGCGGTTTTAGCCTGTTCGAATTCGTTTTCCAGTTCGGCTTTGTCTGCAAGCTCGAGCTCGATATCGCGGATGGTATTTTCAAGCAGTGTTCGCTCGTTCTGCTGTCCGCGGTTCTTTTCGCGGGCTTTTTCTTCCAATCTATCGTATATATCCAGTCCGAGGATATTCGAGAGCACTTCCTTGCGCTTGGCCGGCTGCTGGCGCGTGAAGTCGTCGGCGTGCCCCTGTCTTAGCAGAGCGCTGTTTATAAAGGTGTCGTAATCCATGTGCAGGATTTCGACGATTTTATTCTCGGTTTCGCGGATGACGTTGCCGGAGATAGTTTTAAAGCCTTCTTTATCGGCTATCATCAGGTCGAGGCTGCTCTGACCGGCGGCAGTGGATTTTTTAGGTCTGGCGCGCTTCCTGATGATACGGTACAACTGTTCTCCGACCCTGAAATCGAATTCCACCTCGGCCTCCGATTCCCCGAGGTGAATCAGGTCGTCATCGCTCTTGGCGCGCGTTTTACCCCACAACGCCCATGTCATGGCATCGACGATAGACGATTTGCCGTTGCCGTTATCGCCGCAGATGCAGGCGGTCTGTATGCCCTCGAAAGAGAACGAGGGCATATCCCCGCGGTAGGGCATGAAATTGCGTATCTTTAAACTGACAGGAATCATTTGAGGTTATTTTATCATAGTTGGAGAAGAAAATATCTAGTAAGCTTTTACGCCTCTTTAATCTTGAATGTTTGAATAGCCCCGATGACGATAACAGCTAATGCCGCTGCCATTATTAAATAAGTCGGTATATAAACACTGGATATATAAGCAAAACTCAATGCGTCGGTTTTAAAAAGAGATGAGAGGGATACAATTACCAGTCCGCAGAATAATTGCCATACGGCGAATCTTGTATGTTTGAAATACTGAACTAAGGCTAAGCAAAAAATTATCGCTCCCGCGATTATCAATGTTATTTTGTAATAAGCGGGATAAGAATTGAAAACGCTGCTGACAATCGAATTTTGAGTGTTGACGGCTATATAACATGTCGAATATCCGGCAAGTATGCCGATAGCTATCTGTAAACCGGCTATTATTTTCATTATACCTCCGTTGGTTAAAATACATTGATGGGAATGATATATAGCACTAAGAAAGGTTTTTCTTAATCTCATTCAGTTCTTCTCTGGTGATTTCCCCTCTGGCATAGCGTTCTCTGGCGATGTTTAATGGCCTCTCGGATTCCTGTTTATGAAAGCGGTCGTGAAAAAATTTTGCCCATTGGTAAGCGGCATAAATAATAGCAAGCAAGACCAGTACAAAAAATAATATCGACCAAAATACAGACCAACCATCCATATTTAATCCCTCCATACATTATCTCTCCTGATCACCCCTGATTATTTACGACTGTATCACATACTTGTAGTAAAAATAATAAGCATCTTTTTCGCTAACTAATAGAATTTTGATGGCAATCGCTGTATTTTTATCGATCCCCTGAATGGCATATACTTCAAAACTTTCTTCATTTGTTGCAGATGTGCTTATTGTTTGCCCTTCCCAGGCCGCCTTTCCGATATAGTTTATATTTTGAGGCGCTTTTTCTTTGGCTACTGTTTCGCCGCTGTTTTCATACACATGATTGTTATAGGTAATATATACGGGAATATCCTGCCCATGGTAAGCAGGTTCGCTACAGCCAACTGTAATTATCATTATCAATGGTACAAACCCAAGCAATATAAATCGAGCTATTTTTCTTGTCATATGTCACCTCTTATTAACAGACGATAACTAAAAAATATTTTTCTTTATCTCATCGAGTTCCTTTTTGTTTATTTCTCCCTTTGCATACCTTTTCATGGCGATTTCCGACGGTGAATCCAGGGGATGTTTGGTGAGAAACCTGACCCAGTTATATTGAACGATGATCCACATGACCAAACCGGGAATGGCGATGCTTAAAAATGCCCAGAACAAGGGTGTAAAGTCTTCTATATTTTTACCTCCTTTGTCGCTGTTAGTGTTTTTATTATGACCTTATATAAATTTAATTTTTCGTAATTTCGCTGGAAACCCAGTAGGGCCCTTGGCAGTTGAACGGCAAAAATCCACCTTTCACCCATAAAACATTTATCCACCCCATTTCACCGCCTGCCGCCGATATAGTATCACCGGCTCTGGCAACGACCTGTCCGTCTTCATCGAGAATCTGGATTTCATCGCCTTCCATGTTCAGTGAATATCCCTCCGGCCAGATTATCAACTCGCTGCTGCCTTCGGTTGTCAGGCGAAGATAGCCGTTTTCAAGCACCAGTGTTCCCGTTGCCAGAGCTTCCATTCCTGTCTCTCCTCTTGCTACGGGGAAATAGGGGGTATCGGACTCGGCACTGTGGCAGCCGAGTGTCATACAGGGCAATAAAAGCATAATGCAAATAAACACTGCTGTTAATTGCTTGTATTTCATTGCCTGTTAAATCTCCTGACCGACCTGTGATTGCTGCCATCGCTTGTAACGTTTATATCCCGAGATGAAGAGCAATATACTTGCAACCGGGGAAATAATGGAAGAGATAAAGCTGACTATTTCAAATTCACCATACGAAAAGCAGGATAACCATGAGATTATGGAGATAACGGCGGCATAGATTCCCAGCGTTATTAAGCTTAACCCGTCTTTCTTTGCCTGAACCGACCAGATGATTCCGCCGATTAAAGTATAATAATAAAGTACAGCGGTAAAAAAGAGGTAGCTCGGATGCCAGCTGCCTATTGAGATGGACGGGCCGAAAAAGCGTACCGCTAGCGTAATAATGAGTAAAATTATTACGCTTGTCCAGAACTTGTGATTTTTTATCTGGTTTAATACTTTACCTGCTGTACTGATTTTATTCCGGTTATCCATTAAATTTCTCCCTTATGCAATATCGCACAGGATATGCTTTTACGATTCCAATTATAACATTGAAAGTTCATATGTCAAAGGGTATGTATTCAATAATATTTTGTCTCTTAAGTTTTAAATTTATCGCCCTTATTAAGATAACCTTAATTCTTAAAATAGGTTGCATTTTGTTATTTCTCCCAACTCAATGCTACCACACAATAATGAACGAATCATGAAAATAGGGTGATTAATAGGGTACTTTAGTAATATCTGGTAAAAAATTTATAAATAAAGGGGGAGAATAATATATCTTTAGAACATTACATAATATTTATTTCCAGTGGTATATGTTGATATGTCTGATAATGTCGTTGCGAGTTTTCCCGAAGGGAAAGCGAAGCAATCTCTTTGCTGCGACTTAAAAATTCCCTTAGCTATTTAATGTCCGGCGGTAGAGATTGCTTCGTCGTCCCTCTCTGATTTATATGAGATTCGTTCGTCTCGATAAATCGAGGCTCAGAATGACAATGTAGAAGGACTCCTCGTAATGGTAGTGCAGAAATTCCCTCCCCCCGGATTCTTCGTCTGCCTGCGGCGTCCTCCAGAATGACAGTTAATTGTATGGCAAATAAAAAATCCGCTCTTGAACCCTTCGATGAACTCAGGGCGAGCGGATTTTATTTATCCCATCTCCCCGGATTCTTCAGTCACCCCTCGTGACTTCAGAATGACAGATAAAGAAAACGCTCACTCTAAAAAGGGTGAGCGTTAAGAATTGGTTAATAATTTAGTTTATTATTCCAGGTAATCCTTCAGCTTGCGGCTGCGGGTGGGGTGGCGCAGCTTGCGCAGCGCCTTGGCTTCGATTTGGCGGATGCGTTCTCTGGTAACGTTGAACTCCCGCCCGACCTCTTCCAGCGTACGGCTGCGTCCGTCTTCCAGCCCGAATCTCAACTGCAATACCCGCCTCTCTCTTGGGGTGAGGCTGTCCAGTACGTCCTCGATTTGCTCTTTAAGTAACTGGCGGGAGGCGGCATCGGGGGGCGGCAGGGCGTTCTGATCTTCGATGAAGTCGCCCAGGTGGCTGTCCTCTTCTTCACCGATAGGCGCTTCCAGCGAAATCGGGAGCTGTGATACCTTGATGATTTCTCTTACCTTTTCCGGTGAAATCTCCAGTTCGTCTCCGATTTCTTTCGGCGTGGGTTCGCGTCCCAGCTCCTGTGACAGGTGGCGGCTGACGCTTAGCAGCTTGTTGATGGTTTCTACCATGTGCACGGGGATGCGTATGGTGCGCGCCTGGTCGGCGATGGCGCGGGTGATTGCCTGGCGGATCCACCATGTGGCGTAGGTGCTGAATTTATACCCCCTGTGGTAATCGAATTTTTCGACGGCACGGATAAGCCCCATATTTCCTTCCTGCAACAGGTCGAGGAGCGGCATGCCGCGTCCGATATGTTTTTTAGCCACGCTGACGACCAGCCTCAGGTTGGCCTCGATAAGGTGCTTTTCGGCCTTTTCAGCTTCGTCTTCCAGCCCTTTTATATATTTCTGGAACTTGTCTTCGTGGACGCTTATCGAATTTTTGAAATCAATATTCTGGGCCATTTCGTCTATCTGGGATAAATCGGTTGTGTCATAGATGGTATCCAGCACTTCCTGAGGTATCAGGCTTAAATTAAGATACAGGTCGATAATAGCCTGTTCTATTTCAGGGAACGGTTTCCCTGTCTTTGCTGCAATACTCTGTGTCAATCCCTGGTCTATCTCATTGGATATGCTTTTCAGCAGGGTTTTGTTTGAAATATCTTCCTTGAAACTATTTCCCTTTTTAATTCCCAGCTCTTCCTGCAGCAGATGCAATATCGGGGTCAGTTTTGCCAGATCCCTGAGCATGCAAAGAATTACCTCTGTAGCCGTAGGGGTTCTGCCGCTTTTGGCGGTGCAATGTTCCTTGATTTCCTTGATGCGCTTACCGGCTTCCATTTTTTGGGCCAGTATCTTTTCATCTTCTGCCGTCAGCAGCAACACCCTGCCGATTTCATGCAGATACATGCGGACAGGGTCATCGACTATACCAGGTTCGTCACTGGTGTCGATTAATGCCAGTTTAACATCCTGTTCCTGTGAAAGGTCCTCTTCTTCGAGTTCCTCCTTGGATGGATTAAACTCTTCGTCGGATATTTCACCAGGTTCGAAATCCTCTTCGGCACTCTCTTCATCGGAAGCTTCTTCCTCTTTGGCTTCTGCTTCCGGTTCTTCGTCCAGGTCGATATCTCTCTTTTTAGATTTTTCTGTTTTTTGGCTTTTCTTGCTGTTTTCCTGTTTCATTAACATCTCCTCTATAAAGCCCTATAGCCGATTTTTGGGAAAAGACTTCTCTTAGTTCGGTACTGACCTCTATGCCCTGTTCCTCCAGCTTGTTGAGCCCGGCTATACTGCCTTTTGATGCCGCTTCGGCGGCAAAAATAACTTCTCGCTTCATTTCAAGACTGCGCAGGAACTTTTCGTGCAACCTGAGGGTGCAGGCCGACATCTTTTCCTCTATTTTATCGGGAGGTACTTCTTTTTTTATCAACTTATCCAGATAATCCCAGATTGTATCATCCAGGCTGTTTTTTATAGCGTTCAAATCTTCCGCTTGAGAAATCGCATTGAATATTTCGCGGTTTTCACTGTTTTCGAAATATTCCGGTTTGAGTTTATTCTTAAAGGACTTAAGTTTAGGGAATTGCAGCAATAACGTCAAGCAGTATTCTTCCAGAGGCTGTGAAAATACCTGGCGGATTTCCGGAACGGCAGCCGGTTTATCCTTTTTATTATTGTAGATATTAAACCCTGAAGATTTTTTAACCGTTGTTTCGAGGTCGCGTACGCTAACGTTAACAAGATGCGACAGTTTTTGCAGGTAGTGCGCCCTGCGAATCCTGTCGCTTATTTCGGTAATTACAGGCATAAGCCGGCTGGCGGCAACGGTCTTGTCTTTAGCCGTGGACAAGTCCAGTTTTGCCGTGACCATATCGAATGTGTAGTCGATGACGGGGATTGCCTGTTCCACCTGTTTTTGCCATTCGGATGCATCTTTTTTTATCAAATCGTCCGGGTCGTTTCCGGCAGGCAGTATAGCCACTTTTATCTCATTGTCTATCAGATTTTCATATCCGACACAGCGCAGCATGGCTTCTTCGCCGGCGGCATCCGAATCCAGTGCCAGCACCAGATTTTTAGTCAGTTTCTTCAGTGTATTTATTTGCTTATCGGTAACGGCTGTTCCCATCGATGCCACCACGTTGTTGAAGCCGTATTGATGGGCAACTATAACATCCATATATCCTTCGACCAGCACCGCCCTGTCCTGCTGGCGTATGGATTGGGAGGCGAGGTTTATCCCGTAAAGCGTGCCGCTCTTGTCGAAGATGGGCGTCTGCGGGGAATTGATATACTTGGCTTGATTTTCCTCGAATGTTCTGCCGCCGAATCCGCAGAATCTGCCCTTGATATCCAGTATGGGGAACATCAGGCGGTTGCGGAAAATATCGTGCGAATCCTGTGCATCTCCCCTGGTAATTGCCCCTGCCCCCAGAAGCTCGTTCTCTGTAAACCCCTTGTCCAGCAGGTAGTTTTTCAGAGCATCCCTGCTGTTAAGGCTGTAGCCGATATGGAAATCAGTAATCGATTTCTCATTCAAGCCTCTTTTAAGGGCATAGTTCTTTGCTTTTTCTCCGTAAGCCGTGTTAATCAATATGTTATGAAAATACTGTGCCGCTGCCTGGTTAATCTGGTAAAGCTTCTCGTATTTCTCCTTGTCCTCTTTTTGCCCGATTGAGGAAGGCACTTCTACGCCGGCTTTTTCGGCAAGCAAGCGCAGGGCGTCGCCGAAACTTATGTTCTGCTGTTTCATGATGAATGAAAAGACATCTCCACCTTCATTGCAGGCGCCGAAACAGTGCCATGTCTGCTGGTCGGGATAGATAAAAAATGACCCGTGTTTTTCGCTGTGGAAGGGGCATAAGCCTTTGAGGTTTTTGCCGGCTTTGGTCAATTTTGTATATTGACCGATGATTTCTGCGATGTCCGTTTTCTGTTTTACTTCGTCGATAATGCTCATATTACATATTAATTATACAATATATTGCCGTCATATGCCCGAAAAAAATATCTATTTAATAAAACGCTTTAAACTTTGTAAAGTAATGAACAGACGTGCAAAAAGCTTGATTAGCCGGTTGGATTATTAGGTAGCTGCTTGGCCAGATTCGTTGCGTAGTGGTCCGTCATGCCGGCGATATAATCTATGACGCACCTTTCTGCTTCATCGCTGAAGCACATATACTCCGGCGGCAGTTCGTCCGGGTGGGCAACAAAGTGGATGTAGAGTTTTCTGACAATTTTCTTGGCTTCTACGGCCTCGTGCTGTTTGGATTGTACCCGGTAAACTTTTTCAAAGAGGAAGCCTCTTAACTCGCTGGTTGCTTCGAGAATTTCATCGCTCATTTTTATTGTTGGTTTTGTTTTGATGTCACCGGTGCCGGCAGCCGCCCACGAATTCTCTATTATGTCGCAGACCATCGTGTTGACGCGCTCTCCATGTGATTTACCGAGCAGTTTGACGGTGGAACCGGGCAGGTCTTTTTCTGTGATGATTTCGGCTCTTATGGCGTCTCCTATATCGTGATTGACGTAGGCAATCAGGTCGGATATCTTGCAGATTTCGCCCTCAAGCGTACCTACCTCCCCCCAGTTTTCCCCGTACATGTTATCCTCCGGCTTGGAGTGATTGAGTATGCCGTCTCTCACTTCCCATGTCAGGTTCAATCCTTTTCCGTCGTTTTCGATGATATCCACCACCCGCAGACTTTGCTGGTTATGCCTGAATCCGCCGTGGTAAAGCTCGTTCAGGACATCTTCCCCTATATGTCCGAAAGGAGTGTGCCCCAGGTCGTGTCCCAACCCGATAGCTTCCGTCAGGTCTTCGTTCAAATTCAGGGAGCGGGCGATGGTTCTTGCCAGCTGTGAAACTTCGAGCGTATGCGTCAGCCGGGTTACGTAATGGTCTCCCAGCGGGGCTATGAATACCTGTGTTTTGTGTTTTAAACGGCGGAACGCCTTGCAATGGAGAATCCTGTCCCGGTCGCGCTGGAAAGCCGTGCGTATCGGGCAGGGTTCTTCATCTTTGAGCCTGCCTCTGGATAAAGCGCTTCGAGCTGCAAACGGTGAAAGTTGCAGCTCGCGTTCTTCAATTCTTTGACGGATATTTAACCGTTGAATCATTGAATGTTAAGTTTGGCTTCCGCCCTGGCGATTATCTCGCGTGTGGTGCCTATCATGTCGGGGCTGACCGAAACGGAAGTGATACCCCAGGAAACCAGTTTTTCGGTAAGTTCGGGGTAGACCGATGGAGCCTGTCCGCAGATAGAGGCGGTAACGCCCATGCTTCTGGCTACGGTAATGGCTCTTTCCAGAGCTATCATGACGGCTTCATTGCGCTCGTCGAATGTCGATGACAGTTTGGCGCTGTCCCTGTCGATACCGAGTATCAGCTGTGTCAAATCGTTACTTCCGATAGAGATGCCGTCGATACCGACGCTCAGAAATTTTTCGATAAGGAAGATGTTGGAAGGCACTTCAACCATCATCCACAATTTGAAGTCTTCTGACCGTACCAGCCCTTCCTGTTCGAGAATGGCTTTCGTGCGTTTGAGTTCTTCGATTGTCCTGACGAAAGGAATCATTACATTGAGATTCTTGTAATCCCTTCTGACACGTTTGATGGCTTCTATCTCGAGTTTGAAGGATTCTATATCGGTGACATACCGGGAGGCTCCGCGGTATCCTATCATCGGGTTTTCCTCGGTCTCTTCGAAGTCGCTTCCACCGATAAGGTCACGGTATTCGTTGGTCTTGAAATCCGTAGTTCTGTAGACAACGGGACGCGGATAGAAAGCTTTCGTAAATGAAACGAGCCCTTCATAGAGTTTATCTACGAACTCATTTCCCTTATTTTGTTTCAACATGTAGCAGGGATGCTCTCCGATTTGCGCTACTATGAATTCTGCTCTTAGAAGTCCGACACCATCGACGTTGCGTGCGGCAATCATATCCGCCAGTTCCGGTTGCGCCAGGTTGACATAAACCTTGGTCTTGGTTGTCAGCGACTCCCTCAATATATTGGTCATCTGCGTGGTGGTTATGCTGCGGGCAATTTTGCCGCTGTATACCTTACCCTTGGAACCATCGACTGTGATGATTTTCTTGTCGATGAGCGTTTTGGTTGCCTGGTCGGTACCTACGACGCAGGGAATGCCGAGCTCTCTGCTGACGATAGCGGCATGAGCGGTTCGTCCGCCTCTGTCGGTAACGATAGCAGCCGCTTTTTTCATGGCCGGTACGAAATCCGGCGTAGTCATTTCCGTAACCAGGATATCGCCCTGATGTACCCTGTCCAGTTGTGATGCTTCGTAAATTATTTTCACCGGGCCGGATGCCAGCCCGGGGCTGGCGGCTACACCGCTTAAAAGCACCGGGGCGTTGATTTCCGGCTCTTCCTCTACCGCCTCTTTGATGGTGGTTACCGGGCGGGTTTGCACGATGAAGTATTTCCCGTTTTCCTTAGCCCATTCGATATCCTGCGGGAACTGGTAATGGGCTTCGATTTGTTTTCCTATTTTGGCCAGCTGGATAATTTCCTCGTCTGAAAGCTTCGGTTTTTCCTGGAGGTCTTTATCTATCGGCTGCCATGTGTTGATATCCTTTCCATTGTTTCCCGGGTTTCTGGCCAGCTTATTTTTCTGGCGGCTTATCCTCTTGGAAATTATCGAAAGTTTCTCTTTATCCACTATATATAAATCAGGGGTTACCTCTCCCGAGACTAACCCCTCTCCCAGGCCGTATATGGCTTCGATAACGATTTCTTTGGTGTTGCTGGTCACCGGTTCGACAGTGAACATGACGCCGGAAGTAACTGAAGCTATCATTCTCTGTACAGGAACCGCTATGCCTACTTTGAAGTGGTCGAATCCCTGTTGTACCCTGTAATAGATAGCGCGCGGTTCAAATAGGGAAGCCCAGCATCTTAATACTGCGTCGACCACTTCATCAGGGCCTTCGATATTAAGATAAGTGCTTTGCTGCCCGGCGAATGAAGCTTCCGGAAGGTCTTCGGCGGTGGCAGATGAGCGGACAGCTACCAGCCCTTCGCCCAGCTGCTTGTAAGCTTCCTTGATTTTGTCTGCCAGTTCGGGCATTATTTCTGAATCCATGAACATCTGCTTGATTACTGCCGAGACACGCTGCAATTGCTTCGTATCTTCTATATCCAGGGATTCCAGGAGTGTCTTGATTTCATCGATAATATCCGATTTTTTCATGAAATCGAAGTATGCATCTACCGATACGACGAAGCCCGGCGGAACCGGGATGTTGGCTCTTGTCATTTCTCCGAGGTTGGCGCCTTTACCGCCTACGATAGGGACATCTTCTTTGCAAATATCTTTGAACCAAATGATAGCATCAGGCATAGTTTGCTCTCCTTCTAAGGTCAGTTTGAATAAAGCGTCCCTATTATACCACAATGACTGTATCGCTCTGCAAGGAGAACCATGAACTTATTAATCTTCCATTATGATTTTTAAAAAAATTGTTCCAGGCGTTGCTATACTTTAACAGTTTTCTTTTTCCTGTGAATATAACCCGAGACAGGAACTATGGAGGCTGAATTGACTTGTTCCGCTACCGGGAAATTATGGAGTAAATATGAACCTGTGATTGATAAGAACCCGTTCGTGATTTTCTTGACAGTATCTGAAAACAAGGGGTAGAATTAACTGGATTGACGATTGAAGAGGAGGAGTGCTTTATGGTAGAGATGACGATTGACAGTGTGCGTATCGGGCTGATGAACCGCCAGATGGAATATCAATATGTAGTCCTTTTAAAAGAAAAAGCTGCCGAGAGATTTTTGCCGATTTTTATCGGTCCTGCCGAAGCTAAGGCTATACTTATAAAGCTTAAGGGAGAAAATGTTCCCAGGCCGTTAACCCATGATTTATTGCAGAAGGTGCTCGTCACACTAGGCGCTTCGGTAGATTCGATTATCATAAACGACCTTAAAAGCGATGTGTTTTATGCGAAAATAATCCTTAATGTGGATGGCAGACAGGAAGAGATCGATGCCCGTCCGAGCGATGCCCTGGCGCTGGCAATAAGAATGGAAACTCCGATTTATGCGGATGAAGCCGTTCTTGAAAAGGCGGGAATTCCTCTTGACCAGGATAAGGAAACAGGCGAACCCATTTTACAGAAGGAAGAATTTGAGGATATAGAAAGCAAGGGCGGAAAGGTAAGCGAAGAAGAGATGAAAAGGCTCTCTGCTTTCCGTGAGTTTATCGATAATCTCGACCTGGATGATTTCGGAAAACACAAGTCATAAAAAATAAATGTTAATGAAAGTCATGCCCCGGGAATTTATTTTCGGGGCTTTTTAACAAATAAATCTCTGTTTTTCTATACATATATATATGTATGTGAGATGTTATAAAAGTAGAAATTTGCCCGATTTTCCGTCTTGACTTAAATAGCTGTTTTTTGGTATGCTTTTTGTCGGGCTGTTGAGGGGCGAAAATGCATAAATGGCGTGCGGCCCTGAAGTTCATAGGGGTGGGGTGGTACATCGGGCTTTCCATAGCTGGTGGAACGCTCGGCGGTTTATGGCTTGATAACAAATTTGATACCAAGCCTGTTTTTATTATATCCGGTTTGTTCATAGGAATAATCGTTGCTTTTTATGGTGTTTATAGAATGATTGTACCCCTGATGAAAAACAATAAAGACAAGGAGAACAGCTAGTGTCAAAAAAGAAAGGCTGTTTGGGTTGTTCTTTCCCCGTTGCGATCGTTATTGGTCTTATTTTCTTGGCTATCGGCGTTGTCAGTTTTCTGGGTGGTGCCTTTGGACAGGCATTATTCGGTGACCTCGGTCTTCCGGAATGGCTTTCGGTTAAAGCTCCCAGTCCTGAGTTGCCTGCAGCTATGGTATTCCATCTGTTCGGTATTCCCGTTACCAATACAATGATTACAGCGTGTATCACCATCCTGGTACTGGCTTTGTTATTCTTCTTCGGAACCAGGCATATGAAGCTCATTCCTTCAAGATTTCAATCCTTTATCGAATTTGTTATTGAATACATGCTGAATTTATGCAAAGACATTGCCGGAGAGAAATACGGCCGTAAATTTTTCGCTGTTGTAACTACCATTTTCCTGTTTGTTATTACAAACGCATGGATAAGTCTTATCCCCGGTGTAGGTTCAATAACGATTACTAATTCGGAAGGCGAATTGGTGGAACTTTTCCGTGGTGTCAACACGGATATCAATTTTCCGCTTGCGCTTGCCTTGATTTCTTTTGTTTTTGTTGAATACTGGGGAATAAAGACTCTGGGATTGAAATATTTCAAAAAATTTGTTAATACGCACAAGTTTACATCTTCGATAGTGCTATTGTTCAAGGGGAAGATAAAATCCGGTCTCGCCGGATTGTTCTATGGTATTATAGATATCTTTATAGGTTTGATAGAACTGCTCAGCGAACTTATGCGCATCATCAGTTTTACCTTCCGTCTATTTGGCAACATGACAGGCGGAGAAATACTGTTGCTTATGATGATGTTCCTGATGCCGTTCTTGCTGGTCGTACCTTTCTATGGATTGGAATTGCTGGTAGGCTTTATACAGGCGCTGGTGTTCGCGAGCTTGACGTTGGTATTCGCTAATATTGCCATCACTTCGGAGCATTCAGAAGAATAATTAAAGGTTATAATTTAAATAACGATATACTAAAAAACGAGTTAAAAATGAGGAGGCATTAATATGGATGTAGAGGCAATGAAACTGTTAGCAGCAGGTTTAAGCATGGGTTTAGGTGCTATCGGACCCGGAATCGGTATCGGTATACTCGGTTATGGAGCTGTGCAGGCAGTAGCCAGAAATCCTGAGGCCAGGGGACAAATTTTTACAAATATGATTTTTGCTATAGCTCTTGCCGAAGCAGTTGCAATTTATGCCCTGGTTGTTTCTATTATACTTCTGTTCGTAGTTTAGTAGCATAGTAGCATAGTTCTGTTTAGAGGGAGGATGTCCCAGTGGAAGGATTAGGTGTAGAGTTATCTTCTTTAATAGCGCAGATATTTGGTTTCGGGCTGCTTTTATTGTTGCTTTATATGTTCGCATATAAACCTGTCATCAAGATGCTCGACCAGCGCTCTGCCAAAATCAAGGAGAGCGTCGACCAGACCGAGCATATAAAGAAGCAGGCGGAATTGGCAGAGAAAGAAACGGCCAGGTTGATAGCTGAGGCCAGTAAAGAAGGGCAAAAGATTATAGACCAGGCTACACAAATCGGCGAAGAGACTAAACAGAAGGCAAAGCAAGAGGCGAAAATCGAGGCGGAGCGCCTGATAGCCAAAGCGAAACTCGAAATCGAAAGAGAACGCGATGATGCTATCGGCGAATTAAGAGGCGCTTTTGCAGACTTGACTATTATGGCCGCTGAGAAAGTTATCGACCGCTCGCTGAGTAAAGAACAGCATCGTCAGTTGATAGATAAAGTGCTTGATGAAAGCAAAGTTCTTAGTAAAAATTAGTTTAGTTTAATTGTGGAGATATTGTGGCAAAGAAATTTTCTGCCAGAAGGTATGCGCAGGCGATATTTGCTGTTGCGCTGGAAAAGAATAAATTGGATGAGTGGCTGGTTGAGCTTGAAACTGTTGCTCAGTTGAACCAGGATAAAACTGTTGCTGCTTATCTGAGCAATCCGGCTATCAGTTTTAAGGAGAAAGAGTCTGTTCTCTCCGGCAAGCTGCCCGGAATCGATGCCATGGTTGTAAATGTTGTATATTTGTTGCTGCTTAACGGCAGGATAAACATGTTATCCGCAGTTGTTGATGAATATAAACAAATGATTGACGAGCAAAAGGGTATTGAGAGGGCTGAAGTGGTTACTGCTGTGGATCTGGATGATAAATCCCGGCAGAAAATAAGCAGCCGTCTGAGTGATATGCTGGGTAAGAAGATAGTTATCGAACCTGAAAGTACCGACCCTGCATTGATCGGCGGTATCGTAGTTAAAGTCGGGGGGAAGATGCTCGACGGCAGCACGCGCAGTGCGCTGGGCATCTTGAAGAAAGAAATAAGTTAGATATTTATATAATTACCAAAGTTTGGCACAGGAGGTGGGTAATTTGGCTAAAGGACAAGAGATAGTCTCTATTATCAAGCAACAGATAGAGCAATTCGGAACCCAGATCAATCTGGTGGATGTAGGAACCGTTATCGAGGTTGGTGACGGTATTGCCAGGGTATACGGGTTGGCCGGCGCAAAATATAATGAAATGCTTCAATTCCCCGGCGATGTAATGGGAATTGCTCTTAATCTTGAAGAAGATAATGTTTCTGCTATTTTACTTGGCGATGATACGGGCATTAAGGAAGGCGATGAAGTTCGTGCCACCGGTAAAATCGCCGAGGTTCCGGTCGGTAAGGCTCTTATCGGCAGGGTGGTTGACCCGCTGGGCAGGCCGCTGGATGGCAAAGGGCCTATTAAGACAGACCGTACCCGCCCCCTTGAAAGAGTTGCTCCTAACGTAGTTTCACGTAAATCGGTTAATACACCTGTACAAACAGGTATTAAAGCTATCGATAGCATGATTCCCATCGGACGCGGTCAAAGAGAACTTATTATCGGTGACCGTTCTACCGGTAAGACTGCTATCGCTCTCGATACTATCGTCAACCAGAAGGGCGGCGATTTAATCTGTATCTACGTGGCAATCGGACAGAAGGCGTCCAAGGTGGCACAGGTTGTGGCTAACCTCGAGGCGCATGGCGCAATGGAACATACCATCGTGGTTGCTGCCAATTCCTCCGAATCAGCCGCTTTACAATATCTTGCACCGTATGCGGGTTGCGCTATCGGCGAGGAATTCATGGAAGACGGCAAGGATGCCCTGATTGTTTATGACGACCTTTCCAAGCATGGATGGGCTTATCGTCAGCTTTCATTGTTGCTGAGGAGACCGCCTGGCAGAGAGGCTTATCCTGGTGATGTCTTCTATCTGCACAGCAGGTTGCTGGAAAGAGCTGCCAGGCTTTCGGATGAACTGGGAGGCGGCTCGTTGACGGCGTTGCCTATCATCGAAACACAGGCCGGTGATGTGTCCGCTTATATTCCTACAAATGTTATCTCCATCACCGATGGACAGATATACCTGGAATCGGACCTGTTCAACGCCGGTATCAGGCCTGCTCTTAATATCGGTATATCCGTATCCCGTGTGGGAAGTTCCGCACAAACAAAGGCAATGAAGAAGGTCGCCGGTAAGTTGAAGATGGCTATGGCTCAATACAGGGAACTGGCAGCCTTCGCGCAGTTCGGTACCTCCGAACTTGATAAGGCTACCAATGCCCAGATTGACCGCGGACAGAGAATAACCGAGGTGCTCAAGCAGCTTCAATTCGAACCAATGTCTGTGGAAAGTCAGGTTATAATTCTCTATGCTACTCTGAACGGTTATCTGGATGATATTCCGGTTAACAAGGTTACGGATTTCGAGAGCAAACTGCTTACTTCCGTAAGCACCACTCATTCCGAGATGGTAAAAACCTTAGCTAAAGAAAAGAACTTCGATGACAAGATGGAAGCCGAGATGAAGGAAGCTATTGCGGACTTCAAGAAAAGTTACAGGTATGTCTAGGAGTACAAATGGCTAATATTCGTTTGATAAGACGCCGCATAAAGGGCGTTAAAAACACGGCCAAGATTACCAAGGCCATGGAAATGATAGCTGCCTCAAAAATGAGAAAAGCGCAGGAGCATGGTCTGGCCGGACGTCCTTATTCAGAGAAGATTATCCAGGTTATATCCGATTTGATGGCGGTTTCAGCCGGGCAGGCTTTGCATCCTTGCCTGAGCCGCCATGAACAGGTGAAAAAAGTTACCATTATACATATTACCCCGGACAGGGGGATGGCCGGTGGATTGGTTGGAAACATCAACCGTAAAGCCGCCAAGTTTATTTTGGATGAAAATGTCGAGGCTAAGGTAATAGCGGTGGGACGCAAGGGGCTGGATTTTATGCGCAGGACGGGACAGAATATCGAGGCCGAGTTTACCGGACTGGGGGATTACCCTGATTTATTATCGACGCTGCCTATTTCTCATATTGTTCTCGATGAATACCCCAGGGGTGATACCGATGAGGTATATATAGCCTATACTAAATTTAAAAACACCATGGTACAGGAAGCGGTCATTGAAAAACTGCTGCCTGTTGAGCCTGCAATTATTCCGGCTACGGAGAATGTCGAATATATCTACGAACCGGATGCTAATGCCGTACTGGGTGGTCTTGTACCCAGATTTGTCGAGATGCAGGTGTACCATGCTATTTTGGAAGCGATTGCCAGTGAACACTCAGCCCGGATGGTCGCTATGCGTAACGCTACGCAGAATGCCAAGGAACTGATTGAAGATTTGACGCTGGCTTATAATAAAGTACGTCAAGAAATGATAACCAATGAGTTGCTCGATATTACCGGTGGAACCGCAGCTCTTGAGTAGGAGGATGTAATGGCAAAAGGTAAAGTTGTACAGGTTATAGGTTCGGTCGTCGATCTGGAATTTCCGCCAGATGAATTGCCGGCTCTTTTTAACGCTGTTGAAATTAAAACAGGTGATAACAGCTTTATGCTGGAAGTTCAGAGCCATCTGGGGAATAACTGGGTAAGGTGTCTATCATTTACACCGACTGATGGCCTTGCCAGAGGTGTTGAGGCTGTTGATACCGGTGCTCCAATCAGTGTCCCTGTTGGGAGGGCCTGCCTGGGGCGTATATTCGATGTTACCGGGCAATCCCTGGATAATCTGGGCGAAGTAAAGAGTGAAGAGAAGTGGCAGATACATCGTAAACCGCCTTCGTTTGAAGAACAGGAAACCAGCTCGCAGATGCTGGAAACGGGTATCAAGGTTATCGATTTGATTGCCCCGTTTGCCAGAGGCGGTAAAATCGGTGCCTATGGCGGTGCCGGTGTCGGCAAAACAGTGATTATCCAGGAGCTTATCCGCAACATTGCCAGTGAGCACGGCGGTTTCTCGGTTTTCGCCGGTGTTGGTGAAAGGTCTCGTGAAGGTAATGACCTCTGGAAAGAAATGGGCGAGTCCGGTGTGCTCAGTAAAACCGTCATGGTTTTCGGTCAAATGAATGAACTTCCTGCAGTTCGTATGCGTGTTGCCCTTACGGGGCTTACGATGGCGGAGTATTTCCGCGATGTCGAAAAACAGGACGTTTTGATGTTCATCGATAATATCTACCGTTATACTCTGGCCGGTATGGAAGTTTCGGCTTTGCTCGGGCGTATGCCTTCTGCCGTGGGCTACCAGCCGACGCTGGCTACGGAAATGGGTGACCTCCAGGAGAGAATTACATCGACCAAGCAGGGTTCCATCACGTCGTTCCAGGCAATTTATGTACCTGCCGATGATTATACCGACCCAGGCGTTGTTGCCACGTTCGGTCATCTCGATGCCGTTCTTGCTCTGGAAAGGTCTCTGGCTGAACAATCCCTGTTCCCGGCCGTCGACCCGCTGGCTTCGAATTCCAGGATTCTGGCTCCCGAAGTTGTCGGCGAGGAACATTATTTTGTAGCCCGTGAAGTGCAGAGGGTATTACAGAGATATAAGGATTTGCAGGATGTTATCGCTATCCTTGGTATGGAAGAACTGGGAGAAGAAGATAAAGTTACCGTCTACCGTGCCAGGAAGATTCAGCGTTTCCTTACTCAACCGTTCTTTGTGGGAGAGGTCTTCACCGGCCGTGCCGGTAAATACGTTCCTATTGCGGAAACGGTTCGCGGATTCAAGGAAATACTTGATGGTAAGCATGACGATTTACCCGAACAGGCTTTCTATATGGCCGGTACCATAGAAGATGTAATTGAAGCTGCCAAAGCGTTAGCGTAGTAGATAAAAGCGGGGGCTTAAAATGGCTACAATTAAACTGGATATAGTTACTGCGGAACGGTCGGTTTATTCCGATGACGTAGATATAGTGATCGCTCCTGGTGTCGATGGAGAACTGGGTATCTTACCGAAACATACCCCTTTAATGACCATGCTGCAACCCGGTGAATTGATTGCCCGCAAAGGCAAAGAGGAATATTCGCTGGCTATATCGGGTGGTTTTCTTGAAATTCGTCCTGATAGAATCATTATCCTTGCCGATTCAGCCGAGAGAGCTGAAGAAATCGATATTGCCAGGGCTGAGGAAGCCAAAAAGCGTGCTGAAAAGATGATGGCTGAAAAATATGAACCGGGAGTCGATGCCGGCAGGGCGGAAGCCGCCTTACGCCGCTCGCTGGTGAGAATCAGGGTAGCAGAAAGGCGCAGGAAGAGAACGCCGGGGCTTTAGAAATCGATAAACAAAAAATGTATATAAAAAGGATGGGATTTATCCCATCCTTTTTCTTTGTATTGAACTGTTAGCTGAAAAGATGCCGATTGTTGTAAACCACCCTGTCGGCTTGATATAAGCCTAATTAAAGAAATTAAAATAGATTGAGGAATTAAGTTTAAGTTTAGATTATATCAAGGGTAGCCCGGGTTCCTGCTTTGGCAGCTTTTACCCTTATTAATGTCCTTATCGCCTGAGCTATTCTGCCTTGTTTTCCGATTATCCTTCCTTTGTCTTCGTCGGCAACCTGCAATTTGAGAGTGATTCCTTCCTCTCCTTCTTCCTCAGTCACAACCACAGCATCCGGTGAGTTAACGAGAGATTTTGCGATGTATTCTACCAGTTCCTTCATGATTTCTCCTTTGTCGCCTTAAACTTATCCAAAATACCTGCTTTTTTAAGCAGACGACTTACGGTAACTGTGGGCTGGGCACCCTGACCTAACCATTTCAGAGCTTCCTGCTCATTGATCGTGATTGTTTCCGGATTGGTCATCGGGTCGTATTGACCGATAATTGAAATGAAAGCCCCGTTTCTGGGCGAATGGGAATCGGCAATAACTACACGATATGCCGGTTTTTTGGGAGCACCTATACGTCTTAATCTAATTTTTACCATATTTATAATTCTTTCCTACTTTACTTTCGTGATATTATGCAACAAAAGCTGTGTGCCTGTCAACAGTATTCATGTATAAAATATGAATAAAATGTTTGTCAGTGCCTGCTGCAATATATATAATGAACGGTATGGATAACAGGTATCGGTGGAAAAGTCCGGTCAGCCCCCAGGAGGCTGTCGCTTTACAAAAACAATTGGCAGGAAGAGTGATAAGGCTCGGAGAGATACCCTCTCCTGAATATATAGCCGGTATCGATATTTCCATCGGGAAACATGTTGCGGATGCGCAGTCTGCTATTGTAGTGTTGAAATATCCCGGGCTTGAAGTGGCAGAGATTAAAAAAGCCCGCGGCGAAATCAGATTTCCGTATATCCCCGGATTATTGTCTTTTCGCGAGATTCCGCTGATACTGGAAGCGTGGCAGAAGCTTACGGTCGTGCCTGATATAATAATGGTCGACGGGCAGGGGATTGCCCATCCGAGAAGAATAGGGCTGGCCTCTCATCTGGGTATACTGGTCGATATTCCGTCTATCGGTTGCGCCAAGTCGAGGCTGTGCGGTCATTATGAAGACCCTTCTGAAGAACCGGGAAGCTTTGCGAATCTGGTAGACGGCGGGGAGATTATCGGAGTAGCCCTGAGAACCAAAAACAGGGTTAATCCGTTATTTATTTCGGTCGGCCATAAAATAAGCCTTGAAAATTCGATTTACTGGGTTATGGAGTGCTGCAGGGGGTATCGCCTGCCGCAACCGACACGTTTGGCGCACCTGGCAGCCGGCGGTAATTTGTAATAATGCCGCATAATAAATTAAACTTAACTGTAGTATAAAAATTAATATATAAAACTTGCAGGAGAAGAATGAGCGAATTATCGGATAAATTAGAAGATTACAAGCAGAGAATATCATCAGCCATGGTGCGTCTTTGACATCCCTGCTAAAGAAAAACAGGTAGCAGAACTTGAAAAACAATCGACAAGCCCTGATTTCTGGCAGGATTCCGATAAGGCGCAGAATGTAATGCGTCTTTTAGCCGAAACCAGAAAAACGGTGGAGCAGTGGCGGGGGCTGGAGAAAAAAGTAGTTGACATAAAAGATTTGGCGTCTCTTGCATCCGAAGAGGAAGAGACATCGCTGGATGAAGAAATCCGGCAGGAAGTGGATGCTGTCGGCTCACGTCTCGACGAGCTTGAATTCGAGCTGGCTTTTAGCGGTGAATACGACAGCCGTAATGCCATACTTACCATTCACGCCGGCGCCGGAGGAGTTGAGTCGCAGGATTGGGCGGAAATGCTGCTGCGCATGTATCTGCGCTGGGCGGAACGGAAAAAATATAAAACCGAAATTCTGGATGTCTCCCCGGGTGAAGAAGCCGGGGTAAAAAGTGTTATCCTGGAAGTATCGCATGAATATGCTTTCGGTTACCTGAAATCGGAACACGGGGTGCACCGCCTGGTGCGTCTTTCGCCGTTCGATGCCGACCATGCGCGGCATACATCGTTTGCACTGGTGGAGGTGATGCCGGAGGCGGGTGAAGATGTCGGTATCGATGTTTCTACCGATGACCTGAAGGTAGAAACCTTCAGGTCCAGCGGCCCCGGAGGTCAAAACATGCAGAAAACCAGCAGTGCGGTACGCATAACGCATATACCGAGCGGGACGGTGGTCAGTTGCCAGAGCGAGCGCTCTCAGCACCAGAATAAAGAGACGGCCATGAAAATTCTGCTTTCGAGGTTGTTGAATCAGGAACTGGCAAGAAGGGAAGAGGAAAGGGCGAAGCTTAAAGGAAAACGTATCGTCGCCGGCTGGAGCAACCAGATAAGAAGCTATGTTCTGCACCCTTACAAAATGGTGAAAGACCATCGCACCGATTATCAGGTGGGTGATGCCGAATCGGTTCTGGACGGGGAACTGGACGGTTTTATCAATGCCTATTTGAGAGCCGGTCTCGGTGATGAAGATGATTAAAAAAATCTCACTTTGTGTATTGGCATTCTTTCTGATAGTTATGCCTTTAAGCCCGGTGCAGGCGCAAAGCCCGTCGGCTTCACAGATTTCGTTAAGCGATACCGTAGCGGCTTCGTTTCCTGATTATATAAAATTCAATCTGTCAATCGAATCAGATATTGATATTGAAGATGCCAGGCTTCACTACATTGTAGAGTGTGACAGCTTTTCCGATGTTATTCACGAGGTTATCGTCGATGTCCAGTCATCCTCTGCCGGCAAGATGAATGTGTCGTGGTCATGGGATATGAGAACCACTGGCACGCTGCCTTCGGGAACGATAATCCGTTACTGGTGGTCGGTGACGGATGTAAATGGCAACTACAGCGAAACGGAATACGCTGCTGTCAGCTTCGATGATAATACTTATTCATGGAAGAACGTTACTCAAAACAACGTTACCCTGTACTGGTATTACGGAGATGAGTATTTTGCAGCGGATTTGATGCAGGCATGTCAGGATGCTCTGATAAGGCTGGGGGAAGATACCGGTTCTTATCTTGAAGACCCGATAAGGATATATATATACTCCAGTTCTTCCGCACTGCAGAACGCCATGGTTTATCCGAAAGAGTGGACCGGTGGTGTGGCTTATCCCGCTTACGGAGTCATCGCCATCGGTATTTCTAAATCCAATATCGAGTGGGGCAGAAGAACCCTGGCACATGAAATAGCGCACCTGGTAACCTACCAGATGACATCCAATCCTTATAATAATATCCCTGTATGGCTGGATGAGGGCATCTCGATGTATGCCGAAGGCGAACTGGAGAAGTCGTTTGAAAGCTATCTGAAGAAGGCGGCAGGCAGCGGTACATTGATATCCGTACAGAGCCTGTGCAGTCCTTTCTCTGCCGATTCCGATAAAAGCTATCTTTCTTATGCGGAGAGCTACAGCATTGTCGCCTTCCTGGTTGAAGAGTACGGGCAGCAAAAAATGTATCAATTATTGACGGTATTCAAGAACGGCAGCACTTATGATAATGCGTTATCGGCGGTTTACGGTTTCGATTTAGATGGATTAAACGATATCTGGCAGGATTATATCAGGGAAATTTATCGCTCCTGATTGCTGTCGATAGCGGTATCTATAACAGGACAAGTATGAAAAAGAAAATTTTATTGTTTAAATCGTTGATGCTGGCATGCAGCCTGCTGTTTACCTGTTTGCCATCAGGGTGTGATTTCAGTTGGGCTCAGTCCCCGAATATCGAGGGTGACGTTTTGAATCTCTACGGCGACGACCCGTATACACTGGACCCGGCGTTGGCAGGGGATTCCGTTTCGATAGATTACGTGATGCAAATTTTCAGCGGGCTGGTCGCTCTCGATGATAACCTTGAACCGGTTGCGGATATAGCTGAAAGCTGGGAAGTAAGCGATGATAACCTTGTATATACTTTCTACTTGAAGGAAGATGTCTATTTCCATGACGGGAGGCAGGTTAAAGCCGGGGATTTCAAGTATTCATGGGAGCGTGCCTGTAATCCGTCTACGGAGTCACAAACGGCATCTTTGTATCTGGGGGATATACTTGGCACAGATGACGTTCTTGCCGGAGAAACCGATGCCATCAGCGGAGTAAAAGTTGTTGATGCTTATACGCTGCAGGTAACCCTTGAAAAGCCGGTAACCTATTTCCTTGAGAAATTAAGCTATCCGGTTGCCTTTGTTGTCAATGGGGATAATGTTTCGGAAGGTGATAGCTGGTGGAAAAAACCCGATGGAACCGGCCCTTTCGAATTGTGGAGTTGGGATGCAGGGAGCGAACTGGTGCTGAAGCGCAATGACGGTTATTACGGGGACGTAGCTATGCTGGATTATGTTGTTTATAAAATATTATCCGGCGTGGAATTCGATATGTACGAAACGGGTGAAATCGATGTTTGCAGCGTCGGCGCCAGCTATATTTACAAGGTTACCGATGAAGACGGGGAATTTTACGATGAGCTGTCTATCTTTCCCGAATTAAGCCTGACTTATATCTGTTTTAATTGCAGCGAGCCCCCGTTTGACGATGCGAATATACGTCTGGCCTTTTTGCTGGCAGTGGACAAGGCGAAAATAATCTCGCTGGTATATAACGATGCGGTGGTGCTGGCTGACGGCATAGTTCCTGAAGGCATGGCGGGTTATAACGAAGAGTTGACAGGTACGGGATACGATGTCGAACGTGCTCTTGAATTGATTGCCGATTCATCCTATGGTGATGTTTCCAACCTCCCAGAAATCACTATCACTACCGGCGGGTACGGGGGGCAAATATCATCTCTGCTGGAGGCTGTCATAAATGAGTGGCGGGTTAATCTGGGAGTCGAAGTAACCGTCAGGCAGCTGGAGCCGGACGAATTTTTATATTATATCTCTGAGGAGAAGGACGGAATGTTTCTCTGGGGCTGGAGTGCGGATTACCCGCACCCGCAGGATTTTCTGGAAATCCTTTTTGCTTCCGATTCCGAAGGTAACTACGGAGAATACAGCAATATAGAGGCAGATAATCTTTTACGGCTGGCAAGTATCGAGGAGAATGAAGCAATCAGCCTTGAATTATATCGACAGGCGGAGCAAATAATGGTTAACGATGCCGCCTGTATTCCGTTATATTTCGATAAAAATTATGTGCTTGTTAAACCGTATATAAAGGGATACGAATTGAATGCCCTGGGGATGGTAAAATTGAACAAGGTGTATATTGAATACTAGATGGCGGAGGGGGTGGGATTCGAACCCACGGTCCTCTTGCGAGGACAACGGTTTTCAAGACCGTCACCATAGGCCACTCGGACACCCCTCCGGATGCTGAGCGCAATATAGATATTATACCGATATGCCTGATAAATTGCTAACATTCTCAACAAGGGGTAATATAGTAAGGGGGGAAATTATGCAGCAATATTACTGGAACGTACAGAAAAAAATCCTGGTACAAAGGGATATTATCCGCTCTTTACTGAAAGACCCTAAAGTTATCGGGGACTACTATGAAGCGATTATCATGGAAGCCGTCAGGGAAAGCATATCACAATACTTTTCCGCCAGACGCGGTGTTATTCTTGCCAGCGATGGCCAGAGCAGCCGCGAATGCGATATTATCGTCTATAGCGCTGCCGAGTACGGCCCCCTGTTTTTGTCAGGAGATATCGTGGTAATCAATCCTGAAGCTGTCAGGTGTGTTATTCAGGTTAAGGGAACATTGAACCATGAAAACCTGCAAGAAGCGGTTAAAAATCTGGCTTCGGTAGATAAACTGAGGCCGGGGATTTGGAAATTAATTGTAGGTTTCAATACCGGCCTCATTTACAACGACCTGGTTAAAGTCTGTGCCGACTCGCGCAATGTTAACGGCATATTCGTTCTTTCCAGTACCAATAAATTTGAAAAAGAAGACATAAATTCTCAGATGCAGAATTTCGTGGAGCTGTTGAAGCTGATTGCTGCGCCCACCATGTATCAGACCAAGGACGCCGGGGATTATGTGGCTATAAAAACATCAGGGGAAGGCCGGATTGAAGGAGTGCCTTTCCCTGATTAAAAGTTTTTGAATTTACTCTTTTGATTCAGTTGCCCCGGTTTCGTTTTGCGGGGGCAGCCCTTCCGTATCGGATTCCTGTACTTCATATTCGAAGTCGGGGTCGTTTTCCTCGTAATAGTCCAACTGTTCGTCCAGAATTTTCTTTACCTGCTCGTCTTTGGTAACTTCACCGGTGAACTCTTTTTTATCATTAAGTGCCATGAGATATAAATACCCGCCCTCCAGGAGGTTGTAGACCACGAACGGCATGCACATACCGTTCAGATTCATATCGCTGAAACTTTCATGATAGAAAGGAACGAACTGGAAGTTCTCGGGGAGCATCAAAATCAGTTCCTGGTTCAGGCTGTCTGGGTTTTCAGGGTCGCAGTATTCCGCAGGAGTAAGCGCAACCTGGCAGGAACAAACCAGCGGACGGATATCATAAATCATGCAGGCATCGTCTTTTAAGAACGGGCATGGTATCTTGAATCTGGCATAAGCTGCGCCGAGTTCTTCTACCTTTCTGCGGCTTTCTGGAGTAAATCCGGCTTCCCACATTTCGGCATAAGCCTTATGAAAATTTTCCAGGAAGTTCTTTTGTTCATCTATTTTACTTTTCCATTTTCTGTAATTGCGTATGAATGATGAGAATTTACGTTCATGATTGTAGAGATAATTAGTAATGGCCTCGCATTCCTGCAGTGAAGCCGTGACGTATTGCGAACAGCAAGTGGAACAACCCCTGTGGCAGGTGATGGTTTTTCCGCTTTTGTTGGCTTCTTCCAGCTGCTGCCGGTAAATTTGCTCGTTGACAGCTTTTAATTGTTTTTGTTGATTGATACAGAATTCTTCCCTGGCTTTACCCAGTTCGCCGGTGTAGGCGATTTCTTTATTCAGTTTAAATGGGTCGAAGGTTTTTTTATCGAGTTTCGCTTCTTCTGTTTGAGTTTTTTGATAACAGCAGTTCTTGTATTTTTTACCACTGCCGCAGCTGCATAATTCATTTCTGCCGATGTTTGTTTTTTCTTCCATTACGCCTCTCTTTTTATAGAATATCCTGAAGATAGACTAAAATTATTTTATTACTTTAACACCCATATAGGGTTGTAATACATCGGGAACGGCAATACTGCCGTCGGATTGCTGGTAATTTTCCATGACGGCTATGACTACCCTGGGGAGCGCCAGTCCTGAACCGTTGAGTGTATGAACGTATTGCGGTTTGCTGTCCGCAGCCGGACGGTAGCGGATGTTTGCGCGTCTTGCCTGAAAATCTCCGCAGTTTGAGCAGGAACTGACCTCCAGCCATTCTTCGCAGCCGGGTGCCCACATTTCGATGTCGTAGGTCTTGGTAGAAGCGAAACTGATATCGGCGGTGCAAAGCTTCTTTATGCGGTAGGGAATTTCCAGCTTGCGGCAGATATCTGTGGCATTATCTACCATCTTTTCCAGTTCTTCGTTTGATGTCTCAGGTTCGACAAACTTATACATTTCTACCTTGTCGAACTGATGTCCTCTCTTTATGCCGCGCGTATCTTTGCCTGCGGACATCTTCTCACGCCTGAAACAGGCGGTATAGGCGACATAATGTATAGGGAGAACACCGGGTGGTATCACTTCATCGCGGTGCATGTTTGTCAGCGGCACCTCGGCCGTGGGAACCAGCCACAGGTCTTCCTCTATATCGCGGTACAGATTGTCGGCGAACTTGGGAAGATTGCTGGAACCGATAAGACATTCCTTTTTGACCATATAAGGCAGATATGCTTCATAGTAACCGTGTTCTTCCGTATGCAGATTGAGCATGAAATTGATGAGAGACCTTTGAAGCCGTGCTCCCAGTCCTTTTAAAACATAAAAACGGGTGCCGGATAACCTGACCCCTCTCTCGAAATCTATGATGCCCAGCTTTTCACCGAGTTCCCAGTGCGGAGCCGGTTTGAAATCGAATTTTCTTATCTCTCCGCAGGTGCTTATAACTATATTGTCGTCTTCGCTTTTACCGTAAGGAACCGAATCCTGCGGTATATTGGGGACACGCAGCAGCAGGTCTTCCAGCCTGGTGTCGATATCCCTCAGTTCATCCTCGATGGCTTTAATCTGGTCGCGCAGTTCGCGCCCTCTTTCCGCCGATTCGGCGCCCTGCTTTCTTGCCAGTTCCTTGCGCTCGCATCTCAGTTCTTCCACCCCGGTCATTTTTTGCCTTTTGGCAGTATCGAGGCTGATAATCTCATCAATCGGGGCTTTGTCCTGCCGGTCGGCTATCGCCTTGCGGACGAGTTCCGTGTTTTCCCTGATAAACTTAAGGTCTAACATCTTTCACTATTCCTTTTCCCGAAGTTGCGGGAACAAGATGACTTCGCGTATGGATTGCTGGTTGGTTAAGAGCATTACCAGCCTGTCGATTCCGACACCCAATCCGCCTGTAGGCGGCATTCCGTAAGCCATTGCCGTCAGGAAGTCTTCGTCGATGACCTCCTGTTCCTCGTCCTTTCCCCGGTTCCTCTGCTGGTTGACGAATCTCTGTCTCTGGTCTATCGGGTCGTTCAGCTCGGAGAAGGCATTGCCCAGCTCCATGCCGCAAACATAGGCTTCGAATCTCTCTACTATATTATCATAACCCGGCTTCTTTTTGGCAAGGGGAGACATGTCCAGCGGGTAATCGTATAATATCGTCGGTTGTATCAGGTGAGGTTCCACGAATGTCGAGAGCAGTTCATCTATCAACCGGCCCCTGTCTTTGGCGGGGTCTACTTCCATCTTCCGGCTTTGCATTTCTTTTCTCAGCGAATCGACGTCGGGAAATTGCATGAAATCTATGCCGCTGTATTTCATAAGCGTTTCCCTCAGGTCAAGCCGCTGCCACGGGGGGGTAAAGTCGATAACGTTCTCCCCGTAATTAAATTTATAATTCCCTGAAATTTCCATGATAACCGAGGAAACCATATCTTCGAGCAGGTTCATGATATCTTTGTAATCGGCGTAGGCCTGGTAACTTTCGAGCATGGTGAATTCAGGGTTGTGCTTGAGCGAAATCCCTTCGTTGCGGAAGATTCTTCCCAGTTCGTATACTTTATCGAAGCCGCCTATTATCAGTCTTTTCAAGTGCAACTCGAGGGCGATGCGCAAATAGAAATCGCAGTCAAGAGTATAATGGTGCGTGACGAACGGTCTGGCCAGCGCTCCGCCGGCGGACGGTTGCAGTACCGGCGTTTCCACTTCCAGGAATTCCTTTCCGTTCAAGTAGTTCCTTACGGCGGCGATAATGCGGCTGCGCATCCTGAAGGTATCCTTTACCTCCTGGTTGCTGATAAGGTCGAGGTATCTCTGGCGGTGCCTGGCATCCACATCCTGAAGCCCGTGATACTTTTCCGGCAGCGGCAGCAGGGACTTGGATAACAGGACAAAGTCCTCCGCATGAACGGTGGGCTCTCCTGTCCTGGTGCGCATCAGGCCGCCCTTGACGCCGATGAAATCTCCGATATCGAAATCTTTAAAAAGTTCAGCTTTATCTTCAGGTAACTGATTGGTATTTGTGAAAATGACCTGGATTCTACCGGAGCCGTCCTGTATATCCATAAAAGTACTTTTTCCCATATTGCGGACAGCCATGATGCGCCCGGCGATGCTGACCTGCTCCGGCTCGGTCTTCCCGGCCTCCTCGTTTTTCTTGAGCAGTTCTTTTGCTTCTTCGGTAGTATGCGTGCGCTGATAGCTGCGCGGGTACGGGTCTACTCCGCGGTTCCTGAGCCTTTCCAGTTTATCCAGTCTTTGTTGTGCCAGGTTGTCCAGTCTCGATGCCATAATTATCCCTTTACATTAAGCAAGATATTAATAACGGGGTTTTTATTTTTGATATATAACTGTTAAGTTTATTCCAGTTATTATATTTTATCAAGGAATTATAGTAAAGCTATATGGATTATCCGCTTCAATCAATACGTGAAAAAATACGGATACCGTGGTGTTATGCCTGTTTTTTTACCGTTTCCAGCCAGGCAATCGATTTAACATCTTTTTCGAGCAGGTATTTAATATATGCCCTTATCAGCCTTTCGAGTTCCGAATCCAGTTCTTTAGTCATTTTGAGGCGGCTGATGGTATTGTAATCGCCGTCCTGCAACAACCTGAAAACCTTCAGTCCGTTGACGGAAAGCTGGTAACTGAAATTGTTGGTTCGGCTGCATGCGGTACAGAGCATTCCGCCTGCGCTCGGGCAGAAATAATTTATTACCGGTTTCAATTGCGTACGGCAGGAAACGCATTGTTTCAATTGCGGCCGGTAGCCGAGGTTATCGAGCAGCTGCACTTCGAAGTAGCGCAGAACCAGTTCCCGGTTCTTTTCGGTGGAAAGTTTTTCCATGACATCCAGTAACATCGTAAACAACGGGTAATCTTCTATGCCGTCCTCTGTAAACTGGTTGACCAGTTCTATCATGTAAAGGGCATATGATGTCAGTTCGAGGTCGTTTTTTATGGGCAGGAACCCGTTGATGGTCTGGCTGCCGGTAACCGTGGGCAGATTCTTGCCTCTGGCCAGGGAAACCATGCTGTACGTCAGAAGCTCCAGGTGCCCTGACATCTTGCTCTTCGGCTGTCTGACACCTTTGGCTACTGCCTGTATCTTCCCCAGATGGGGGGTATAAAGCGTCAGGATTCTGTCGGCTTCTCCCAGTTTCGTCTTTTTGATGATAATAGCTTCGGTTTTATAATCCCTCGGTTCTGACATTTCGTTTTTCTAAGGAAATAATTTTTAACGGTCTCTGACATATAAGTCTTCGGGCATTACCGGTTTGAAGAGGTGAAAATTATTATAATATCCTTTTACCGGGAGGAACGTCTCTATCAGGTTGTATCAGCACGACTTCTTTATCGTTTACGACTGCTCCCAGAACCAGTACCTCCGACATAAAATCGGCGACCTGTTTCGGCGGAAAGTTTACCACTGCTGCTACCATCTTGCCAATCAGTTCATCTTTTTTATAGAGGCTGGTAATCTGGGCACTGGATTTCTTTTCTCCCAGTTCTCCGAAATCTATCCACAGCCTGTAAGCAGATTTTTGTGCCCCGGGAAAATCCTCGGCTCTGGTAATTCTGCCCGCTCTGATATCTATTTTTTCGAAATCGGCATAGTTTATAGATTGCATTTTTGAACTGCTTTTATTTTAATTCCTGCCTGCCTTCGAGTGCGCGGGTCAGCGTAACGTCGTCGGCATATTCCAGTTCGGTTCCGAAAGGCAGCCCCCTGGCAAGGCGGGTGACCCTGATTCCCATCGGAATTATGAGTTTATTAAGATACATGGCGGTCTGTTCCCCTTCGAGCGTGGGGTTGGTGGCAAGGATTACTTCGCATATGCTGCCGCTCTTGAGCCGTTCTAAAAGCTCCTCTATTCTGATATCATTGATACCTATTCCGTCGGTTGGTGATATGGCTCCGTGGAGTACGTGATATAACCCTTTATAAATACCCGAATGTTCCAGCGCCAGGATGTCCTGCGGCTGTTCGACGACGCAAATGCTGGTTTTATCGCGGTTGCTATTGCGGCAAATGGGACAAAGGTCGGAATCGGCAATGTTGTAACAGGCAGTGCAGAGGCGCGTGCTGTCTTTTAAAGACATAATCGCCTCTGCCAGTGCCGTTACCTGTTCCTTCTGGGTTCGCAATAAATAATAAGTCAAGCGTTGGGCGCTTTTCGGCCCGATTCCGGGCAGCTTTGCGAACTCCTGCATCAGCCTGTTTACCGAGCCGGCTGTATTCGATGGGTTTATGTCCAAGTCAGTTGTCTTCCTTTAGTCTGTTAATCCGGGTATTTTCATGCCGCCGGTTAATTTTTTCAATTTTTCCTCGGCTAAGTTTTTAGATTTCTCAAGGGCATCCGTTACCGCTTTGAAGACCAGTTTCTCCAGGTTGGCGGCTTTGCCGGTTTCCACTGCTTCGGGAGCGATTTTGATGGATAATATTTTTTGCTTCCCGTTGGCTGTAACCTTTACAGCGCCGTTTCCGGCTTCGGCCTCGACGGTCATTTTTTCCAGTTCTTTTTGAGCTTTGTCAAGGCTGGATTTCAATTCCATTGCCTTTTTCATCATATTTAAGTCCATTTTTCCTCCACTTCGACTATTTGTCCGCCCAGTCTCTGCAATTCACGTACCAGGTGATTTTCTTCGGGTTCGTATATACACCGCACCTCACATGGATGACCGATAAAATTACTGATTATCCGGGCGGCAATTTTGTTATTTTCCGATTCTTCTATTTTATCCTTGTGAACGGGGAATCTGAATGAAAGCACGACAATGTTGTCATCGAAAGCCACTGGTTTGACACCGGCGCTCCTTAAAATTGCCAGGGCAGGCGACCTCTTGAAAGTATCCGGTGCACGTTCGATGACATTCTTCCAGTTGGCGCTGAGGTATTCCAGTTTATTACTGTATTCATTTATTTCCGCATTTGCGGGGGCAGGGGGTTCTTCTTTAACTTTTTTATCGGAAGTTTTTATTATTTCTGGTTCCTTATCTATTTCAGGTTCGGATATAGGAGTTGGCTCCGCTTTAGCGGCTTTTCTTGCCGGAGCGGGTGTCGGCGCACTTTTTGTCTGCCTGATATCACCTGCTGCCGGCTGCGGTCGGTTGACAGGTGCCGGTTTCGCCTCCGAAGATGTCAGCGAGCAATCGACCAGAGCCAGCTCCAGCGGCAGTGTAGAATAGCTGTCCAGGCTCAACTCCAGTTTGCCGAATGTTTTGATTGCCTTCAATATTTGTTCCACAGGCGCAGTTTTTGAAAGTTCTGTCAGCGTGGATATCTCTTCCGGGGTAAAATCGAGGTCTTTATTAGCCCCGGTCTTTATGAGCAGTAATCCCCTGAGGTAAGTAACGAGTTCCCTGTTGAGCTGTTTTAAATCGAATCCGTCGTTATTGATGGCATTGATGGCGTTGATACCGTCGGAAATATTCCCGTTGATAATGTGCTCCACCAGTTCCTTGATTCGCTCATTGCCGGTGATTCCCAGCATGTCTCTCACCTGGCTGAGATTGATATCCTGTCCGTAATGCGTGGAGAGCTTTTCCAGCAGGTTTTCCGCGTCTCTGAGGCTGCCGGTGGCATTTTTTGCCAAAACGTTAAGAGCTTCCTGCTCTATCTTGATACCCTCGCTGTCGCATATCTGTTGCAGTTTATCTGCGATGTCGTTCTGGCTGACACGGTGGAAATCGAAGCGCTGGCATCTTGACATAATGGTGGGCAGTACCTTGTGAGCTTCGGTGGTGGCCAGGATAAAAATGACGCATGCGGGAGGCTCCTCGAGCGTCTTAAGCAGGGCATTCGAGGCTTCCTTTGTAAGCATGTGAAATTCATCTATGATGTAGACCTTGAAGCGGGCTTCCCCGGGAGCATAATTGACACGCTCACGCAGGTTTCTGATTTCATCTATGCCCCTGTTGCTGGCGGCATCGATTTCGATAACATCCATTGCCCTGCCTTCGGTGATTGCCATGCACATATCGCATTTATTGCAGGGTTCGCCTTTACCGTTTGCCGTGCAGTTTACGGCTTTGGCGAGAATCCGTCCGGTGCTGGTTTTCCCCGTTCCCCTCGGCCCGCAGAAAAGATAGGCATGTGAAATATGCCCGCTGCTCAAGGCATTAAGCAATGTTTGTGTTACATGCTCCTGCCCGGCAACTTCTGCCAGTGCCTGGGGACGCCATTTACGATAAAAAACCTGTGATTCCATAATTTTGTCCCCTTATTATACCTTATACAGCCGTATTTCCAAAAAATCTTCGGCTAGGGAGCCGTTTTTTTTGAAACGAATTAACAAAAAACCCCTCCCGCGGGAGGGGTTTCGATAGGCAAAGATGCGACGGGTTTTATAACAGGGTGGGGATATCTTTCCCCAGGTCGTCGATTGTCTGTAACTTGGAGGCGACTTCTTTCTGCCGCTGTTTAATTACAGGTACGAGGTCTGTAGATGCATTATAGTAGTTTCTGACCTTTTCCACATCGCTGAGTTCGGACAGGATAACGGTAACGTTCATGTTGGTTCCGTCTCTGGGATAGTCGCCGTTGCGGATGATGGCATTGGGAGCCATATCCCTCATCCAGTCGCCCATTTCTTTAATCATGTCCATATTGATTTCTTTGGCGGGTGCCGTTATCAAATACATGGCCCTGGAGGCATCTTTGGGATTGCAGCGTGTGGATATATCGCTGACGGCGGCATCCATGGCCTGTACGGCTTTATGTGTCTGGCTGCTTTTATCTCTGAAGGTACCAGATGAACCGAACAAACTGAAACGTTCTATTTTCGACTCGCCATAACCGATGACCGTCCAGCCCAGCAATGTCTGGATTATATCTCCTGCATCCAGTGTTTTGGCTCCGACATGAACGGCTTTCTTCTCTTCCCCCGCACAAAGCAGGTTGTAGAAAGGAGCTGCAATAAGGGAATTGATTTTATCGAGATTATGTTTAAGGGAGAAATCTTTTCTGACATATCTCTGGTTATCTACCAGTATTACTGCATCGGCTACCGAGTAAATCGATTTAAGGCAAACGGCTGTATTGTAAACGGTTCTTTCTTCGTTTTCTTCTTCGTGTTCGAATGGCAGTACAACCAGAGCATATAAGGGCTTGTCCATATAGCGTTCTTTAATATGCTGGGCAATGATAGGGATGGAGCCGGAACCAGTACCTCCTGCGGCGCTGGCCACTAAAAGGAATCCGTCGGTATCATAGAACCGCCTGGTTGTTCTGAGCGCATCCACTATTTTATCGGCATCTTCCCTGGCGACTTCGGCACCGAGTTCATTGATTTTGCCGACGCCATGCCCGCCGGTTTTACGACCGCCGATAAGTATCCTGTGCTGATAATCAGCCTTGATAGTGGTCAATCCGCTCAGGTCTGCGGCATCTGTGTTGACGGCGAAGATACCGGGAGTGATTTCTATCCCTCTGCTGCTAATCGCTCTCTTGTTCAGTCTTGCAAACTCGTCAGCGATGCGGCTTCCACACTGCCCGAAACCGATGACTACTAATTTCATGTTTCTCCCTCCAAATTATTCGTTCGAACTGTCAGCTATTTTAACCACACTTCATAAATAATGTCAATATTATTTTAGTTTATTTCTAAGGTGATATGCGGTTCTTGTCAATCACGGGTGCTATGTATAACAATTCGATGCCGCTATGGATTCGACAAGTTCATCCCGATTTCATCGGGACTATGTTTTCTCTCTTCCGCTTGCCCTGGGCCTGTCGAAGGGTCTAAGAGCGGAAGCAATCAGGATTGATTAAAATTATCTTGACAAAAACGGGGGAATTGTTATATTGTAATGCAGCGTTAACTGGCACTATTACTCCCATCAACTCTCCGGTTTTTATTTCTCGTTCTATCCATTAAGTTCTGATGTATTGGTGTGATTCAAAAGAAAACCGGTGAAATCTGGGGCAACAATATTTCAGCCTTTTGAAAAGTAATTTTTTTGAAAGAATTTAACTCGTTTATTAATCGTCATTGGCTGGATATCCGCCAAGATGGGAATAATGAAAGGAGAGAAGATTTATGCGTTTTGAATCTGTCAGATCTGCCGACCATATCGGACCGGTTAAAATCCATGATGTATGTCATGCTCTTGAACTGGATTCCGGTTCGGATGCGGCTTCATCTAAAGATAATGCCGGCCGTATAAGCCGTGAGGCTATTTCGAATATCGAACAGAAACTGTCGATAGTTTTACCGGTAAAGAATGAAGACCTGAAGGTTTTCGAGGGGGTGCTGAGCGGTATCCCTCATGATTGCCTGATGATAGTGATTTCTAACAGCAGCATGGATGTTTTTAAAAATGAAAAGGATATAGTAAGCCGTTTCTGTAATGCAAACAACCGTCAGGCGCTGGTAATACATCAGAAGGACCCCGACCTTGCCAATGCGTTTTTATTTTCCGGTTATCCCGATATTGTTGATGACGATGGCCTCATTCGCAGCGGTAAAAGCGAAGGGATGATAATAGGAATCATAATGTCCAGAGTAATGGGACGGGAATATGTGGGCTTTATCGATGCCGATAATTATATCCCCGGCGCAGTATTGGAGTACGTCAAACATTATGCCGCCGGTTTCAGTATGGTCGAATCTCCGTTTGCAATGGTACGTATCCTGTGGAGGTATAAGCCCAAACTGATAGGGGAACTGTATTTCAAGAAATGGGGACGTGTTTCGGAGGTAAGCAACCGTTTTGTCAATGCGCTTCTGTCCAGCAAGGGCAGATTCGAGACCGAGGTCATTAAAACGGCCAATGCCGGGGAACATGCCATGAGCATAGAGCTGGCAATGAGGCTCACTTATGGTTCGGGTTATGCCGTCGAGACTCAGGAACTCATATCTATTCTGGAGAATTTCAGCGGCATTCTGGAACCTACCGATGATACTGTTTCGGAAAAGGGGGTAGAGGTAATTCAGACGGAATCCATCAATCCCCAGCTTCATGCAGAAAAGGGAGAAGAACATCTTCTCCAGGAAATGCTGCTTCCCAGCCTTTCGGTTATATATTACAGCCCTCTATGTGAAGAAAAAACGAAGGAAATCATAAAAAAACAACTGATAGATATGGAGTGTATTAAGGAGGGAGAGGAAGTTCCGGGAATACAGTTGATATCCCCGCCGCGAAATATTAACCTGTCCATGTTCGCCGATAATATAGAAGGCATTATGCCTAAATTCATAGTTCCCGATAACTCGATATTCAAGATAGCCGTCGCCAGGAGCAAAAAATCGGATGCGGCCAGGAAAGTGGTGATTACGGATCTGGATGGAACGCTGCTCGATTCACAGAATTATTCCTATACACTGGCGCTGGATGCAATAAGGAAATTGCAGGGCATGGATATTCCGATTGTTTTTTGTTCTTCAAAGACCAGATTCGAACAGGAAGTTTACCGTGAAGAGCTCGGTATCAATACGCCTTTCATCGTGGAAAACGGAGGGGCGATTTACATTCCGAAGGATTATTTCAGGCTGCCGTTTTCCTATGACAGGATTATTGCCGATTATATGGTTATCGAGTTCGGGACTGCTTATCAGGAACTGCGCCATAAATTGAAGGGGGCGCTGGAGTCAGCCTATCGCCAGATTGAGGCCAACAACCTGGGAGAATTGGTTTTGAACAGCTTCGGTGATATGACAGTCGAAGAGGTTGCCAAGGAGACCGGGCTGGGCTTAAAGATGGCTGCGCTTGCCAGACAGAGGGAATACAGTGAAACGTTGACGATTAAAGGGAGCAGAAGGGCTGTCGAAGTCGTCCTGGATGAAATAAAGAAGGCCGGCTTGTTGTGCATGTTCGGCGGCAGGTTCTATGAAGTTACCGGCGGCAACGATAAGGGAAGAGCCGTAAAGACCCTTCTGGAATTATATAAGATGAGTTACGGCAACGTGATGTCTTTCGGCATAGGTAACAGCGTAAACGATTTTCAACTTCTTTCGCAGGTGGATTCACGTATGCTTGTTCAGCAGCCGGATAGAAGGTGGAGCAGGATGAATATTTCAGGGCTTTATAAAATCAGGGGAGTAGGCCCCGATGGCTGGAGCAAGGCGATAGAAATGGTGGTCACAAAGGCATAGCATTTATTTTCTCGTGACCACCATATGGATGTGGATATTTATCCTTTTTGAGCGATAAAGGCGGCCAGGTCGGCCAGTCGGCAGCAGTACCCCCATTCGTTGTCATACCAGGAGAGTACCTTGACCATGTTGCCTTCCATAACCATCGTATTCGGGGCATCAACGATGGAGCTCAACGAGTTGCCTTTGAAATCGGAGCTTACCAGCGGTTCCTCGCAGTATCCGAGTATTCCCTTTAATTTTCCTTCCGAAGCATTTTTGAAAGCCTTGTTGATATCCTCGGCAGTTGTTTCTTCCCTGACTTCGGCGACCAGGTCTACCAGGGAGACGGTGGGAGTCGGCACTCTCAAAGCCAGACCGTGCAGTTTCCCTTTGAGTTCCGGTAAAACCAGCGATATCGCTTTGGCGGCTCCCGTGGTGGTAGGCACCATATTTTCGGCGGCGGCACGGGCGCGCCGCAGGTCTTTGTGGTACATGTCCTGCAATCTCTGGTCGTTGGTATAGGAATGTATGGTGGTCATCAACCCCTTTACTATTTCGAAGTTCCGGTGCAGCACCTTGGCAACCGGGGCGAGACAATTTGTAGTGCACGATGCATTGGAAATAATGTGGTGCTTGTCCGGCTGATACTTATCTTCGTTAACACCCAGTACAATGGTGATATCTTCGTTCCTGGCGGGTGCCGAGATAATCACTTTTTTGACGCTGCCGTGTTTGTGCGCAGCGGCTTTCTCGGCATCGGTAAATATGCCGGTGGATTCGATGACGATATCCACCCCGTAATCAGACCATGGAATCTGGGCGGGGTCTCTTTGTGAGAGGACTTTTATGTTTTTGCCGTCGATGGAAAGAATGTCGTTTTCGGCTTCTACCTCCCCCTTGTATGACCCGTAAGTGCTGTCCCATTTAAAGAGATGGGCATTGGTCGGTGCATCCGTGAGGTCGTTTACAGCGACAACTTCCATGTCGTTAGAATGATATTCGTTTATCGTCCTTAAGACCAGTCTGCCGATTCTGCCGAATCCGTTAATACCGATACGAGTCATTTTTATTCCCCCTTATTTTTATAAATTATATTATTTTTCTGGTTACGCTTGAGCATATCTATAAAAGCCTCTATGCGTGTTCTTATATGCTGGTTAAGAAAAAAGTTATCGTTGCCTTCCAGCGTAAGCATGGGTAATTTGAAAACGTCGTTAAATATAATACCACCAATTCCCCTGTAACAGAAAGCCTGGACGTAGTGAATAATGCCGTCTATGCGCCTCTTCTCTATCTCTTTTTTGATATCGTCTATCCTTTGATAGATAGAGTACGGATAGGTATAGATGCTGTATTGCTCCGCCAGCGACTTTGCGGGTTGCGTCATGGCAAACTGTCTCTGAATCTCGTTATAAACCACCCTGGCGCCGTTCTTTTCGATGAAGCGGTACAGCTCTTTACCATATACGGAAGGTACGCCGATATAGGCCAGACGAATCGTGTTTTCAGGGCAGCCGTTGCGTTTTTCGGCGGCGTCAATCACATCCTGTATTTGTTTCCGGTATTCATTATAGTCTCTGTTAAAATCTGATGCCGATACCAGCCACAGGTGGTTTTCGAAGCCGTTTATCTTGTTATCTTTCCATGTCAGCGTGTCCAGTTTATCGGCCAGCCTGCGGCACGGTTCCATCTGCTTCCTGATTTCTTCGGCAGCTTCGATGGTAGTTCCCAGTGTTTTTGCCAGTTTGTTCAATGTCTCCTGCATCTGCGTTTCATCCGGCTGTTCGGGGTAGGCGAAGGGTATGGTTTTCAATCCTTTATACTTCAATACCTCCATCAGCATGACGGTGTTGGAGCAATCGCCGTTGGTAACGCATATAACGGTATCTATATCCGACTCCATGCAGACGCCGTAGATGCCCTTTATCCATCCGCAGCAATTAAGAGGAAAGCCGTCTCTTTCGGCGATTCTTATCAGGTGTTCCGGGTCGGGGTCGCTTATAAAGATATTGTTCAGGTCGACCGGCGTAAAGCCTGCGGCAAGCAGCACCTCTATGGGGACGGTAGTTGTAATACCGATTTGTTTCATGGTAGTTACTCTTTCAGGTTATTTACGGCAGTTTACAACGCGGGTGCGTATATCTTTCCGGTTGATAGAATTCGGGAGGATTGAAGAAGCGGGTATTCTGACGGCCTCTTCAATCCCTGCCGGTTTATTTATCAATCTAAATTCTTTTTAAGATTCGGGAACGCCTGTTTTCCTGCAAAGACCGCTTTATTTCCGAGTTCGGCTTCGATTTTTAACAGCCGGTTGTATTTTGCATTGCGTTCCGAACGGCAGGGGGCTCCGGTCTTTATCTGCCCGGTACAAAGTCCTGCCGCTAAATCGGCGATGGTGGTGTCTTCCGTTTCGCCGGAGCGGTGGCTGACAACGGCCGTCCATCCGGCGCGGTGTGCCATTTCGATGGCAGAGACGGTCTCGGTGAGCGTACCGATCTGGTTTAACTTTATCAGGATGGAGTTGGAAGCCTTTGTCTCTATCCCTTTTGCCAGCCTGTTTATATTGGTAACGTACAGGTCGTCGCCTACCAGCTGGACACGGTCGCCGATTTTTTGTGTCAGCAGTTGCCAGCCTTCCCAGTCGTCTTCGGCCATCCCGTCTTCGATGCTTATAATAGGGTACGTATTCACCCAGTTTACATAAAAATCTACCATTTCGCTGCTTGTCAAAGTCTTGCCTTCGCGTGCCAGGTTATATTTACCATCCTCATATAACTCGCTGGAGGCAGGGTCGAGGGCGATAAAGCAATCCTTCCCTGGTTTATAGCCGGCTTTTTCAATAGCCTCAATTATTAACTCTACTGCCTGGTTGTTGGATGATAAAGAGGGGGCGAATCCGCCTTCGTCACCGACATTGGTATTCAATCCCTTGCTTTTCAGAACCGCCTTAAGGCTGTGATATACCTCGACACCCATCTGGATGGCATGAGAAAAGCTTTCGGCGCCGGAAGGCATTACCATGAACTCCTGCAAGTCGGTGGAATTGGAGGCGTGTTTGCCGCCGTTTAAGATGTTCAGCATCGGAACCGGCAGTTTATAAATGTCTTCATTCCCTAAATATTGATATAAAGGAGTATCCAGGTAATCGGCTGCCGCATGGGCTACTGCCAGTGAAACACCGAGAATGGCATTGGCTCCGAGCTTTGATTTATTTTCCGTGCCGTCGAGTTGTATCAGTTTATTGTCGATAGCTTTCTGGTTGGGAACGGGCATTCCGGCAAGAGCTGGGGCAATGATATCGTTTACATTGGAAACCGCCTTTAAAACTCCCAGCCCCTTATATCTGTTTTTATCTCCGTCACGCAGCTCGACAGCTTCGTATTTGCCGGTACTGGCGCCTGAGGGAACCGCGGCGCAGCTGACAGTGCCGTCAGCTAATTTGGCTTCTACTTCCAGTGTAGGGTTGCCCCTGGAATCGAGAATTTCTCTGGCTTTCAGGCTTTTTATAGTGGACAATTTACAAATCCTCCGAATCGCTTTTATATTTTAATCCGAAATCATCTCCAGCGCTATAGCCACTGCATCCGCAGCGTTATCGGCGCGTATTATGGCATCATCTGTTTTATCTTTATTTGACAGTTTCCATGTGCCGAGGCCGATTACCGGCAAACCGCTTTTCAGGGCATATCCGATTTCCGTCAACGTACCGTACCCACCGCCGACGGCAATAACCGCCTGTGCCGATTTGACTACAATAATGTTTCTGGCAAAGCCGATGCCGGTTACAACGGGTATTTGAACATATTCATTGGCATCGGTACGGCTGGTTCCCGGTAAAATACCGATGGTCAGTCCGCCTTCGGAAACAGCGCCGCGGCAGGCAGCCTTCATCACTCCGTCCAGCCCTCCGCAAACGAGAACAGCCCCGTTTTTGGCTATTTCACGGCCTATTGCTTCGGCCAGTTTTATTTCCTGAGCTGAAGCTTTGGAGTTGCCGATAACAGCTATAAATTTATTTTTAGCGGCCATTATTTAAGACAATGGGATTATAACACCAGCGTCGAGCTATTGGCAAAACAGGTTATTGTCAGTTGAGTTGTTTTCGGTTAATTGTCCCTTTACCGATTAATTGAGGTTCAGGACGAACGGGAAAATGTTAAAAACCCGCTCGTGGTGAGCCTAAAAGCCGTTCGTGGTGAGCCTGTCGAACCATAGCGGCAGCGAAAATCGAATCGCATTCAGATGCTTCGCTACTCTCAGCATGACAAAAGCATTTGCGTATCTTCCCTCTTTGGAAAAGAGGGAGTGAGGGAGATTTGTTGCGTATTGCTCCATCGATTCCGATAACCTGCCAAAATCCCTCTTAATCTCCCTTTGCTAGAGTGAGAGAATTCCCGATAAATCGGGACTATTGCCTGCGTTTATTTACAAACAGTCGTTACGAGAGTGACACAAGTGGACGAAGTTCCGAACCATCGGAGCAGCGTCGTTTTTTGTACTCACTTCTCGCAATGGCAAATAAAAAACGTAGGGACGACCAATGGTCGTCCGCGTTTATGTTTTCGTATCCGGCGGACGGGCAATGCCCGTCCCTACGGAGTTAACGATTAAACTGTCATTCAGAGGCCATAAGGGATGGCCGAAGAATCCGGGGGGTGGGGAGAATCAGCACGAAGGTTACTTCGGTAACAGGAGTAATATCAACCCTCATCCGTCATTTACTTCGTAAATGCCACCTTCCCCGAGGGGAAGACTTTATCACCGTCCCTATCCGAAACGATAGAGGGCTAATTAAACCTGTTCATTGCTGCTTCCAGCCCATCGGTAAGCAGGCAGAGAATGGCATTCGAGACTTTCTCGATGGAAGGTTCGAGCAGCTTCTTTTCTTCTGCGGAGAAATTGCTGAGCACATAATCGACGATATCCCTGCCGTCACAGTTCTCATCCTCATCTTTTTCAGGGCGTCCGATGCCTATTTTAATGCGGATAAAATCACGCGTACCGATTTCCTGTATTATGGAATTGATTCCGTTGTGCCCCCCCGAACTGCCTCCGCCCCTGATGCGCACCTTACCCAGCGGCAAGTCCATGTCGTCGTGAATGACGATAATATCCTCCGCTTTGAGCTTGAAATTGTGCATCAGGCGGTTTACGGATTGCCCGCTGAGGTTCATATAGGTCTGCGGTTTTGCCAGGACAACATCAATTCCCTCTACTTTACCTCGTCCGACTCTGGCATTGGCCTGCTTCCTGTCGAATTCGATGTGGTGTTCTTTAGAGAAATGTTTAAGGCACATAAAACCGATGTTATGGCGGTTGTTGGAATATCCCTGTCCCGGGTTCCCCAGACCGATAATTAATTTCATCAGCTATTAGGATAATACCTGCGCTTAATTTAATCAACTCCGTATAATCTGATATACTTAATGGGTATATGGAAAACGAGGATATTCAATCGGAGATCGAGCAGCTCAGGACGGAAATCAACCGTCATAATTACCTTTACTACGTACTTGATAACCCCGAGATAAGCGATGCAGAATACGACAGCCTGATGCAGAAACTGCAGCGTCTCGAAGAGGAATACCCACAGTTTTTAACTCCCGAATCCCCGACGCAGAGAGTAGGGGCGGCCCCGCTGGAGGCTTTCGGGGTGGTCGAACATAAAGTACCCCTTTTATCGCTGGCAAACGTCTTTTCCAACGAAGAACTTGAGGCATGGTACAAACGCACATTGAAATTGCTGGACGGTCAAAAACCCACCTTTGTGTGCGAACACAAGATGGACGGATTGTCGGTATCTTTAACTTACATAGACGGTCGATTTACCGTCGGGGCGACACGCGGCGATGGCTACAAGGGTGAAAATATCACGCAGAACCTGAAAACTATTAAAAGCATCCCTCTCACTTTACCCAAGGGAGCGCCGTCTTTAATCGAAGTCAGGGGAGAGGTTTTCCTGCCGCATGCCGGATTTAATAAGTTGAATAGGGAAAGGGCTGCCGAAGGACAGCCCCTTTTTGCCAATCCGCGCAATGCCGCTGCCGGTTCTTTACGCCAGCTCGATTCGACGATAACGGCCACACGTCCGCTGGATGTCTATATTTATACACTGGCGCGTCTTGAGGGGGTGAAATTCCCGGAAACGCACCATGAAGCCCTGAATTACATGAAATCGCTCGGTTTTAAAATTAATCCGAATAACCGGACGGTAGATACTATCGAGCAGGTGGAAGAATACCGCAACGAATGGAAGGAAAAAAGAGAAAGCTTGCCTTACGATGCAGATGGCATCGTCGCCAAGATAGACCGCATAGATTTGCAGGAACAATTGGGAGACGTCGGCCGCGAACCCAGGTGGGCGATTGCCTACAAGTTTCCGGCGATGCAGGCCAATACGCTCTTGAAGGAAATCCGCATCAGCGTTGGCAGGACGGGGACGCTGAATCCGTATGCCGTGCTCGAGCCGGTATCGGTCGGCGGGGTAACTATCAAGCAGGCAACATTACATAATGAAGACGATATCAGGAGAAAAGATATTCGTGAAGGCGATACCGTTATCATCCAGAGAGCCGGCGATGTCATACCGCAGATAGTCGGCCCTGTAATCGCAAAACGTCCCGCATTATCGGTGGAATTCAGTTTGCCGGCCAAGGTTAACGGTGTCTGTCCCGAATGCGGCAGCCGTATCTACAAGCCCGAAGGGGAAGTAATGTATTATTGCCCGGATGCGGCCTGCCCGGCGCAGGCGATATTGAAAATAGAGCACTTCGCTTCGCGCGCTGCCATGGATATCCGCGGCGTCGGCGAAAAAATGAGCGTTATCCTTTACAAAGAAGGATTGATTGGCGATTTCGCCGATTTATATACGCTTAAAGATAAGAGAGAAGAACTGCTGAGTATCGAGAGGATGGGGGAGAAGAGCGTCGATAACATGCTGGAAGCTATCGAAAACAGCAAACAGCGTCCGCTTGCCAATCTCATCTTTGCACTGGGGATACGCCACGTCGGCGAGGAGATTGCCGGGATACTGGCCGACAGGTTCGGCAGCATCGACGGTTTAAAAGAAGCCTCTAAAGAAGATATAGATGATATCCCTACCATCGGCATTAAGATATCCGATAGCATTGCAGCTTATTTCGGCAACCGGAAGAACATGGAAATAATTGAAAAACTGAAAAATGCCGGGGTTTTGATGTCTCTGGCGGATAAAAAAGAAGTGGGAGAACAGCCTCTTTCAGGGCAGGAGTTTGTTATTACAGGAAAACTGGAATCGATGCCACGCCAGGAAGCAGAAGAAAAGATAAAGCAGTTAGGCGGTGCCGCCAAGAGCGACGTTACGAAGAAAACGAATTTTCTGGTTGTGGGTGCAGACCCTGGCTCTAAACTGGAACGTGCCAGGGAAATGGGAACTAAAATAATTAATGAAAGCGAATTGCTGAAGCTTTTAAAATAAATTAAGAATAGATTTGGAGAACGAAAACTTAGATGGCTGAAATCAGACCTTTTCGCGGCGTGCATTACAACAAAGAGATAGTCGGTGACATATCGGGGGTTATTTGCCCCCCTTACGATATAATTTCTCCGCAGATGGACGAAGAACTGCACAATCGAAGCGCCTATAATTTTATACGCATAGAGTACAACAGGCTTCGACCGGACGATTCGGATGCGAATAACAGGTATACACGCTCGGCTGCCAATTTCAAGGAATGGATGGAAAATAAGGTGCTGGTTACCGACGAAGTTCCGGCAATTTATGTGCATGACCAGTTTTTCAGGCTTGACGGCGATGTATACAAGAGGCGTTCGCTGATAGTCAGGGTCAGGCTGGAAGAGTGGGAAAAGAATATCGTGCGCCCCCATGAAAACACTTTTAAAGGACCCAAGAAAGACAGAATCAATCTCCTGTGGGCGTTGAACGCCAATACCAGTTCCGTGATGGCAATGTATGAGGATAAGAACCTTAAAATTTCATCCCTGCTGAAGAGGATGGATAAAGGTAAACTGTTGATAGCCGCTAATGAACTGGACGGCGAAAGGCATAATGTGTGGACGATAACCGAACCGCAGGCTGTAAAGGAACTCTGCGGTTATTTTAAAGATAAACCTCTATACGTTGCTGACGGCCATCACCGCTACGAGAGTGCCCTGACTTATAAACGGGAACGCAGCGAATGCGATAAGGGCGCTTATCCGGATGCCGCTTATAATTTCGTGATGATGACACTTCTGGATATGGATGACCCGAATCTTATCATTTTCCCGACTCACCGCTTATTGAGCGGTCTCGAACCGGAAGTGTTATCCAGTCTTGATGAAAGATTGAGATCGTATTTCGATATTCAGGAATTAGCTCTGGATAATCCTGATGTATGGCAGCAGATTGACGGCATGATTTCCGGTGCAAATGAGATTAAATTAACCGTTGTCGGGTTAAAAGAGGGAGTGGCGTCCGTTCTTACATTAAAAGATGCGGATGCCGCCGCTAAAATGATGCCGGCGGAACGTTCCGATGTCTACAAGAAGATGGATGTCAGTGTTGTAGACCATATTATACTGGAAAAGATACTGGGGATGCAGAGCGATGACGAAAAGCGCATTGCTTATACTCATAACAGGCAGGAAGCTGCCAACAGGGCTGTGAAAAAGGAATGTCAGCTTGCCATTATTACCGGTATGGTAAAGGGACAGACGATAAAAGATATTGCCGATGCCAGGGACAGGATGCCTCGTAAATCCACCTATTTCTATCCCAAGCTGCCGTCGGGACTGATTGTGAATCATCTGGTGTGAGACATCAATATGTCTTTGCGAGGATGCAGCAGGCAGACGAAGTCCCGATAAATCGGGATTTCGTTCCAAGGAACTCAACATTCTGGGATGGGTAAAAAAGCCGTTCGTGGATGAGTCCCGACATGTCGGGATCGAACCATAACGGCGGTGAATATCGAATTGCATTGAGATGCTTCGCTATGCTCAGCATGACAAATAAAAAAAGTAGTGGTGACCGTTGGTCGCCCACACTTATACGAATATGGCAGCCGGGCATTGCCCGTCCCTACGAATTTAATAATTATATGTCGTTCTGGAGGTCCCGACTTGTCGGGACTGAAGAATCTTGTGGGTTGGGAGAAGCAGAACATCAGGCTAATTCGGCAATATGACGAATACCGATCCTCATCCGTCATCTCGATTAACCTGTATGCCATCCCGACAAGTCGGGGCAAAAAACGGCTTCCCTTGGGGGAAGCTGTCGAGTGTAGCGAGACTGATGAGGGAAAACACTTACCCCACCCCAGATCCTTCGGTCGCTTCACTACCTCCAGGATGACATTTACATACCTGCCATCTTTGGAAAAGAGGACGTAAGGAAGATTGAGAGTGATTTTAAGGGTAACTTAAATACGTTTCGAAACAATCTTCAAAAAATACTCGTGCATCCGGCTGTCGTCCGTCAGTTCCGGGTGAAATGATATCCCCAGCATATTATCCTGTCTTACGGCGACGATAGTCCCGTTGTCTAACTTGCTTAGAATCTCCACATTGGAAGACGCTTCTTCTATTAATGGTGCGCGGATGAATACCGAGTGAAAAGGTTTATCCCCCAGCACTTTTATATCCAGGTCGGTTTCGAAGCTGTCAGGCTGCCTGCCGAAGGCGTTGCGCCTGACTTTGATGTCCATCAATCCCAGCGTTTTGATATCGGAATTGGTAACCGTTTTGGCAAGCAGAATCATTCCGGCGCAGGTGCCCATCATGGGGAATCCATCCAATCCCAGTTTGCGGAGCGGCTCGATAAGGCCGTAGTTGTTTGCCAGATTAAGCATGGTGGTGCTTTCGCCACCGGGAATAATAAGCCCGTCCAAACCTTTCAGTTCGTCGGGCTTACGTACCTGTGTGGCTTCAACCCCGAGCATGTCCAGAACATGTGTATGTTCTATGAAAGCCCCCTGCAGGGCTAAAACGCCTATCTTCATAATTCTTTTATATCTTGACGACCCTGGCAGTATAGACATCCGGCATAGCCAGTATCTTATCTATTTGCTCCTTGGAGAACGGGGCATCGAGTGCCAGTATCATAAGGGCCTGTCCTCTGGGCTTCAGCCTGCTGAGATGCATGTAACTGATGTTTATATCTCCGTCGCCGGCGATTTTACCTACAGCTCCGATGAGTCCCGGCCTGTCGCGGTGGTCGCAGAACAGGAAATATCCGCCGGTGGGAATGATATCTATCCAGTAGTCGTTTACGCGGACGATATGCGTTTCTCCGCGCAATACGGTACCTGCAACGGTAATCGTTTCGTTGTTGGTGGTGACTTCGAGCGTTATCAGGTTGGCGTAGTTCTCGCAGGTGGTTTCCTTCTGCTCGATTACTTTGATGCCGCGGCGTGCGGCTATAATATTGGCATTGACAACGTTGACTCTTTCTTCAGTCAGGCGGTTGAGAACACCGCCCAGTATTGCTGCCTTGAGAGCGTTGGTATCGTAACCGGAGATTTCGCCCTGATACTTAATATGCAACCCTGTCATCTGTCCTTCCCCCAGATAACTGGCGACATTCCCTAAGGTAGAACAAACTTCAAGGAACGGGGAAAGGAAGGGCATTGCCTCAGCCTTGATGAACGGCGCATTGACGGCATATCGGGCGGGTTGCCCGTTGAAAACATCGATAATCTGTTGAACCACTTCTGTGGCTGCCAGTGTCTGTGCTTCGGTGGTGGATGCGCCCAGGTGCGGAGTGACAATAACCTTGTCGCATTCGAAGAGAGGGCTTTCGGTGCACGGTTCGTTTTCAAATACATCTATAGCAGCGCCGGCAACTCTCTTTTCTTTTATGGCTTTTACCAGCGCGTCGTTGTCGATAAGACCGCCGCGTGCGGCGTTGATAATCCTGACATGCGGTTTTACCGTTGCCAGTTCTTTTTCACCGATTATATTCTTGGTTGCCTCGGTAAGCGGAATATGCAGTGTGATAAAATCGGCCTCTTTGATTAATTGTGCCAGGGGAACGAGTTCCACCTGCAGATTGGCGGCTCTTTCCGCGGATATAATCGGGTCATAGCCTATGAGTTTCATTTCCATGCCGCGGGCCCGTCTGGCTACTTCCGACCCTACATTTCCCAGGCCGATGATGCCCAGGGTTTTACCTCTTACCTCGGTGCCCATAAATTCGGCTCTCTGCCATTTGTGGGATTTCAGAGAGGTATTTGCCTGCGGGATATTACGGGCGAGGGCAAGCATTAGAGCCATGGTATGCTCCGCAGCCGATACGGTGTTGCCTGTAGGGGCGTTAACGACTATAATTCCGTGCTGGCTGGCCGCATTGGTATCGATATTGTCGACCCCGACACCTGCTCTCCCGATGATTTGCAACTTTTTTCCGGCATCGACAATATCTGCCGTAACCTGTGTTTGACTGCGTACAATCAATGCATCGTAATCACCGATGATGGCGGCTATCTCCTCCGGTTTTTGCTTGGTTTTAACATCGACCTGCGCATATTTGCTCAGTAAATCGATTCCTTCCTGTGCAATAGGGTCGGCAACTAAAACTTTCATTTTATTTTTTCACCTCGAAACCAGCTTGTGGTAGGACTATCTTCAATTTATTTAATACTTCTTTGATATCGTCTTCGGTTACGAATCCGAGATGCCCGATGCGGAAAATCTTTCCGGATAAGTGCAGCTGCCCGCCGCCGAGCACAATATCATGCTGTTCCCTGAGTATTTTCATTAATAGTTTAACATCCAGCCCTTCGGGAGCCAGTATGGATGTTACCGTGTTTGAAGCATACTTCTCATCTGCAAAAAGTTGTAACCCGAGTTCCTTGACGCCTTTCCGGGTCATATCGGCAATACGGATATGACGGGCGAATATATTATCGAGACCTTCCTCCAGCATCATCTTCAACGCTTTATCCATGGCAAAAACAACGGATATTGCGGGTGTCCAGGGCGTCTGTCCCTTTTCAAGGTTGCTCTTGGCCTTGGCTATGTCGAAATAGAAACGCGGCATTTTTGCTGCGGTGTTTGCCTGCCATGCTTTTTCGCTTACGGAGAGCATCGCCAGACCGGGTGGTACCATCCAGCCTTTTTGCGAGCCGGAGACGACAACGTCGCAGCCCCATTCGTCGACCGGAAAGTTGATCGAGCTCATGCTGCTGACGGCATCGACTAAAAGCAATTTGTCGAATTCCTTTACGACCTTGCTTATGGCGCCGAGGTCGTTGGTAACGCCTGTGGAAGTTTCATTGTGAGTAACCAGTACTGCTTTAACAGCCGGATTATCTTTGAGTGCTTTGCGGATGGCCTCCGGGTCTGCCGCCTTTCCCCACTCGAAATTCAGGGGGATAACCTCGGCGCCGTATGTCTTGGCAATGGTGGCGAAACGGTCGCCGAAAACACCGATGGAAATGCCGAGAACTTTGTCTCCGGGGGATAGCATATTCACTACGGCTGCTTCCAATCCGCCTGTCCCTGATGCCGTAAGGGTGATTATGTCGTTTTTGGTCTGAAATACTTTTTTGAGATTTGCGGTTACGTCGTTCAATATCTGGGCAAATTCTGGCCCCCTGTGGTTGATCATTTGCCGGCTCATCTCTTTCAGAATAACATCCGGGCATGGCGTCGGTCCCGGGATACGCAGATTAGTCATCTTCTTAACTCCTTTAACAACACTTCTTTGTTTTGTGCAAAAAGTTATTTAATTATATCCGAATTATTTATTTTAGCAAAGCGTCTTTTCCCTACTTTAACGATGCAGCCGCTTTCCAGTTTCATGGAGCTAACGGTAACCGTTTGCCCATCGATGCTGACGGCTCCCTGTTCTATCAACCTGCCGGCATCGCTGCGGCTCTTGGCCATCTTTATAGACGTAAGCAGGTCTTTTAAGTCTACGCTGCTATCGAGCTTGTAACAGTATTCTTCAATCTCTTCCGGGATTTCCTTGTTCTGAACCACTTTTGCGAACTGCTTTTCGGCTTCGATAGCAGCTCCTGCATCATGCAGTTTGGTTACGATTTCCCTCCCCAGTCTTTTCTTCAGTTCCATCGGATTGGTTTCGTTGTCGTCGAGCAGCTTCCTGAACTGTTCGAGCTCACTGTCGGGGATGTCCGTGATCAGCTCGAAGTAGTTCATAATGATACTATCCGGTATTGACATCACCTTGCCGAAGATATTTTCGGGGGATTCGGCAACCCCTATGTAGTTGCCAAGGCTCTTGCTCATCTTGTGGACGCCGTCGGTACCGACCAGTAAGGGCACCATCAATACCTGCTGAGGGCGTTGCCCGAGCATGGTCTGTAACTCGCGTCCGACAAGCAGATTGAATTTCTGGTCGGTGCCGCCGAACTCGACATCGGCGTTGATGGCAACGGAATCGTATGCCTGTAAAAGAGGATACAGGAATTCGGTTATCGTAATCGGCTGGTTGGCGTTGTACCTTTTACTGAAATCGTCGCGGGCAAGAATCTGGGCGATGGTGAACTTGCTGGTCAATTTAATAACATCGGCCAGGTCGAATTTGCCAAACCATTCGCTTTGCCAGCGAACCTCGGTTTTATCCTTGTCGACGATTTTAAAGAACTGTTCCATGTAGGTTTTGGCGTTTATTTTTACCTGTTCCGCCGTAAGCATCGGGCGTGTGACGGAGGCCCCGCTGGGGTCTCCTATCTGTGCGGTCCAGTCTCCGACGATCAATACCACCTGGTGTCCCAACTCCTGGAACTCACGCAGTTTCTTAAGCCCGACCATGTGTCCCAGGTGAATATCCGGAAAACTCGGGTCGAAGCCCTCTTTCAATCTTAACGGCTTCCCCGATTTTAAAGCTGCCACCAGTTCGTCTTCGATGATTACTTCGGATACGCCTCTTTTCAGCAATCTTTTGATATCCAGTTCGGTCAGTTTGTTGATTTCCATAATTTTTATTTCCTGTTCAGATGGTTAAAAAAATCCTTTGCTTTTATTACATCTTCCTGTATTTGCCTTGCCAGTTCATCCGCACTATCGAATTTTATACCGCTGCGCAACCTGTAAATTATATCAATTCTGAGATTTTTATGATACAGGTCTCCGTTGTAATCTATTAAATGCGTTTCTATCGTTCTCCTGGTATCTCCGAATGTAGAACGCTTCCCTATGAATGTTACGGAATTATGGTATGCACCATCAAAAAAGGCTTGAGTCGCATAAACCCCTTCCATAGGGAGAGCCTGTTCGGCATCGACGTAGAGGTTAGCGGTGGGGAACCCGATTTTCTTGCCTGTTCCGGTTCCCTTTATAACCTCGCCTTCTATGCTGAAATATCGTCCCAGCAGGGCATAAGCCTTTTCCATGTCTCCGGCGGCCAGGGCATTCCTGATGCCTGTACTGCTGATAATACCAACGCTGTTTTTATAAGGTGAAATTGACATAAATTCGAAATTCATCGTTTGCCCGAGCAAGCGGAGTGAAGAAATATCTCCCTCCCGATTATGTCCGAGCGCAAAGTCGGGGCCTACAATCAACCCTTTCATTTTAAGGTGTTTCTGTAATAAAAAGATAAAATCATGAGCACTTATTTGTGCTATTTCTCTGGTAAATGTCAGGGGGACGACAAAATCCACTCCCTCTTCCTTGATAAGTTTTATTTTTAACTGCAGATTGGTAAGAAACGGCACTTCATTGGAGGGATTTAAGACCCTGCGAGGGTGTTGTTTGAATGTAATCACGCCGCTTTCCAGTCCTTTTTCCCTTGCCTGTCTGGTAAGTTCGGATAGCAGGGTTTTGTGCCCCAGATGCACTCCGTCGAAAACACCTATGGTCAGCAGGGTGTTTTTTTCAGGGGAAAAAGCGGCTAAATCATCTTCTAACGGCATAATTCAATCCTGTGTCGGGTTCAGTTTAAATGTAAAATATACCACTCATAATCGAGAATAGTTCAATGTTGTCGGATTTTTTTAACAAGTAAAATAAGTAAATCAATTATAGATACATTGACCGACAGTGTAAAGTTTTTGATTTGACATCTACGGAATAAGGTGTATAATAGTATCTGGAAATAAAGATAAGTAAAAGGATTGACAAAAAGTATTTTTTTGTGCTATGCTTCCTTTTTGCTATTATTATGCCTCAGAGAATTCAAAAAATATTCCCTACACAGAATGTTTGTGCTGATTCATTTTAGCACTTGTTGTTGTATTAATTCCGCATATAGATTTTAAGGAGTGAGAATGGTATCGAAATCGCCAGTTCCTTCCAAAAAGGAAAAGTATCCCGTTAAACGAAAAACCTATGCCAAACTTCCGCAGGTACTGGATGTGCCTAATCTGGTCGAAGTACAGTTAGATTCTTTCCAATGGCTACAGGAGGAGGGAATAAAGCAACTGCTGGATGAAATTTCCCCTATTCAGGATTTTACCGGCAGCCGACTTGAATTAAGTTTTGTAGGTTATGAATTCCGTGAGCCGCGTAACTCTGAGCAGGAGTGCTTGCAAAAAGACCAGACTTACTCGGTTCCCTTATATGTAAAAGCCCGTTTATTGACGAAGGGGACGGGTGAAATCAAAGAACCGTTTGACCTCTTTTTCGGCGATATTCACCTGATGACCGACAAGGGTACTTTTATTACAAGCGGTACCGAAAGGGTGATTGTCAGCCAGTTATTACGTTCTCCCGGCATTTATTTTACTGTTGATGAAGATGCCACTACCGGGCGCAAGCTGGGTAAGGCAAACCTGGTTCCCAGCCGCGGCGCATGGCTTGAATTCGATACCAGCAGCCGTGACGTCATATCCGTTAAGGTGGATGGAAAAAGAAAGATACCTGTAACCACGATACTGCGGTCTATCGGATACGGCAGCGATGCCGAATTGCTGGGCATGTTTGCACAGGAAGATGATTCCTCGACCAGGCATTTTATACAATCGACTTTGGATAAAGACCCGCTGGTGAGGAGCGAGGAAGACGCACTTATAGATATCTACAGAAAGTTGCGGCCGGGCGACCCTCCCAATGTCGATAACGCCCGAAAATTGATTACCAACCTGTTTTTCAATCCGCAGCATTATGACCTGGGCATAGTCGGAAGATATAAACTGAACCAGAGGTTGAATATCGAGAAGAAACCTGACGATGACGACAGGGCGTTGACCAGGGAAGATATCGTAGAGATTATCCGCCATATCATAATGGTGAGTAACGGTGATGAAACACCGGATGATATCGACCACCTTGGCAACCGCAGGGTTCGCACTGTCGGTGAGTTGATACAGAACCAGTTCCGTGTCGGACTGGTGAGGCTGGAACGGGTTGCCAAGGAGCGCATGAGCATCATCAGCAACGATGTGGTGACTCCGGGTGCTCTGGTGAATATCCGTCCGGTATTATCCTCCATCAGGGAATTTTTCAGCGGTTCGCAATTGTCGCAGTTCATGGACCAGACGAATCCGCTTGCAGAACTTACGCATAAGCGCCGTTTGTCGGCTATGGGTCCTGGAGGTCTATCCCGTGACAGGGCCGGTTTCGATGTCCGTGACGTGCATTATTCACACTACGGCAGGATTTGTCCTATCGAAACCCCTGAAGGCCCGAATATCGGGCTTATCGGTACGCTGGCGGCCTATGGCCGCATAAACCGCTATGGCTTTATCGAAACTCCCTATCGCAAGGTTGTCAGGGAAATGGAAAATACCGGCAAGGAACTGGTAGGCAAGATAACCGGCGAAGAAATTATTAACAGCAGCGGCAAGGTAATTGTTGAAGCCGGGGTTGAAATAACGAAAGAAATTGCGGATAAGCTGGCTAAGCTATCCGCCAGAACTATAAAAATAAAGCCTTATGTGTCTAATGATATCGAATATTTACAGGCAGATAAGGAAGACAAGTATAATATAGCGCAAGCCAATACCGTTCTCGATGAACAGGGATACTTCATAAGCAAGAGAATCGAAGTACGTTTTGAGGACAGGTATCTGATGCTGCCGCCCGAGAAAATCGATTATATGGATGTGTCCACCAAGCAGATATTCAGCGTGGCGGCATCCTTAATTCCATTCCTTGAGCATAACGATGCCAACCGTGCTCTTATGGGTGCGAACATGCAGAGGCAGGCGGTTCCTTTACTCTGTGCCGAATCTCCGATAGTAGCTACCGGTATGGAAAGGGAGGTTGCCAGATACAGCGGCCAGGTGCTTTTTGCCAGGAATCCGGGTGTGGTTATTTCGGTTACCAGTCTGCAGATAGTTGTGAAGAGCGATAACGGCCAGGAAGATGTATATCCGCTGCAGAAATTCATCCGTACCAACCAGGGAACATGCATCAATCAGCATCCCGTCGTCAACCGCGGGCAGCGGGTTGCCAGCGGTGATGTCCTGGCGGACAGTTCTGCGACGGAAGAAGGGGAACTGGCGCTCGGACAAAATGTCGTCTGTGCCTTTATGAGCTGGGGCGGATACAACTATGAAGATGCTATTATCCTCTCCGACAGAATGGTCGAGCAGGATAAGTTTTGTTCCATTCATATAACGAAACACGAGATAGAAGCCAGGGATACGAAACTGGGGCCTGAAGAAATTACCAGGGATATCCCCAATGTCGGTGAAGAAAGCCTCAGCGAACTGGATGAAAACGGTATTATACGTGTCGGGGCTGAAGTGGGTCCCGACGATATCCTTGTGGGTAAGATTACGCCCAAGGGTGAGACAGAATTATCGGCAGAAGAAAAACTGCTGCGAGCTATTTTCGGTGAAAAGGCGCGTGAAGTTAAAGATACATCTTTGAGAATGCCTCACGGTGAATGGGGTAAGGTTATCAATGTGAAACTGTTCTCCCGTGAAGAAGGGGCGGAACTGCCTGTCAGGGTCAATCAATGGGTGCAGGTATGGGTCGCTCAGAAGAGAGCTGTTTCTGTAGGTGATAAATTAGCCGGACGTCATGGTAACAAGGGTGTTATATCCGTTATCGCTCCGGCGGCCGATATGCCGTTCCTGCCTGACGGTACTCCGGTGGATATAATATTGAATCCTATCGGTGTTCCTTCCAGAATGAATCTGGGGCAGATACTGGAAACCCATCTCGGATGGGCAGCCAGAAATCTGGGCTTTAAGGTATTGACTCCTGTGTTCGACGGAGCGAGCGATACCGAGATTGAAGATGCGCTGGCGCGAACATGGCTGGTGTATAAGACCGGGGCAATCACCTTGAATCTGGATGGCGGAAAACCATCTCTGGATTTGGAGAAGGCTAAAGCATGGGTGAATGAAAAGGGTTTCAATGGCGCGAAGGTGTTTGACGAGAAGCATATCGGTATGGCTAGGGATGTATGTTTGCGTTTGTGGCTGGAAGAACTCGGGGAGGAAAGCCGGAAACTTACCCCTGATGAATTAACGGAAAAAATGAAGGAGGTTACTGTTACGAAGAACTCTCCTTCACCGGTAAGCGGCAAGACTGTCCTGAGGGATGGACGTACGGGTGATCCCTTCGACCAGCCTGTTACTATAGGCAATATTTATATGTTGAAACTGATTCACCTGGTAGAGGATAAAGTTCATGCCAGGGCTACCGGCCCGTACTCGTTGATAAGTCAGCAGCCTCTCGGTGGTAAAGCACAATTCGGCGGTCAGCGTTTCGGGGAAATGGAAGTCTGGTCGCTGGAAGCCTACGGTGCGGCGCATAACCTTCAGGAGGTGTTGACAATTAAATCGGATGATGTGGCCGGCAGAGCCAAAACATATGAAGCTATTGTAAAAGGCGAAGATATTCTGCCTCCCGGCGTGCCTGAATCCTTCAAGGTTCTGGTAAAAGAATTGCAGAGCCTGGGGTTGGCGGTTGAGGTGATAAACGAAGAGGAAAAAGTGATTCAGGCTGAAAAGATACAGGACAGTTCTGAATTTGAAGGGCTGAGTAATACTAAAATGGTATCAGGTAATGATGAGCCGGAAGATATAGATGCGAAAATAGAAGATTTGATCGGGGGGAAATCTTTTTTCGATAATCTGGATGCCGGATCCGGAGATACAGGAACCGATTCCCCCGAGAGTGAGGTAGAGTAATAGAATGCTTGAAGTTAATGATTTTGATGCTGTACGTATTTCACTGGCTTCTCCTGAACAGATAAAAAGCTGGTCTTATGGGGAAGTGACGAAACCGGAAACGATAAATTACCGTACGCTTAAACCGGAGAGAGACGGTTTATTCTGCGAAAGGATTTTCGGTCCCACCAAGGATTTCGAATGTGCCTGCGGCAAGTATAAAAGGATTCGTTATAAGGGTATCATTTGCGATAAGTGCGGTGTGGAAATTGCGCGTTCCAAGGTGCGCCGTGAAAGGATGGGGCATATCGAACTGGCCTGTCCGTTGAGCCATATCTGGTTTGCGCGCGGTATCCCGAGCCGTATCGGTTTGTTGCTGGACCTTTCCGCCCGCAGTCTTGAGCGTGTTATATATTTCTCTCATTATATCGTTACTTCTGTTGATGAGGAAGCCTGTAATGCTGCTATAAGGCAATTGGAAGATGATCTCAGTAATGAGATTGCAGAGAATAAACTGACACTTGATAACAATATAGATGCAGCGGAGAGGGATCAGGCGACTGTTGAAGAAATTAACCGGATGCGGCGCGATTATGAGACTGAAAAAGAAAAGCTCGAGGATTCACTCCCTTCCAGAATAGAGCAATTGAAGAGCATCAGGAAAGGGGCGTTGCTTACTGAAACCCAGTATCAGGATTTAAAGCAGCAATGCGGTGATGTTTTCAAGGCCGAGATGGGTGCCGAGGCGATTCTCAAGTTATTGAAGGAAATCGACCTGGATGCGTTGCGCAGCCAGTTGATACAGGAAACACATTCCTCTTCCGGGCAGCGCCGTCGCAAGGCCAGCAAGCAATTACAGCTGGTGGAGGCCTTCAGGCGCAGCGGCAACAAGCCGGAATGGATGATTATGACTGTACTACCTGTGTTGCCGCCGGATTTGCGCCCCATGGTACAGTTGGATGGCGGCCGTTTCGCTACCAGCGACCTTAATGATTTATATAGAAGGGTAATCAACCGCAACAACCGTTTGCGTCACCTTGTTGAAATCGGGGCACCCGATATAATCATACGCAATGAGAAGAGAATGCTGCAGGAAGCAGTTGATACTCTCATCGATAACGGCAGGAGAGGCAGAGCCATCGCGGTAAGCGGTGACCATAAGGCGAAATCGCTTTCGGATATGTTGCGCGGTAAGCAGGGGCGTTTCCGCCAGAACCTGCTTGGTAAACGTGTCGATTACAGCGGCCGTTCCGTTATCGTTGTGGGCCCCAGTTTGAAAATTCACCAGTGCGGGTTGCCGCGCAGGATGGCGCTGGAATTGTTTAAACCCTTCGTTATGCACAGGCTGGTGATGGAAGGGCTGGCATCCAATATCAAAAGCGCACGCAGACAGGTGGACAGGGGCAGACCCGAGGTTTACGATGTTCTGGAAGATGTCGTGAAGGAAAGGCCGGTTATGCTTAACCGTGCTCCTACTCTGCACAGGCTGAGTATACAGGCATTCGAGCCTGTACTTATCGACGGTAGTGCTTTACAGATACATCCTCTTATGTGCGCTGCGTTTAACGCCGACTTCGATGGTGACCAGATGGCAGTCCATGTTCCGTTATCGGAAGCGGCGGTAAAAGAAGCCCGCGAGATGATGCTGAGCATAAACAATATGCTGCTGCCCAGTTGCGGTGAACCTGTTGTTACCCCTACGCTGGATATGGTGTTCGGTTGTTACTATCTGACGACTATAAGAGCCGGAGCAAAGGGCGAAGGTTCCAGGCTGGGGAGTTTCGAAGAAGCCAAGCTCAGCTATGAACTGGGGGCTATCGAACTGAGGGCTGAGATAGAGGTCAGGGTTGAAGTAGGCAAGATGATAAAGACCAGCGTCGGCCGCGTTATTTTTAACGAGATTTTGCCGCCGGAACTGGGTTTTATCAATAAAGATATAGATAAATCGAGTTTGAAAAAAATTGTAGCCGACTGCTACAAGAAGCTTGGTAACGACCCTGCTATGGGGAAGATGCTGGATGACTTGAAGAATCTCGGTTTTAAATATGCCACCAAATCGGGTATTACGATTGCTATGAGCGATATCGAGGTTCCGTCTGACAAACCGAAACTGATTGAAAAAGCCGACGAGAAAACGGCCATCGTGGAGAGTCAGTATCAGCGCGGCCTGATTACCGACGATGAAAGATATAACAGTATCATCGAGGTATGGATGGATACCACCGACAATATCACTGAGGCCATCCAGAGGTCCATGAATAAAAACGGCAGCATCTACATGATGGCTAACTCTGGGGCTAAAGGTAACATCTCACAGATAAGGCAAATGGCCGGCATCCGCGGTCTGATGACCAACCCATCCGGTAGAATCATCGACTTCCCGATTAAATCCAGCCTTCGCGAGGGTTTAAGTGCCATAGAGTATTTTATTTCCACGCACGGTGCCCGTAAAGGTCTGGCCGATACCGCTCTGCGCACATCGGGAAGCGGTTACCTCACCAGGCGTCTTGTCGATGTAACCCAGGATGTTATTGTCAGGGAATACGACTGCGGGACGACCGATGGCATATGGATAACCGAGCCTGAAGAAAAAGATGTTTTGCCTCCGTTCGCCGAGAGAATGACCGGAAGAATGGCGGCTACTCAGGTGGTGAATCCGCAAACCGGAGAAATAATAGTCGACCGCAACCAGGAAATCGATGAAATAATAGCTAAAACGATTGTCGAATCCGGTATCAAGAGCGTCTATGTCAGGTCGCCGTTAAGCTGCCAGTTGAAACAGGGTGTTTGCCAGTTGTGTTATGGTAGAGATCTGGCGCGAGGCCGCATGGTTGAGCTCAGCACGGCGGTCGGTATTATTGCCGCTCAGAGTATCGGCGAACCGGGGACACAGCTTACATTGAGGACTTTCCATACCGGCGGTGTGGTCGGCCTGGATATTACTACCGGTCTTCCCAGGGTGGAAGAGTTGTTCGAAGCCCGCCCTCCCAAGACGCAGGCTATTATATCCGAGATAGATGGAATGGCTGAAGTCATCAACAACGAAGAAGGCAAACGCATCAAAGTAACCAGCTATGATGTCTTTAATGACGAATATAAGGTGCCGGAAGGCTGGCAGTTGATGGTCAGTCATGGCCAATGGGTGGATGCCGGTGCGGTGATAGCGGCTCTGCCCCAGGATAGCAATCAAACGATGGCCGAGCTTGTCGTTAATAATCTGACTGCTCGTGTATCTGGTGAGGTTATTATTCAGGACGGGAAGCTCTTTATCAAATGCGAGGAAAAAGAAGAAAGGGAATATGTCGTACCTGCTGCGATTCATATCCGTGTTCAGGATGGCGATATGGTAAAGGCTGGACAGCAGCTTACGGACGGGTCTATCAATCCTCATGATATTTTGATGGTTCTGGGTAAAGAGGCGGTTCAGAGATACCTGGTGGATGAAGTCCAGAAGGTTTATTGCTCCCAGGGTGTGCACATAAACGATAAACATATCGAGGTCATTGTACGCCAGATGCTGTCCAAGGTTCGTATCGATTCCCCGGGCGATTACGATATCGTTCCGCGTGAACTGGTCGACAGATTCCGCTATGAGGAGATTAACGCCAAGGTGCTAGCCGAAGGCGGAGAGCCGGCAACGGCACATGCGGTTTTGATGGGGATAACCAGGGCATCGTTGAGTACCGACAGCTGGCTGGCGGCGGCCTCCTTCCAGGAGACGACCAGGGTTCTTACCGAAGCGGCCGTATTTGGCAAACTGGACAGGTTGTCCGGCTTGAAAGAGAACGTGATTATCGGCAAGCTTATTCCGGCCAGGTGTAAGGCATCCAAAGAGGCTTCCGAAGAGATGGAGCACAAGCTAGCCAGGAAAGAAACTCCGCAGTTGCTGGCGGATATGGGCGAAGAACATATTCCCGGTTTGCTGGATGAAGATGCAGGGGAAGCGCATGGGGAATTGTCGAATGCTGATAACGGGGAGGATCTTTCCAACTTTTTGCTCGATGATTTAGATGATGAAAAACCGGAATTTTAATAGCCTGTAGGGCTTCATATCAGATTTTTTATAACCGCCATGGAAAACATGGCGGTTATTGTTTTCAGTCTTACATTTTTATTATTATGGTATAATAACCCAAGGAAGGACAGGGAGAACTGAAATAGAACGTATTGTATCCGGTAAATCCAATGATGAAGACTCTCCACTGGATAACAGTCTGCGCCCCAGATATTTCAATGATTTCATCGGGCAGTCCAGGGTAAGAGAGAATCTGAGTATAGCGATTGAGGCGGCTAAAGGCAGAGGCGAGGCTCTTGACCATGTGTTGCTGTACGGCCCTCCCGGTCTTGGGAAAACGACTCTGGCAAATATTATTGCTGTCGAGATGGGGGTCAATCTCAGGATTACTTCAGGTCCGGCGATTGAACGCACCGGTGACCTGGCGGCCATTTTGACCAATATTCATAGCCAGGATATTCTGTTTATAGATGAAATTCACCGCCTCAGCCGTGTAGTTGAGGAGATACTTTATCCGGCGATGGAAGACCGGGCGCTGGATATTATGATAGGCAAGGGACCTGGTGCCAAGAGCCTGCGTCTTAATTTGCCTGCTTTTACTTTAATAGGCGCTACCACGCGTTATGCCCAGTTGAGCTCTCCTTTGAGGGACAGGTTCGGGGTTGTTTACCGTCTCGATTTTTACGATATACAGGATATCGAAGAAATTCTTAAACGTTCGGCAAAAATACTGGGAGTCAAAGCCGAAGCGGATGGCCTGCGTGAAATCGCCTGTCGTTCGCGTGGGACGCCGAGGGTGGCTAACCGCTTATTGAGGCGGGTCAGGGACTATGCGCAGGTGAAAGGCGATGGAATTGTTACCAGAGAGATAGCGGGTCAGGCGCTGGCTAAACTGGAAGTAGACCAGATGGGGCTGGACGAGATAGACATCAAGGTATTGCATACCATCATTAAGAAGTTCAACGGAGGCCCGGTAGGACTGGAAACTATCGCTGCTTCAATCAGCGAGGAAGCGGATACTATAATGGATGTTTATGAGCCTTATCTTATGCAGCTGGGATTTCTGGAGAGGACTCCGCGCGGCAGGATGGCGACTCCTCTGGCGTATAAACATCTGGACATTCCATTTAATAATAAGGGGAAACCGCCGCAGCAGCCTTTGTTCTGATATCTGATATGAATACGAATTCTGTATTGGTTCATTGTTGTTGCGCTCATTGTGCCGCTTATACCGTCAGGTACTGGCAGGAGCAGGGATACGAGGTCACTGCACTCTGGTATAACCCCAATATACACCCGTATATGGAACACCAGAACCGGCTTGAAGCCATGAAAACCCTTTCCGTAAATATGGATTTCGACCTGCTGGTTGTCGAGGGCTACGATTTTATAGAGTACTTCAGAAGGGTGGTCGGTCATGAAGCGGAGAGGTGTGAATACTGTTTCGATATGCGGCTTCAAAAAACGGTTGAAACGGCTATCGAACATGGGATAGGTTCCTTTACCTCCACGCTGCTGATAAGCCATCAGCAGAAACATGAGTTGCTCAGGGATATCGGCAACAGGCTGGCTCAAAGTGCCGGTGTCGCTTTCCTGTATGCGGATTTGCGGAAGCGTTATTCGGATAGCCGTCATATTACCAAGCCGATGGAGTTATACCGCCAGCAGTATTGCGGCTGCGTTTACAGCGAATGGGAACGCTATACAAATAAAAAAATTGAGCAGATATCCGGTAATATCTGATAATTCTTCCCCCTTAAATTTATTGCCATATACCGTTTTCTTCCTTTATTAATCGCGATTCGGGACAGGAGCAGAAATACTCTCTGATTGGCAGCTTTCATATGTATTTTACCCGCTGAAAATATGCTAGAATTAATCTGTTAATAGATGGGAGTTGTGATTTGTCCTATTATGTGCAGCTTATGAAAAATGGAGATATCCCTCCGGTTACTAAAATAGACCGCGAGGTATTTCCCGATATGAAAATGCCTACGAACTTCGATAATGAGTTGAAGAACTGCCTGGCGCATTACGTCGTTGCCTGCAAGGATAACCTGGCGGTGCCGGGGCAGAATGAGGAGATTGACTCAGATAGTATTATCGGGTATGCGGGGTTGTGGATAATGGTCGGTGAGGCGCATGTGGTTAATATTGCCGTAAGCCGGGATTTTCGTGGCAAAGGGATAGGGGAGTTGCTTTTAATAGCATTGTTCGAAATGGCTATGAATGCCTGCTGCAATTTGATTACGCTCGAAGTGCGTGCCTCGAATTTTATTGCCCAGAAGCTGTATGAAAAGTACGGGTTTACGGTCAGGGGTGTCAGGCAGGGATATTATATCGATAACAGAGAGGACGCTGTTATTATGACTGTAGATGACATAAACAGCAGAGCTTTCGAAGATAAATTTGAAAAGCTAAAAAGTGGACATTGCCAAAAATGGGGAGCATCTGAAATCAAATTGAGTGCTCCCTTGTTAAAATGAAACGTTCTTTTTAGTTATGGTTAAGGTTATTCAGAGGCCAGCTTGCCGCCGATTGCCCAGTTTTGTTTCGGGTTTTCCTTGAAGATTATTTCCACCAGCTCGGCGGGGACTCCTATTTTTACGAATTCTCCGGTTATGCCCTGTGCCAGCTGTTTCTTTTGCTCCACGGTTCTCCCCTGCCACATCTCTACGATAACTACAGGCATATTCCCCTCCTTCAGATTAGCATGCGATGCGAGCAGTGTTTAACGCATGAACTTTTTCTTTAGTTCATCCAGTTCTTTTATTTTTTGCAGGGATTCCTCGCTTAACGGTTCACATGATAATACTTTGCCATTATGAATATTTATCGTGTACAGTGCGCGGCATTTCCAGCAACGATAAGGGCCGGTAAAGTCGTTTTCCAGAAGAGAAATGGTTCCTTCGTTCTGGCATTCAGGACATTTGATCTTCATTAACATATTTCTTTCCTCCTCTGATGATATTAATAATATTATCAACTTAATAAAAGATAGGCAAACCGGTTCAGCCTGGTTTTTTTAAAAGCAGGCATATATTTCTGGAAAAATATTTTACCGGGAATTTATAACGTTTTTCAGGGTACGATTTGACGACTTTAAACCCGGCTTTTTCAACCAGATGTCCGATTTCGTTATACGAGAATAGATGGTAATACCTTAAAAGGGTATTGCCTTTTTCTTTCCATGGGATGCAGGTGTCTTTTGTTTTGAACCAGAAGGCCGGTTGCCATTTATTCCATACCGTAACGAAAGCTTCGGCTCCCGGTTTTAATATTCGTTCCAGTTCGATAAAGGCTTTCAGCCGCTCGTTTTTCCCTTTTACATGGTGATATGTGGCAGCTGAAATCGCCCAGTCAAATGTATCGTCGGCAAACGGCAGACGGCAGATGTCGGCTTGTACCAGGGAAACATTGTAGTCGAACTTGGATGCGTATTTTCTTGCCAGTTTTAACATCTCGCCGGAAAAATCCAAACCGTAGAGTTCGAAATTTTCTTTAAAGGGGAGAAAATCGGGGCCGTGACCGCAGCCGAGATTTATCAGTTTCCCCTGTTGCCATCTGTCTGCCATGCTTTCCAGTTCGGATTTAAAAATCGACCTGTGCCTGTAGTTATACCATGCGGGCGCTATGTGGTCGAAAACCTCTTTTAAATCTTTATCCAAGATGCTCCTTAAGTCTTTTTTATGAAAATTTAAGTTGAGACTGGCTTTTAAAACTGGTAGACTGATTATATCATTTATAAAAAATTTTTGAGAGTATGCGATGAAAAAAGTATCCAGAACTATATCGGGGGTAACACCGGTGGCGGTAATGACATCTCCTCAGGGGTGCCCCGGTAAATGTATCTATTGCCCGACTTATGTTGCCACTCCTCAAAGCTATACTCCCGAATCCCCGGCGGTTTTGAGGGCTAAAAGCTGCGATTACGATCCGGTCAGGCAGGTCGAGTTGAGGCTGCGAATATTATCGGAAATGGGGCATCCTACCGATAAGGTGGAAATGATAATAATGGGTGGAACTTTTTTATCCTATAACATCGAATACCAGTATAAATTTATCAAGGGCTGTTACGATGCCCTGAACGGGGCCGTTTCAGGAAACCTTAAAGAAGCGCAAAAGATAAATGAAAATGCCCAGCATCGATGTGTGGGATTGTGTATAGAGACGCGTCCCGACTGGTGTCGGGAAGAAGATGTATGCAGAATGGTTGAATTTGGTACGACCAGGGTGGAGATTGGAGTTCAAACGCTCGATGACGAAATATACGAAAAAGTAAGGCGCGGTCACCGTGTTGAAGATGTCATAAGAGCTACCAGAATGCTTAAAGAAGCAGGTTTAAAGGTTCATTATCACTGGATGCCTGGGTTGCCCGGTTCTACACCGGAACATGACCTCGAGCTGTCGAAAAAGATGTTTGAAGACGAGTGTTTCAAACCGGATGGTCTCAAGCTGTATCCCACCATGGTTGTCGAGGGGACTGTTTTGTATGAATGGTACAGGTCGGGGGCATATCAACCGTATGAAAAGGATGTGATGATAAATCTGCTGGCCGATATCAAATCCCTGGTTCCCAAATATGTCAGGATATCCCGTGTTTTGAGGGATATCCCGTCGAAATATATAGTTGCCGGATTGAAAGACTCTTTACGCGAACCGTTAAAACACATCATGGAACAGAGAGGAATGACCTGCAAGTGCATTCGTTGCCGTGAATACGGGCATAAGGTAAAGGAAGGGTTGCCTGTGGGAGAGCCGATTTTGAACAGGATGGATTACGAAGCTTCCGGAGGTCGTGAAATATTCCTTTCCTTTGAAGACGAATTTATGACACTCTTCGGTTTGTTGAGGCTCAGAATTTCCCGAAGGACGAATGATATGCCCGGTCGCGATGTTAATACGGCTCTCATAAGAGAACTGCATGTTTACGGGCCGGAAGTCCTTCTGGGCGGCAGGAATACGGAAGCTGTCCAGCACAAAGGGATGGGAAAATCGCTGCTGGCGGAAGCCGAACGCATTGCGATGAATGAGTTCGGGATGGAACAAATTGCCATATTGAGCGGAGTGGGGGCGAGGGAATATTACCGCGCCGAAGGTTACAGACTGGAATCGGGGTACATGTTGAAGAAATTCAACGCCGACCAGTAAGGGAACCTACTTCTCTTCCTCGTTGCTCCAGTTCAACATGATTTCCTTGATGCGCTGTGCCAGCTTGGGGCTCTGGCGCAGGCGTTCGATAAAAATCGGGCATCCCTCCACCATCGATTGCTGCGCCGAGTAAGCCATGCTGGAAATCAAATTGTTTACCTCGGGGCTGTTCGGTTGTGAAGCATTGAATCCGGGAGTACTTTCCATTTGCCTGCGGATGTCCTCGGTGGTAAATTTCATGGGAACCAGGCACATCTTGTACCAGGGGCATTCCTTGCACTGTACTATTCCGTAAGCCTCATCCAGTATATCACTCATCAGTTTATCTCCGTCAGCTTATAATAACTTCCCCGTCTTATTCCTTTAAAGAAGGCTGTCGATTTTGGATTTCAAAGCGGATTCTGATTGGGCTCCGATTACCGTATCTACAGCTTTACCGTCCTTGAAGAATATCAGCGTGGGGATAGACATGACATTGAATCTTGCAGCGGTTTTCTGGTTGTCATCGACATTCATCTTGCAGAATTTGAATTT
>DAOUFJ010000021.1:0-58900 GCA_034429935.1 Dehalococcoidales bacterium
CCATATCCACTCCCCATACATTTTATTATTTACTAGATAATTTGTTCCTTTGCTCCAATAGTTGTCAACTATATTGGGGAAAATAAATTGTGGAATACAAAACGTAGATACCCACGGGCAAAGCCCGTGTGGTACTTTATAGGTCAAGCGAAGCTTGAACTGAATCCTGTTCCCCTTGCCATCTACTCTTTGATATGCTTCTCGTCCAATCCTACTGCCGATACAAAATAGCCTAGTGACCAAACTACAAACTCTTTCCAATAAACCTTTTCCAACAAAGCAAACTTTTCCCTTATCTTACTCGCCGTATACTGCTTTATCTCTCCAATTACATCACTTACTGCATATTTGGGTGGTATTACCATTAGCATGTGTATATGCTCTACCTGTATATTTTTCTCAATTATTTCACACCCGGGCATCTCTTTCATTATCTTCGGGAAAAGTTTGCTTATGTATTCCTGTGCTCCAGAATTCAGGATACGGCGGCGATATTTGGTTATCCATACTATATGATATTCTGTTCGATAATCTCCATGTCCAAATAATCGTGTCTCCATATTTTTAACATACCATATCGCCGCCTATTTATTCACCCACGGGTTCGGCCAGTGGAACTCTGCCCTTCGGGTTTTTAGAAATCTTACAATATCATCAAATCCTGAAGTTCCTTATACTAAGAGTACGCATTTTTCTCTAATTTCTTTTCGTATTTCAATATCAATTCTTCATATCCGTCGATTTTTTGATCGAGACGAATCAGAACACCTTGCATATCCGCAATTCGCCTGACAAGCTGAGCACGCTGTTCTATCAACAATTCTTTCCTTTCTTTAACAGTCGAATCGCCCTGCTTGAATAAACTGACATAATCGACCAGAACTTCGATAGAAAGCCCCGCCCCTCGCATACACTTTATAAAATGAACCCAGTTGCAATCATCCTCGGTATAATTTCTGATTCCGCCGGCGCTTCGGGTTACCGGCGGAATCAGGCCGATGCGCTCATAATAGCGCAGAGTATCCGCTGAAATATCGTATTTTTTACTTACTTCTGTAATTGTCATACTCCTCCTCATCATCTTTCATGTTTTATAGAACTAAGCCAACCAACGAATTCCGGATCGTAATGAGAGAAGAAACAACTCTTCCCTGTATCCAGTCCGGAAATCATATCCATATCTTCTCCGGTCAGATTAAAGCTGAAAACATCAAAATTTTCCGCGATGCGCTCCTTGTGAACAGACTTGGGAATACACACTATATTGCGCTGAATAAGCCAGCGCAGCACAACCTGAGCCACAGATTTTTTATACTTTTCACCGATGACGTTTAATGTTTCGTTCTGGAATAAGTCGTTGCGTCCTTCGGCAAAGGGTGCCCATGATTCCATCTGAACACCCTTCTCCTGCATAATTTGCTGATCGGCTACACGCTGGCAGAAAGGATTGGTTTCCACCTGATTCACAGCAGGAACGATCTCGTTGTGAGCAATCAAATCAATCAGGCGATCGGGATAGAAATTGCTGACACCGATAGCACGAACTCTGCCTTCTTTGTACAGTTCTTCCATGGCACGCCAGGCACCATAATAGTCGTTAAAAGGTTGATGAATCAGGTACAAATCCAAATATTCCAGACCGAGAAGGTCGAGAGATTTTTGGAATGCTGCCTTTGCTTTTTCATAACCTGCATCATCGATCCAGAGTTTGGTAGTGATGAACAACTCTTCACGTGGTATGCCACTCTTTACGACAGCCTTTCCAACTGCTTCCTCATTCATATAAGCGGCCGCAGTATCAATCAGGCGATAGCCGTCCGCCAGCGCATCCGTGACCGCCTGCTCGCACTGGACGGCATTCTGAATCTGGTAGACGCCGAAGCCGAGGATGGGCATTTCGACGCCATTGTTCAGAGTTACGTTCTGCATAATAAATACTCCTTAAAACTTTTTCTTTTATTTTCCGACCCTTTTTTCAAATTCCTCAGGGTAACGCTTTCCGGTGATATGGATATTGTCCAGTGCATCGTCGATAGCGGTGAGTTCATCCGGCGCCAGTTCGATATCTACACTGCCGAGGTTTTCCTGCAATCGTTCCAACTTTCTGGTGCCTGGAATCGGAACTACCCATGGTTTCCTAGCAAGTATCCATGCCAGCGCAATCTGGGCAGGCGTAGCACCTTTTTCCGCGGCCAGTTTGTTTATGAACTCGACGATGACCTGATTGGCATCCATGGCTTCCGGTGTAAAACGCGGGAATACCGGGCGTGTATCCCCTTTCCCGAACATGGTATTTTTATCGAAACTACCAGTGAGGAAGCCTTTGCCCAGAGGGCTGAACGGCACGAAGCCTATCCCGAGTTCCTCGAATACGGGCAGCAGCTCTTCCTCCGGCTGTCTCCACCACATCGAGTATTCGCTTTCGACTGCGGTCACAGGACAGACGGCATGAGCACGACGGATCGTTCCCACACCGGCTTCCGATAATCCCCAGTGCCTGATTTTGCCCTCCTGCTTCAGTTCTTTCATGCATGCGGCAATCTCCTCGATGGGAACCGTAGTGTCAACACGGTGCAGGTAGTATAAATCAATGTAATCCGTCCGCAGTCGCTTCAGCGACCCTTCGACGGATTTGCGGATTACCTTCGGCTTCCCGTCTACGACCTGTTTGCCGTCCACTATTTTGATGCCGCACTTCGTCGCAATGACAACCTGCTTCCTGTACGGTTCCAGGGCTTTGCCTACCAGCTCTTCGTTGGTATATGGACCGTAGACTTCCGCCGTATCGAAGAAGGTAACCCCGCATTCCACAGCGGCATGAATCAGTGTAACCATTTTGTCCACGTCTGCCGGAACGCCGTAAGCATAACTCATCCCCATGCAACCGAATCCGATTGCAGATACCTCCAGCCCGCTATTGCCCAAAATCCGCTTTTTCATTTCTTATCCTCCTTCTTACACGTTTTTCCCCATATCGTAAGCCTCATTCATAGCTTTATGCCCTTGAATCTCGCCTTTCTGCCATGCCCCTGCTCCATAGATAACTCCCTTTACTTTTGCCCCGGGAAGGCAATCCGTGAAGCCGAGCAAACCGTCGATTGTGCGCTCCATCGCTCCCTTCCCTGCTGCCGCAGTAGCAATAAAATAGAAATCCTTATTTCTGATATCGGTATAGCGGGGCAGTGTACGGTCAATTAACGTTTTTATTTGTCCGTCCATGGTGTAAAAATAAACCGGCGTTGACAGAACAATAACATCGGCCTTTAACATTTTATCGAGGATTTCAGCCATATCATCTTTTTGTACGCAAATATGACCGTCTTGACAGGCATAACACCCCCTGCACCATCCAATTTTCCGGTCAGAGACATAGATTTTCTCCGTGGTGTTGCCGGATTCTTCCGCCCCCTTCATAAATTGATTACAAAGTATATCCGAATTGCCGTCTTTCCGTGGACTTCCGGAAAGCACCAAAACTTTCTTATTAATGATAATCGCCTCCTATTATTTATTTTTTAGTTTACCATAATCCTCGTCAGAAACAGGTTCCATCCATTCAGCCCCACCCTTTTGGGGATTAGGACAGATTGCGATATGCACCAGCCAGTTGTCGGCATCGGCCCCATGCCAGTGTTTCACTCCGGCAGGAATCATGACCACATCGCCCGGTCGAAGCAACCGTGCCGGACTGCCTGCCTCCTGGTACCAGCCCTTCCCTCCGGTAACCAGCAGAATCTGCCCGCCGGCATGCTTGTGCCAGTTGTTCCTGGCTCCGGGCACGAAGGTAACATTCCAGGCCGGGCAGTTGAACTCCCCTTCGTCCACTACGAGGACGCTTGACCACGCATCACCGATGAAGAACCGGGAATCAGCTTTCTCCCCTTTCGGGAAGATAATGCTATTGCTCAAATCTTTTAATTCGCCCATTGTTTCACCCCTTAACTATACGATTTTTTGTAGATGGCAACACAATCTTCTACACTCAAAGATATTCTGTCGCACTGAAAAAGTCCTCCCATGGTATCCATAGCATTCCTTGCAAGTGTCTCGAACTCATCTGGCATAATCCCGTACTCGGACATCTTCAGGCCGGTCACGCCGCAGTCCTCCTGCAATTTCACAAGCATGATAATAAAATCCGCCGGGTCTTTTGCATTTTTCATCCCCATAGCCTTTGCCATTTGAACAAACCGTTCATCGCAAACATGTTTGTCAATCAGGTGTGTGAAATATGCTTTGCTGATCATTATCAATCCGGCTCCATGGGGCAGTTCCTGGTGATAGGCCGACATGGCATGTTCCAGAGAATGCTCACTTGTACAACGCCCGATATCCATTACAAATCCGGAAAGAGTATTGCCAAAGGCAACCTTTTCACGCGCGTCGATATCGCTTCCGTCTTTCACGGTTTTCGCAAGGTTTCGGCTTATATTTTCGATGGCCGTTATCGCACACATATCGCTCATGAGGTTGGCGCCATTCGAAACATAACCTTCTATGCTGTGGAACAGGGCGTCGAAGCCCTGGTAGGCCGTATATTTCGGCGGTACCGTAAGCATCAGTTCCGGGTCAACAATCGAAAGAAAAGGGAACAGTTTTTCATTCACAATTCCGGTCTTTTCATTGGTTTCGGCATTGGTAATTACCCCACCGGAATCCACTTCCGAACCTGTCCCCGCCGTGGTCGTAATGGCTATAATGGGAAGAGGATTATTTGTAACCGGCTTTCCTTTACCGCTGCCGGATTGCACATAATCCCAAAGGTCTCCTTCATTGGTTGCAATAAGGGCAATCGCCTTTGCTGCATCCATGACACTGCCTCCACCCAGCGCAACAACGAAATCACATTTATTCTCGCGGGCCAGCTCTCCTCCGTCCATGACTGTTGATTTAAGGGGGTTAGCCTGCACTTTGTCGAACAAGACCGTTTCCACGCCGGCCGAATGCAGCTGCTCCTCTGTCCTCACCAGATAACCGTTTTCTTTGGTGGATTTGCCGTTGGAAATAACCAGTAAAGCCCTTTTCCCGGGCATTTTTTGTTTTTTTAACTCGTTTAGTTTCCCGGCTCCAAACAGAACCCTGGTCGGGATATACATGTTAAAACTCATTTTTTAATCCTCCCTTAAAAATAAAATCTAACGTTAAATACAGGATAACACCTGGAGTTTACTCCAAGTCAAGTGTCATCTTTTAATATTTTCCATTATAGCTAAACTAACAGCTAAATTATTCTCAAATACCCTCCAGTATACTTCATCCCCCCATCCTTCAACTCAATAGACTTAATCCCTATGGCTGTATCAAGGCTATTAAATGTTAATCTCTTTCAGGCGTTACTTCCCCGCTGCATGCGGCTAAATTAATAGAACAGATATATTAATATTTACCACAACAATTGAGGAAATGGAAAAGTAATCATTATAATGAAATACGTTAAAGAAAAAGGGGATGAAACAGAGTACACCAAATCAGAAGAGACTAACTATGTTTATATACACCGATCTTTGCTTCGGGGAGAATGTCATTTGATTACCCAACTTAATTCCCCGACCGTGAGGTCGTGGGAAGTTTATTGTCAGTCTAAGTCTACACTGACACAGGTAATTCTATAACTTTTAACTGGATTCTGACAGTTCGATATATTTGCCGAGACCGTAACTAAACGGCTTACATTCGGTTTTATTGACTTTTCATTATGATACATTATGTTTAGTATTGTCCCCTCGGAATCATAAAAAGTAATTTCAAAAACAGCGGAGTCTATTACCTTCCCCGTTACATTCTTTACAACAAATTCCACACTATCATGGGCACCCATCATCTCCAAATCTTCTTCCAGCTTGTTGTGCATACGGTGTTTTGTTATTGTAACATTGGCATTGCCAATTGCTACCGGCTCTGGCGCAAGCACAAAGCTGGCGATGTTAATATTATAGCTTTTTATTTCCGTATCTATCGGCTGTGAAGGCTTGAACCTTATGGTTAACTCAACGTTGTTTTCCATACAACTTATTTCCCTCTGAATTTGTTCTATACTGTTGCCTTTAAAATCGTAAAGAATCGCATCAATTACAATTTTTGATATTGATGCTCCGGAAACGTTTTTAATCTTAACCCTCGCACCTATCCCAAAATCTTTATCCGACCGATGTTCAACCAATAACTCATGGGTTTGAACTATCAGGTAATCATTCCCCGATGCAACAGGTTCAGGAGCACGCCGAGATATCTCGTAGAGTTTTTCCGGTGATGGCAGCCCTTCACCGGATGTTTCGTTAAATTCAAGTAAAAACGCTTCCAGTTCTTCTACAGACACAGGCATATAAGGCATATTCCCCAAATTACTGGCTAATTCGTCTGATACTGAACTACCTGGCACATCAAACATCTCTGGAGAAACATTTTTAGTATCCAATCAACTCTCTCCTAATACAAACTTATTATTCAAGGCCTAAAGTCCCATATCCTCTCGACTATAAAAAATCCATTTATTAATACTAACGGTCATTCTACCACTGGCTATGCTGCCAATTATTACAGCTATTTCCATATAACTAAGTCATTATTTCAACAAGCCGTTTAATTGTTTTTCTGGCTTTCAGTAAATCGGAGATATTTCCCTTATCATTATTTTTTAAATTTATCCTGTTAGAGTCCTTATCGCCTTCATCCAATACACTTATAGCCTTTTCAATCTCAGCATCAATTTCAGAATTGGTAACATGAATATCTTCGGCTTTTGCCACCTCATCTATAATAATCGACCAGAATATTCTCTGTCTTGCAATGACTGTACATCGTTGATATAACTCATCATCTGAAAACGCCGGGAGATCATTCAATCCATCTGTATTTTCATCAGTACCATTCATTCCATCTTTATAGAGATCCATCAGGCCATCTATTTCCCTCTCCATCATAATGGGTGAAAACTCCAGTTTACTGTTTTTTATCAATTCATCCATTATCTTTGCCTGTAACCTTGGCTCTGCATTTCTTATTCTGTCGGTCTTTATATTTTTTCTAATCCGATCTTTTAAAGCAACCAGCGTTTTAATGCCAGGTGCTACCATTGATGCAAATTTATCATCCAGTTCATATAGAATGACTTCCTTAACCTCATGAACTGTAATCTCAAAGTCCACATCCTTCCCTGCAAGATTTTTATCTGTTTTTTTATCTGAAATTGTGGCTTTCCCTTTTTTCGTTTCTTCCTGTCGCATTCCTATAAGCAGTTTATACAAATCAGGAAATTCTGCAGAATATTCTGGAGAAACCAGAAACTTCAAACCGTTTTTACTTAAGATAGGAATATCTATCAATGTCCCCTTTATATCTACATCAACCAAATCGCCTTCCATAACAGGACGATAGGCTTTGACATAATACCGATATTTCTTTCTTAATCCCTCCAAAACCGCATCAACATCACCATCGCTGACTTCCATGGACTCAGGTTTTATCTTCATATGTCTATAATCGCAAAGCTGAACTACCGGTTTCAACGGTATCACAAGTTCAAACCGCAGAGGAATATTTTGCAGCTTATTTGCCAGAGGCGTCATACCGGAATCAGGCAGATATTTATCAGTAATATCGGAATAATGAACCGTCAGATATTCCTGAATTACCTCATCCCAGAATTTATCATGCCCGTATATGGCAATAAAATCCTCTCGAGGAGCTTCGCCCTTTTTAAATCCCGGCACGGCTATATTCCTTGATTTTCTGGAGTAGATTTTATCAGCAAAGTTATCCTGTTCATCTCTTTCCAATTCGGATATCAAGTAAGCAGTTTTGTCCTTTATCTTTCTTTCTAACAACTTCATCAATTACTCTCCGATTACAAATAGAAAATTACAGGCTACAATCATCCCATATTAAATCGGCCAGTTCATATTTGATATTCATTGTTTTTTCATTTTCCGGCGCCCTGAAAACCAAACGAACCTGTTTTTTTTCATGGGGGGGGATTTGTCTCACCGCTACGGATTTATATCCGATTCTATCCTGCTTTTTATTAAAAAACGTTGCAATAAATGCCGTATCTACTATTTCATCACTGATATTTTTTATAACACAAAAAATACTGTCGTTTTTTTCATCCAGCGTGTTGGCTTCACAAAAGACTATTTGTGCCTTTTCTGTTTCTACAGTGGTTATCTTATTTATCGAAACACGATAACTGTATATATCCCTGGAAATTTCTTTATTTGCTTCAACGACGACTCCCCTGTTAGTCCCAACCTTGATTTCTCTTTCCTTTTGCTGCTTGTACTCCAACACCTGTCCTTCGTCATTTAAAAACGAAACGTCAAAAACCGCCGTGGCTATCGTAATATTTGAAATATTGGAGATAGCCAATGTCAACTCTGCCATGGCATGACCGGAATGTGCATCTTCATCCTTGACAAGATCATGTTTGTATATGTTTATATATTCATTGCCGGTCAATACGGGAGCAGGAGGTATTATGGTGTCAAGAATTCTAACATAATAACCGGTTACATCATGTGACATTGAGCGTTCCGGGGAGAACACCACCGTTCTCGTACTATCAGCCTGTAAATCAAATATGGATTGTTCTTTAGATTGAATAATCTGCCCTCCTGAACCATAAAAATCAATAGAGAATGTTACTCTGCTGATATCATTGCTTATATTATTTTTCAGGTGTAATATGATCATGGTATCTTTGCATGACTCATTTGCTTTGACAAATTCATGGCTGACTATAGCAACATTTTCATTCCCTGTCACCTTACCAAAAGGCATTACACCAATCGGATTGTATTCCTTCTTTCCTGCGTTAATCATCGTATCGTTTTGCATTAAATTTCTCCTTTTTCTTTATTGCAAGTAGTCCCAAATTTCTGAGGCAGAACTTCTGATAATGCTTACAAAAGACTCTGAACTCCTTGTCGCCCGGGTTATGCCATCTACACTCCCGCCATCATCGGAAAGCATACATTTGGATACAGGCAGACCTTTTACCTGCTCTGTCAGAAGGCTGAAATCCAGAGGGTCGCCTCCATCCCCGTTGCCGGCATTCAACTCATCATTACTGGCAAGAACATATGCAGCATGGATCACATCTTTATTTTCCAGCCCCGTCAAAATGCGCATAGGGCCTTGATATCCATTTCCCACTGCCGTATATACAATTCCCAGTATACGATAATCATCATCGTATACTGCATAAATGGGGCTATCATTATAGGTTTCCTCATACACTGTATATCCATATGCATTATCGAATATTCTCTGAATCTGTTTCATAATACCTGCATCCTGTTCCAGAATCACTCTTTCAGAACACGATAAAAACATTGCAAACAACGTGATAAACAGAATGCAAATAGTAATGACTGAAAGTTTGTATTTCTTCTTGTTCATATAATTCATCACCCTATCCTGCTCGTTTATTCAACGACTTGATAGTGCCGCCGATCCAGCAATCCAGGCGCATCTTACCTCCGGAAAAAACAAATATCAGCGATGCTAAAACCAGCATGAATATATCTATTAACAATGCATCGGATGTTTTCACCAGAATATCACCGAAGCATCCCGGACATAATGATTCACGATATCCATATACAGAGGTCCCGTTAGCTATCAGAAAACTTATTATCATCAAGATACTAACAGTTGACGCAATTCGGGGGAATATTCCGAGCACCAGGCATAAACCCGTAACCAACTCCAACCATGGGAGTATAGAACCATACACAAATGCCACTTTCCATGGTAACAGCCCCAACCCCGTCACTTCTTCTACAAATTTTGCAGTATCAGGGAGTTTCCCAGCCGCTGCAAGTATGAATATTGCCCCCAGTATGATTCTTAAAACTATCTGAAAGTAATCATTCTTAAGTATATTTACAATTTTTCCCACAGGATTTCATCTCCGTTGTTGATTCCCATACTTTATTCGCTTCAACAGGTATTCCTTGATTTCCTTTTTGTATCCATATTTATCATCGATCCTGGAATTTATATTAATAGGCGCATCTAAGGCTTCTTTTATATACAGCAACCGATCACTCCGTTCTATTTCATCATCAATCTGCATAATTTTATCTACTTCAGCTGTCCCTACTCGATCCGACAGTGTCAAAATATAATCCACATTCGGTTTGGCGGGATTATATGCACCATTATTGATCCTCATTCTGATAAACTGTTCGCCAGCCGCATGGGTTAACTCCGTTAACCCATGCCTATCGAGTTGGTCGGTCTCATAGTTTATCCACTGATGCCAAGAAGGCTGATTTAGCGCTTCTATATAATCTTCAAGCGTTTTGTAAATTACTTTGTACCCGTATTCGTCAGGATAGTCATAAGAAAGCGACCCGGGTTCAATAATAATTGGGCCCATAATGGGGCCGTCAGCTAAAACACGGCAACTGATATTCCCCATGCAGCCTTTTCCGATAGCCGCTTTGTCAAGAGCATTTATCTGTTGCCATAATTCCCAGGTGTCATTGATGTTATCCAGCGTCTCTCCTGACAGCCCTGATGAAAAAAATACGGTTAGCGCCAGATGATATTTGTGGCAGAGTTTAATCGTATTCAATATATCTGCATTCGTATATCCACGCCCCTGCCTCTTCCTTACCATTTCACAACCTGTATCGGGGCAGAAATACAATATCGTCTCAATGCCGGTCATCGCTACCGTCCTTATAAACTCTTCATCGGCTGCTGCCAATAAATCCACAGAAAGCCTTTCAATTTTTAAATCCGTAGCCTCTTTCAGTTCATCAAAGAGTTCCATCCAGTAATCTTTCCCCCCCATCCGGGGATCCTGATACAATCCAACCTGGTATATTCCCTGAGCATTAAGTTTTCTTATATCATCAACTATCTTCCGGGGGCTTCGGAATGCAGGTTTACTTCTGCCGAGGTATCTTTTATAGCTGTATGCCGACGCCCCACAGGTAACGCAGTTGTGTGTGCATCCCCTGCATACCACCAGGCTTGCCCGTGGAATATTCCCGAATACAGATGAATCAGGTTCCAACAGGTCGAATCTTGTAAATTCGTAGTCATCCAACGTTTCATCAGGAAGCATCAGGTCGTTGGATTTGATACTTCCATCGGTTTTTCTGTATGTCAAATTCGGCACATTTTCCCAACTCCCGCCAGATTCCAATGTCTCTAAAAAACTTTTGAACGGTTTTTCGGATTCCCCCTTTATAACCGCATCAACAAACAGATATTTATTTATTAGTTCAGCCTGAAAGCAGGTAGCTGTCAGCCCTCCCATTATCACTTTTGAATCTGGATGTAACTCTTTGCACAACCTGGCAATTTCCAATGCTCCCTGAGAATGATGATGCCAATGCAGCCCTACCGCATATACCTTTGCTTCCATATTCTTTATATGCCGCTCTACATCAAACCCGTCATCCTGAACCATACGATCTGCCAGATTATCTACAACCACTTTATATCCCGACCTGTCCAGATAATCTGCTATGCTCAGCACCCCCAAAGCAACCTTGTTATACTGAATTCGTTTCACATCTGTCAGCGGACCGGGCATTATAATTCTCTTACGGAAATCATATATTGCAGGAGGGTGCAGCAATATAGTATCGAACATCTCTTTCAAAGATTTATCCCTTTGGTTGCCGACAAAACAGTACGGCTCACGGTTACTAAATTATATATTGCTTCATCAGCTTCCTCTTTTGTAAATTTGCCATACCTCTCCCGTAACCTGGTGGAAAATTCAAGAGATTTCAGTATCATATCCACAATATCTTTCTTGCAGAGTTTTTTAGTCTCATATGACATCCATTGGTCCCATGAAGGCATACTAAGACCTTTATAGTAATCCTCGAAATTACTGAATATCAGTTTGTATCCATTGGCATCCGGCCTATCGAACGCTTTCGAGCCTGGATCCAGCAAAATCATCGGACCGAAGGCATACAGAATGCCGGTGTTTCCATGACTCTTCTTATCCATTTCACAAATTCGTTCCCACGTCTTCCATGTCTGCATGATTGTCTTGCGTGTATCGCTGGCAAGAGCTATCATCATATGTATTCCTATAGTTATTCCATACTGCTTGCAAAGTATTGCTGTCTGTAATATATCTTCAGTTGTATAATTCCGCCCATGTGCGGTTCTTACGCTGTCCACCCCCGATTCGGGAGATATAGTGAGCGTTACCGGCACTCCAATCTCGGATAATGCCTTTATATATTCTTCATCAGCAGGCCCGAAAATCTCTGCAGATATTCGAACTTCCTGGTTGATTTCAACTTTCAATGTTTGAAATAATTCTCTCCAGTATCTATCTCCACCCATACGCGGATCCTGAAACAGGAATATCAGTTTTATCCCCTGTTTCCCAAGTTTGTTTATATCTTCCGCCACATTATGCGGATTTCTGAATGCCGGACATCTCCGTCCCAGATATTTCCTGTAACTGTATGCCGACCCCCCACAGCTTACACAGTTATGCGTACACCCACGGCAGATCGGTATCATCCAGTGAGGAGGCATATCCTCACTAAATATAACGCCATTGGGTTTCAGTAAATCTATTCTGGTAAATTCATATTCATCCAGATTACAATCCGGTTTCATTAATGGATTGGTTACAGATTTCCCATCTCTTCCTCTATAAGTCAAATTGGGCACTTCCTCCCAATGTCTTGTACCTGATTCAATTACCCTCATGTATTCTACAAAAGGTTTCTCACCCTCTCCCCGAATCACCCCATCTATATATTTGCACTTTTCAACTATCTCATCTGCAAATACCGTTGAGGTAAGCCCTCCAAGTATCACCCGCGACTCGGGATGCAATTTCTTTATCAAATTTGCTATCTCTATTGCTCCTTGTGAATGTACGCACCAGTGCAGGCTTATTCCATATACATCCGCTTCAAGCTCTTCGATATAGGATTCGACATCGAATTCGCTGTCTTTCACCATCCGCTCACAAATATTATCCACATATGCTTCAAAACCGTTTCTTTGAAGATATTCCGCTATGCTCAACAGACCTACAGCAGGTATCATAAACTGAGATGTACTCTCACCCACCGTATAACCCAGCGGGCCTGAAAAGACTACCCTTTTACGGAAATCATAGGTGGCTGGCGGATGTATTAAAATTGCCTTGTATCTCATAACTTTATAATTTAAACCTGTCAAGTATTCTTTAAAAATTACTTGCGTTAGTGCTGATAAATCGCTGTAAATATTAACTTGGACCGGGACAACATTTTGAATGAGCGGGAATCACAGTCCCGGTCCAATTCAGATATTCAGAAATGAAATACATACTTTTACAGCCATATCCATTTCACTTTTATTCCCAAGCTCTTTAGTTGTTTTTTAAACCTAACTTATAAAAATATTAAGTCAGGTTCTGTATCTGTTGTTATAGTCCGTAATCAATTATATTAGTCACTCAATAACAAATACTTATAACTACTACATACTGTTCCATTTATTTAGCGTTACAAATTTATGCATAATCACAGTGGACATTGATTACAACCCTGTTAATAACAGAAGTATCACTGGTTTCATATGTAAGTGTGAATTTTGGAGTTGCACTTTCAACATTATGACTGATGTCCAATGTATCAGTAGTACCGATAATATTGCCATTAATATCATACAAATCAGCATTAACTGATAGGATTGCTACTTTACTTAACCCTTTGTTTCCAAGAAATCCACTAACAGTGATACCGGTTGAAGTTACCTCCGTCTTATAGCTGAAGGCATAGAACCAATCATCACCGTCTTCGAACCAGGCAACCTCTGTGCTTATTCCTGCCGTAGACAATGACGTAACTGTGTTTGTATCAGCCGTTGTAGTAACAGAGGGGGTTATTGTAATAGTATCGGTTACGGTGCTGGTTACAATATCAGTTACAGTGACGGTTTGCGCAGGTGGCGTGGTTGTAGTAGTAGAGTGAACAGTAGTTGTAACCGGCTCAACCTGGCACCCGGTTAGAACAGAAATTATGCATATAAATAAAAACCCGGTTAGTAATTTTACTCTGTTCATATTTTTTGCTATTCTCCTATAACTTGTTACTATTGTTTATTCGTTTCTATTTATGCATAATCGCAGTGAATATTGATTACAACCTTGTCAATATTCGAAGTATCGCTTGTTTCATATTTCAAGGTAAATACAGGCGTAGCGCTGGTAACAGAATGGCTGACGCTTACTGTATCGGTAGTCCCGATAATATTGCCGTTGATATCGTATAAATCAGCGTAGAGTGATATGATTGCTACTTTGCTCAATCCTAAATTACCCAAATAGCCTCTAACAGTAATACCGGTTGAAGTTACACGAGTACTATAACTAAACGCATAAAACCACTCGTCACCGCCATCGAACCACACAGCCTCAGTCTCGATTTCCGAAGAGGATGATGTAACCGTGTTTGTATCCGCTGTTGTAGTAATAACGGGTGATGTAGAAGTTACTGCAACAGTATCTGTTACAGTACTGATTACAGTATTGGTTACAGTGACGGTTTGTACGGGAGCCGTGACTGTAGCAGTAGAGTGAACAGTAGTTGTAACCGGCTCAGCCTGACATCCGGTTACAACAAAAAGCATGCATATACATAAACCAGCTAGTAATTGTGCTTTGTTCATTATTTATGCTATCTTCTCCTTTGTAAAAAGTAGACCTTTAACTGATTTCTTTGTTTCTACCTGTTATTAACGGTCTGATAATTGCGATTATAAGCAGGAATATTCCGGTGCCTAAGGCTACCATGCTTCCAATTTGTAGTTCCGCATTTACCCAGCTTGATTCAGCACCGGTACCTGCAGATAAATAGTATCTTCCTACAAGCGAAGGAAGCCCGAACGCCGCGCTCTTGGCGGATGCAACCAGATAGAATGATACGAATACAACAATATATGAAAATCCGCCTATGCCAACCAGCCACCTTGACAGGTTTAAATCCCTGCCCAGCAGATGAACGGTCTTCTTATTGAATATAAAACCGACTATAAGACACAGGATAAACAATACAGTATAAACCCACATGCACGGCTCAAAAAATCCTGGCAATGCATCCTCAGCTCCTGCAAAATATTCTTTATAATCGATTACGTTTCCCAAATCCAATGCCCACGGTTTAATAATAACGGCATCGTAAATACGCAAAGCCTCCAGATCGGCCGACCACCACATATGAGTCAGGGAAAAAGCCACTCCTCCTAAACCGACTAATACGAGTAATCTCCAGATCCAAATCCTCACATTTCCCATAAACAAAATCCCTCCTTTTTTATTTGATTTTGGAGGGGGAACACTCCCCCTCCAAAATTCGTACCCCAGAAATTAGGATACAGCTACATCACCTAAACCGACTGAATTGCCTATGGTGCTTATATCGGATTTTGAATAAACCTTTCCACTGCCACTGATCTGAATAGAAAAACCATCAGCCTCAGGAAGATTTTCAATCCAGAAATCACCAAACTCGTCAGTAGTCGCTGTATAGGTACTGCCATCCGATCCGGTCAGCGTGCAGGTTGCACCTTCCACGATCTCGTTCGAACTCGGATCATAAACAGTACCGGCAACGAACATACCGGGCATGTTTATATAATGGACTCTGGTTTCCGGTGTTTCACCATGATATGCTGGCAGTGTTGAACTGCCGGCAATATCCAGTTCTGATTCCTCTCCGAACTGTATGGCATGATGGGCACAGGCATCAGCACATCTAGGTCCGAACGGTTTATTAGTATCCAGTAAATGTACACAACCCGTGCATTTCTGAGCAATCTGGAATTGTGCGTTGTAATAAATACAATCGTAGGGACAGGCAGTAACACACAGCTGGCAGCCGGTGCATAGTTTCGGATTAATCCACACAAGACCATCATCTCTGACTACAATAGCATTAACAGGACACTCATCCTTACATACAGGATTCACACAATGCTGACAGGGTACAAATACTGCTACGACCCTGACCTGAGGAGTATTGCCTCTCTCGTATTCGTTCAGTTTGCCCCAATAATGCTCCCATTCAGGTTGTGGTTTGGCATACGGCATCCAGTCGTTACCGCAATGTTCATCCTTACACGCAATCTGGCAGCAATAACAAACGCTGCATTCATTTGGTTCAATTCTAAAAGCTTTCATTAGTCTGTGCTCTCCTTATCAATCCAGGCAGTTACCAAGATACCGTAACGCGGGTCGTAATCTCTTTCAAATGCTTCAGAATATTGTTCTCTCCATTGTTGCATTTCTTCACCTGTTACTTTTTCCACCTGGACAAGATAGTTGCTTACACACATTCCAGGTGCATGCTGGGAAAGTCCAGGGTATGGTGAAATATTATTGCCCGTACCGCCACGGTTAACCCACTTCGTTTCTCGCTCTTCGAAGTCACCCGGATCGCAATTGATCATGTCAAGCATAGCACCATGGTCCATATGAACAGTGCTGGGAATTATTTTCGACGTTACATATGCGCCAGCAAGTTCGATACCACGTTCATTGAATACTTTGACGATATCACCATCCTGTATACCCCTTGCTTCAGCATCAACAGGATTGATCCAGACAGGCTCATACATATAGCCGTCATAACCTTTGACTTTACAGGAAGGAATTTCTCTCGTCCATGGGATATCATCATATTGTCCGTGTACTCTCCACCTGCAATGCTGTGACTGCATAATCAAAGGATAGGTTTTGCACCGTTCTCCAACCTCGGGGTCAAGGCTTTCATCATGAGTCCATGTCTTGCCTGTAGTATCCCCCTCGATTACGCCGGTACCACCGGGAATATAGTGAGGAATAGGAGGTCTTTCGCCATCATATCCGAAAGCCTCTGTACCAAGGTTGGCGATGTTGCTGGAGTACAGCTCAAGTAACCCCGAAGGCAGATTGATAGGGGCACTGGCGGGGTCATTGTAAAAATCCAGCATACCAGGAGCGACATTTTCCCAACCTTCTTTGACCGGACAAAGATAATAGCGTTTCTCTTTTAACTCTTCATAGGAAATATATCCGCTGAGAGGTGAGACGTTAAAACCTTCGTCGACCCAATCGTCCAGAGTCATATCTCCGGTATAGTATGAATAAATACCGGCATATTGTCCTCCGTATGCCTCAAGCTTCTCGGCAACCAGGGCACAAGCTTCCATATCGGACTTCGATTCACCAACCGGCTGAATCGGTTTGTCAAAATAGATAATGGCATCACGACCGGCACGGGAATTATTGATATCCCTTTCTTCAGAACTGGTATTGATGGGTAAGATAATATCAGCAAACTCACAATCGTTCTCAAACCACATCTGCTGTATGACATAGCACTCTATACTCTCATCTCTGACAGCCTGGATATAACTGTTTGAGTCATTCCAGCAACTGATATGGCAAGCCTGATCCGCCCACATCATGTGGATTTTCTGGTCAACTTCGGGATCAGGATATACCCATTTGATAAACTGGTCTTCAGGTGGTGCCGACAGGGCGGTATTTCCCCAGGTTTCAGCGTGTCCATCCAGGATTGCTCCAGGGATAACTGTTTTTGCAATTACCTGCTTGATTATAGCAGGTGGTGGATATGATACCTGCGCACCGAGTCCGGCAAACCTGGAACCTGCACCGACGGCCCCAACAGTAAGAGAGACAAACGAGGGGTATTTCGGCCCTGTAAACGTGCAGTTTTGATTTCTGCCGGGAGCGCCCAATGCCTGCATTGCAAGGCAAACAGCCCAAAGTCTGGCGCATTCGTGTGAATAGGGGCCTCTTATCATCGCTCCACCCAGATGGTGGTCTAAAGAAGTATTCCTGCTCGCCCACTGTCTGGCAAGTGCCCTGATAGTCCACGCCTTAACCCCACATTTTTCCTGTGCCCATTCAGGCGTTTTTACAACCCCGTCGTCATCACCCATGACATAGGCTCTAATGAAATCCATCGCTGTCTTTCCATCGACAAGGTCTGCGGAGTTCGGCCAGCAATGCGTATCAACATAATCTTTATCCCACGTATCTTCCGTCAACCATACATAAATAATAGCCAGTAGATAAGCATCATCCCTGCCACCGATTACCGGAATCCATTTGTCAGGATTCGATTGATTCTGGAAGTTCATATCGGGTGCTATATAAACAGATTTAATACCTAAATGACGATACCATCGTGCCACACGACTGGGCAACATACCCCCACAAGCTGCCGTAGTATCCCAGTCACAGCCGGCATATATTATCATGTCGGTGTTTAGAGTATGGTCCAAGACAAGATTGTTCTCGCTGGGCATAGCACCTCTGGTTCCATTCCCCCAAATATGCTTGGTTCCATAATACCAGCCTTCCCAACTGTCTGCGTTTCTTACGGAAAGGGTGGCGCCCATATACTGTAAAAGCCCTGAGACAGTTGCACTGCAGGAACCGCCCTGGACATTTTTAGTTTCACGATGACAGCCATCGGATTTATCAAGAATCGCATAGTTTCCATAGGTTTCCTGGACCCTTTTAATCTCACTGGCTATAATCTCTGCAGCTCTATCCCATGAAATTCGTTTGAATTTACTGATGCCGCGGTTCTTGGCGTTAACATTTACGCCACCGGGTTCCCAATCAACCCTCTGCAAAGGATAAGGAATCCTTTTCGGTGAATAAATACGTTTTTTATACGCATATTGCATATATACCGGATCCGATTTACCACTGACCTCCAGGGCCATTGTTTCCCCGGTCTTCCTGTTGGTTCCTGTATATTTCCAGTAACTGGCATCCAGTTCTTCCTGGGTGGCAGTTTCATCCCAGTGAACCCCTCTGATTCTTATAATCTTGCCATTTTTGATATCCAGGTCTACAGCAGTATTGGTATTGCCGCCGACCATGTTAATACAGGTGGTCTCTTCCTCAAATGCAGGTTCAACAGATGTTCCAGTTCCTATCGTTACCGTTTCGGTAACCGTACCACCACCAGGAGCGGTTACAGTAACTACTTCCCCATCCCCCATAACACTCGTAGTCGTAACCGTCTTAGTCTTTTCGACTGTCGTAGTGACGGTTTCATTTCCTCCACAACTTGACAGAATTCCGGCACCGATTGCACCACCAACTACTACCGTACCAGCCCCAACCAGAAATTCTCTTCTCGAAACTTCGCCCGATTGTTCTTTTTCTTCTTTTTTAGGCAACTTTTCTTGGTCTTTTTTCAATCCTTTCTCCTTTCATAGATTACGTACACATGATACTGAGTGCTTAATAGGCATCACCTCCATTTCATAATTTTTTATCAATAAAAAAACTTTTATTCATTTCCCTGCTTTTACTTTGCTTAATTTTTCTTCTATCGCTCGAATATCCCAGTTTCTTCTCCTGACCAATGCTTTCACCTTAGCTACAAATATTGCCCTGTTAAAAGGGTAAACAATATAATCATTGGCACCTGCCTCGAAAGCTTGCACCAGAGTATTAACATCTCTGTCACCTGACAGCGTTATAACCGGAACATCCGATTCATCACGAATCTGTTCCAACAAACCTGGACAATTCGAATCAAACAAGCGCATCCCCATAACTACTATGTCGGGACATTCACTATAAATTACATTTAAACACTCCATCTCCGAATGTAATATTGACAAATTCCAATCCGGATAAGCACTATTCAAAGTCAGACGAACTTCTTCGCTCATTTCTAAATCACTGCCCGTAATTAGTACATTCATCACTTGACCTCTTGCTTATAATGATTAGCTATCTCTTTTATAGCTTCGGTTATCCGATTAATAATGTTTATGCCTTTCAATCTGACGGGGTTATACAGGATTCTGTTAACTAACAGTTTATAGATAAGGTATTAAGAACCGGATTAAGATTGACGATGTTGTATAAAGAATGCTTTATAAACAGCTTAAATATGTTTTATCCACCCAAATAATGATGGAAAATAATCTATATCTAACAGATACAGCATGCTATCTTCGAGCTTATATAAAAATACAGAAGAGCGATTTGCCGATATTGATACCGGCTGAAGAAAAAGTCATGATATTTTTAATCGAAAAGGAATAAAAAAAAGCCAAAGACTGTTATGGTCTGGCTTTTATTGAACGAAATATAGGGAAATTATTACTTCATATTACTCTAATCTGTCATAAAAGAATAACCAACCCCCTGTTTGGTGTTAATAAATCTTGGTTTACTGGAATCCACCTCAATCTTTTCTCTCAAATTCCGAATATGAACTCTGATAGATTCATTGCCCCCAATATAATTATCCCCCCATATGGTTTCCGCTAAACTATCCAGTGTCACAGTTCTGTTCTTATTCATAATCAGCTTATACAATATAGCTGATTCAATATTGGTAAGCATGATCTCCTTTTTGCCGTTAATTAGTTTATGTGCATAAACATCAAACTTAAACTTCCCGAAATATAAAAATTCTCTTGGTACCGGTGCATTGAACATTCTTAAAATTGATTTTATGCGGGCCAGTAATTCCAGTTGTCGGAAAGGTTTTATGATATATTCATTAGCCCCCCATTCAAGCCCCTTTATTACATCGGCTTCCGATTCCCTGGCAGTCAATATAATAATCGGAACGCTGGAAAAAAGTCTGATTTTTTTCAGAACATCAAATCCGCTTACATCGGGCAATCCAAGGTCAAGAATAACGATATCGGGAGCTTCTCTTTCAACCAAGTCAAGCCCTTCCTCTCCAAGTTTTGTGGAAACTACTTTTGCCTCAGGCCACCCAACCTGAATCGATAGTGAGATAGCCTCTACTGTCCCATAATCATCTTCAATAATAAGTATTTTCATAGTGATTTATCCTGAATTATTAATACAATCAGAACCATAAGGCAACCAAAAACCGAATGTACTGCCCTTTCCAACTTCGCTCCTTACCCAGATATGTCCGCCATGTAAATCTATAAACATCTTGGATAATTGTAAGCCTATACCTAAACCGCTAAGGTTATCTTTCTCATCGTCCATTTTTTTATAAAGCGGTTGAAATAAATATTTTTGTTTTTCCTCGTCAATACCCCGACCGGTATCTATAACCTCTATGACAACCCCGTCATCTTTTTCTTCAGCTTTTATAGTTATAGTACCACCCCGGTTAGTATATTTAAAAGCATTGTTCAATAGATTAAAAATCACCTGTTTTATACGTACTTCATCAGCCAGAACCCGAGGCATATTATCAGGCATATCCAGTACTAAAGTTTGCCCATTCATAGATGCTTCAGGTCTGGAATAATCCATAATGTCTGTCAATAGCTTATTCAAATTCACAGGATTACACGTTATCTTGATTAAACCCAATTCGATTTTAGCCAAATCCACCAACTCATCTATTCTGGTCGACAAATGAAGTGCTCCCCTGTTAATATTTCTAGCAAATTTTAATAAAGACTCATCTTTAATCTGCTGTACCAGATAATCGCTCGATGCCAACAATGGAGAAAGAGGAGTTTTCAACTCATGAACCAGTGCTCTTGTATAGTTAATTCTCTCATCAATTTGGTCTTTCAGATCACTCGTTCTTCTTTCAACCTGAAATTCAAGCTCCTGAGCATGCCTGCTTATTACACGCGTCCTTAGTTTTATAATTACAAATACCACCAGTACCGCCAGGGTTATTATAAAAATTATAAACCACCACTCCTGCCAAAAAGGAGTACCGATAACTATTTTTAAGGAGGCCCCTTCCTCATTCCAAACACCATCACTATTGGCTGCTTTAACCATGAATGTATATTGTCCGCTTGGTATATTGGTATATTTGGTAAAGCTTTCCACAGCGCTGCAATAGTTCCATCCCTCATCGAATCCTTCCAGTTTATAGGCATACTGGTTATCTTCAGGAGAATTATAATCCAGAGCGACAAAGTCTATAACAAATGAATTATCGGAATATGATAATTTTACCTCATCGATGTCTTCAATCGGCTTATCGAATGATATCTGCTTATCAATCAAACTAAAATTATTTATCAGCACTTTAGGCACCGTAGCGTTTATTTTCAGGTCTTCGGGATAGAAAGATATAAGCCCACCCAATGTCCCGAAGAGCAACTCGCCATCATCCATTATGTAACAGGCATTCTCACAGAAAACATCGCTCACCAGCCCATCATTTAGCCCATATTTAGAAACACTGCCATCAGAAGAGAGCCTCCAAAGTCCTTGCCTGTTAGATAACCAGATGTCCCCATCGTGATCTTCGACAATATCAACTATAAAGTCATTCAGTGTGAGGTCGCCCAAGTCATATGGGACAAGTTCTTTGTTTCCGATTTCATAGCTGTATAATTTACAACCGCTTCCAATCCATAGCAGTCCGTCTCTATCCTGATATATCGTTTCAACTCTGTTATCGCTCGTACTGCCGCTCAACTCAGAACTGGATATAGCCAGTGTTATCTGCCCGGTTTCATTATCCAACACATATACATCCGACTCGGTTCCAAACCATATGTTATTATCCGAAGTCTCATATATCGAGTATATCCTCCCACTGCTTGTGGCATCAGGATATGCGGTATTATCCTGATACTGAGTGAATTCCTGTGTATCCGAATTGTAGCTGCATAATCCCAAACCGGTTCCAATCCAGATTATTCCAGAATGGTCGGTATACAAAGTAATGATAGAATCATCCTTCAAACTGCTATCATTCCCCGGATCATTAACATAAGTAGTAGTCGTATTTGTTAACGGGTCGAATTTTTTTAATCCATAGCGTATCGTCCCAAACCATATATATCCATCTTTACCGAGGCATATATCGCACAAAGTAGGATTGGTGTAATTCGTATCCTTAAAAACACCGGGGTATATCTCTTCCAAACTCTTGGATTCATTATCGAACAGAATAAGGTCATCCCCTCTCCACAGCCATAGATTATTTCCATCTGCTTTCAATATACCCGATACGGGGCTGGTTATATCGGGATAATATTTAAACGCCTGTTCGTTCATGTTAAGAGTATTTATTCCGTTTATAGTTCCTATCCAGATTATACCTGTGTCATCCTTATATAAAGCCGTTATATTGTCATTACTGATACCATGTGAATCATTTTCATTATATCTATAGTTGATAAAAGTTGTTGTCTCGATGTTTAACTGGTTTAAACCAGTTAACGTACCAACCCACAAATTACCATAATCATCTTCACAAATAGACGTAATGAAATTGCCACTGATACTGTTTTGATTATCGGGGTCATTCATGTAAACTATGAACGAATCCGTCTCCGGATCATACATGTTGAGCCCGTTTGCTGTTCCTATCCATATTATCCCGCTACTATCCTTAAACATTGTCCTGATAGTATCATTACTTATACTATCAGAATCATTTGGGTCATTTGTATACACTGTAAAGGTTTCATCATCACGATTGAAAATATTGAGGCCGCCTTCTGTACCTATCCACATATTCCCATCATAACTTTCATAAATAGTTTTAACAGCGTTACTGCTTATACTATCAGGATCATTTGGGTCATTTGTATACACTGTAAAGGTCTCATCCTCACGGTTGAAAACATTGAGACCATTATCGGTTCCTATCCATAATATTCCATTACCATCCTCAAATATTACCCTGATGTTATTATTACTGATGGTATTGGAATTTCCAGACTCGTTCAAATAAGCCGTAAATGTATCTGCTTCAGGATTATACCTATATAAGCCAAACTGCGTACCTACCCATAAGCAATCGTCACGTGTTATATAGATGATATTTATATATGCGTTGTATAAAGATGGTGTTAGAAATGTATTATATATGGTAAAGTTCATACCATCATACCTGTTTAAACCTGCCAACGTCCCAAACCACATGTAACCATAGCTATCCTGAACTATACAATCGATAATATCCTGGGACAACCCGTCCTTTGAAGTAATACTTCCAAACGTCAGGTTATTTGAGGAAACAGAGGAAACAGCTGTTACCTCCATTTGAGTAGGAATATATGTAAATAAAGACAGAAACACAGCTACTAAAATGATTGTTTGCTTATTTATTTTCATAACATTATTTATCATTAATGATAATTACAACATAAAATACATCAGTAAATATTAATACAATATATCTGCCATGTAAAATTAGATATCGGTTACTTTTATATTAGGCTAATTAAACAAACTTCCCACGACCTTACGGTCAATGAAGACAAGATCAAAAACGGCCTTCTAAGCGCCTTAAAGGCATCCAAAAACCTGTCGGAACTGACTTCTATCCCTTATACTTATAAATCGTTTGATGATTCTATAGCAAAAGTCAAAAATATAATCGAAGAAATCAAGCTGCTTGGTTTAATCCCGGGGCAATGTGATATTTGCCACCGTTTGGGTATGTAGTAATTAGCCGGAGGATAACTATAAAAGTAGCATTGTATGCCAGAGTTTCATCCGATAGACAAGATGTGGATTTATCTATTTCAGCCTAATTTAATGCACTGAAAAAATATGCTAATGAGAATAATTATCATATTGTCACCCAATTTATCGACGAAGCCGAGACAGGCAAAACTCGAAGCTTTGCTCTCCGATAGAAAGATTGAATTGGCTGATATTCATCTCGTTAAAACTTATGTCAACGATCTCAGAAAGTTGCTCGATGAAAGTTCCTTATGTGAGAGAAGAGCTTTTATTCGTAGTTTTATCAAAGAGATAATAGTCGCCGGAGATACTGTTCAATTGAATTATGATTTGCCTTTATCACAAGAAAGTCTAGCCTGTGAAGAGATTGGGGTTCTGCCTATTGTGCACAATGGTGGGCGGTAATGGACTCGAACCAATGACCTCTGCGATGTCAACGCAACGCTCTAACCAACTGAGCTAACCGCCCCAGAGAGGATAAGTAATTTTACTAATTATGGCTGCTATAGTCAACCATAGCTTTATTATTTACCGGTATAATCACTTTTAGGAGTAATAATCTTGGCAACTGAAGCCGCAGCCACACTCTTTAAGATGGCACCTGCTATAAAAGGATAAACCCCCATAGCCATCAAAGCCGAAAAGCTGACAGCAGTCCCCACGGCATATTTCAACCATAAACCCAACCATATAACCCCTGGGACATACACTATAACAATACTGGCAAAAAGCATCAATCCCAGCATACTGACAAAATATCTCGATTTAACGTATTTATCAGTAAAATAACCGATAAATAAAGCCGCCAGAACAAAACCGATAAGGTAACCGCCAGTAGAACCGAAGCCGCTTGTAAATCCTGTAAACCAGGGAACCCCGGCAATACCGAGAGCAGCATATATCGCCATGCTGATACCGCCCCAGTTCCTACCTAAAAGAACGCCTGCCAGAAGTACGGCAAACGTTTGTCCGGTAATAGGTATCGGACTCCATTCGAGCGGAATTCTAACCTGCGCTAAAACGCCGGTCAATCCGGCCATAGCAACAGCCATAACCAGTTTCCATGGGATGCTTAAATGGTAGCGCCATGCAAAAACATTATATCTCGTTCTATCAATCGCTGATATTACCTGCATAAATTTCCTCCAGTATTAAGTTAAGCACCAGGCTTCTTAACACCTACAAGCGATATTTCTATATTTTTACCGCAATTGGGACAATTTAACTGTATTGTCATCGGCTGGCTCATAACTCTTTCGATAACAGCAGAAACCATCGAATCTATATCATCCAGACGGCGGTCAAGCATATCAAGACGTCTCTCCAGATTATCACTGTTATCGCTTTGCTGTTTGGCATTATTTTTGTTATCTTTTGCCAATTCCTGCCCTCTTAAGTTATAAAATACTGCGTGTAAAATTCAGGATAAAAACAGGCTAATTATACGTGACAGTACAAAATATGTCAAAATAATTTCCCTTATTCTATTGCTTTAGGAATATCCGTGACATATACTAAACATTGTCGATTGAAACTGAAGGAGGGATAGAATGCCTGAATTAAAAGTTGGGACAGTATCCGATTTCTTCGCTCATCCGGTCGTTGCAGGAATTGAACTCTCAGGGGAATTGAATACAGGGGATATGATACACATCAAGGGGCATACAACCGATATAGAACTCACAATATCTTCAATTCAAATAGACAATGAGACCGTTACTTCGGCCAAAGCCGGAGACGCAATCGGTATTAAAGTTCCCGAACGCGTCAGGCCCGGCGATATCGTCTATAAAGTAATATAGATTAGCCCAATCCCTTAATGAGGTTGGCCATTTCTATTGCACTGGTAGCGGCAGTGAACCCCTTGTTACCCATCTTGGCACCCGCCCTTTCGATAGCCTGTTCCAGATTATCAGCTGTTATTACACCATTGATTACAGGTAACTCGGTATCCAGCGATACTTTAGCAATCCCCTTTGTATACTCCGATGCAACATAATCGAAATGAGGCGTTCCACCGCGTATTATGGCACCCAGGCATATTATGGCATCATATTTCTTCGTCTTGGCCATTTTAAGAGCTACCAGGGGAATTTCAAAGGCACCCGGCGTCCACGCCACATATATATCGCCCTCATTCACCTCATGTCTTACAAGCGCATCTTTGCACCCATCCAGAAGTTTATTCGATATAAACTCATTGAAACGCGACACTACTATTCCAAATTTCAGCCCCTTGCCGACCAACATTCCTTCAAAACTCTTATTCATACACCCTCCGTTATATATGGTTTATTTTTAATCTAAAATATGCCCCATCTTATTCTTCTTCGTTTCAAGATAGCGCTCGTTATAGGGATTCGGTTTTACCACTATAGGCACCGTCTCGACTACCTCAAGCCCGTATCCCTCAAGCCCGATTACCTTCTTCGGATTGTTCGTAAGCAACCTTATCCTGTGCAGATTCAAATCGGTCAGTATCTGCGCACCGATTCCGTAATCCCTCAAATCAGGCGGGAAGCCCAGCGATATATTGGCCTCCACCGTGTCCATCCCATTATCCTGCAGATGATAGGCGCTTATCTTGTTATGTATCCCGATTCCTCTCCCTTCCTGCCTCATATACAGCAGCACTCCCCGCTTCTCCTCGGCAATCATCCTCAGTGCATGGTCAAGCTGTTCACCGCAATCACAACGTAGACTGCCGAATACATCTCCCGTCAGGCATTCGCTGTGTACCCTCACCAGCACCGGCTCTTCATTATTGATGTCTCCCATCACCAAAGCTACATGCTGGTCAGGATCCATATCACTCTTGTAGGCTATTATCTCGAATTCCCCATACTTCGTCGGCAGCTTCGCCTCGGCTACCCGCTTCACCAGCTTCTCATGTCTGCGCCTGTATGTAATAAGGTCGGCTATACTGACGATTTTTATCCCGAACTTCTCCGCTACCTCTTTCAACTCCGGCAGCCTCGCCATACTGCCGTCTTCGCTCATTATCTCGCAAATCACACCCGCCGGATACAAACCGGCCATCTTCGCTAAATCTACTATGGCCTCCGTATGCCCCGCCCTTACCAGTACCCCGCCTTCTTTTGCTCTTAACGGGAAGATATGCCCCGGACGGGCTATATCAGAAGGCTTCGTTTTGGGATTTATAACAGCCTTTACCGTCTCCGCCCTGTCTTTTGCCGATATCCCCGTCGTTACACCATGTTTGGCCTCAATCGATACTGTAAAAGCTGTCGTGAACTTCGATGTGTTGTAAGAGACCATCATCGGTATCTCCAGTTCATCCAGCCTTTCACCCTTCACGGGCATACAAACCAGCCCGCGGGCGTGCTTCACCATGAAGTTGATGGCTTCGGGGGTGACCTTCTCGGCGGCTATCGCCAGGTCTCCCTCGTTTTCCCTATCCTCGTCATCCACTATGATGACGAATTTGCCTTCTTTTATATCCTTTATCGCTTCTTCTATACTCGATAACACCATATTTACCCCCGGAGACCATGCGGTCATCCTGCAGCCAAAAATCCGTTTTCCTGTAAAAAATCAAAGGTTATGTTACTGTCTGCAACACCCCTTTTCTTGAATTCAACCATATATTTTGCCAGTATATCGGCTTCAAGGTTGACCAGATTACCTTCCTTACGATTGCAGAGAACCGTATTTTCCATCGTAAAAGTTACTATAGAAACATCGAAAGTGGTATCCGTCCTTGCCATGACCGTCAGGCTGATGCCATCGACGGTAATCGCCCCTTTTTCAACCACATAGCACATTACTTCCTGGGGCGCCTGGATTTTAAAAATCGAAGCTCCACCATCGTCCTTTATGGAGAGGATAGTCCCTGTGGCATCCACATGCCCCTGAACAAGATGCCCGCCCAGTAAACCGTCCAACGTCAAAGCCCTTTCCAGATTGACTTCTTCGTTCTTTTTCAGTGTTTTAAGGGTTGTTCTATTCAAAGTCTCCGGCATCACATCAACCGTTAACGTATTTTCAGTAAATTCCGTTACCGTAAGACATGCCCCGTTAACGGCAATACTTTCTCCGAGTTGCATATTCTCCAAAACCTTGCCAGCAATTATGGTAATCCTGTTAAGGGATATCGTTTTTACAATACCGATTTCCTGGACTATTCCGGTAAACATATCATTATTCCTTTACGTAGCCGACGAACATGACATCGTCGCCAAAACGTTCTTCACTTAGATTCTTTAACTTTATGGCATCCATTATCTTTTCCACCCCCCTGCCCCCGATTGCGGTTTTTGACTTCTCCCCACCCACGATAACAGGCGCTACAAAAACAACGACCTTATCCACCAGTTTCTGGTCGAATAACGAACCGAAAAGTATGCTTCCCCCCTCCACCAAAACGCTCGTAACCCTCCTCTGCCCCAATTCCCCCATGAGCTTTTTAAGCTCGATATAACCATCTTCCGACGGAATTTCAAGTACTTCAGCGCCAGCTTTATGATATGCTTCTTTTTTCGCCTTAGCAATCTTTTTGGCAATGACAAGCAATGTCTCCCCGGGTTCGCTGAATACCCTCGCCGTTACAGGGGTCAACCCCATTCCATCAATTATTATACGAAGGGGTTGCTTCTTGGCTGTTCCACCGCGTCCACCGCCACACCTGGCGGTAAGCTGCGGGTCGTCAGCCAGTACCGTATTTACACCCGCCATGATAGCATCGTTAATATAGCGCAGATTATGTACAAAATGCCGCGATTCCTCCCCGCTTATCCATTTCGAATCCCCGGTATATGTGGCGATTTTCCCATCGAGACTCATCGCGTACTTAACTGTAACAAACGGCAAACCGGTGCGTTGAAACTTTATGTAAGCCTCGTTGATTTCCCGGGCTTTCTTTTCATGCTCTCCGATAATTGTCTTTATTCCGGCATTCTCCAGTTCCTCTCGCCCTTTACCATTCACAACCGGATTCGGGTCGAGGATTGCCATATGCACTTCACTTATTCCGGCTTCGATGATAGATTTTGTGCAAGGAGGTGTACGACCGTAATGGCAGCAGGGTTCCAGGGTAACATACAAAACGGCTCCTTTTGCTCCCGCCCCTGCCTGCTGGAGAGCTACTATTTCGGCATGGCTGGAGCCGGGCGGCTGGGTATATCCCTTCCCTATAATATCGCCGTTCTTAACTATCACTGCGCCGACAGCAGGATTAGGGCTTACCTGCCCCAATGCCAGCTTGGCCATGGATAGCGCCTGCTCCATATAGTCCATGACACCATTCTAACACTCTCTTTTTTATAAGTGCAAACCGCAAAAACAAAAATACCGGGGGGCATTGATGGATGAAGCAGCTATTCCAGCAGATATCGGGCAACTTTAAATATTTAATGATAAAACAGGAACAGGGTGGTCGCTATGTATATAGCAAGAATAAGCAGGGCATTCCAGCTTATAATTTTGAAAGTTTTGCGGTTACTCTTAAACTTAAGCCCCGCAATCACGATGAGAGTCATAATTATCATGGCCGCTGCCGTAAAAAGGTTTTTGCTCGATACATCCGCCAGTAAAGGCCCTTTAGTATAAAATATATCAGTAACAAAGATATTCGCCGTGTTCAACATATTAGCGCCGAGGATATCTCCCACAGCGAGGTCAATGGCTCCCATACGTAAAGCGGTTACAGCAACCACAATCTCGGGAAGGGAAGTAGCGATAGCCAGGAACAGGCTCCCTACAAAGTTGGCACTCAAATTATAGGTAACGGATATTTCATCGCCTATGAAGGAAAGCCATATGCCCCCTGCGATGATTCCCAGGGCAGCCAGTATAAATCTGCCGTATATTTGCCTGCTGCTGAGATGTGAATACTGCGCATCCTCTTCGACATCCTGTTCGGCAGGATGATTTTTATCGTAAATAAACATTTGCCGGATACCTATTATATAAACGGCAAAAATGAGGATGCTCGTTAAGGAAATCCACCCTAAAGATACAGAAGTGAAGCTGTCGCCGATAAGCAGGCTGATACCGGCTATAGAGATCAATACGATACCGAGAAAAGCCGGCAGAATATACCTGTTGCTGGCAACCGAAAGCACAGGCCCCCTGCGATGGAATATATCTAAAACAGCCAGAATCGTCAGGTTAAAGATACAACTGCCCCAGAAATTTCCCAGCGCAAGGTCGGGTTGACCGACTATGGCGGCGGAACTGACGCCGGTAACCATCTCTGGCATGGATGTAACCAGCCCAATTAAAATAAGCCCTATCCACATGCGCCCCAATCCGGTACGCTCGGAAACAGCATCTCCATACCGGGCAAGCCTGGTGCCGGCAAACAGAATTATCAGGCAGCAAATAACAAGTTTAAGCCATACCAATATCAGTTCAAAGTCCTTGTATTTGAATTTTTTGCATTATTAGATATATCTGTTGAAACAGTATATACAGTTAAGGGCTTAATAATATTTTAAGCCCTTAACATCATAGCACAATTATGTGTACAACTCTAAATCCGGGGATTTCTATCCTATAGTGTAAACTACCTGAACTGTCACCGTAATTGTCAGCTGCCCCGAACTGATACTGGTCGATGCATTACCGTCTATCTCGGCATAAACCAGCCCTGATGTTCTCGTAGAATAATATTCGCTTTCATATATGCTGATAGGTGTGCCGACCTTTACTCCGGCAGATTTGGCCAGTTGAGTGGCTTTTTCTTTAGCATCAGCCATGGCCGCCGTACGGGCATCTTCATAATAGGCTTCAGGTTCATCTATCGCAAAAGTAACACCGTTGACAACCACGTACTCACCACCTGCATCCACTGCATCATCGATAATTTCACCGATACCGTCCATATCCCTTATCCTGACGTTGACAGTATTAGTCACCTTATACCCGGCAAATACAGATTCGCTGTCTTTCCATGTCCATACAGGCTCTATGGAATAATCAACGGTCTGGATGTCCTCGTCGGCAATACTATATCCGCTAAGAACAGCCATAATCGCATCCATCGAATCCACCGCCTGCTGCTGTGCTTGCGCCAAACTATCCATCTGCACCATGACTCCCAGGTTGAGAACCGCAACATCAGGAGTTACATCTATCTCCCCGGTTCCGGTTACCGAGATGCCGACATCCTGATTGCTCTGTATCGCCTGGGTAACAACCGCATCGCTTGAATCCCCATACATATCGCACCCTGCCAATCCAAGTATCAAGACTGCACAAAGAAAAACCGCAACAACCGTCAAACTTTTTTTCATTATATTATCCTCCTTTTACCATGATGAATATTTTCTGGCATTTATCTGACAACCGCTCAATTATACTTCTACAAATAAAGAACTGTAAAACATCACCTCTTACCTTTGTTTGGCAAGCTGCAATAAATAGTTTATAATTCTGAATAACTTGGAAAACAATTTATTTAATACCGATTCTGTCAAAAGCCTGCTGCTCGAGTTCATAGGAATTTTAGCGCTGGCTGTTGCTATTTTTCTGCTGGTACAGGCCGTCGCCTGCAAAGCCATAGTGGACGGCTCGAGCATGGAGACCACTCTCAGCGACGGACAGAAAATACTGGTAAATAAAGTAGCATACCTTTTCTCAGAACCTCAAAGAGGCGATATCATTATCTTCGACCCTCCCGTTTATTCGGAGAACGACTATATCAAGCGCGTCATCGGGCTCCCCGGGGAAGTAGTAGAAATAAAAGACGGCACCGTTTATATTCACCAGACGGACGGGACTGTTATTGCACTGGATGAATCGGCTTACATCGTAGACGACCCGAATTATACCTATACCAGCGAAGTGATTCCCGAAAACTGTTACTTCGTACTGGGTGATAACCGCAATAAAAGCGGTGATTCCCATTACGGCTGGTTTGTTTCACTCGACGAAATCGTCGGCAAGGCATGGTTTTCCTACTGGCCGATATCGGATTTCGGATTCGTACTGAATTATTCATTCAACTGAGAAGGCTATGAACACAGAAGAAATATTTAAGAAATCAGGAGCCATCCTGGAAGGGCATTTCCTACTTACGTCGGGATTGCACTCCCCTGTTTACTGGGAGAAATTCCATGTTTTACAGCATCCCCGCTATACAGAACAGCTTTGCAGCCTTATCAGCCAGCATTTTGCGAAATCCGGTATCGAAATAGTTGCCGGGCCGACTACAGGCGGTATTATTCTGGCTCATGAGGTTGGCAGGCAGCTAAATGTCAGGAGCCTGTTCGCTGAAAAAGAAGGTGAAAAAAGGACTTTCAGACGCGGCTTCGGCGTTAAACCGGGAGAAAGAGTTCTTGTCGTCGATGATATACTTACAACAGGCAAATCCTTGTGCGAAGTCCTTGACCTCGTTCGCGAACAGGGCGGATTAGTTGCCGGCATCGGAGTACTGGTTGACCGCTCCGAGCAGGAGCACGATTTCGGAGCCCCTCTTTTCAGTTGCCTCCGCTCGAAAACGATTACGTATAAACCGGTCGATTGTCCTTTGTGCGCCGCCGGCATCCCGTTAGTAAAACTGGGCAGCAGCAGTCAGCCTGCAAAATAATTATAAACGGGCAGGGTATCTTACATGGATACGTGGATGATAATCACTATCGCCGCAATAATTTCTGTCATCGTAATCGTCATTTCCTTCTATATTATAAACTGGCGCTACAGGAGCCTGTTCCGGCACTGGCAGGAAACCGAAATCATCGCTCTGGAGCAGGAGAAAAAGAAGATACGCCAATCGGCCATTACACAGAGCCGTGCCGTACTGGGCGGCAAGTTTACCGAACAAATGACACCTTACCTCCCCGAATTCAAATACGACCCTACCGAAGCCAGGTTTATCGGCAGCCCCATCGACCTGATAGTCTTTCCCGGGCTGGCACAGGGAGACCCCCAGGAAGTGGTTATCATGGAAATAAAAACGGGGAAACATTGCCAGCTTACATCAGCAGAAAAAAAGATACAGCAGTTGATAGAAGACGGCATGGTCAGGTGGGAACTTATCGAGTATAACGGCAAGCAAGAAGATGAGCAAATGCTCGAAGATTAAGATTTTATCAAGAGTATTTAATAAGCTCATTATTATTCTGTTATTCTTTTTTCTTACGCTGCCATAACTTCCATCCAGGTAATATTAAGCACAAAGACATTACACTAAATACGACCTTTGCTGGTATACCGCTAGCAAAAATAACACCTAGCAACGTAAAAACACCAAAAACAACTAAAAGTTCTCCAAATATTCTCATAGCTAGCTCTATTTATAACTGAAATATTTGATATTCACAAAAATAACTACAAAGTAACTAAATCCTGCCGAATTCCTTCTCCAGTTGTTTCTTCGTGATATGAATCATTGTCGGCCGGCCGTGCGGGCAGGCATGCGGCAAATCGGCCTGCTCCATCTGCCGCACCAGTTCGCGCATTTCCTCTATTGTTAAACTTTGGCCGAAGCGCACAGCGCTGTGACATGCCATCGTAGCGATTATATTCTCGGTAATATTGGCTTTATCCTTTACTGACAACTTATCGATGAGTTCATTCAAGGCAGCCTGCCAGTCTTTTTTATACATTATGGAAGGCACTGCCCTGATTAAATACGTCCTGTTACCGAAAGGCTCGATTGTAAAACCGAAGTCAGCAAGATATTTATAATTCTTATTTAATATTTCATCCTGCATCGGTAAAACATCGATGTTAACCGGTTCAAGCAAACCCTGCACTTCCACTCCCTGCTGTTCCTTTTGCTTTGTGATTTTCTCGAACATGATGCGTTCATGTGCCGCATGCTGGTCGATGATATAAATCCCGTCGGGGCCTTCGGCGACGATATAGCTGTTCATAGATTGCCCCAGTACACGCAGTACCGGCAGCGAAGAGACAACGGGAACTTCCTGTTTCTCTTCCGTAACTATTTTCATATCCATGCGTCTCTGTTCCGGCGGAACTATTATCTGCGATTGCCCGCGATAAGAAGCGGCAATTTCTTCCACTTTCGGAACCGGAGCCGTATTTACCAGCGCCTGCCGCACAGCTCTCTGAACAGCTAAATAAACATTGCCTTCATCTTTAAAACGGACTTCCGTCTTGGTCGGATGCACATTGGCATCCACATCGGACAGCGGAACTTCGATATTGATGACGGCTACCGGGTGTTTTCCTGTCATCAGCAAACCGTGATAAGCCTCTTCCACCGCCCATACCAGATTGCGGTTAGCAATCCAGCGTCGGTTGACGAACAGGCTTATATAGTTTTTATTGGAACGGTTTATCTTCGGAGAAGCGACCATGCCGCTGATTTTTATAGACTTATCATCACCGTTAAACCCCTGTTCATTAGTAATCGGCAACATATTTGAAGCTATTTCGACACCGTAAACGGCATTGACGCTATCGGCAAGATTGCCCGTGCCAGGCGTTTTCAGGCTTTCACGGCCGTCGATGAAAAGTGTAAAACGCACTTCCGGATAAGCCAATGCATACTGGCTGACTACATTGGCAATATAGCTGTTTTCCGTATTCTTCGACTTGACGAACTTCAACCTGGCAGGCACATTGCGGAAAAGGTTCTTGACCGATATCGTCGTCCCCTGCGACCTGGCCTGTTTCTGTTTTTTTACGACCAGCCCGTTTTCCAGTTCGGCATAAACACCCGAACTATCGGTTATACTGCAGGAAGTAAACTCTACTTCGGAAACTGAAGCAATGCTGGGCAATGCCTCACCGCGAAAACCGAGACTACAACTGATAGATAAATCCTCGAAACTGGAAATCTTGCTGGTGGCATGCCTCTGGAAGGCAAGTTCGATTTCATCTGCCGGGATGCCGCTGCCGTTATCCGTTACGCGTATAAAAGTAAGACCGCCGCCTGCAATTTCGACGGTTATCTGCGTTGAACCGGCATCCAGGGAATTCTCCACCAGTTCCTTCACGACCGAAGAAGCCCTTTCCACCACTTCGCCGGCGGCGATTTTGTTGATAACCTCGTTTTTTAATATTTTGATAGTCATTTCTCAACTCCTAATATCATTGCGAGGAAAGAGTCCCGACAGGTCGGGACGACTGACGCGGCAATCTCTATCATTGTACATTTTCACCTATTGCATTTTTAAAATACAATCAAAGAGATTGCTTCGTCCCGAATATATCGGGACTCGCAATGACATTCCCTTTTACTCCATCTTCTCCAGCCTGGCAAAACTTAAAAGAAGCCTTTTTATGCCGATACTGGGGAAGGCAACCACCAGTTCGCTGTCGTTATTGACAGGTTTGCAGCTTACAACAGTGCCCTCACCGAATTGTGAATGCTTTACCCTGTCGCCGGCTTTCAAATCGGGAAGTTCAACCGCAGGAGTTGCAACATTCGCTTTCACGGAAACAGTTCTCTCCCATGAATAAGTATCGTTTCTTATCGTTCTCTCTTCATACTGATTATGCCCGAAACCGTTGCCGTTATTCTTTATCAGATTGGCGGGGATATCCTTTAAAAAACGCGAAGGGCTGTTTACAGTGCTGTTCCCCATCAAATTGCGACGGAATGCCCGCACCAGATAAACCTTTTTCTTTGCCCGCGTGATGCCGACATAGCACAACCTGCGCTCTTCTTCCATCTGCCCCGGATCATCGAAAGAGCGGATATGAGGCAGAATTCCATCTTCCATACCGACGATGAACACTACCGGATATTCAAGCCCCTTGGCCTGGTGCAGCGTTATCAAAGTTACCGCATCCACAACATCGTCCAGCCCGTCCACATCGGAAACAAGGGTAACCCCCTCGAGAAAAGCGGATAAGGCTTCTTCCGGCTCGAAATCGGAATATTGTTTCGCCACAGAACGCAGTTCCTGTATGTTATCCCACCTATCTTCATCGTCTGGCAGACTCTTTATATAATTCTTGTAGCCTGTTTTAGAAATGACCATATCGAACAGTTCGTCCAGCTTTACTTCATGGCTTTGCTTTTCCAACTCGTCTATCATGTTGAAGAAATCAGCCAGCAACCTGGCGCTGCGGGCGTTAAAAGGCACACTATCCTGCGATACCGCCAGAGACTTCAACGCCTGATACTGCGATATATTTCTGGATGACGCCCACTCCGTAAGCTGGCTGACAGTGCGTTCTCCGATACCGCGCTGGGGAACATTTATCACCCTTGAAAGACTGACGGTATCGCGCGTATTATGAATCAGCTTCAGATAGGCGATGATGTCCTTGATTTCCCGGCGCTCATAGAAACGCGTACCGGCTACCAGTTTGTAAGGCGTACCGTAGCGGATGAACGCCTCTTCCAGGGCGCGGGACTGTGCATTGGTGCGATACATGACAGCACAATCGGAAAGTTTGGCTTCTCCTGTTTTCAGCAGCCGCTCGACTTCCTTGACAACGAACTGTGCCTCTTCCTGCTGCGTAAACGTCTCGACAACCTCTATTTTTCCTCCCTGCTCGTTATCCGTCCACAGTTCGGTCTTCTTGCGCTGCCTGTTTGAAGAAATCACGCAGGATGCCGTTTCCAGTATATTCTTGGTGGAACGGTAATTCTGCTGCAGCATAACAACCTTGGCATCCGGGAAATCCTTCTCGAAATCGAGAATATTGCGCACATCGGCCGAGCGCCACGAGTATATGGACTGGTCGGGATCGCCCACCACGCAGATGTTGCGGTATCCGCCAGCCAGCAGTTTCACCAGTTGATACTGCACAAGGTTGGTATCCTGGAATTCGTCCACCATCACATGCAGATAACGCTTCTGGTATTTTTCGAGTATTTCTGGATACTTGTTGAACAGCTTCACCGTTTTCATCAGGAGGTCGTCGAAATCCAGAGCATTGCTCTTTTCCAGCATCTGCTGGTACTTTTCATATACGCGCCCGACGACCTCTTCAAAATAGCTGCCGCCGTGCTGTATATACATATCGGGAGTCAACAACTGGCTCTTGGCGTTGCTGATATGGGAAAGTACCGTCGAAGCCGAATACTGCTTGGGGTCGAGTTTCAGAGATTCGAAACACTTCTTTATCAGGCTAATCTGGTCGTCGTAATCGTAAATCACGAAATCCTTCTCGACGCCGATAGCAGCACCGTCCTGCCGCAATATACGCACGCAGATGGCATGAAAGGTGCCGATGGTAAGGTCTTTTACCGAAGCGCTGACAAGATTATTTAACCGCATCACCATTTCCCTGGCAGCCTTGTTGGTAAAAGTTACCGCCATGATACGGTGCGGGCTTACACCGCAAACTTTAACAAGATAGGCGATACGGTGAGTAATAACGCGGGTCTTGCCGCTTCCGGGGCCGGCTATAATAAGCACAGGTCCGTTAATGGCTTCGACGGCTTTTCTTTGTTCGGGATTTAATGCGGAAAGTATGTCCATAAGCGGGTTAATTATAACACGCAGGGGCAGATGAGGTCATTTTGAGGATTGGTTAGGATTGTCATTGCGAGTCCATTCCCGAAGGGAAGGCGAAGCAATCTCTTTCGCTATTAATAATTTAAGCAATATATTCAAAATTTCTATTGACATTTAACATGAGCAGTATTAAATTTATGCCATAATATGAGGTATTAAATAAAAAAAGAAATGTCATCCGAACCGATAATAATAAAAGACAATTACTGGACATATATAGAACCCAATTTTGATTATGAATTGCCTTCTGGGTGGAAAGAACACGGTGGAAAACTTATGGTATTTGGGAATGAACAACAGATTATTCCCCTATCTAGTAAATTGAGCAAATATTTAACGAAAAGAAAAATAATATCTCTTAAATATGGCCCACCTATTCCAGGTATTTATAAATCTTGGGGATTGATGATTTACTGCATGGATTCTGATATTGATGAAGTTTGGAATATATTAAAACTTGAAGGAGTAAAGAATAAAATATGGAAATATAATAAACAAACTGAAATTGATTGGCAACCTGGAGGAAGATTATTTAGCAAATTTTATGGTAAGTAGTTTATTAAATATTAAACAAACTACGCATCATATCCATCACCTGCTTCTAAGTAACCCGTTGAATTTTTATTATTTTCGTCATTAATATACGCTAGCCGTAAAGCATCAACAGAGTAGGTTCTCTTACATATTAAACACTCATACAATAATTGAAGCTTATTCCAAAAAAGTGTCTTCTTTTGGCACTTCGGGCATATTTTTAAAATTGATTCCTGATTATTATTAAGACTATATTCAATTTCTTTTATAGGATCGTTTTTTGGGCAATATGTATAGCATGATGGTTTTGGCAATGCATCATTTAAATAGCGGGTACACGTTCTGCAAAACTTTGGCATAGAGTCTGAGCCATTATCTTCATGATCCGATTTTTTCATAACTTATAATCCTATAAACTTCCCACGACTTTACGAGCGGGTATTAAGTTTGTACGATAAAAACATTTGTATTTTATAATCCTTTTAATTAATAATCCAATAAATTAAATCATTCCCTTCAACTCCGGCAACACATCGATTAACTTATCAAGCTCAACCTGCGAGCCATACATATCGAAAGCCTTTGCGCCGGATTCGGAAACTATCACCACAATCAGAGGTTTTTTCGAGCAGTAAGCGGAACCCTTCCTTTTTTTTGAAAAACGATACGTATTAACCTGTACGACAGGTATAATTTTCATTCCCGCAATCTCGATGGGTTTATCGACAATTATTTCTTCCTTTTCCATTTTTCCGCAACCATTATCCTAGCAGTTTTGAGGACAGACCCTGAAAAGATAAACCTTACCAAAGGAACGATAAACCTGACGGGAAAGAAACGCAGCGTACCGTCGGCATAACCTTCGAATATGTTTTTGCCCTCGAATGACGGCTGGAAATTTATGCTGCCGTTTTGAGATGAATAAAGAGCGAGAACAGGATAGACGGCAGCGCAGAGATAGCCGGTATCCGCCGGGTCATCGAACCCTGCCGTCATATCCAAATTTATATCCCTGATGTTAAAAAGCCCCGCTATATCTTCCAGAAGGATTTTTATCTGCCTGAGTAAATCTCTTACGGGCAGCTTAGTAAATGTACTTCCAGACCACGGTTTTTCTTTTTTCTTTTCTTTACGGGGTTTCTCTTCAGCCTTTTCAGATGGTTTTATTTCCTTTTTTATAACTCCGAAAAGCCAGCCTAAATTTACACTGAACTTAGCCCTTTCGTAGTATTCCAAACGAAAAGCAATATCAACAGGCACGCAAAGAAGAATAATTATCAGGGCAATCAGGCAGGCAAGCGCAATAATTACCCACAATTATTTTTCCTTCTTTTCCTCTTTCTTTTCTTTCTTATCCCAGAACTTCTCCACTACTTTGGGAGCGGTTTCGGTAATCTTTTCTATAGCGCCGGACATGCCGCTCATTATCGGCTCTACCTTTACGCCTTCCTTGTTTACAACAACCATGGCAATGGGTTTAACGCCCGCGCCGCCGCCGGTGAAAGAACCGTTGGCTTCCCCCTTCTGCTTCGACATGGCAACACCCAGACTTCCTCCGGCGCCAAAGCCGAAACCGACGCTTAACAACGGAATAAGGGTATTGCCATCGATAACTATCGGCTCTCCGACCACAGTTTTAGTTCCGATTAACCTCTCAATTTCACCAATCGTTGTCTTTACCAGGCTCTCTACTTCATCCATGATAATAGCTCCTTTCATTGTATCAATTCGTTTCTCGACTTTTTCCTACATGAAAAGTATACCTTATCTAATGGCTATGTCAATACTGTTAAACTATTTTATAAAGCTGAAATGCATGTTAAATTTCTGTTAATCATTTTTTCAAACCATCCTTTTGACATTATTTCAAGATTGATATATTATATATGCATATATGCGCATATTTAATTATTCAGTGTAAGAGGTGTTGATATGCAAGACTTTATTAAAGCTACAAAAGCATTATCTGATGAAACCCGTCTCAGGATGTTAAACCTCCTTTTGGTCAGGGAATGCTGCGTCTGCGAAGTGATGCAGGCGCTCGACATCTCACAGACGAGAGCCTCACGCAACCTTGCGATAATTTACGATGCCGGATTTCTGAAACAGAGAAAGGAAGGCCTCTGGACGCTGTATTCGATAGACAGAGAAGGCATCAACAAGAAGAATAAGAAGTATCTGGATTACATCATACAGGCAATCTCATCCGCTCTCGAAAACAATAAAGCAGCCAAAGCGGATATCGCACGGCTGGAAAAAGCCGAAAGGGTCTGCCCAGTTTGTTCCTGATTCGATATTCAACCGGAGATTTTAAATGTCAGTATTTATAGACCTGTTGCAGGCGGGGTGGAACGGTCTGCTGGAATATCTTTCGGCGCATGTTATAACCTGCCTTGTGCCCGCCCTGTTTATCGCCGGAGCCATCGCCGCCTTCGTTTCACAGGCAGCGATTCTAAAGTATTTCGGTCCGAAAGCCAAAAAAACGGTTTCTTACAGTGTAGCATCCGTCTCGGGAGCCGTGCTGGCCGTCTGCTCCTGTACCGTTTTGCCGCTCTTTGCCGGAATTTATAAAAGAGGAGCCGGATTAGGCCCGGCTATTGCCTTTCTGTTTTCCGGGCCGGCAATTAATGTGCTGGCAATCGTTTACTCAGCGAAACTATTAGGTTATGACATCGGTATCGCCAGGATTATCGCCGCCATTGTATTTTCAGTGGTTATCGGCCTGATAATGGCCTATATCTACCGCAAGGATAAAAGCCAATCCGATGTCGATGTTTTTTCCAATCTTGAAACCGACCCGAATAACAAGAGCATCTGGCAGCAGGTAGCTTTCATCGGAACTTTGATTGGCATACTGGTTTTTGCCGCATCGAAGAACTGGATAGTGATGGGCATATTCCTTATTGTCCTCGCTGTAATCCTGTGGCGCTGGTTTAAAAAAGGCGAAATCGTGCAGTGGCTGAAGGAAACCCTGCATTTTACACGGCTGATTATTCCCTGGCTTTTAGTCGGGGTATTTATCGCCGGCATACTTACATATCTTATTCCGCAAACATGGGTCGTCGATTACGTCGGAGGTAATACTATATCCGGCAACTTCATTGCTTCTATTTTCGGTGCCCTGATGTATTTTGCCACGCTTACCGAAGTGCCTATCATCAGGGCCTTTTTAGATTTGGGCATGGGCAAAGGCCCGGCACTGGCATTACTGCTTGCAGGCCCATCCCTATCACTGCCTTCAATGATAACGCTCAGCCGTATCATAGGGCTTAAGAAAACCCTGACTTACGTAGGGCTCGTTGTAATTATGGCTACTATCACAGGTTATATCTTCGGATTTATTGCCGATTAGAAAAGGAGAATAATAATGGAAATCAAGATACTGGGAACCGGGTGCGCCAAATGCCATCAACTGGAACAGATAGTCAGAGAGGTGGTAAACGAGATGTCTGTAGATGCTCGCATAGATTATGTCAAGGATATCAAGAAGATCATGGAGTACCCGATTCTGACCACCCCGGGGCTGGTAATCGATGAAAAAGTGGTTTGTTCGGGGAGACTGCCGACCAAAGCCGAGGTTACCAGTTTTATTACAACGGCTCTGGTTTGAAAAGTGATTTTGATTGTCATGCTGGAGGACGCCGAAGGCGGACGAAGCATCTTGGGTGGGGTCTAAATATGAATACACTTCCGCCCCCCAGATCCTTCGTCCCGATGAATCGGGACTCCAGGATGACAGTTTATCTTACGCTTGTTATACCTGTCCTTCGGCTTGCAAAGGAAGCCTAACGAACCCATAATGGCGTCATATTATTGAACTGCCTTTACAGTGTATAATGCATGGATATCATTAAGGTTAAGGGAATATGTTTCTACCGACAACACGCAACGAATTGAATTGTTTGAAATGGGATAAACTCGATATCATCCTGGTTACCGGAGACAGTTATATCGACAGCCCGTTTATCGGCATTGCAGTAATCGGTAAAGTGCTGGCCGATGCCGGTTACCGCGTCGGCATCATCGCCCAGCCAGACATCCATTCTGAAAAAGATATTACCAGGCTGGGAGAACCGCGTTTATTCTGGGGAGTATCGGGCGGCAGCATCGACTCTATGATAGCCAACTATACTTCCCTGAAAAAAAAGAGAAAGAGCGACGATTATACCCCGGGCAGCATCAACGACCGCCGCCCCGACCGGGCGACGATAGTCTATACCAACCTTATCAAGCAGTATTTCAAGCATACCAGGCCGATACTGCTCGGAGGCATTGAAGCTTCTTTGAGAAGAATCGCCCATTACGATTACTGGTCTGACAATATCCGCTCCTCTATATTGTTCGATTCCAAGGCGGATTACCTGCTCTACGGCATGGCAGAAAAATCGATTTTAGAGTTTGCCGCTTCCATAAAAAACGGTGAAGACGTAAGAAAAACCAGGGGATTGTGTTATATCACAGGCAAAGCGGAGAATATCCCCGAAGGATACCTCGAATTGCCTTCCTACGATACGGTTAAGACCGATAATAAAGCATTGATAGATATGTTCCATACATTTTATAAAAATAACGACTCTTTGAATGCCGAAGGACTGTATCAAAAGCACGGAACCCGCTACCTCATTCACAATCCCCCCACCCTGCATCTTACGCAAAGCGAACTGGACGCCGTATATGCGCTCGATTTCGAACGCACCCAGCACCCCTATTATGAGAGAAAGGGAAAAGTTAAGGCATTGGAAACCATCAGGTTCTCCATTGCAACACACCGCGGCTGCTACGGAGAATGCAACTTCTGCGCCATTACCGTGCATGAAGGAAGAACCGTGCAATGGCGCAGCCAGAAATCCATACTTGCCGAAGCAAAGAAGATATCTGAACTTCCAGATTTCAAGGGTTATATCGTCGATATAGAAGGACCGACCGCCAATATGTACGGGTTCGAATGCAGTAAAAAACTGCAACAGGGAGCCTGCAAAGACAGAAGATGCCTTTATCCGCAAATCTGCCCTTCTCTGAAAATCAACCATAAACCTCAAATCGAGTTGCTGCAAAAAATCAGGGGCATACAGGGAGTGAAAAAGGTATTCGTGGCATCGGGAATACGCTATGACCTGCTTTTAAACGACCGGCAGCACGGCGAAGAGTATCTCAGGGAACTGGTAAAATACCATATTTCAGGGCAGATGAAAATCGCCCCGGAACATACCGAGGACAGCGTACTACAAAGAATGGGCAAACCCGGCAAGACGCTGCTTTTAGAGTTCAAGGCGCTCTTCGATAAATTGACACTGAAAGCCAAAAAAGAGCAGTTTTTAACCTATTATTTAATAGCCGCCCATCCCGGCTGCATGCTTAACGATATGAACAAACTGAAACGCTTCACCTCACGCGAGCTTAAAATGAACCCCGAGCAGGTTCAGATATTCTGCCCTGCGCCCTCCACCTATTCCAGCCTGATGTATTATACAGAAACCGACCCGTTTACAGGAAAAAAGATATTCATTGAAAAAGACCCGCACAGAAAAGAACTGCAAAAAGATATTGTGGTAAAAAAGGCTGGCAGGGGAAAAAGCCAATGAGCAATACAGATTCGATTGCTGGAAAGTTATCATTTCTGGACAGATACCTTACTTTATGGATATTTCTCGCCATGGGAATAGGTGTTGGGCTGGGATACTTCGTCCCGCAAGTCGGCAAGACCATCAACCAGCTTTCTATCGGTACTACATCCATACCCATTGCCATCGGGCTGATTTTAATGATGTATCCACCGCTGGCAAAGGTCAGATATGAAGAACTTGGCAAAGTCTTCCGTGATTGGAAGGTGCTTGTATTATCACTTATTCAAAACTGGATTATCGGCCCGATACTCATGTTTTTACTGGCAATTTTATTTCTCGGTTTTATCTGGCCTCATCCGGATTATATGGTCGGATTGATTTTAATAGGACTGGCACGCTGCATCGCTATGGTCATCGTCTGGAATACGCTCAGCAAGGGAAATAACGAATATGCCGCAGGGTTGGTTGCCTTAAACTCCATCTTCCAGATAGTATTTTATGCTGTCTATGCTTATGTCTTTATCACCGTATTACCAACATGGTTCGGGCTTGAAGGCTCTATTGTACAAGTAACCATGTGGGATATCGCCCAGAGTGTTCTTATTTACCTCGGCATCCCCTTTTTCGGCGGTATGCTGACACGTTTTATCTTGCTTAAAATCAAAGGTAAAAAGTGGTATGAGCAGAAATTCATACCCAAAATCAGCCCGGTCACACTGGCAGCTCTTTTATTTACCATATTAGTAATGTTCTCCCTCAAGGGCGATATTATCGTGCAATTGCCGCTGGATGTTGTAAAAATCGCGGTGCCGCTGCTTATCTACTTCATTTTGATGTTTTTAATCGCCTTTTACATGGGTAAAAAAATCAAGGCAGGTTACGAAAAGACCACTACTATTGCCTTTACGGCAGCCAGCAATAACTTCGAACTGGCGATTGCGGTCGCCGTTGCTGTATTCGGCATCGGTTCGGGACAGGCATTCGTAGCCGTTATCGGGCCGCTGGTAGAAGTTCCCGTAATGATAGGGCTGGTAAACCTGGCGCTTTACTTTAAAAGAAGATTTTTTAATCATGAAATTGAACTCAGCAACAGCATAAAATAATTAATATTTTTTCTTTGCATTACCCATGCTGCAATGATATAATAATATTAATTAAATAACACCTTTAATGCTAGTCCAGAGAGGCTGGCAAGGGTAAGATGAATGTATGCGAGTTTACCTCTTGCTGGTCAGGTTACAGTAAGAGGTTTTTTTATGGCAAAAAAAATAATTATGACCGAAGCCGATATCAAGCGCACACTGGCTCGCATTTCTCATGAGATAATCGAACACAACAAGTCCACTAAAAATATCATCCTGGTCGGCATGCGTACACGCGGAGTCCCCCTGGCCAACCGGCTGGCAAGCGATATAGAATCGTTCGAGGGTATTAAAATCCCGGTCGGGATACTGGATTTCAGCCTCTACCGCGACGATATATCTTCCCGTAATTATCAGCCTGTAATAAAAAGCACCAATATTCCCTCCAGCGTAGACGGAAAGATAATCGTTCTGGTAGACGATGTTTTATATACCGGACGCAGCGCACGCGCGGCACTGGATGCCATTATCGACCTCGGACGGCCGCTGTCCATTCAACTGGCTGTACTTGTAGACCGCGGGCACAGAGAGCTGCCTATACGCGCCGATTTCGTCGGCAAGAACATACCCAGTTCCAAGGATGAAGAGATACAGGTACGCCTGACCGAAACCGACGGTATGGATGAAGTTGCTATTATCCCGATACCCGGAAGTGAGGGGTAACATATGGAAGCAGTAAAACAGGTAAAAATACTCGAAATCGACGATGAAAAGGCGGCGCCTGCAGGGAATGCCGTCTGGAAACACAAGCATATACTCGACCTCGATGACTTTAGCGCTGACGAAATCGACCTGGTAATGCAAACGACAGATGCCATGCACGAAATCCTTTCGAGACCCATAAAGAAAGTCCCTACGCTCAGGGGGAAAACGGTGGTAACATTGTTCTATGAAGCCAGCACGCGCACGCGCTCCTCATTCGAACTGGCTGCCAAAAACCTGAGCGCAGATATTACCAACCTGACGGTTTCTTCCTCAAGCGTCACCAAAGGGGAAAGCCTGATTGATACGCTGGAAACAATGGAAGCGCTCGGCGCCGATATCGTGGTAATGAGGCATCCCTGTTCGGGAGCGCCGAACCTGGCTTCGAAACATATCAAAGCCAGCATGATAAACGCCGGGGACGGATGGCATGCGCACCCCACACAGGCCTTGCTGGACATCTATACGATGCTGAAATACAGGGGCAGTATGAAGGGCTTAAAAGTTTCAATTATCGGTGATATCATACACAGCCGCGTAGCCCATTCCAATATCTGGGGGCTTACCAGAATGGGAGCCGATGTTACCGTCTGCGGTCCGGCTACGCTCTTGCCCAAAGGCATGGATAACCCGCAAAAGTATTTTCCGAAAGTAAAAGTAACGACAGATATAAATAAGGCCATAAAGGATGCCGATGTGGTGATGGGATTGCGCCTGCAACTGGAGAGACAGCAGAGCGGATTGTTGCCCAGCATCCGCGAATATGCCAGACTATACCAGATAACCGAAGAGCGCCTATCAAAAGCCGATAAAGATGTGATAGTGATGCATCCAGGGCCTGTAAACGAGGATATAGAGATATCCTCGGCGGTAGCCCATGGAAACAGGTCGGTTATCACGGAACAGGTTACCAACGGAGTAGCAGTACGTATGGCCCTGTTCTATCTTCTGGCCGGAGGCAATCGCAATGAATAAAAAACTTCTTATAAAGAACGGGCGTATAATCGACCCGTCACACGGGCTGGATATAAACGGGGATGTTTTCATCTCAGACGGTAAAATCGCTTATATTGGAAAGGAATCCATGAAATCCGATAAGGATTGCGATGTACTGAATGCAAAGGGGATGGTAGTCTGCCCCGGTTTTATCGATTTTCATTGCCATTTGAGACAACCCGGATTCGAGGAAAAAGAAACCATCGCAACAGGGAGCAGGGCAGCCGCCAATGGCGGTTTTACGACCATCTGTTGCATGCCGAATACCAACCCTGCTCTCGATAACAGGGCCACTATAGATTATATAAAAGCCGTATCGATCAGCGATGCCTGTATCAGGGTTTTGCCGATAGGATGTATCACTAAAGGCAGGGCAGGCAAAGAGCTTGCCGATATGGGGGAACTGGCCGAAGCGGGAGTGGTTGCTTTCAGCGACGATGGCTCTACGGTTGCCGATTCACGGATAATGAAACAGGCTCTTGAATACAGCCTGATATTCGGGCTGCCGGTAAGCGACCATTGCGAAGACGCCATGCTTTCCGAGGGCGGGCAAATCAACGAGGGAATAATCGCCACCAGGCTCGGACTGCGCGGCATCCCCGAAGCAGCCGAAGAAAATATTATCTCAAGGGATATCGCACTGGCTAAACTCACCGGAGCCAGGATACATATCGCCCACGCCAGTACCGAAGGATCGGTGAAACTCATCCGCAAGGCTAAAAAAGACGGTGTCAAAATCACTGCCGAGGTAACCCCTCATCACCTTACCATGGACGAGGAGATGGTACTCGGCTATGATACCAATGCCAAGGTAAATCCCCCCCTGCGGACGCAAAAAGATATTGCGGCACTGATTGCCGGCCTGAAAGACGGCACAATCGATATAATCGCTACCGACCACGCACCGCACACCGCCAATGAAAAGTTATGCGAATTCGCTCTTGCTCCGTTCGGCATCAGCGGTTTCGAGACGGCACTGGGAAGCCTTATGAAGCTGGTGCATCGCGGCGATATCGGAATCAATCTTCTGATATCCAAATTGACCGCCGAGCCGGCAAGGATTATCGGCAACAGATTCGGCAAACTGGGAAGTATAGAAGAGGGAAATAATGCCGATATTACCGTCTTCGATCCCGATGCAGAATGGACGGTCGATATAAACAAATTCCTTTCGAAAGGGAAAAATACTCCCCTCGATGACAAAAAGTTAAAGGGAAAAGTCATGGCAACAATATATAACGGGAAAGTGGTATACAAAGATAATTCCATAAAACTAGGAGTTAAATAGTGAACAAGAAAGCTATTCTGGTACTTGAAGACGGAACGATTTACGAAGGTTATTCCTTCGGCAGCGAAGCCGACGCCTACGGGGAAGTCGTCTTCAATACCAGTATGTGCGGATACCAGGAAATGCTGACCGACCCTTCCTATGCCGGGCAGATTGTGGTGCCAACCTATCCGCTTATAGGCAACTACGGAATCAACGAGCATGATTTTGAATCAAAAAAGATACAGGTAAGCGGCTTTGTCGTCAGGGAGGAATGCCTCGAACCCAGCCATTACCAAAGCAATAAAACCATCCACCAGTACCTGTCTGAAAACGACATACCCGGCATTTATGGAATCGATACGAGGGCTATTACACGCCTGCTCCGTTCATGCGGGGTAATGAGGGGAATCATTACCACAAATAAAACACCGCAACAGGCTTTGAGCGATATAAAAACCATGCCTGATTACGGCAGCACCGATTTCGTCCGCCAGGTTTCCACCGCCTCACCCTACACCTGGCCACCCAAAGAGGATAACGGCAATCCGCTTTATAATATCGCCGTTCTGGACTGCGGCTTGAAATACTCGATACTGAAAATTCTCAATTCGCTGGGGTGCCGCGTAACCGCACTTCCCTGCGCCACACCGGCTGAAGAAATTCTGAAGCTCAATCCGGATGGCATCGTTCTCTCGCCGGGTCCCGGCGACCCTGTATTGCTGGACTATATAGTGGATAATGTGAAGAAGCTGGTCGATAAAAAACCCATCATGGGAATCTGCCTGGGCAACCAGGTCATCGGCAGGGCTTTCGGAGCAAAGACTTTCAAGCTGAAGTTCGGGCATCGCGGCGGTAATCACCCGGTAAAGGAACTGGCTAACGGCAGAATTCATATCACCGCCCAGAATCATGGCTTTGCCATCGACCCGGATACCGTCGGCAACGGTCTTGAAATCAGTCATATCAATCTGAATGACGGCACGGTTGAAGGCGTGCGCCACAAGGAACTCCCGATTTTCTGCATCCAGTATCACTCCGAGGCTTCACCGGGGCCTCTTGATACTACCTACATGTTCAGGGATTTCCTGGAGATGATTCGGGAAACAAAAGGGAGCAGGTAAATGACAGGACGAATAAATATACCCAGATGCATGAGTACGCAGCATCCGGATAACGTACACTCACCGTTCTTCGCCGAAAGTTCGGAAATGGGTGGAGAGGATGAGATTCAGGAAGCCTACTATACCTTCTCTCATCTCGCCTGCGATGAGCAGATGTGGGATTGCGAAGGGAAAGAAGTAGACAACTATGTCGTAAAAAAACTGCTGACCAAGTACGATTCTTTTTTCAGGGATAAAAGATTGGGCAAAGACCTGTTTCTTACATTGAGGGTTCCCAACCCCTGTGTCGAAAAAACGGATGCCAAGATACTGCTCGAAACGCTGGAAAGCATACCCAGGTCTTTCGATGCCGCCAGGTTGTTCTACGGAGACGACATCCCGCCGATATTCGAAGTGATTCTGCCTATGGCTTCGTCTCACCAGTCGCTCGAAAGAATCTACAGATACTATACCGACTTTGTCGCAGGGAAGCAGAACAAGACCATCATCAAAGATGACATCACCATAGCCGAATGGATCGGTAAGTTCCGCCCCGAAAGAATCAACGTTATTCCTCTTTTTGAAGAGATGGAACATATGCTGAATGCCCATAATATAACCGAAGCCTATATCAAGAACAAAAACATCAAATACCAGCGCGTTTTTCTGGCCAGGTCCGACCCGGCAGTCAACTACGGGCTGGTCAGCGCCGTCCTGTTAAATAAAATCGCCCTGCAAAGGTTGCACAGGCTATCGGTAGACAGCGGGATTCCTATCTATCCGATACTCGGGGTCGGTTCGGCTCCATTCCGCGGCAACCTGCGCCCTGACAACATAGACAATATCACCAGGGAATATCCCGGCACCTATACTTTCACGATACAATCGGCTTTCAAGTACGATTATCAGCCAGACATCGTCAAGGACGCCATAGAAAAGCTCAAGGCAAGAACACCCATGCCTCAACAGGAAGTCGATGAAGAGAAATGCATGGATATAATCCTGAGATACACCAAAGCATACCAGAAGCAGGTAGAAGTGCTGGCACCGATTATCAACAGGGTGGCCAGGTCTGTTCCCAGCCGCAGAAAGAGAAGCCTGCACATCGGGCTGTTCGGTTACTCACGAAGTATGGGAGCTATAACTTTGCCCAGAGCGATAACATTCACTGCCGCTCTCTACTCCATAGGGCTGCCGCCGGAGTTGCTCGGGTTGAACGCCCTTAGCAAAGACGATTTCGCTTTCCTAAAAGAAGTCTATGTAAATCTGGAAGACACACTTAAGGACAGCCTCAAATACTTCAATCCCAATGCCAGGTTTTTACCCGGGGAACTTAAGAAGACGCTCGACCATCTTCCTTTCGACTTTGAAACAGACAGCGAACACAGGGAGATAACGGGCTGCATAGTAGATTCCCTTGACGGCAGCAGGGACAAGATACAGGAATACATGCTGAGGGCCGCCGATTTAAGGAAGTTTTTAGGGTAGATATGAACACTTCAGGCTTTGTTAAAGGGAGATTGAGCGGGATTTAAATAATATACAGCTTATGGATAATGACAGTACAACACTTGAAAGGGAATTAAATGACTGACAAACCTAAAAAAGTATTGATTATCGGTTCGGGGCCTATCGTAATCGGTCAGGCGGCGGAGTTCGACTATGCCGGAACACAGGCATGCAAAGCCATGCGCGAGGAGGGAGTAACCTCTGTTCTGGTAAACTCCAATCCGGCAACCATCATGACCGACGAAGGCATCGCCGATATCGTCTATATAGAACCGCTGACTGTCGAAGTCGTTTCGCACATCATCGAAAAAGAAAGACCCGACGGACTGCTGCCGACGCTCGGCGGACAAACAGCTTTGAATCTCGCAGTAGACTTGGCCAATGCCGGCGTGCTGGATAAATACAATGTCAGGGCACTCGGCACCCCGATTGAATCCATACGCAAAGGCGAAGACCGGGAACTTTTCAAGGAAATGCTTCAGGAAATCGGAGAGCCGGTTCCCCCCAGCGCTACCGTCAGCAACCTCACCGAAGCACATAAAGTAGCGAAAGAATTAGGACTGCCCCTGGTAGTGCGCCCCGCCTACACCCTCGGCGGCACCGGCGGCGGTTTTGCCAACACATGGGAGGAATTCGACCATGTAGTATCTACCGGGCTCAATGCCAGCCCGATACACCAGATATTGCTGGAAATCTCTCTGGTAGGCTGGAAAGAAATCGAGTACGAAGTAATGCGCGACAGCGCCAACAACTGCATTACCATCTGCAACATGGAAAATATCGACCCGATGGGCGTACATACCGGCGACAGCATAGTGGTCGCACCCAGCCAGACTTTGACAAACAAGGAATACCAGATGCTGCGTACCGCCAGCCTCAAAATCATACGCGCACTGGGGATAGAGGGGGGATGCAACGTTCAGTATGCCCTCGACCCGAAAAGCGAACAATACTATGTAATCGAAGTCAACCCTCGTGTCAGCCGCAGCTCCGCTCTGGCCAGCAAGGCTACCGGCTACCCTATTGCCCGGGTTGCCGCCAAAATCGCCATCGGCAAAACACTGGATGAAATACCCAATGCGGTTACAGGTAAAACTATGGCTTCCTTCGAACCGGCACTCGACTACCTGGTAGTAAAAATACCCCGCTGGCCATTCGATAAATTCGAATCCGGCGACAGGGTTATCGGTACTCAAATGAAAGCCACCGGAGAAGTAATGGCAATCGACAGGTGTTTCGAAGCTGCCGTTCAAAAAGCCGTACGCTCCCTGGAATTCGGCAAGAGGTCGCTGTTGTGGGAAGACCCGAAATGGGAACTCACGGACGATATAAAATCATATCCGCTATATCCGAACGACCTCAGGCTATGGGCGGTGATGGCTGCCCTGCGCAGAGGCAAGACCGCAGAGGAAATCGCCGGACGTACCGGATACGACCTCTGGTTCCTGATAAAGCTCAGAAATATTGTAGAGATGGAAGAAAAGCTGCTTTCCGAACCATTGACACCGGAGCTTTTATGGCAGGCAAAACGCTACGGCTTCTCCGACAGCCAGATAGGAACTTTAGCCGACAGGCTCACCGAACAGGTTAGGCAGCTACGCCACGAATGGGGTATGCGCCCTGTCTACAAGATGGTCGATACCTGTGCCGCCGAATTCGATGCCGCCACCCCTTATTTCTACAGCAGCTATGAAAAAGAAAACGAGGCAATCTCAGAACATCACAATAAAGCAATCGTTATCGGCAGCGGCCCTATCCGTATCGGACAGGGCATCGAGTTCGACTATTGCAGCGTGCACTCAGCATGGGCGCTGCAAAAAGCCGGTTATCAAAGCATCATGTTGAACTCCAACCCGGAAACAGTATCTACGGATTTCGATACCAGCGACAGACTGTATTTCGAGGCGCTAGATGAAGAGAGCGTGAGGGACATCATAGAAAACGAAGGGTATTGCACCGACTCCGAAACAACGGATATCACCGAGCCTCCCTGTATCGTCCAGTTCGGCGGGCAGACAGCTATCAATCTGGCTACCCCGCTTACACGTGCGGGATTGCCGTTAATCGGTTCCAGTTCCGAAACCATCGACCTTGCCGAAGACAGGAAAAGATTCGAACATTTTCTGAGTGAGCTTGGGATTCCCCAGGCCCCCGGTGCCGCTGTTACTACCGTAGAGGAAGCTATAAAGATTGCCGAGCTTATCGGATATCCTGTACTGGTACGTCCCAGCTATGTTCTCGGCGGCAGGGCCATGGAAATCGTGCATAATGTAAACGAGCTTGCCCGTTATGTAAAACTGGCAGCAGATCTGGATACGGGGCATCCTGTCCTCATCGATAAATACCTGCTCGGTAAAGAGTGTGAAATAGACGCTGTCTGCGACGGCGAAAGCGTCTTTATCCCCGGCATAATGGAACATATCGAGAGAGCCGGTGTGCACAGCGGCGATTCCATGGCAATCTATCCGGCGATAAAACTTACCAAAACAGAGATAGATACCATTGTGGACTACTCAATACGCATCGGGCTTGCCCTCGGCATCAAAGGACTGATGAATATCCAGTTCGATGTAGTAAGAGACGGTTCGGGAAAATCCAGGGTTTACGTGCTCGAGGTTAACCCGCGCGCCAGCCGCACTGTACCGTTCATCTCCAAAGTTACGGGAGTATCCATCGTAGACGTTGCCACGAGGGTCATGCTTGGTCAAAGCCTCAAGGAACAGGGATATCAATCTGGATTATTCCCCAGCAAAAAACTTGTTGCCATCAAAGCACCGGTATTTTCGATGTCGAAATTGCTGGGTGTCGATACATATCTCGGGCCTGAAATGAAATCGACGGGCGAAGTTATGGGGATAGACACTACATTCAACGGAGCGCTGGTTAAAGCACTGATGGCGGCCGGTTTGATGCTGCCCGAAAAAGGCAGCATGCTTTTCAGCATTGCCGACCGGGATAAAGCCGAAGCCCTGCCCATAATAAGAAACTTCCATGATGCAGGTTTTAAACTATACGCAACTGAGGGAACCTCGGAACTGATGCGCAATGCAGGAATTCCCGTATCCATGATAAGCAAAAAGTTGGGTGAAGGACATCCCAACGTCGTCGATATTATAGAGGACGGAACAGTAAACGGCGTCATCAATACCATAACCGGCGGACGCGTTCCTCTGAGAGACGGCTTCCATATCCGCCGCGCTGCAGCCGAGAGGCGCATTCCCTGCTTTACATCGCTGGATACCGCCAGGGCAGTCGCCGAAGTTCTTATCAACGGGCAATACAGCTACGAAGTATTATCCATGCCGGAATATCGCAACCGTTAATGACGAAAAGGAGAATGACATAGACAACCATACATTGAATGATGCCAGGCATACCGTATGCCGCATTGTCTCGAACACCGAGATAATGTCCGGTGTTTGCCTGATGCTGATAGAAGCCCCCGAAATAGCCACCATCGCAAAACCGGGGCAATTCATCATGGTATCGTGCAATGGCAATACACTGCTCCGCCGCCCGATTAGCATCCACCAGGCTTCTGATAACAGACTCGCTATTCTGTACGCAAAAATCGGCAGCGGCACCAAATGGCTGGCCAAACAAAAAGACAGTACTTCTGTTGACATCCTGGGGCCGCTGGGGAACGGTTACACCATTAATGATAACGCTAAAAACCTCTTGCTGGTTGCCGGAGGCATGGGAATCGCTCCATTGCGATTTCTGGCAGATACTGCCATCAAACAGGATAAAAAAGTCACACTGCTTCTCGGCGCTCAAAAAGCCGCTATGGTATTCCCCGATAAGCTGCTGCCTGCCGGAATTCAATGTATAGTTACGACAGACGACGGCTCTTTGGGGAAAAAGGGCAGAACCACCGATATATTACCCGATTACCTTGACGATGCAGACGTGGTATTCGCCTGCGGCCCGGCCCCAATGTACCGCACGATGTACAAACAAAAACTGTTAAAAGACAAGCCCTGTCAGGTTTCGCTGGAAGTGCGCATGGCTTGCGGCATGGGTGTCTGCTACGGCTGCACCATCAGGACTAAACAGGGATTGAAGCAGGTTTGCCATCACGGCCCGGTCTTTAACTTCGATGATGTTATGTGGAATGAACTGGTTGATATTTAGTCTGATTCTGCAATTCATCCGGTTAGCAGGTTTTATCAGATAGGAATCCGGCAACCTTGTCGACATACTCATCGGGATAGGTCATGTAAGATTGGCTGTGCCCTGCGCCGTCGACAATCCATATTTCGTCGAGGGAATTATTCGACGCCGCAAGCAATCGATAGGCATCATCCGGCGGAACGGATTTATCATCCGAACCGTTTATAAACAATATGGGGCAATTTATACGGGAAACCTTATCCACTGCGCTCTCCTTATCCAACCCGAAAAAGAGCTTCCCCATCAACACGGCGCCAGGCTGAAAAACAGCGAAGGGCTTGAAACTTTTTGCCAGCACCCTTTTGGTCATCTCCGGAATGTTCATAAAACAGCTATCGGATATAACAGCTTGGATGTTACTTTCATCTCCGGCAGACGCGATGGCTGCCGATGCTCCGATAGAAACACCGAGCAGGATTATGCTCTCCCCGTATCCATTCCTGTTTCTGATATAACTTATCGCACCGCTGAAATCACGCCCCAACAGTGACCTGTACTTAAACTTTGCCGCCTGCGACTCGCCGCATCCCCTCCTGTCAAAAGCCAGAATATTATAGCCCTTCTTTGCCAGGTCGACACATAATTCCAGAAGCTTCGTCGAGCGGTCTTCTCTCGTCTGTTTACCGCCGGACATCACTATGATTGTTTTATTATGTCCCGATGGAATATACCATCCCCTCAAGAGCACATTATCTATATGGCTGTAAAAAGAGACTTCCTCGAACGGCATTCCGAATGCCGCCGGGGTCAGGGTCAGCGGCCTTCTCAAGCTCATGGCAATTCCATTTGCTATAAGAAAAGACGTCAGCAAATATATGAATATTAAAGCTGCAATTATCCATAATGCGATATACATTGTCATTCTCAACCCTGTTATATAAGCAATTATGTTATACGAAAACCGATAATTCAAGTATTACTATCGGTCAATTTATTCCGTCTTAAATTTCCTTTAATTTGCCGGTAAAATCAGCTACGGCATTCCACGCATGATTATTTATCGGCGAACCATGCCCGAAACAGATAATATTAAAGTCCAAACCGGCGATTTTACGTATCGAGCGTATTTCCTGCGCCAGGTCTGCAGTGAACGCTTTAGAGGGCAGACGAAGCCCCAGTGTATTGGCGATTACATCTCCTGCAATCAACACACCCTCCTGCGGAATCAACAGGCAGATGCTGCCCGGCGTATGTATAATCCTTATTCCGCCGAGTAGCGGTAACACATCACCGTCGCTGACCTTTACATCGACATTTACAGTACGAGCAGTCCATAGGGATTCCAAAAATTCCACATGCGCAAGAGCTGCGGGACAGGGCTGCGGCAATTTCCCTTCTATATAGGGGGCATCATCTGCATGCGCAATAATCCTTGCGCCGGTCATTTCTTTTAAGCTGGACAGACTGCCCGTATGGTCAACATGATGATGGGTAACGATGATATTTTCCACATCGGAAGGGGTGTAACCCAATCGCTTTATTTCACGGCACACCTGCGCAACCCTGCCTTTGTAGCCCGTATCTACAATTGTAACCCCGTTATCGAGCAACAGGTATATGTTTGTACTGAATACGCCCGCACCCCACACCCCGCCAATCCGGTATATATGAGGAGTTATCTTTATCATATTATCCCTGCCCGGTGTCTTACTATTGATATTATACTTCATATTTTATGATAATATTCTTCAAACAGGCGGTAAAATGCCCCAGAAATTTTGCGATTGTCATTGGCTGACGTTATAATCTTCTTACATATTTACGGGGAGAAGATAAAATGAGCGATGTGGTTAAGATTGCCGCAGTTCAGATGGAACCGAAAATAATGCAGAACAGGCTGAACCTCGATAATATAAAATCGAAAATAAAAACCGCCGCCGGGTCAGGGGCAAACCTCATCGTATTTCCCGAATGTGCCCTGTCCGGATACATTTTCACAAGCCTCGCGGAAGCCCTGCCATATATGGAAACCGTGCCCGGCCCCTGTACTGAAGAACTCGCAACTTTAGCCAGAAAACTGGATGTATACATCATTATGGGACTGCTTGAAAATGACGGTGAAAAGCATTTCAATACATCAATTCTTATCGGCCCCGAAGGATTTATCGGCAAGTACAGGAAGATACACCTGCCTTTTCTGGGCATCGACAGATTCATCGACCACGGAGACCAGCCGTTCCAGGTATACAAGACGGACATCGGAAATATCGGCATGCATATCTGCTACGATTGCAATTTCCCGGAGTGCGCACGTGTTATGGCATTGATGGGGGCAGACATACTTGTCTTGCCTACCAACTGGCCCGAAGGGAGACAAAAGATACCGAACCATGTTGTCCTTTGCCGGGCTTATGAAAACAAAGTCCATTTTGTAGCCGCAAACCGTGTGGGAAGTGAACGCAATACCAGATTCATCGGATTAAGCAGAATAATCAATACGCGCGGAGACATCGTTTCCGAAGCGATAAACGACAGCGAGCAGATAATCTACGGTGATGTAAGCATTTTGGAAGCCAGAGAAAAACAGGTGATACTCAAAACAGGTGAGTTCGAAATCAATTTTTTTGCAGACAGAAGACCGGAATTTTATAGTGAAATCGTATCTAAAGAAAGCATTGATGGCTCCGTGTAAAGCGAACTGAGCTTATATCAAAAAAGCCCATCTATACCTATTGACTCTAAGCTTTTTAAAGATTATTCTATAAACAGATAATATTATACACACCTTTTGACAAGCATGATATGCTTAAAAAGATATCGATAATTTTTATATCGGTACTCGCTGCATTGGTGATTTGTCAATCATCAACTGTATTAGCCACATTTTTAACTCCTCCCGCACAAATTACAATCAACGGCACTTTCTCGGATTGGGGAACAGTCTCCTCTCCCATCACAGGTGTATATGTTTGCCAGGATTATTCCAACAATGGAGAAGCGGATGGTTCCGGATATACAAATAAAAGCAGCGATATTAACTACGTCTGGATGGCTGTCTCTACTGCAAACGGAGGTAGTAGTCCTCCCAGCGATACCAACCTGATACAAAATCTCTACTACAGGATAGATACATACGGAACATCGCTGAGCCCGGGGCAAAGTTATTACTTCCAGTTAAACCTCGGCATCGCACCATCCGGACATGCAGACCACTTGCTGCAACTATGGGTAAACTCATCTGCAACGCCAAACGTTACCATGGTAATGTATGAGTACCAGACACCATATCCGGTTATGGGAGCTTATACTACGGGGAACCTGATTGGCAAAGTGTCCAATGTCGTCAATCCTTACCCTGGATTTAGCGGAGCATATGATGCTAACGCCAGCGGCGCCATAGGATTTTACGATGGAACTCATTATGCTATAGAAGTTAAGGTCCCTATCAACTGGTATTCATCTCTATATGGAGGAGACATAGCCGCAAACGGTTCGGGGGCTAATGTTCTTATCAGCGCTATGTTTACAGGCACAGGTACACTTGGCTCTGTGGGCACTGTCAAAGATACTATTAATGATTCCTTCGGTAACACATGTGCTTCAATCAATAATACGACCACAGGGGATAATGTGCAAGCATTCCCTCACCTTTTTTTCATTACCTCCCCACAAACAATCACTGCCGGAAATTCATCCAGCCTTATTACAGTACAACTTCAGGATGCATTCGGTAATCCGAAAACGGTTACCAGCAATACAACCATAGCTCTTTCTACATCTTCATCCAGTGGACATTTCGATACATCCGCTGGCGGCGCTTTCGACGGCTCCATAACACAGGTGACGATGACTGCCGGCTCCAGTATTGTAAATTTCTATTATAAAAACACAACCGTCGGTCAGTTCAATATCACTGTTGCTGAAAATCCGGCTCAAGGTTGGGCTGATGCCACCCAACAGGTAACTATTATTGCCGGTGCTCCATTCAGCATCGATCTATCTCCAGCCAGCAGTTCAGCTACAGTCGGCAATAACTTCACCCTTACCGCTACGGTTCGGGATGCCTACGGAAACCCGGTACCGAACGCTCCGATAACATGGCAGTTTTCGGGAAGTTCTACCGCTTCTTATATCTATTCCGATACAGTTACCGATTCC
>DAOUFJ010000022.1:0-33929 GCA_034429935.1 Dehalococcoidales bacterium
ATAGCGTTTTCCATAGTAACTATCTATGTATATCTGTTTCACCCGGACTCCTCTCTTTTCCTTCCATCAGAGTCCAATATGTTTCTGAACTTTTGCAGGGTGGGGATGGGAGGTATCCTAAGAAATCCTCGACAATAAAAACCGTTTTTTACTTTTGTTGGGATATGTGCTTTTCCATTAATACATTGAATTACACCTAAACCAAATAATATTTTTATGTTATTAATATTACTAATCGTGTGTTTTCATTATCAGGTCAGCTAAGTTAGTTGATAATTGTAGTAAGTAATTCCATATATTATTATTTTTCTTCCAGCTTTGTATTTTCAAACTGTATTGCCTTTAATTTTTGCATTAAGTGGTCTGATAATATTAGCAATTCAAAAGTTGTTCTTTCAGAATCTTTAAAATCGTGTTCATGTGCTCTCGGATTTCGTATACCTGTCATACATCCTGCAAAAATATTCATGTATCCTAATTGTTCGTCTTTATCAGACGTTGTTTCCAATTTATTTAACTTTATTTTTGCATTTCCTATACTAAATGCTGTTTGCATCAATGGCATACCATCAAGCTTATTCAAACCAGATAGTGATTTGACATAATTATTAATTAATTTAAAAGCTGTTTCAACTGCTAAAGCATTATGACCATCTTTAAATAATTTTAAACATCCCTTCCTAATCTCTGGAGAAATCAGTAATTCTACACATAAGTCATAAAACGTATTATGGGATTTAGATGTTGATAATCCTGAATCTTTAATTAATTTATCAATCTCTTTGAGGTTGATAATAGACTGCTTTGTATTCATTTATTTGGATAGTATTTATTCAGACTTTCAAAAATTTTTTCAATTAATTCAGGACTAGTATCAGGGGCGATATGAATCTGGAAGTCTATATGAATAGTAGGGGCATTACTATAATTTTTTAAAGGAACTTGACTATTAGAGGTGGATGAATTATCTGCTTTATCTGTATTTGGTGGTGTATTGTATCCCATTGGATTCTCGTTTTCGTTTGGCTTGTTTTTCTCTGTTTTTTGTTTTTCTATTGATTTCGTAATTTTACTTTTTGAGGACTTATTTTGAGGTTTATAGTGTATTGGATCATTTAAATATTCCTTGTATTCTCTTAAAGAGCTTTTAAAATGAGATTTATTACCTTGTAAAGCTTTAGGAGTACGTTTGGTTTTCATTAGATTAGTATATCTATTAAAAACTTCATCAACATCTAATTGGGTAATATCACTATTATTAATATCAGGTACAGTAGCAAATATTTCTTTTACAATATTGATTCTATTGGTAACAGTTTTGGAATTAGCGTATCCTGATTTGCTAGTGAAATTTAAAAATTCTATTAATCCATCCATATTATTAAGTTGAGCATTCATAATGGTACCTCCTTTATCAAACTTTGATAATCCTATAATTCAATATGTATTATGCACTCATTTATAATTTTGTCAATATTAATTTAGTTATAATATATCGATTACTACATATTAAAAAGAAAAAACACTACAATATAGGAGTATGAGTGTTTTGGGCCTAATGATAAACAATGAATGACATGGGGAGAGTGTCTAGTAAATTATGCTCACAAAATTCCGTTCGCCCTGAGCTTGTCGAAGGGTCAAACGAGCGTAATTATACCCCCGCCCCGGATGTTGAGTTCCGGCAAGGCGGAACGAAATCCCGATTCATCGTCCCGACTTGTCGGGATTCCTCGCAATGACAATAAAAAATCCTCTCTTGTCTATTGACAATATGTATTATTTGTATTATAGTAAGTAATACAAAGTTATCAGGGTGGTAAGATGATTTTACAATTAAACATGTCGAGCGATACGCCTATCTATGTACAACTGCGCAACCAGATTGTTATGGGTATCGGCTGCGGAGAGTTAAAAGCGGGGCAGGGATTGCCTACCGTACGCCAGCTTGCGGAGGATATCGGTATCAACATGATGACCGTTTCCAAGGCATATGCTATTCTGAAAAACGAGGGGTACATCGAAATAGACCGGCGGCACGGGGCGAAAGTTCGTGAAGGATTAAGCACAAATCAGCAATTTAATGAAAAACTGGAAGAGGAATTATCCCTTTTGGCGGCGGAATCGAAAGCCAAGGGAATGGATAAGGAAACCTTCCTGAAAATATGCGAAAAAACATTTAACGGTATGAACATCGATAAATTAAAGGAGCAACATTCATGGTAGGCTGGATTTTAGGTTTTGTAGTAGCAATTATACTTGTTTCCGTTTATGCCGCCTCGCAGATGAGTCCACAACCTAATATAAAAATCGGCGTATCGTTACCGGTGGATGTCTTGAAGAGCAGGGAGATAAAGGATATTGCAGGGCAGTATCGTAAAGCTTTATTGATACTCGTACTTATAGCGGCTGCCGCCAGCGTTCCGCTGTTTTTCCTTCTATCCTATGTATCTATAGCAATCCTGTTTTTATTTACGTGGATGGGCGTTGTTTTCTATGCTGCCAATCGCGTTTTTTCAAAATACCACAGGAAATTACTGGTATTGAAACAGAATAATCACTGGTTCGGTAAAAATGCCAGGATTGTTACCATCGATACCGAGGTTTCACGTTTAAAAGATACTATGCCGATATCAGGAAGCTGGTTTATATTGCCGGGACTTTTAAGCTTATTACCGTTTCTGTTCGCCTTTTTGAATAAAAGCGCCGACGTTCTGCTTTTGAGCTTCGGCAGTGTATCTGTTGTCAGTACGCTTGTTTCTCTCTGGTTGTACAGGCTCGTCCACAGCGAGAGCACCATCTTTTTTTCTACGGATAGTGCGGTCAATTTGGCTTACAATACCATGCGTAAAAGCACGCTCAGCCGCGGATGGCTTTTATTTGCCCTGCTGGAAACTACTGTTATAGCTGTCATGAGCTTTATCATCTGGCAATATGGTATGGCAATTGTAATTGCGGTTGTCCTGCTGTTTGTTCTCAGCCTTTGCGGCATTTTTATCATCTTCGCAGCGTACCATAAGGTACAGGCCAGTCAGCAAAGATTGAAGGATGCCGAAAACAACAATGTTTATATAGACGATGACAGCGGGTGGGAAAACGGCCTGATGTTCTATAACAACCCTTATGACGAAAGAACGATGGTGGAAAAACGCTCCGGCTATGGCTATACGATTAATATGGCCAGTAAGAAAGGCAAAATCTTCATGTACGTCACCTTCGGTTTTCTGGCATTGCTGCTGGTCGGGGTTACGGGAATAACTATGTGGGCGGATTTCGGAGAAGTCGAAATGACAATGGTCAACGACAACAATACAATTGAAATCCAGGCGCCGATGTACGGTTACCAGTTCCATGCGAGTGATATTGTCAGCATCGATATGATCGATGATATCCCGGGAGGCATAAGAACGAACGGTATATCTACTAATAGATATTCGCTTGGCAACTTTAATATCAACGGTTACGGAACCTCGAAGCTGTATATCGTCTGGGGAGCGCCTTATATCGTCATAGAACTCGATGATTTATATGTATTTATCAACGGGGATACGGAAGAACAGACACAGGAATATTATAACCAGTTGCAGGAGTTAGAGGGGGAGTAGGGTTTTTATCCCTCATCCGTCATACCGACGAGTCGGTATGGCACCTTCCCCCAAGGGAAGGCGTATAGCAACCCCGCCCAAGAGTTCTTCACGAACTTCAGCATGACAAATAGAAACCGTAGGGACGGGCATTGCCCGTCCGCCATATTCGTATAAGGGCGGGCGACCATTGGTCGCCCCTACGGATGAATATTTATCTTAGCCATATTATATTCAACAGTACGGATACTTCGTCCCGACTTGTCGGGACTCCTCGCAATGGCAGTAAAAATCCTATCTCCCCTTGGTCGTTTCTCGTTTGGGCGGGAACTTGACGGAAGAAATCTTCATCCTCAGGTCGCATTGCAGACATCTTGCGGCTTCTTTAACGGCCGAATCCTCGCCGTAGTTGTTTTCCACTACCTCGAAACTGGTTTTGCGTTCTTCAATGTCGATAAGGGGTATTTCTTCGCGCTTTTGCGCTGCAAATCCCTTTTCACAGCCGATACAATCGCACGGTTCGCCGGCAGGGGCTAACTTTTCGTCGATAATACCTTTGCCGCCGAGGTATTTATCTATGGCTATGGCTCCGGCTCTGCCCGAAGCGATGGCTTCGATGATAGTTGCCGGGCCGGTAACGGCATCGCCGCCGCCGAAAATCCCATCTTTAATGGTGGCCTTATCTTTTCCTACAGGAATCCTGTTGCCCTTAGCGGTTTCGATATTGAATCCTGCCGGAATATCGGCAGTCTGCCCGATAGCTGAAATAATAGTGTCATAGTTTTCCGTAAATTCGCTGCCCTCGATGGGAACGGGGCGCTGTCTGCCGGAAGCGTCGGGTTCGCCAAGCTGCATGCGGACACATTGCAGTTTCAGTGCGTTGCCGTCTTTTAATATCCTGTCGGGTGCGGCAAGATAAATCATGTTAACGCCTTCTTCTATACACCCTTCGATTTCCTCGTCGCTGGCTGGCATTTCCTTGCGGGTGCGGCGGTAAATCATATCGACCTGTTTTGCTCCCAATCTGATTGCGGAACGGGCGGCATCGGTGGCAACGTTGCCTCCGCCGATAACGGCGACTTTATTTCCTGTTTTAACAGGTACGCCGAGACTAATATCCCTCAAAAAAGCGATGGCATCGATTACACCTTTGTTGTCTTCGCCGTCGATTCCCATCTTGATACCTTTATGCGCGCCGACGGCAATGTAAACGGCATCGTATCCCTGTTTAATTAAGTCGTCCAATGATTCGATTTTAGTATTGGTCTTTATCTCGAAACCGGATTGCATCATCTGCCTGATTTCAACGTCTAAAACGGATTTAGGCAGCCTGTATTCGGGGATGCCCACTTTCAGCATACCGCCGGCAACCGGCAGGGCCTCGAAAACGGTTACTTTGTGCCCCAGTTTGGACAGGTAGAAAGCGGCGGTCAACCCGGCAGGGCCGGCGCCGACAACGGCAACGCTTTTGCCGGTAGACGGGGCTTTTTTAATGTTATCGCCCCATGCGGTTTTATCGCTTTCGGCGGCGAATCTTTTAAGCGCTTTTATCGATATGGCTTCATCGACATCCTTGCGGCGGCAAACATCTTCACAGGGGTGATTGCAGGCACATCCCAACGATTTGGGGAAGGGCACTTTCTCCCTGATTACCGCATTGGCTTCCTCATATTTTCTTTCGGTTATAAACCTGATATAACGGGGGACGTCTATACCGGCGGGACACCTGTTGCGGCAGGGGACAAGGGCTGAATCCCGGTTGCCTTTCCTGATAAATCCGTCTTTATCGGTAAGCGCTCCGGTCGGGCAGACCTCGATACAGGCTCCGCAGAAACGGCAGTTTGCTTCAACAAGCGGTTTGTCGAAAGCGGTGCCGACATAGGTTTTCTTGCCGCGGTTTATAAACGATAGAATGCCTACTCCCCTGAGTTCGTAACAGGCACGCACACAACGTCCGCAGAGGATGCATTTGTTCATGTCATGCGTAAATAAAGGATTAACATTATTAACCGGAGTGTCTTTGACACTGGATTTGAGTCTCTTTTTATCTATACCTATATATTGAGCCACCGCCTGCAATTCGCAGTTGAGATTTTGCGAACATACCAGGCAGTCATCGGGATGCGCGGCCAGCATCAGCTCCATGGCGATACGGCGTACTTGCCTGATTTCAGGGGTATCCGTTTTAACAACCATTCCCTCTTTAACTATGGTGGTACAAGAGGTAGGCAATCCGCGTATCCCCTCTACCTGTACTATACATAACCTGCAAGCTCCGAACGGGCTCAGGTCGGGATGGTAGCAGAGGGTAGGGATATAGATGCCGTTATCCAGCGCCGCTTCAAGAACGGTCTTTCCGGCTTTGGTCTTTACGTCTATTCCGTTTATATTTAAAGTGATGTTATTCACAGTTTTTCCTCAGACTGCGTATTTTGCCAGCTGCCTACCGGAATCAGTTCTTCCGGAACCTGCACCGTCTCTCCGCTGACCTTTTTAACGGCATCGAAGCGTTCTGGGCAGACATCGAGGCAGTTGCCGCACTTGATGCACTTGTCATGGTCTATGATATGTATCATGCGCTTATCGCCCGAAATGGCTTCAACCGGGCAGCCTCTCTTGCAGATGCCGCAACCCTGGCATTTATCCGGCAGGATGTAAAAATTAATCAGGTTCTTGCAGACCAGCGCCGGGCAGCGTTTTTCCCTGATGTGCGCTTCGTATTCGTCCCTGAAATACCTTATGGTGGTAAGAACGGGATTCGGGGCTGTTCCGCCTAAAGCGCACAGCGAACCTGCCTGAATCGCTTTTGCCAGCTCCAGCAGCAGGCCGATATGCTCCTCTTTTCCTTTTCCCTCGGTAATATCGTCCAGAATCTTCAACATCTGGAGCGTTCCCTCGCGGCACATGACGCATTTGCCGCAGGACTCCGCCTGTGTAAACGACAGGAAATATTTGGCAAGGTCGACCATGCAGGTTTGCGAATCGACCACTATCATACCGCCGGAACCCATGATGGCGCCGGCAGCCGCCAGCCTTTCATAATCGACAGGTAAATCCAAAGCGCTTGCCGGTAAACAACCGCCCGAAGGGCCTCCGTTTTGAACCGCCTTGAAATCCTTACCGCCTATAAGCCCGCCGCCGATATCGTAGATTATTTCGCGCAGGGTAATCCCCATCGGCACTTCCACCAGGCCGCTGTTGGAAACTTTGCCTGTAAGGGCAAAAACGGCAGTGCCCTTGCTTTTTTCAGTACCGATCTTGCTGTACCAGTCGGCGCCTTTATTGATTATCACCGGCACCGAAGCCAGCGATTTAACATTATTAATGGTGGTGGGTTTGCCCCATAACCCGGCCTGGGCGGGGAAGGGTGGGCGCGAGCGCGGCATGCCGCGTTTTCCCTCTATGGATGCCATCAGGGCGGTTTCTTCTCCGCAGACAAAGGCTCCGGCGCCCTCGTTAACATGTATTTTGAAACTGAATTCGGAATCCAGAATATTCTTTCCGAGGAATCCTTTTTCTTCAGCCTGTTTCAAGGCAATCCTGAGCCTTTTAACCGCCAGCGGGTATTCGGCGCGGATATAGATATATCCTTCGCTGGCTCCGATGGCATAGGCGGCGATGGTCATCCCTTCGATCACCGTATGCGGATCGGCTTCCATGATGCTTCTGTCCATGAACGCGCCGGGGTCTCCCTCGTCGGCGTTGCATATCATATACTTGATATCGCTGTTCTCTTTCTGGCAGAATTCCCACTTCATACCGGTAGAGAAGCCGGCGCCGCCCCTGCCGCGCAAACCCGATTTTTTTATTTCTTCGATAACCTGTAGAGGGGTCATTTCAGAGAGCGCTTTTTTCAATGCCATGTATCCGTCTCTGGCTATATAATCTCCGATTCTCTCCGGGTTGATATGCCCGCAGTTGCGCAGGATAATACGCTGCTGCCTGCGGTAGAAGTTTATATCTTTATAATAGGGAATCGGCTGGCCGCTGAGCGGGTCTTTAAAAAACAGCCTCTCGACAGGTTTGCCGTTTACCAGGTGTTCCTGAACGATATCATCGACATCATCGACGGAAAGATGGGTATAGAATATGCCTTCCGGTTCGACGATAGCAATCGGTCCCTGTTCACAGAAACCGTGGCACCCGGTAAAATCCACTTTGACATTACTTAAACCCAGTTCAGCCGTTTTTTTCTCAAGCGCCTGGCGGATCTCATGCGATTTGCCTGAGACACAGCCGGTGCCTTCGCAGATAAATATGGTTTGCTGAGTATTTGATGTCATTGTTGCCCGCCTTGTCCGGATTTAAACAGGTTTACTACTTTTTGCGGAGTCATCTGGCGGTGAACTTCGCTATCCATCACCATCGTCGGCGCCAGTGCACATGCTCCGATACAGGCAACCGTTTCCAGTGAATACTTTCCATCTTTTGTAGTTTCACCCGGCTTGATGTTCAGTTCACGCTCGACCGTATCCAGGATGCGGGCGCCGCCTCTAACGTGGCAGGCGGTACCCTGGCATACCTTGATTGTGTGTTCTCCCGGTTTTTTAAAACGAAACTGGGAATAGAAGCTGGCAACGCTGTAAATATCGTTTTCGGAAATTCCCAGGTAATTACTTATATCGGCAACGGCTTTCGGAGAGATATATTTTTCCTGTTCCTGAATCGACTGAAGCAGGGGAATAAGGTTTTTCCTGTCGTTCGTGAAATTTTTTAAAATTGTCTGAGTTCGTTCAGTCATCAGATTGCTCCGTAAACGTTATAACCGATATTAAAATATACTGGCAATTTTAAACTAAAACGGCTGTGAATACAATTTTTACAGAAAGCAATACGAGGTTATCGATGATATCAAAACATGATATATCGAAGATAATTATCGGTAAACTTTAAGATAAAACGACCTTAAATATTTATATATCGTTAATCTTCACAAGCTTTTGATAGTCAATGACGGTACTCATGGCATGGCTTTCGCTGATTATGCCTGCTTCGGCTGCCGCTGCCACCGGATTTAAACCGCCGATTAAAACGACACCGACCCGGTTAAGGTCGATAGGGGTTTCGCACACCGGTTCGCTTATATTACCCAGCAGGAATATTCCGCCGAGTCCGGCTGCTTCCAGTTTTGCCGATACCTCTTCGGCCAGGGGGCGGCATATGGCAGGTATCTCCCTGTAATTTGCCAGTATTTCGCCGTTGCCGTCTTCGGACGCACGGGTAACCGAAGTCATTTTAGCCCTGATGAATATTTCCGAGGGGTCCAGTGAACTGCCGGCATAATGAATCAGCTCCACAAAACGTAGCGGCTCATTATTGCGTATCTGCAATATTCCTCCGAACTTGGAATCAATCGGCACTCCGGCTTTCAGTAGCGAGCCATTAACGGTAATACTGCAAACCGTTGCCATGGCCGTTTTGCCTTCCGGTGTTGTAAAATCGCCTATGGGTTCCCCCTCATTGGCTACTGCAACCAGGGTGCTGAGGCAGAATTTCGATTTGAATACCGGTTTCATCGCTTTCAATGCTTTGCTGAAATCTTCCTTACGGAAGATTGAGATATTTACCGGTATAAGACCTGTCCGTTTATCAAGGTCGATATCGGTGCGGAAGGCCAGCGTTTCTATCCTTGTTAAGGCGGAACCTACCTTGTGGGTTACCATGGCTTTTTTCAGCTCGGCCTGTCCGAGTTCTGTAATTATTCTGCCGTCTCTTCTGCCGATGAGTCTGGTAAGCCCTCTCTCGTCCATCATCTTGAGGTGGTACCTGACAGCCCGTTCGCTGAGTTCGATGCCGCGGTCTTTTAATCTTTTGGCAATAACCGTTGACCCGACGGCCTCATGGGATTCCCCCAGTGTATTGAGGATTGTCAGTACCTTGCGTTCGACGTCTTGCGTTTCAAACCCCATAAAACCTCCTGCCGATGGTAGCCAAGTTAGCCAGAATTATATGCAAAACAAACAGGCACTGTCAATTAAACATCGACAGTGCCTGTTCAAATGCAACATTATTTAACAGCCATGTAATCTATTTGTCGAGGATTTCCATGGCTTCCCTGCGGTAGGCATCCATAAGATAGGGGATGCCGGTAACTTTAGCGCATTCCTCTGTCAATGACATCAGCTCGTTGCGGCTGATTACAGATGTGTTGAAGCAGCGGGCACCGGCCATGATTTGCTGCAGGCCTACTCGCAGTTTTTCGGCATAGCTGTAGATACCCAGGGCGCCGAGCGGGATATTCTTCATTTCATCGGCACCGACGATGTTCTTGACTTCTTCATAGCAAACGAAGATTTCTTCGGCAGTCGAACCGAACTGGCTGACAGTGGATGGGAGCTTGTTCTCTTTAATCCACTGTGCAATGTTCTTGCCGACCATGCCGGGAATCATCAGGGCTCTGCCCATACATACCGCTTTGGTGAAGGGGGCCCCCAGAGCCAGCGCTTTGAAGATGCCGTCTTCACTTGAGAAGCCGCCACCGAAAGCGATGTCCGGTACTCTTTCGCCCTTATCGGCCAGTCTCTTGCAGAACTCATAGGCTGCGGCATGAAGGTAAAGAGTGGGCATACCCCATTCTTCCATCATGCGCCAGGGGCTCATTCCGGTACCGCCGCCGGCACCGTCGATGGTCAACAGGTCGATTTTCGCTTTCGAGCTCCACTTGATAGCCATAGCCAACTCACGCAGACCGTAAGCGCCGGTCTTTAAAGTAATCCGCTTGAATCCGAGGTTGCGCAGCCTGTTGACTTCTGCGTAAAAGCCCTCTTCATCGATGAAGCCGAGGCGGCTGTGGCGTTCGAATTCCTTCAAAGAGCCGTCCTTGAAACTGGCCTGGTTGACGGGGTTGGACGGGTCGGGGGTAACTATGTAACCGCGTCTCTGCAGTTCAAGGGCACGGTCGAGGCTGTTTACCTTGATTTCGCCGCCGATGCATTTGGCACCCTGTCCCCATTTCAACTCGATGGTATCCAGACCATGCTTTTTGCTTACATATTCGGCGACACCCAGCCTGGTGTCTTCGACGTTCATCTGGACGAGTATTTCGCCGTATCCCCTGTGGTAGCGGCGGTATATTTCGATACGGCGGTCCATATCGGGAGCGGAGGTGATTTTGCCGTTTTTATCGAGTTCCAGTTTCGGGTCGATACCGCAAACATTCTCACCGCAGACAAGGGTTACACCGCTGATGGCAGCGCCGACAGCAAAATGTTCCCAGTTCTTGCGGGCGATTTCGGTAGAACCAAGAGCTCCGGTAAATACCGGCAGGCTCATTTTAACTTTTTTGTCCCAGCCGTATTCGGTTTCCGTATTGACAGCCGGGAAAATAGCAGAATCGGAATTCCCTGAAACATTCTTGGGCAATCCCTTTGCTCCCAAGGCATACCCCTGAATGTTTAAATGTGAATAATCGACAGGATAATCCTTGTCTCCTCCGGCGGTGACATCGCCGAACGGCCCCGGGTAAATCAGTTCGCGGCTGCGGAAGGTTGCCTTGAAAACTTCGCAGTTTCCGGTGCATCCGTCAACACAACGGGAACACAGACCACTCTGGGGCACGACACTTTTTGAACGGTTGACGCTTCTCGTGGCGTCATTGGCATTTGGTTGCTGTAGATTCATGTTTTTTCTTTTTCCCTCTCAGTTATTTTATATTCGATAAGCCGCTTCTTTGGGAAGCAGTCATCATCCCAGATTTATCATCGATTATTAATATTTTAATGTGCAACCTGCTTCCGTTATCCCTGTGAAACGGTGCTACGGAAGACGGTAACCATCTGCCAAATGATAGCAATCCCTTTTTCTTTTGTCAATAACATTGCGCCATTTTATAAATGTAATTTTGTTTCGGTATTTTTATCCTGTTGCCTTATATGAAAGTTAACTTCATGTAAAATAAAAAGAACAAAAAGAACAGGCGTTATACGCTTACAAGGTATTGACAATCATTCTTGCTGCTATTATCATGCTAAGTAACTCCATCTTGTTTGAGGTACGGATATGACTTCTCATTACAGAAGAGGTCAAAAAGTTATAATAGTACCGGCAAAGAATCAATCCCGGTCACCGTGGGATTCCAAGCTGGAACCCTATGCCGGCAGAAGCGGGGTAATCAGTGATTATTACTGGCTGGAAGTGCCTACCGCTGATAACCGGGTTTTCATTTATACGGTCAAAATGAAGGATGAAGACAGGGAAGTTGTAGTCTACGAAGATGAAATAAGGGTTTTTGTCGATTAATATTCCGGATATACAATGCTTTTTTTATTTTCCGGTGTTTTTTATCCTGCCTGATGCTCTGCTCTTGAAGTCGAAAGATGAAGTTTCTGATGTGTTGTTCTGGCGGAGTATTATTGCGTCTATCGCAGTTCGTAGGGTGGTGTGCCAGGTTTACTTGTGCCTGTTCTCCTGCGGTGTAAAAATATACAGCAGGCATGGCAGTGCGATAATTGCTACCAGGAAAGACATTGTAATCATAACCGCCGTCAGTACGCCGAAGGTGGCAAACATCGGCATCGGGGCAAATGCAATAACGGCAAAGCCGGCTGCTGTAGAAAATCCCGAGCCTAAAAGTGCAATCCCTGTGCTGCTGGCCGTATTCAACAGGGCTTTTTTCTTATCGGGTAATCTCAGGAATTCCTGGCGGAAACGTTCGGTAAAATGAATGCAGTAGTCTATTCCGACTCCGACTGAGATGGAGGCGATGGTAGCCGTCATCAGGTTGATTTCGTAGCCGAGTATGTACATCAATCCGTATAACCAGCAGACTACCAGGATTACCGGAATAAGCGTAATTACTGAATATCGCAGCGAGCGGAAGATAACCAGCAGCAATACCATGCAGGCGACGATGGCTATAAGGAAAGAATTGGTCATCGAGTTAGTTATGGCGCTGAACTGCGCATCGCGAACATAGGCATCCCCTGTAAGCCCGTAAAAAGAGATGCTGTCAATGTTTTTCATGGAGGTATCGAGGTCGATATTAAGCTCCTCGGCGGATTCCTTAACGACAGCCTGCTCTCCTGTTCCGGGAACGCCGATGCTGATAAGCGTGGCGAATTCATCTGCCGAATCGTCGTAAATAAAGGATTCCCTTACGTCATCCGGCGTGTAAAGGACGGTTGATTCGCTTACTGATATGCCGTTTTCTGTTATATAATCGTAAACTGCACGAAGTTGTGCGGAGGTATCCGGTATCAGGTCCCCGTCATTATCCGTTATGGATATTCCGCTTTCAGTTTCTATCATCTGTTTGGCATAGTCGCTGTTAATTATTGTTTCAAGATAGTCCAGCAGCGGGGTATTGACATTTAACGAGCCGTCACTGGTAAAGCGGGCTACATACTTATCATTGTCGAGTTCTTCAATCAGGCGGTGCATAGCTTCGAGAGACTCATGGTCGGTAAAGTCGCCTCTTATATAGAATATGGCTGTTTCCCCTGCCTGGTCTCCTATATGTTCGGTCACTTTATCGAGCCCGGTAACAAAGTCGCTTTCGGGGTCCAGCGCATCTTTGGCTTCCAGTTTTGTTTCAAGGTGAGCCCAGCCTGTTATTCCTGCTACCGTCAGCAGGATTACTATGGCAAGCGTGATAAAGCGGTTCTTCGTGAAGACTATCACCAGATTTCCCAGTATGGAGCCGTGTTTTGCCACCCCGCCTTTAATGTAAAAGACGGCGTCTTTTTCTTCTTTTCGCAGGTCGTACCACATTACCAGAACCGGTGCGAAAAGCCCCAGTATGATGTAAGTGGCAAATATGGCGAAAGACGATGCGATGGCAAAATCTACGATGGATTCTATATTAGATACGGCATTGGCGATAAAGGCGACGATCGTCGTAAGCATTGCCATCACCAGAGCGCTTCCCACTCTGCGTGTCGAATTACCCAATGCCTGTTCGGGGGGATATCCCTTTCTTCTTTCTTCGCGGTAGCGGAAGATAGCATGTATGGCGTAGTCTATGCCCAGCACCAGCACGACGATGGGAACGATAAGGTCTACAATCGTGGAATTTTTAATCCCGATAAGGTTGGAGAATCCGTTAAGCCAGATGAGAACCATTAAAAGGCCGCTGCCGCATATCAGGGTAATGATGAAAGAGCGGAAAATGACAGTGACGATAACCATGATGATAATGATTGCCGCTATCAGCATGGGAGTATTGATGCTTCCCTGGTCTTTTATTTCGAGTTGAAGGTCGAGATTGACTCCCCATACCTGAATATTATCCTGCTGGCTGCGGAACAGTTTCAGCATATCCCTGCCGAAATATTCCAGCACGATATCTCCTGAGTAATCTTCTCCGGTAACCGACGGATAGCTGCTGACAACGCTGTCTTTAGCGGTATGAACCACTATCGTTAAAGCGGGAGATGTCCATAAGCGGATGCCTTCGGTTGTATCTTCGTAGGTGGATTCGATAGAAAGTGTCTGTTCGAAGCTGCTGGTATAAGGATTGGTGAGAATACTGAATACAGCCTGTTTAACCTGCAAGTCGGTAGCGTTCGAAAGGTCAACCGTATTATTGCTCTGGGCAAGCAGCAGTGCGTTTACGGCATCCGCAAGCGAGTAAATTCCTTCGCTGGCGATTCCTGTTAAGCCATCGGTGCTTTCGTACAGGAAAGGAGACATATCGCTGGTTTTGAGCTCTTCCTCTTTCTGGAGAAGCAAGTAGAGATTTGCCTGTGTCAGCATATCACCGTCTTCGGCTTCGAAGATGAAAACAAGAGAATATACTTCACTGGGGAATGTCTCCTGTACTTCTTCGTACCACTTTACCGTGTTACTGTCAGCCGGGTTGTCGCTGGCGGTTTCTGCCGGTTGCATGAAGAAGACGGGAATCAGGAATAGCAGGGTAATGATTAATATCGATAATACGAATCCCCTGGAATGATTTTTAAGAAAATCACCCAGCCAGTTGTAAAAGTTTCTTCCGTAATTAGCGTATCTGCTCATAAAAATAATATTGCGCCTGTTTAATCGGCGGGGATTATATATGGTTTTAAAATCGGGCAAAAGCCTCGATAGATTATATCTTATACTTGCATAACAGTAAAACCCGTATCTTTCCGGTACTTGAAATTGCTGTTGCCGAATCTGCTCCGGCTTCAAATTTCATGTTTCCCATGCGGTTTGTGCTATAATACAATCTTAAATGAGCGTAAATAAAAGATTACTTTCTGGAAATGAAGCTATAGCACTCGGGGCTTATCATGCCGGTCTCAGGGTTGCCGCTGCCTATCCGGGAACTCCCAGCACGGAGATACTCGAGAATCTGGCGCAGTTCAAGGATATCTATGCCGAGTGGTCCACCAACGAAAAAGTGGCCATGGAGGTTGGGGTGGGCGCTTCATACGGCGGTGCGCGTACGCTGGTATCCATGAAACATGTCGGCTTGAACGTTGCCGCAGACCCCTTTATGGCGGTTGCCATAACCGGAGTCAATGCCGGGCTGGTGATAGTAACTGCTGATGACCCCGGGGCGATGAGTTCACAGAACGAACAGGATAACCGCCATTTCGCAAAGCTGGCAAAAATACCGCTGCTCGAACCGTCCGACAGCCAGGAAGCCTATGAAATGGCGATGGCTGCCTTCGATATCAGCGAGCAGTTCGACACACCGGTGCTTTTAAGAACGACGACTCGTATATCCCATTCCAAAACGGTTGTGAATGTTTCCGATAACCCTTCACCCTCTTTCGGGGAAAAAGTCTTCGAATATAATTTCCGAAAGTATGTGATGCTGCCGGCTAATGCGCTCGCCCGGCGTCCGCTGGTCGAGGAGCGGGTTAAAAAACTCGCCGAATACAGCGAGTCCACTCCATTCAATAATATCTGCATGGGCAGTCCCGATCTGGGGATAATTACCAGCGGAATGGCGTACCAGTATGCCAAAGAAGTGTTCCCCGAAGCGTCGTTTTTGAAACTGGGGCTTTCGTATCCGATGCCGGAGCAGTTAATCAGGAAATTCGCTTTACAGGTTAAGAAACTGGTGGTTATCGAGGAACTCGACCCGTTTATAGAAGAATATGTGAAATCCCTGGGAATAGAAGTAACCGGAAAAGAGTTCGTTCCCATCATCGGAGAGCTTTCGCCCGGTATCGTTGAAAAATCCGGATGTGAAATCGGGATTCTCTCGGATAACGCAGAAGAGAAATATCAACATCCGAAATTACCCAGGAGATTGCCGTTACTGTGCCCCGGATGTCCGCATGCCGGAGCTTTCTATGTTCTGAGCAATCTCGGTCAGCGCAGTACAGTTCCCGGTAAGAAAGCGCGTGAACCGAAATTGATAATTACCGGAGATATCGGCTGTTATACGCTGGGGGCTTTGCCGCCGCTGAGCGCTATGGATACCTGCGGGTGCATGGGTGCCAGCATCGGCAATGCTATCGGCATGCAGAAAGCCGGCGTCGGCGAAAAGCTGGTGGCTATTATCGGCGATTCAACTTTCCTGCATTCAGGTATTACCGGTTTGATAGATGCTGTTTACAATAAAGCGAAATTTACGCTGGTTATTCTGGATAACCGCACGACAGCCATGACCGGGCACCAGGACCACCCCGGAACGGGAAAAACGGCTCAGGGAGAAGATACCTATGCCGTTAACCTGGAAGAACTGGTAAAAGCAGCCGGGGTTGATAACCTGCAGGTAGTGAATGCATGGGATGCCAAAGCAATAAGGCAGGCCTTAAAATCAACTATCGACAGCGACAGCCTGTCTGTAGTAATCGTCAGGGGAGCCTGTGCGGTAGGTGTCAGAAGGGGCATCAATCCCAGCGAGGTTGACATAAATAAATGCACGAACTGCGGTTTATGCCTGACTATCGGATGTTCGGCGATACAGAAAGACGGAGATAAAGTCCGTATCGACGGTTTGTTATGCGCCGGTGATAATTGCCGGCTTTGTGAGCGGATTTGCCCGAACAATGCCATCTTTCCCAATAATACCGGTATAGCCGGAGGGGCGCAATGAACTGCAACCTGATTATTGCCGGTGTCGGCGGGCAGGGCGTTATCCTTGCCGGAAATATCATCGGCGATGCCGCTATTGCCTCGGGATACGATGTTAAAAAGACCGATACTATCGGCATGGCTCAACGCGGCGGCAGCGTTATCAGCCACATGAGAATCGCTCCGAAGATTTATTCCCCGATAATTCAGGATGGGGATGCGGATATCGTGCTGTCCTTCGAAAAGATGGAAGCTGCCCGCTGTACAAATTTCCTGAAAAAGAACGGTATCGTTATTTTAAATAACCGCGAGATGCCTCCGCTTTCGGTCAGCCGGGGAATCGAAAGTTACCCGTCCGATAAAGAGATAATATCTATTATCAAGCAGAAGACAGAACGTATTTATTTCGTAGAAGGCACTAAAAAAGCCGAAGCGTTGGGCAATGTAAAAACGCTCAACATATTCATGCTGGGTTGCCTGTCGCGTTTTCTGGATATCGAGGAAAAAGTCTGGCGTGAGTGCATTATAAACAGCCTTCCGGCGAAAATAGTCGCCATAAATATATCTGCCTTCGAGGCAGGTATGCAATCCATCGAACTTTAGTATTAATACAGGGGTTATTCTATGTCCACAGACAAAGAAGAAAAAATTTCCATTTTAACAGACAAGATTAAAACCGAACCGATAACTTCGTTTCTCCAGTCGGAGATACTGGAAATATCCGAGGGGTATTCAAAGGTATCCCTCCTGATGCGTCCCGAATTTCAGAATTTTCACGGAATTATCTTCGGCGGCATCATCATGTCGGTAGCCGACCAGGCATTCGGGGCGGCTTCCAATTCGATGGCTTATCCCAGCGTGGCTTCCAATCTCAACGTCTATTTCATCTCCAGCGCCAGGGTCGGCGATACATTAACTGCCGAAGGGAAAGTAATCAAAAGCGGCAGGAAAGCCGGTTTTACCGAGGTAACGGTTGTTAATCAGGATAACAAGCTGATTGCCAGAGCTACAGGTATCACCATCCCTACCAAACAGGGCGAGTAGGGCTGACCTTTTTCATTTTATCGTCCATAAATTTATAAGCTACTCAAAATATTATTCGTCGTCGCTATGGATCCGACAGGCTCACCAAAATAAATATAGTTTGTCATTCTGGAGGGAGCGAAGCGACCGAAGAATCTGGTGGGTGGGGGTAGTATTCCGTCCCCGCCCAAGATGCTTCGCCCCGACAAATCGGGACTCCAGCATGGCAGATAAATTTATAATTCATTATAAAGGTCATTCCATGAAGGATTTTGGTTGGCAATCAGTTCGTGTTTTTTATGTCTGAGTAAGCCTTTAATTTGTTTTTCTCTGGAAATAGCGCTGATTATGCTTTCGCATACCTCATAATAGACAAGTTTACTGATGTTATATCTTTTTGTAAATCCGTCCGCCAATTTCTCTTTATGTTCGTAAACCCTTCTCTTCAGGTCATTGGTTACGCCTGTATAAATAACCGTATTATTTTCATTGGTCAGAATATATATGTAGTATTGTTTGTGCATGTTCTATTTTTATTATTGTCCTCCTTGGAGTTATGCTAGCTAATTTAACACGGTTGCTGGGGGAATTATTTACTTATTCCCATCCTCCCCCAAGATCCTTCGGTCGTTTCACTCCCTCCAGGATGACATAAAATATTAAGCTTTAGTATATAACCTATTTCTTATCCTTCCCCCTCAGGTAATCTATCATCGGCTGGGTAACCAGCGGAACCACGTCGCCAATCATGTGAGGCATCAGGTTATCCATCACCTTCGGCATCAAATCCGGCATCTGTTGTTTCATATAATCCGGCATGGGAATGGCTTCTGCTACTTTATCCAGCATGACCGGCATCACTTTCGGCATCATCATCGGCAAAAGCCGCGGGAACAGGACGGGGAATAACGGCTTCATGAGCGATAACGCCCCCGGAATCTTGCCCATGAAGCGCATCATGTCACCCATTCCGAAGGGCATGGCGTTTATCAGCTCCGGCCACATCTTGCCCATAATGTTGGCGAATCCCTGCGGGCTCATCAGGGCAATCATCGCTTCGAAAACCGCCCATTGTTTTCTGACTTCGGGATTGGGGTCGGGGAATTCATAACCGAGATAGGAAGCGGCAAAACGCGCCATATCTACGGTTTCTATGGGCAGATTTTTAGTATTGGTGGTTACCCGGAACTGGAATTCACAGCAGGGGCACATCGCCAGCAGTTTATCTGCTCCCGTATCTATGGCTTCGTCGATGCGTGATTTGCCGATTTCGGCAGCCACCGGCGGCTCTTTAATCAGGGTTAAAACGCTGCCGCAGCAGTGCGCCCATTCGCGGTTGTGCTCCATCTCCAAAAACTCCACTCCCGGTATGGCTTTGATGAAGTCCCGCGGCGCATCGTAAACCTTGGATACCCGGCCTATATGGCAGGAGTCGTGCAGGGTAACCTTAATCTTCTTACCGTTATCGGGGAAGCTGAATTTGCCCTCTTTTATCCTGTCTGTTATCACTTCGCTGTAGTGCTTGGCTTCTATGCTGTAATCGATGCCGAGTTTCTTAGCCCATGCGGGATAAGCATGCCGCCACATCATATCGCAGGCAGGGCAGGAAGTTACCACGGTTTTTACACCTTTATCCTGCATTGCCTTGATATTCGCTCTTATGGTTTCTTCGAATACATCCCATTTGCCGCAGACGAGCATCGGCGTGCCGCAGCAGTTCTCTATCTCTCCTAAATAGGTAAAATCGACACCTGCCGCATCCATCAATCTGACCGCTGCCATCGCAATATCCTTCTCTACATGGCTGGCGGTGCAACCTGCAAAATAGGCGATGTCGGCTTTATGCGAAGGCCCGTGTTTCTCTTTCAAGTCTTCCGGAAACCATTTCGAACGATTCTTGCGGTAGGCTCCCCATATATTGCCTTCTTTGCTTAACGATGCCGACATCATTTCGAACGGGGGTATAGTCATCCTTTTTTGGTCATCGATAAGCTGTCCTCGCAGCTTCATCCATGAGGGTTCGATGGGCAGTGATGCCGAGCAGCGCAGGTTGCAAAGTTCGCAGGTGGTGCATACCAGTATGGTATCCACCATGAACTGGTTCCATTTCTCTCTGCCTTCCATGTATTCGCGCAGCCAGTACCACTTGCCACGCGGGCTCTGGCTTTCCCATTTCCTGCCGTAGAACTGGTCGCATTCGTCGATGCAATAGCCGCATTGCGAGCAGCCGTAGGCATACCATGCGATATCGGCAGGGATGTCACGCACCGGTTTTGTCGGTCTCTCGCCGATTTGCGTGATAACCTGGTTGCCAAGCGGCCTGATAACAGGCTCGAATAGCGTGGCGATGCTCATGAATAAATTGAGCAGGCTGCTGCCGTATATCTTCCCGGGATTCAATATTCCGTTCGGGTCGATTTTTCTTTTATAGCCCTTGAGGTGAGTCAGATTGGGCTTGCCGATAACCTCCCCGGCCTTGTGTTTGAAATACAACCCTGTCGAATACGGCTTTCCGCCGTATTTGCGGGCAATTTTTAAGACGGATAACGACAGGGCAAAAACGAAGTTGTATCCGAATTTGCGCTGGTCTCCGGGGATGAATCCGAGTATGACGACCTCGGGATTCCCATCTTTCCCCTGACGTACAACCACGCCTTCTTTTACTATAGGCTGGTCTATTTTCTTTTCGATTTCATCCATTACCATTCCCAATTTATTAAGCGGGATGACGAATTCTGCTGGAATCAGGCTGGGACCGAGGCGTTTGACCATCATTATCTTGAAGCGGTTTTGCCACTCGTGTTCGGCAATTTTCTGGCTTAGAATCTCTGCACTGCAGGGCTTTACCAGTTTAGCCAGCTTTTCACTTATCAAATGGCTGTCCTTTTTACGGAAGGCTATAGTCGTTATATACGATGCAGGTAACAATACATGTCCTTCCACCGGATGCCCGAAGTGCTCCAGCAGCGGGGCTTTATTCTTTAGTTCCGCCATGCGCGGATTGATAAAAAGCATCGACCATACCGGCAGCTTTTCATCTATCATCAGCTTGATTAACTGCTGTAATTCATTGGCATGCGGGCACCCGATGGATAAGACCTCGAGGTCTTCCAGGGGTTGTATCTTCAGAGTTACCCTGCTGATAAATCCTGTAATGCCCTCGGCGCCGGATATCAGGTCGAGGTAGTCCCCCCTGTATTCTTTAGCCTCCCCGTCAGGGGAAATTACACGAATGCTTACCAGATTATCTTTCAACCATCCGAATTCATAAGAACCGATGCCGGTTCCTCCCTGCGCCACCCAGCCGCCGATGGTTGCCGCCGGATAGCTGCTGGGATACAGGCGCAATGTCATTTTCTTTTTTGCCAGCGCCTTGTCCAGTTTTTCAAAGACCATGCCGGCTTCGACGGTTGCCGTTTGCGCCTCTGTGTCGATATCGATGACTTTATTCATCATGTAGAAATCGACGACTAATCCCTGTTTGATAGGGAGTACCCCGCCGTAACCGGAGGTGGCCTTGCCGCGGGGTGTAAGCGGAATATTCTCCCTGTTGGCCCATGTCATCAGCTCGATGAGTTCCTGTTCGGTTTCCGGTTGCACTACGGCGTCCGGTATGGTGTTGCCTACGAGGGGTTTTACCAGCCCGGGCATGGCGGCGATATCATGCCCGTAGAGTTTTCGTTCCAGTTTGTAGAAAGAAACACGTTTACCGAAATTTTGGCGGAGATATGATTTTTGTTTTTTGTCCATTTAATCATTATCCTCCCGATGGCATATATTTATATATACTGTAGTATCGCCGGCGGCGGTTTTCAATACCTTTATATGTTCTTTATCGGGATAATTTTAAAAATACTGCCGAAATGATATTTCTCATTCTTTTGTCGAGCGTTTTTGTCAGAGATTCCTTTTTGGGGATATAATTCTGGCCTCGACGTTCATATAAAGCGGGTTTGAATATGCTCGAAAACCGATAAGCAGGTAATAGAATATTTTAAAATGAGTTATACATCCGCAGGTTGAGAATAGACAATATTATACGTCAGGTGGTATCATACGGGAAGCGTTTTACTGACGCAGAATAAAAAGAGGAGGTTAATTCAATGAAAATGAACTATAGTTTTCGCACCCGAATTCACTACAGCATCATTTACATGTCTTTCCCTGAAGGTGGTTACAAATGATTAACAGAAACAGCGAAAAGAATGCCGTTACGCGCAAGGAATTTTTAAAAGGAACCGGAGCATTACTTATTGGAGCTGCCGGTTTTTCTGCTTTTGGAAGCACGATGTCCCTTTTCGGAAGCAGTTGCAGCAACAATTCAGGGGACGTCATAAATCTTAAATACAGCAACTTTTTCCCCTCGACACATCTCAATTCGGTATTGGCACAGGAATGGATTAACGAAATCCAGAGACGTACCGACGGGCAGGTTAAAATAGATTATCATCCCGGCGGATCGTTGACGGCAGCTAATCTAATATATGACGGGGTAGTCAATGGTATATCGGATATCGGGATGTCCTGTTTTTCGTATAATGTCGGGCGTTTCCCCGTCAACGAACTGGTTGATTTGCCTCACCAATATCCCAACGGATGGGTGGCAACAAAGGTTGCCAATGATTATTACAACGAATTTAAACCCGTGGAAATGGATGATACGCATCCATTGTATTTTCACGCTCACGGACCCGGTGTTATCATCACCAAGGAAAAAGCGGTTTCTAAATTGGAAGATTTCCAGGGTTTGGTAATCAGGGCTACCGGTGTGGGCGCCAAGATTGTCCAGGCTCTCGGTGCCGAAGCTTATGGAGCATCGCAGGGCGAGACTTACGAACTTTTATCGAAGGGAGTGGTCAAAGGCAGTTTTACCCCCAGAGAGACCCTGAAAGGCTGGAATCATGCCGAGGTTACCAGGTATGTAACCAATTGTTACCAGTTAGGTTACACTACGGATATGTACGTGGTAATCAACAATGAAAAATGGAACAGCATGCCTGAAGATATTCAGAATATATTTACCGAAGTCAGCGAGGAATGGATAGAAAAGCATGGCAAGGTCTGGGATTATTACGATAAAGTAGCCATCGATTATTTCCTCAGCCTTGGTAACGGCAGGGAAGTCATCGAAATTGACGATGACGAGATGTCTAAGTGGCTGGCTGCCGTTTCTCCGCTTGTAGAGAGTCAGGTCGATACGCTGAATACGAGCGGTTTATCAGGAAACGAATATGAGCAGTATCTGCTCGACAGAGTGGAGTACTGGAGCGATAAATCACCTTCTATGGAAGAAAGCGTTGCATGGGTCGAATCGGAGGTTTTGCCTCTGACGACGGTTGTGACGACATAGAAAAATAATATTTGATGTAGTTGCTGTTACTGCCCGCATTGCAGGCTGTATAATGCGGGTAGTAGCGGTTTAAGTCTTTGAATATACGAATGTGAGAGAGATTATTAGGAATGACGGTACTAATTAGTATTTTATTTTTTTTACTACTTGTGGTCATAGCCCTATTTGCTTATGATTTGTGGCGTCTTTACTTAGTTAAATCTAATCTTCAACTAGAAATCATTGCAGTAATTGCTGTTTTTGTTTATTTTTTATTAATGGTTATTGCCATAGTCGTTTCAGAAGAGAGATATTTGACCGTAACAATATCACCATATTTAATTTTGGCAATCCCGATTTTATTAATATTGGTGGTTTTAGCTATAACTAAAGACCTGGGTAAAAGTGCTAAATTAATCGGTACAGGGATAAGCTGGGTGGGGGGAGCTGGGGTTATTCTCATGCTGGCTCTTACCGTAGCTGATATAATCGGTGTAAAAATTTTTAATGCGCCCGTTCCAGGGGCAATTGAAATAGTTGCCTTTCTGGGGGTTGTAATTACCGCATTCGGAATGGCATATACGCAGGCCGAGCACGGCAATATCCAGGTGGAGTTTTTTGTTACACGGCTTCCTAAACGTATAAGGGCTGCCTGCGGTGTCTTTACGTCTCTGCTCGGGATAATTCTTTTTGCGCTGTTGGCATGGCAGAGCGTGGAATACGGTATAGTTTTGCAGCAAAGCGGAGAGGTTTCGATGACCTCGAGAATCCCCTTTTATCCGTTCGTTTACTCGATTGCTTTTTGCTGTATTCCCGTTTGTTTTGTATTGCTGGTTGAGCTATTGAAATCTATTATGAAAGTTGTAAACAAGTAGATGGACCCTGTTGTTGTCGGTATTCTGGGAATAGTTGTTCTGATAATTTTATTTATGCTGGGCATGCCTGTCGGTTTTGCCATGGCATTTGTCGGCTTTGCCGGATTCAGTTATCTTGTCAGCCCTTCCGCCGGGCTTAGCATTCTGGCCCGTGATGTTTTTAATAACCTGTCATCGTATTCCCTGACGGTTATTCCGATGTTCCTGCTGATGGGTTCGATTGCTTTTGCTTCCGGTATCAGCAGCAGATTGTATGCCGCCAGCCATACCCTGTTCGGTCATGTGCGCGGCGGGCTGGCGATGTCGACCATCATGGCGTGCGCCGGTTTTGCCGCTATCTGCGGCTCAACGAGCGCAACGGCCGCTGCCATGGGGAAAGTGGCGTTGCCTGAAATGAAGAAATACGGTTATGACGATGCACTGGCAACCGGTAGCGTAGCTTCGGCTGGTAGCCTGGGGATACTCATCCCGCCAAGCACTATCTTTATTGTCTACGGTATATTAACTCAGCAGTCCATCGGCAGCCTGTTCCTTGCCGGCATATTCCCTGGAATATTGCTGGCTGCTTTATTTATTGTTGTGGTGGCTGTTCTGTGCTGGCGCAAGCCGGCTCTGGCGCCTGTAGGAGAGGCGACGACCTTTAAAGAAAAGATGATTGGTTTATCCGGTGTTACCGAAATGCTGCTGCTGTTCATACTGGTGATGGGGGGGCTTTTTGCGGGGTGGTTCAGCCCGGTACAGGCAGGGGCGGTTGGTGCGGCGGGAGCGCTGTTAATCGGGCTGGTAAGGCGAAATTTGACATGGAAAGCCCTGAAAGATGCCATCATCGATACCGTAAAGGTAACCTGTGAAATTATGATTATCGTCACCGGCGCCGTTGTGCTGGGGCATTTTATAGCGGTTACCACTATCCCAAATATGCTCTCCGGCTGGATAGCCGGGCTCGGATTGCCGGATGTGGCGGTCATGGCTATGATTATCTTCATGTATCTCATCGGCGGGCTGTTTATGGATTCACTGGCGATGGTTACGCTCACGATTCCGATAATCTATCCGCTGGTTACAGCGCTGGGCTTCGACCCCATATGGTTCGGCGTCATCATCGTGCTGGTTACCGAGATGGGGGTGATTACGCCTCCGGTGGGTATCAATGTATATGTTATTAAAGGCATTACTGAAGGAGTATCCCTGGAAACCATTTTCAAAGGGATATTCCCGTTCCTGATAGCGATAATTATATGTGTCGCTTTATTACTGGCGTTTCCGAAAATCGCCACCTTTTTGCCCGGTGTGGCAACCTATTGATTGTTATTCTCTGCACGGGAGGTCTGTTAAATAATGACTATATCGGATATGCTTGCCAAAAATGCCGAATTATATCCGGATGATATAGCGTTGGTAGAATTAAAGCCGAGTTTGAACTTCAGAAAGGAAATTACCTGGCGGGAGTTCGATAGTAAGTCCAATCGAATAGCCTCTGCCCTCTGCGATATGGGCATACGCAAGGGCGATAAGGTGATTCACCTGATGATGAACTCTATCGACTGGCTCGTAGCTTATTTCGGGATTATCCGCACGGGTGCCTGGGCGGTGCCGCTTAATTTCAGGTTCGACAGCAAGGATATTTTATATTGTACCCAAATTGCCGAAGCCAAAGCCTTTATTTTCGGCGAGGAGTTCGTCGAAAGAGTTGCAGAAATCAGGACACAGTTGACCACCGTCCGGAAATTTATCTTTGTCGGTGAAAACACTCCTCGTTGGGCACAAAACATGAGGGATTTTATTGCCGTGGCATCTACAGAGCCGATGAATGTCGAACTGAACGCCGAAGACCCCTGCGGGTTGTACTTTACATCCGGGACTACCGGACAGCCGAAACCGATACTCCTGACGCATAAGAATATGGAACATGCGGCTATAGTAGAAAGCAAGCATCACGGGCAGACCCGGGATGATAATTTTGTGCTGATGCCCCCCCTGTACCATACCGGTGCCAAGATGCACTGGTTCGGCAGCCTTTATACGGGCGGCAGGGCTACGCTGCTTCGGGAAATCAAACCCTCATATATCTTCGAGACGGTGCATAAAGAAAAGGGAACTATCGTCTGGCTGCTGGTTCCCTGGGCGCAGGATATACTGGTGGCGCTGGATAAGGGGGAACTGAAAAAAGAGGATTTCAACCTGGGACAATGGCGGTTGATGCATATCGGGGCGCAGCCTGTTCCCGAAAGCCTTATAAAACACTGGAAAACCTATTTCCCTGATATGTTGTACGACACCAATTACGGGCTAAGCGAGTCTACGGGGCCGGGGTGCGTGCATCTGGGTGTCGATAATATTCATAAGGTAGGCGCAATAGGCAAGCCGGGATACGGGTGGCAGGCGCGTATCGTGGACAACGAATGCAACGATGTTGCAGTCGATACCGTCGGTGAGCTTATCGTAAAAGGCAACGGCCTGATGAAAGAATATTATAAAAATCCACAGAGAACATCGGAGGTTTTGCGGGACGGATGGTTGTATACCGGCGATATGGCGAAGATGGATGCGGACGGTTTTATATGGTATGTGGACAGGAAGAAGGATTTGATCATCAGCGGCGGTGAAAATATCTTCCCCATAGAGGTGGAAGAGGTGATACTCTGCCATCCGAAGGTTTACGATGCGGCTTTAATCGGTATTCCCGACGAAAGGCTGGGAGAAATCGCCGTTGCCGTTATAGACACCAAGCCGGGGATGACGATTACCTGCGAGGAAATGGAGAATTTCTGCGCCGAAAAACTGCCGAAGTACAAGAGACCCCGCTTGATAATCTTCGATAAGGTGCCGCGCAATCCGACCGGCAAAATAGAAAAGGTAAAGCTCAGGGAAAAGTACCGCAGTCTGAAAACGGTTCATTGATTCCTGTTCCTGCAAAAAAGTTGAAATTAATCTGTATTTTGCCTTTGCATATAGTTAGAGGCAAAAATATTTGATAATGCTTGCAGTATTGCTGCCATAATGCTAGACTTTGAAACATATTAAAAATTATTAGTAAGGTTTATGTTTAAAGCAACCACATTATTCAATAAAAAGGATCTTGTTCTAAAAGCTGTATAAGTAGCGTATAGCAACAGGGCTCCTGATTCATACAGAGCATCAGTTCTCTGAGATGTCCTCTTTTTCCAATTTATACGGAAAAGGGGGGTACATCATGATTAATTCTCGTATTCAATCAAGCAAGAATTTACGTGAATTTGGGAAGAGACTGTCGGCTTATCGTACTGCAACAGGCATCAGCCGCAATAACCTTGCAAAGAGTATAAGCGTATCACCCCAGCATATATGGCGCTTGGAAAATGGTTTTCGCGGTTGCAGCCGTGACTTGGCGATAATCATCTGCAGTCGGCTCAATCTTGATATAGAACAAATTAATTCGCTATTAATACTTTCGGGACACTGCCCGGTAAGGAAAAGGGGAGACACTCGGAGAAATATTCCTCCTTTAAATAATAATGGAGGGATACATGAATAACAGGAACTCTAACAGTTTTATATGCCGTTATTGCGGAACAGTTGTAAGTTTATCGGTGCCGGGTACCTGCCATCGCAATCATTGTCCGCTATGCCTGAGAAGCTGCCATCTGGATTTTAAAACAGGGGATCGGGCATCTAACTGTGGAGGGCTTATGGAGCCGATCGCTATCTCCATCAGGAAAGATAAGGAATGGGTTATAATACATCGTTGTATAGATTGCGGTACACTTAGAGAAAACCGCATAGCAGGAGACGATAATGAACTCGCTTTACTTTCTCTTGCTGTAAAGCCGTTGGCCCTGCCGCCGTTTCCGCTTGATAATATCATCCAAAGGGCTATCCGATAAGGATAGCCCTTGCCCATAACTATTTTGCGGAATGCTCCGGTTGAAAAATAATGATTAAGGTGAATAAAACAGGTATAATATAGGCAGTCCCTTTAAGGAGGAAATTGTTTATGAACAAGAAAACTTTCGGCCCCAGCGCTTTCGTGTTTCCGGAGCCGGTATTTCTGGTCGGCGTCGATATAGATGGTAAACCCAATTTCATGACGGCTGCCTGGGGAGGGATGGCCTGTGGTGCGCCGCCGATGCTTTCGGTAGCCATTCGCCATCAGAGGTACACCATGAAAGGGATAAAGGAGGACGGAACCTTTTCGGTCAATCTTCCCGGTAGAGATATGGTGAAAGAAGCCGATTTCTGCGGCATTGTTTCCGGGGCAAAGGTAGATAAAATCGCTGCCTGTAATTTCGATGTTTTCTATGGAAAACTGGGGAACGCCCCGCTTATCGGCAGGTGCCCGGTAAACCTCGAATGCAAAGTGGTGCATATACTCGACCTCGGCAGCCATGCCCTTGTTGTCGGCAGCATCGAGGAGACGCATGTTACGGAGAGCTGCCTTACCGACGGGAATCCGGATATTGATAAAATAAAGCCTATATTGTATTCACGGGGAACCGCTCCGCTGTATTATGCCTTCGGGCAGCCAGTAGCCGAGGCCTTCAGCGCCGGTAAAGAGATAAAGCAATAATATATGTTCTGCCGGGTTTTTGCCGGAAGGATGTAAGACGTAGCTAAACAGCGTCAAGATAGGGTATAATCTACCAAAGGTGATTTGATAACTTATGACGGATTGGAAATTGACGGCGACCACTGTATTCTGCGAAGAGATGAACGACGAAGTAACCATCATGGTCTACAAGGATGGCAAGACCAGGTGTACCGGTTATGACGCTTTTTCGAAGAATGCCTTAAAATCGTCTGGCGGTAAAGCTAAAAACACGGTCGGTTGCAGCGGGCCTGTTTGTTCCAGGGTGGCCGCATATAAAGATAAATTGTTCTACGAGGAATCCTCAAAATAATATACCGGGTGTTTTTATATTGAATAGCGATAAAAAAGTCAGGATAAAAATCGATAATATTTCCCTTTCCTTCGGGGGTGTCAAGTCATTGACCGATGTCAGCGTCGATGTCAGGGAAAACGAGATACTGGCGATTATCGGCCCTAACGGTGCGGGGAAAACCAGCCTGCTCAACTGTATAAACGGTTTCTACAAACCGCAAAAGGGCAGCATTTATTTCGACGGAGAGGATATAACCCGTATCCGCCCCGATAAAGCCGCCATGCTCGGATTGGCACGGACGTTTCAGAATATCGAGCTGTATACCGGTCTTAGCACGCTGGATAACCTGATGGCCGCCCGGCATGTGCTGATGAATCAAAACATTTTCAGCAGCGCTTTGTATTTCGGCCCGGCACATACGGAGGAAATCGAACACCGCAAGACCGTTGAGGATATCATCGACTTTCTGGAAATCGAACCCATAAGGCAGCAGGTGGTAGGCTCTCTGCCATACGGCATGCGCAAGAGGGTTGAACTGGGCAGGGCTTTGGCGCTCGAACCGAAGGTATTATTGCTCGATGAACCGATGGCAGGCATGAATATGGAGGAAAAAGAGGATATCGCCCGTTTCATAGTGGACATCTTCGAGGGGCAGGGCGAAACATATCCCGATACGCCGGTTTTAAGAGACGGTGTCAACTGCATCGTTCTGATTGAGCACGATATGGGTGTAGTTATGGATTTGGCGGATAGGGTGGTCGTACTGGATTTCGGCCGCAAGATCGCCGAAGGAACTCCCGAAGAGGTCAGCGCCAACCCTGACGTCATCGCCGCCTACCTGGGCGCCGGGAAATAAGAGACTTCGTTTCTATCCTTCGATATGCTGAGGGGTAGAATAAAAAGCGAACAGCACAGTCATGCTGAAATAGCTCATTAAGTTTATCCCCTCATCCCCGGATGCTTCGTTCGTTCTTTACGAACTCCAGCATGGCAAAAAAACGTAGGGACGACCATTGGTCGTCCGTATTTATGTTTATGTATCTGACGGATGGGCAATTCCGTTCCTACAAGGTTAACGATTAAATTGTCATGCTGGAGGCCATAATGGATGGCCGAAGCATCTGGGGTAGGGGGGAAGATAATATGCGAACCATTACACGAGAGGGATTTCGATTACTTTATGGTCAGGGTATCCTATCTTTACCCCGTTTTTTATATTGCTTCCCACACCGACTAAAATGTTGAAAGTCTCTATAGAGGCATCTTCAGGGGCATCAAGTTCTATAATGACTGTGCCTTCTCCTCCACCGGTTGGTGTAAAACTGGGATAGTCGCCGACTGTTATCCATTCGTTGTATTCAAATCCGTAGGATTCAGCCTTACCGCCGGTGTACATCATATTAACTGATTCCGCAGGGTCTATATTTTTATCTTCCGGGTAGCTGCTTGTTATTCCTGAAATTCGCCATCCATAGGGGACTAAAAATGAAATACCGCCCCAGTCCTCCGGGTCTACCTGAACCATTGCGACAATCTTTGCGTGTTCGACAACGCCGTCTTCTCCGCTGAGAAAAATCGTTCCTGAAATCCATGTATCCAAATCTGTGGATTCGGAGCTGACATAGAAACTTTGGGATTTAATTATATTCTCGTTTGTCGTATATTCGGAAGGCTGAAATCCACGGTTATAATCACACGATACAGCGGTCGTGGCAATAATAATTAAAACAGCGAGCAGAATACGTTTCATATAATCTCTCCAATACGCAATGTTAGATACAATATAACGTCATTAATAACGTTTGTCAATTGTCTGTCAGCTTTTATTCATCCTGACTCTTCTCATTTTTGAACCTCTCTATTATCCGTAACACATCGTTATTACCGAATGGTTTGTTCAACACTTCAAGCGGTTTATAGTTTAATGCCTGCTTCATCGCGGCGCTCGACGGGTCTCCGGTCATTATCACTACACACATGTGCGGGTATATGATCCTTATACGTCTGAATGTTTCAGCCCCGTTTACGTACGGCATGGCAAGGTCGAGAAATACCAGCCTGACATCATATTTCTCCATAAGCTCAATCCCTTCGATGCCTGATTGAACGGCAATAACCTTGTATCCCTGATTTACCAGTATTCTTTTAAGCAATAGCCCTATGAACATCTCGTCGTCTATGACCAGTATGCAGGAATCCTTATTCTTTTTATACGCCATTATCTTCCTCGAATTACATTTTAGTTGCTGCCGGGAAGGGGCGGTACAGGAAACGGTAGAAAGAATATGGATGTGCGGATAGCCTCGCAGCGGGCGGGTAAACCTGTTAAAAACTTAAGCTCACCTTAAAGCGAGCAAAAAGATAGAACTCATTCGCATTGCCTCCTTAAAATCAGGCGCTTTCTTTAAGGGGGCTGTATAGGGAAAGCCCCCTCGCGGGCTGACACCTTCTTTCGTTTGCGAGCAAAAGTTGATGCACAGTTACCCACTCGGAGGCATCTTTCGATGTCAATCTGCGCTTTTTTGAGCATAAGCTCCTACCTTATTGTGTCGCAGTGCTATTATAACCCGTTACGTTTGGTATGTAAATAAACGGTATTACCGAACTACAACCGATTTTAAAACCTGTATTATTTATGCATACTATAACATAAATATGTTATAAATGACATATTTATAGGACGAAGACCTCGTAAAATTTTCCATATGTCGGCAAGAAATATAATAGGCAGTCGGATAAAACTTGCACGGGAAATAACTAAACCACGCATAACTCAAGTGGACTTAGCTGCCCGACTGCAAACACTTGGTTTACAGATAGACCAGGCCGCAGTGTCCAGGATTGAGTCAGGTAATCATGAAGTAACCGATATAGAGATTTCGATAATTGCCAAAGCGTTGGGAGTAACCGTAGGTTGGCTATTCGGCGAGACAAAGTAGCCGATAATATCATTTCTATTTTATTTGTCATGCTGAGCGTAGCGAAGCATCTGAATGCAATGCGATATTCACTGCCGCTATGGTTTGATTCAGACAGGTCGGGATTTCGTTCCGAACTACGGAACTCAACATGACAAGATGGAAAAAGCCGTTATGGTTCGACAGGCTCACCACGAACGGCTTTAGACAGTCGGCACTTAGTAATAGTTACGATGGGAAATAATAATTACTCCCACTTTCGCAAATCGACAATTATCTTGCTGTCCTGCGGGATAGTGCCGGAAGCCACAAATTCTATCCGGTCAGGATTGACAAGGCAGACGCTTTGGAACTTCCTGCCGATTTCGTTTGCAAGGCTTATCTTGTCGCAGGATTCATCGCATAATTCTGCAATTATCGTCATTTCGTCGCGCTGGCCGATGCGGTTAACAGAAATCTGCCATTTCGCAAGCTGTTTAAACTGCGATAAAACGCTTTCGGCCTGTTTTGCCACGACAAACATCCCCCTTACCTTGACGGCCTCTCCGATTCTTCCCTGTATGCCGGTCAGTTTTTTGGATGTCCTGCCGCAGGGGCATGTGTCTTCAACTATCGAAGACAGGTCTCCCGTGCCGAAGCGTATAAGTCCCCATGTCGAATTATGAATCGGGGTCACCACTACCTCGCCGACCTCTCCCGTTCCCAGCTGCTTGCCGCTGGCAGGATTGACGATTTCTACGATATATTCATCCATCAAGTGCAAACCATTCTTATAACTGCATTCATAGGCGGTAGCGCCGCCCGGTTCGGTTACGGCGTAAGCCTGGCAGGTATCGATGTTATAGTCTTCTTCCAGCGTCTTGCGCACGGACGGAGCCAGCATCTCTCCGGTAAACCAGGCGCGTTTTACATAAAAATCTTTCTTAAAATCGTATCCGGTATCTTCCGCCTGCTTGATTAACGCCATCAAAAAGCTGGGCGTGCCGGCATAGGCGGTGGCTTTCAGTTCCAGCATGGTTCTGACCGTTACTTCCGTATGCCCCGTGCCTACCGGAACAGCGGTAGCACCGCAGTCCCTGATGGCTTCGTGGCAGAGTATTCCGGCAGGGGACATATGATAGGTAAAGGTATTAACGGCTATATCTCCTTTGCGGAATCCGGCTGCCCAGAATGACTTGGCAAACCACTTTATACCTGCGTGCTGTATCGGTTCGTAGATAGGGCCGGGGGATACGAATACGCGCTGCACTTCATCCTCCGGTATGCACAAAAAACCTCCGTACGGGGGGTGTTTTTTCTGCATTTCGATAAGGTCGGCTTTGCGCGTTACAGGAAGCAATTCCAGGTCTTTTACCGTTTTTATTTGCGAAGGGCTTACTCCTGCAATATCCAGTATTCTTTTGGCGGCAGGGGCGTTCCTGCAGACATTGCTGACGGTTTCTGCCAGTTTCTTCCTGAAATATTCCTCTCTGGAGTCGGCGGGCATAACTTCAAGCTCATCGAAATACTCGTCTTTTCTGACCTGCGGTTTTACAGCCATCTCTTGCGCCTCTTGTAGTGTTTTATATCGCGGTAGTTCTTCTTGTCTCCCATCGCCGATAGCCCGATATAGAACTCCTTGACATCCTCATTATTTTTAAGGAAATCGGCGTCGCCGTCAAGTACTATGCGCCCGTTTTCGAGAACATAGCCGTAATGGGCAATGCTCAGGGCGACACGGACGTTCTGCTCGACGATGAGCACCGAGGTCTTCTGTTCTTCGTTGAACCGCTTGATGATTTCGTAAATCTCTTCCACCAGCATGGGCGCCAATCCCAGCGAGGGTTCGTCCAGCATCATCAGTTTGGGGGTTGCCATCATTGCCCTGCCGATAACCAGCATCTGCTGTTCCCCGCCGGAAAGATAGCCTGCCGTATTCTTACGGAGGTCTCTCAGGCGGGGGAAGTAATCGTAAACCATTTCGATATCGCGGTTGATTTCAGTGCGGTTACGCCTGTTGAAAGCGCCCACCATCAGGTTTTCTTCGGCTGTAAGGTGTCCGAATACGCGGCGACCTTCGAGCGCCTGGACAACCCCCAGTTTCCCGATATCTTCGGGGCTCTTTTTATCTATTCTGATATCATCCCATTCGATACTGCCGTCGGTCACTTCCCCTTCTTCTACGTGTAGAAGCCCCGAAATCGCTTTTAGCGTAGTGCTCTTGCCTGCGCCGTTAGCCCCCAGCAATGTAATAATTGCTCCGTCCGGCACGGTCAGGGAAACGCCGTGCAGTACGCGTATAACATTCAGATATGTAACCTCGATATTGTTCAGTTTAAGCATTGCTTCACTTTCACGTCAGATGTATTTATTATAGCTTATTCGACGCCGTTATGGTTCGACAGGCTCAC
>DAOUFJ010000023.1:0-98810 GCA_034429935.1 Dehalococcoidales bacterium
ATAGCGTTTTCCATAGTAACTATCTATGTATATCTGTTTCACCCGGACTCCTCTCTTTTCCTTCCATCAGAGTCCAATATGTTTCTGAACTTTTGCATACTTTTATGTAAAATAACAATCAAGTCGTTTGATATTGACAGTGTAATTCATCGGGGCTATGATTTTAAGACTATTCAGGATGCAGACTCAGTGTCTTTTTATCGGGATAAATATGGGTGAAGCTGAAAATTTTATAGATGGCAACAGAAAGTCAGGCTTCCGTTTAAACGGACGTATCGGCAGTCTATTTGCAACTCAGGAGTATACTCCGCGCATCTCGGTATTCATAATTACCATTGTAATAAAGCTAGGCGCATCGGCTGTTTCCGGTATCGCCTATGTATTTAACAATTCCATACTTTATATATGCGGGATAATGCTGTGGCTTTTATGGTTTGCTTTTCTTTTTATCATAGCCATTCCCCAGGCCGATAATTGGCTTCAAAGCCGTGCTGAGCAGTTAAAGAAGACTGCCAAAAAGATAATCATCGTTCTTCTGGCTGTCGGTGTGCTTGAGTTCGTTGTAATGTCCGTTATCGGATTGGATACGCTGGGGATTAAAGATGATGATAATAGTTTATCTGAAGTATTGAGTTCCCTGGATTCCTCTTTCAACTATAACGACGCTACTGCGTTATGCCATCAGGCAGTTGAAAACCTTCTGGCAGGTAAAAATCCATATGCGGAATCCGATATCGTAACAGCCATGCTGGAATACGGTGTTCCCATTGGGAAACTGACTCCGTTGAAGCAGGGTGAGTTTGCCGATGTCTTCCCCTACCCTACAAATGAACAACTTGAGCAATTACAGAAGGAAATAGCTGAAAATCCGGATGAAATTCCTGTCGAGCTGGAGTCGGGCTTGAACTACCCAGCGGGGTGTTTTTTGATACCGGCTGTCTTTGTTCTCATGGGGGTAAGCGATTTAAGGATAGTATATATAATCCTGCTGGTTCCAGCTTTACTTTATGTAATATGGATATCCCCTCCCAGGCACCGGCTTTTGATAGGCGCTATTTTGTTGTCCAGCCTGGAATTGTGGAACTCGCTGGCGTCCGGAGAGACGGGATTTTTGCTGTTCCCGTTTTTACTTTTAGGCTGGGTTTTATTTAAAAAGAAACCCGTTGCATCTGCTGTATGCATCGGGCTGGCGGCAACCGTAAAGCAGGTCGCCTGGTTTTTCCTTCCCTTCTATTTGATTCTGATATACAGAACCGAAGGTATGAAAAAAACGCTGCAATCTTTATCCATAATCCTTTTGATATTTATATCTACGAATTTGCCCTTTATAATCATCGACCCGGAGTTGTGGTATGCATCTTTGGCAGCCCCCATGACTGGCAAGTTCCCTCTGGGCGTGGGAATCATAACGCTTGTTACCAGCGGATTGATAAATATTCAGTCGTCTATGGTTTTTAACGTTATTGAAGGGCTGGTCTTTATTGCCGGAATAGTATGGTATTACCGTCACTGCAACAGTTATCCGCAGGCGGGGCCTCTCCTTGCCGTATTTCCTTTATTTTTTGCATGGCGCAGCATCTGGCCATACTTTTTCTATTTCGATATCATGATTATTGCGTCGATTATTATCAACGAATACGCAAATAAAGAAAATAAATGCCTTGATAATACTTCAGTAAGCAAGATGGTATATAATAAATAATGTCTTTATTGACAACTCAACATATTGAATTATCGGTGTTGTTGTGATATCTTAAGGTCAAGAAATTGTAAAAATGGAAGTATTATTTTCATTGTTACTGGCTATCGCCGCCTTTCTTTTAGGCGCCTGCCCTTTTTCCGTGTGGATAGGCCGCAAAGGACTCGGAAAGGATATTACACGTTACGGCGACGGCAATCCGGGGTCAGCCAATGTATTCCGCGCAGGAAGTGTTTCCCTTGGGATAACAGCGGTTATACTGGATATAGCTAAAGGCGTACCTTTTGTATGGTTATCATATGATGTTTTTCATCTTCCTTATATCGTTACCCTGATGATCGGCATGTGTGCCATTCTTGGGCATGCATTCTCGCCTATGCTCAAATTTAAAGGTGGAAAAGCGATAGCGGTGACTTTCGGTGTGCTGATAGCGCTTCCGCAATCTGACCTTCTGTTTATTTTTGTGATATTTACTTTATTCGGATTTCTGTTCGTTGAGCAAAATTCGTGGATGGCAATGATGGGGCCGGTGGGCAGCGCTTTATATCTGTTGATTTATAGCGGGCTGTCTGTGGAATTCGGATTTATCATGTGTATATTAGTGCTGTTTATATACAAACAGTTTAATGAATTGCGGACTGTTCCCGTGTTCGGTATTAATATACTTAAATGGATGCATTCCAGGGAACAGAAGTCTTCTGTTAAGAAGCAGCACCTGTAATGTTTATACAAATATTAATAGCCGGGATATTACTTGTAACTTTAATTAATCTTATACTGAATTTAAGATATTTAAAAACGCCCGATATCAACAGCAAAATACCGGATAACCCTTCGATGGTTTCGATACTTGTTCCAGCCCGCAACGAAGAAGAAAACATCGAAGCTTGCCTTGAATCGTTGTGCAGACAGGATTATCCGAACTACGAGATACTGGTACTGGACGATAATTCTACAGACTCCACCGCTGCCGTCGTTCAGCAACTGGCCAACAGGGACAGGCGTTTGCGTCTTATCCGGGGGGCGCCTTTAGCCGAGGGATGGTCTGGGAAGAACTATGCCTGTTTTCAATTGGCCAAGGAAGCCAGAGGCGATTGGCTGTTATTTGTCGATGCCGATACCATACATGCACCGTCTATGTTACGCGGAGTACTGGCTCTGGCAATGGAACAGAAGACTTCCCTGCTTTCCGGTTTCCCTCGTCAGGTTGCGGAAACATTGCCTCTGAAAATCTTTACCCCCACATGGTACTTCATCATAATGACATGGTGCCCGTTGTGGTGGCTGCAATGGCCGGGGCATTCCAGGCCGTCGATTGCCATTGGGCAATTCCTGCTGTTTTCAAAAAATGAATACTGGCGAATAGGCGGACACGAAGCCGTGAAATCTAAGGTGCTTGAAGACATATGGCTTGGAATCGAAATGGGCAAGCATCGAGGAAAACATATTGCAGTAGATTTGTCCAACGTTGTTTCCTGCAGAATGTATAACGATTTCCATGGAATATGGAAAGGCCTCGGGCGTTCGGTATATGCAGTAGCTGAAATTTCTGTGGCAGCCCTGGTTATGCTCATGGTATTTGCCTATTTTTGTTATCTTTTGCCCTTTTACTCACTCCCACATGAATTACTTAGTTCCCATAGCAATCACTATATAACCGCAATTGTGATTGTCCATGTATCTACTATAATGTTGATGCGATGGTTGTCTGACAAACGTTTTAATAACGACTCTATTATTTCGATTATACTGCACCCTGTCGGAATACTGTTCCTTTTTATGATCGTTATCACCGCCATATTTCATAAGATTGCAGGTACTGGTATCACCTGGAAAGAAAGGGTGTATACAGGGGAATCCTCTGCCGAAGAACAAATCGCCGAATCGGACGTTCACAAGATAATATAAGGTATCAATGCATGCAACTGTTTCTGCTTGACAGCTAAAACCTTAAGTTATACGATTAAGCAGGGTAGTTTGACTTAACTTATCGTGAGAATGTCTTTTTTCATGCCTGTCAATCTTGTAAAAGGAGCCGCTAATGAGCCGGATTCAAGAACAACCCGGGGAGATGCCTGCATCCCCTGTGGGAAAAAGCCCGGATGACGATATCCGTTCATCTCCTTCAAGATTGCGATATAGTATAATCAACGACTGGTATAAGGCTGTTATCCAGAATGCTACAGAGGGTTTTTTCCTTATAAACCTGAGAAACAATATTTTGTATGTCAATGACGCATATTGCCGTATGATTGGTTATCAAAAAGAAGAACTGCTATCCATGAATGCTATTGATTTGATAGCGAAATCGCCAAAAGAACTCAAAAAATTCAATAATGAAATTGAAAAAACAATCAGGGACGGAGAAACGTCTTTTGAAATTAAAAGCAGGCGCAAAGACGGTGGCAATATAGAACTGGCGGTGAGCTATAAGTATATGAATGTCGGCCCGGGATTAATTTTTTGTGTGCATAGGGATATAACCGAACAAAAGAAAATACATAAGCAGTTAATAGAGTCCGAGGAAAGATACCATGCGCTGGTGATGCTGGGCGGAAGGGTTGGCGAGGCTGTAATTATTATGCAGGACGTTAAAAATCAAGAAGGCGTACAAACGTTTGTAAGCGACGAATGGTTGAAGATTACCGGATATTCAAGGGATGAATTACTGGGGATGCCTTTTTTCGACCTGTTGCAGCCGGAGTACTATCAGCCTTCTCTGGACAGGCATCGGAGAAAGTTAAGGGGAGAAACCATTCCCGGTCCGTTCGAAATGGAAATTATCAGAAAAGACGGGAGCACGGTTAATATCGAGTTTACCAGTGTTCATACTACGTATAAAGGTATGAGGGCCAATGTCGCCTATATCAGGGATATAACAGAACGTAAGAGAGTAGAGAACGCTATAAAAGAATCCGAAAGCCGTATGCAAAGCGTGTTGTCGTCTATCGATGACTGGGTGTATGTTTTCGACAGGGAGGCCAGGTTTTTATCATGCCATCCGGAACCGGCAAAGGATATTTACGAACCCAGGGGGGATTTTATAGGCAGGAAACACTCTGAAGTCATGCCTGCCCGCATCGACAAGATGTTTGCAGCGGCTTTTAAGCAGAATATGAATGGAAAAGTTGCCGACTATGAGTATTCCAGGGATTTAAACGGGAAAAAGAAATGGATCAACGTTAAGTTATCTCCGATGTTTATCGATGGGGAATTTAACGGGGCTGTTGCCGTAATACGGGATATTACCCAGCGTAAACAGGTAGAGCAAAAACTCAGGGAGTCTCAAAAACAGCTACGTGCCCTATCGATACATCTGCAATATGTCAGGGAAGAAGAAAGAAAAGATATCGCTCACAAAATCCATGAAGAACTCGGTCAGTTGTTGACTGCCGTTAAAATTGATTTATCCTGGCTTCAGAAACAAATGTTGCAGAAACACGATATCCATCCTGAAAAAATGGAGGATATTCTTAAACTGGTTGATATGTCGATACAAATAGTAAAGGGTGTATCTGCGGAATTGAGACCCGGTTTGTTATATGAACTGGGGCTTTTGGCGGCGATAGAATGGCAAACAGAAGAGTTCCAGAAACTTACCGGGGTAAAGTGCAATGTTACGTCAATCCCGGCTAAAATAGTTATGGAACAGGAACTGGCAATCACTTTTTTCAGCGTATTTCAGGAGTTGTTGACAAATGTATTCCGGCACTCGGAGGCTAAAAAAGTCGATATAGGCCTGAGAAAACAGGGAAAGATGATAACGCTCACCGTCAATGACGACGGTAAAGGCATTACGGAGCAGCAGATTAACGGTCCGCATTCTCTGGGATTAATCGGAGTTCGTGAGAGAGTACAATACTGGGGAGGAACCGTTACCATAATCGGGATTCCCAACGAAGGGACTCATGTAACGGTAAGCATTCCTCTTAATAAGAAAGGGGTATTAAAAAGTCATGAAAGTCTTGATAACTGATGACCATCCAATAGTAAGACAGGGATTAAAACAAATTTTAAGAGAAGCATTTGATACAATCGTCGTAGACGAAGCAGGTAACGGGCTGGAGGCTTTGGGTAAAATAGAGAAAGAGAAATACGATATCGTATTGCTGGATATTTCAATGCCGGGAATGAACGGGCTGGAAGTGTTAAAGGAAATACAGAAGCGCAATAAGGCATTGCCTGTTTTAATAATAAGCATTTACCCTGAAGACCAGTATGCGTTGCGTTGTTTAAAAGCAGGGGCTTCGGGATATTTAACCAAAGATACGGCTTCTGATGAATTGACGCTTGCGGTGGAGAGAATACTGTCGGGCAAGAAATATGTCAGCCCTTCTCTGGCTGATAAACTGGCGCGTCATTTGAATGAAGGAACTCCGAAGTTGCCACATGAATTATTATCCGACCGTGAAGACCAGGTTATGCGCTATATAGCTTCCGGCAAAACGGCCGCCGAGATAGCTAATGAACTGTCGTTGAGCGTAAAAACCATTAACACTTACAGGAACCGTATTCTTAAAAAGATGCAGATAAAAAACAGCGCGGAACTGATACGTTATGCAGTGCAAAACCAGTTGCTTAATTAGAACGGTGGTTTTTGAATCTGAGCCGCACAGGAATCGAACCTGTAACCTACTGATTAAGAGTCAGTTGCTCTGCCAGTTGAGCTAGCGGCCCATGCGGATTAACTTTATTACTCGTAGCTATTTTATCAGTAATTAAGGGTATTATCAAATCGAACTTGTGATTATTGGTAATCAAAAGACACATATTATAGAATATGCGGGGGGTAGATTATGAACGATTACAGTGACAAAGATATGAAGGCGGAATCCGTTGCTGGTTCGTCTGACGAGGGGGAAAATATAGAAAGTAGCCTCGAATCCTTAAAACAAAAAGCGAATGAAGCCTTTAGATTGGACAGGTCTGCGATGTTGTCGGCCGATGATGCTATTAAAACAGCGATGGATATCGTAGAACAGGCTAAAAATATAGGCAGAGCAAGTAAAAAAATCACTGATGCCGCTCAGAAAGCTTCTTCCGAAGCCATGCAGAAAGTGGAGCGGATAACCAGAGAAGCTGAAAATAGCGCCAGAGAGTATAAGCAGGCATTTGAGAAGGCGATAACCGAAGCTGAAGAAAAAGGGAAATGGGCTAAGGAAACCGCAGAAGAAGCTGTATCGTCGTTCCGTTCAATAATCGAAGAAGATGACCGTGTTGTTAAAGAAGCGAGAGATGCCGTAAAAGAGGCGATGAAGGAAGCAAACAGGACATTAAAAAAGAACGAGAAGACGGCAAAATCGGCAGAGGAAATGTCGGCTGCTGCTATCAAATTGTCTCAGGAAGCTATGGTTACGGCAGAAGAAACCGAGAATAATGTGAAAATTAATGCCGATGAGGCTATTCGATTGGCTACCGATGCGTCAAACAGGGCGACAGAAGTCGAAAAAGGAAGCAAAATAATAAACGAAGAAGCCATGAAGGCATCGCAGGAAGCGGTACAAAAGGCAGAAAAGGCCAGGGAAACCGCTGAGAAAACGAACAGGGCGTATGCCCAGGCTTTCCAGGAGGCTATCAGGGGGGCTGAGGAGACCAATGCCTGGGCCAGGACTACAGCAGAGGATGCGGTTAAACTTTCTCAGGAAGCGATAACCGGTGCGGAGGAAACCGGGAAAAAAGCCCGCCAAATGGCAGAAGATGCTATCGAGTTGTCCCGGAAAGCAATTGACAGGGTTGATGAAGCATCAGGAGAACTTGAAAAAGTTTTTGAAGAGACGAAAAAAGCTTCGGATGATGCAGTTTCAAAGGTCGAAAGAACTGGAAAATCCACAAAAGAGCTTGCAGAGTCTGCGATAGCCGAGTCGAAGAAAGCAGTAGATACAATCGAGGCGATAAGCCAGGAGGCTAAAACAAGAATAGAGGAATGGATTAACAATTCGAAGGAATCGGTAAGCAGGGCGGAGGAAGCATCCATATCTGCCCAAAAATTGGCTGAAAAAGTGCAGCAGGAGGCCAGAGAGGCTATTGTAAAGGCTGAAGCGCTGGGGAAATCATCCATAGAGGCTGCCAATGAAGCTATCCAGGCGTCCAGGGAAGCGGCTGAGGCGTCTAAAAAGGCTGCCCAGGAAGCCGGTGAATGGTGGGTTAAGGTATTCAAGGAACTATTGAGCGATACGGGTGAAGCAAGCGAACGGGCTAAAAAGATAGTTCAGCAGACCTCGGAGTTCCTGCAGAAGACCCCACAGGAAATTATTATCGAATCGACGGTAGATGAAAATACAGCGGCTGATGTCCCTGCCCAACCGGCAGAGGCAGATGTGGCGGAAAATGATGACGCCGGTGCCGAACAGCTTCCTGAAATGACCCCGAGGGATAGCAAAACGCTTTCCAGGGAAATGAAAGAGAAAGCTAAAGACCGGATGGATTCATTGACCAAAATGTTTTTATCCGGGGCGGAAGAAGAGGAAGAATAACAGGGAAAATTCTGCCTGTCCTTATGCTATCAAAAATAAATGCCTTATCTTTTATGATAAGGCATTTATTTTGAATTTATTATCGATTAATCCGGGTATTAAAACAAGGAAGGAATATCCTTGAAAGATTCCTCGATTCCCCTGTGGTCCCAGTCGATGCCACCCTGTCTTTTCTTGGAGTTGGCAATATACTCGATGGTTCTGGCGAAGTAATCGACGACTTTCTTCGAGTTGACAAGTTCCGAAAGGATGACAGTGACATCTATCATGCCTTTGCCTCTGGGATAATCCCCGCTCCTGATAATGGCATCGGTGGCCATCCCCTTGAGAGCGGCTGATAATTCTTTGATGACATCCATGCTCATTGCTTCATGGGGGCCGGTTGCCAGATATAACGCTCTTCTGGCGTTATTCGGATTGCATTTCAAAGATAGTTCTCCCAGGGCTTCGGTCATGGCTTTTGTTCCCTGCTCGTTCTGTGCATCCTTGTCCCTGAAATCGATGTTTTTACTGAATGACATTCTGAACCCCGAGAGGTCTTCTTTTCCATATCCGATTACAGTCCATCCAGATAACGTTTGTATAATATCTCCGGCATCAAGAACCTTTGACCCGATATACTTTGGAATCGTCTCTTCACCGGCGCAGAGCAGGTTGTAGAACGGTCTCACTACGAGATAATTGATTTTGGAAAGGTTGTTCTTTAAGGAAACGTTTTTCCTGACGAATCTCTGGTTGTCTACCAGAAATATGGCATCGGCAGCCAGATAGGTCGATTTCAAACATGTCCCGACATTATAGATCGACCTGCCCTCGGTAAGCTCCTCGTACTGGAAAGGCAGAACTATAAGATTATAGACTGGTTTATTATATCTCTCCTTGATTAGATGAGTTAAAACCGATATCGAACCGGAACCGGTGCCTCCGGCGGCTGAAGCAGCCAGTAATATGGCGTCGGTTTCGGCTAACTTCTCGGTTGACCTGATGCTTTCGATGACTTTATCACCGTCTTCGCTGGCAATCTCGGCTCCCACCTCATTCAATTTACCGACACCGTGCCCGCCTGTCTTTTTGGCTCCGATAAGGATTCTGTGACGAAAATCTGATTTTATATTTACCAGACCGCTAAGGTCGGCGACATCGGAATTAACTGCCAGAACGTTGGTAAGTATATTAACTCCGCGTTGGGAGTGTGCAACTTTGCCCAGACGTGAAAATTCATCGGCTATTCTTCCGCCACACTGACCGCATCCTATGACCAGTAACTTCATGATATCCCTCCTGATGATACGGGAATAAGGTTGGTTAAAATACCTTTATAGTTTAGCATAAAAATATGAACTAACCAATAAATAAATACTGAGTGCCTGTTTTTATCAATTTGCATCGGTGACCTGGTATGCCCCTGCTAAATTATATAAATCGTCCAGATTTTTTATATCGGAAGTTATTTTCAGGAATTCTGTAATGTTTGCGCTTTTCCATCTCAATTCCCACAACATATCTCCGATAGGGTCTACGGAGCCCGGGCTGCTGGCGTAGGTTCCGTAAAAGGCGAAGTAAGCCTGGTTAAGTCGCCTGATGTAATAACCCTGCGATAATATGTACAACCTTTTTTCTTCCATGAAGGCTTCGGCTTGTTCAATCTCTCCGCTCGCGAGATAATTATCCACTGCTATGCGGATATTTCTCATTTCTTCGTAATAATCGAATCCTGTCCCCTCCGAGTAAACCTGTTCGCTTTCTTCAAAATATTCGGCATAATAATTCTGGTAAATTATTGAAGCGATTTCATCGCTGGCTATTCCTGCTATGGTTTCATTTATGGTCGAAATGTCGCCATCGTCATAGATTCCGAGCAGATTAAAAGCGTATAGAAATCCGGCAGGCTTGAAGAACAGGTATTGATGCAGCCACTCTTCTACGGCCGTGCTGATGGTAAATTCCAAACCTGAATTATTGGTAACAAATGACGGGAAGGTAGCCATCCCTCCGACCTGTAATACTATGGAAGAGTATCCCAGTTTATCTATTTCAGATTCGATATAATCGATTTCATCGATAGTTAAATCCTGCAACAGGATTACTTCTTTCATCCTTTCTATATGGTCTCTGGGGGAAATGACAAGCAGGTACGGAGGAGACTCGAGCGCAAAATTTATCGGTGGGAAATCGATATTTATATCGATAGTGTCGTTATAAAAATAGATGTTGAGTTCTTTCAGGGTTTCTCTTATCTGTTGTTCCATTATGGTCTCTACGTTCCTTTTCAGGGAATCCCTTTGTTCCTTTAAAACTTCAAACCGTTCTTTTAAGGCATTCAGGTCTGCATCGCCGGGGTCATCCTGCAAATATGATATTTGTGTTTCCAATCCTGAAATATCTCCGAGCAACGCAAAATAATCCACTACAATCCGGGAATCATCGGCTGTGTAATCTGCATTATTGAAGATAACATCTTCCAGTTCATCGGTTAAGGTGTTCAGTTCCCATTCAACAATACTGAAGCGATAAGGGTTAATTATATCATCAATTATATTGTCGAAATCGTCCTGCTGCTGGCAGGAACTGCCGAAAATACTCGCTGCAAGGATAAGTACTGCTAAAAGTGGCCTGAATTTCATTTTAAAGCGCCTCGTTGGAAACAAATGAATAAGTGCTATATAATTAAAGGAACCGTGTTTTCCTTATTATAACATCAAATTGCAGGCGCTACAGCGTTTTTATTCCGGTAAAATTATATGAAAGATTATTATAAAATTCTCGGTGTTTCAGAAAATGCCGACCAGCAGCAGATAAAAAGTGCATTCAGAAAGCTTGCATTTCAGTATCATCCCGATAAAAATCCCGGCAACGAAAAGGAGGCGGAGGCCAAATTTAAGGAGATTAACGAGGCATTTGCCGTGCTGGGTGACGAGAACAAGAGGAAGCAATATGATATGGCGAGACAGGGGGCTTATGCGGGGGCAGGATACGAAGGCTTCAATTATTCGCAGCAGGATATTTTCAACGGAATGTTTACCAATCAGGCTTTCTATGAAGAGCTCAACCGCATATTCAGCCAGGCAGGGCTGAGGTTCGACCGTAATTTTTACGGGCAGACCTTTACCAACGGGAATACGATTTTCAGATTCTATACCAGTGCCGGAAATCAGAATGCCGGTTATTCCGATAGTCAGTTTGCATCGCAGGCAAGTTCTTATAAACCGAGCTGGCTGGAGCGAATGGCTTCAAAGGCGTTGAACAAAATAACGCGTTATATCCTGAAAAAACTATTCGGCATCGAATCCAAACCTGCCCTGGATATTTATTCCAAACTTGAGATAATTCCTGAAGAAGCGTTATCGGGGGCAGAAAAGGAAATTATTTATCAGCGGGGCAAGCGGAAAAAGAAATTGATTGTCAAAATCCCTGCCGGAACTGAAACAGGGACGAAAATCAGGTTAAAAGGCATGGGATTGGTACAGAGAAACAATGCCGGAGACCTTATCGTACATATAAATGTCAAAAAACAAGAGCCGCTTGGTTCAGGGTAATCTATTCCAACAATTCCTGTCGGTAATTTATAGTACATCTCTGTAATAAAAAGATAATTGCCTAAGTCCCTCATTATGGGGTAAAATGAAGTATTGCCCCTGTAGCTCAGTTGGATAGAGCACCAGCCTCCGGAGCTGGGGGCGAGAGTTCAAGTCTCTCCAGGGGCGTTTATATTAAGTAAAAGGGGTTGTATAGATGGAATTAAAAGAACCTATCGCAATCAGACTACACGGACGTGGCGGACAGGGGGCTGTGACGCTGGCTGAAATTGTGGCGCAGGCGGCAATCAGCGAAGGGAAATACGCTCAGGCATTTCCAAGTTTTGGCCCTGAAAGAAGAGGTGCCCCGGTTCAGGCTTATATCAGGATAGACGATAATAGGCCGATTCGAAACAGGGCAGGTGTTATCTTTCCTGACATCGTCGTTGTACTCGACCCCGGATTATTGAACATAGTGAATGTTACCGCCGGTCTCAGGGAGGACGGAATGCTGGTGGTCAATACCCGCCAGACATTAGACAATATAGATATCAAACTCGGTGAAAAACAGGAGTTAGCCATCATAGATGCTACGAGCATTGCTCGTGAGATACTGGGAGCCCCGATTGTCAACACTACCATGATAGGCGCTCTCGTTAAAGCCAGGGGCGTCGTTAATGTAGAATCGCTGCTTGAGCCTTTAAAAAAGAGGTTTGGTCGATTGGCAGAAAAAAATATCAATGCTATGAAAAAAGCTTATGAAGAAACCTTGATTAAGGAGAAAAAAGCAATTGGGTAAGTCAGAAAATGAGTTGACATGGAAGGACCTGGAAGTCGGTGGGATTGTCACCGAACCCGGTAACGCCAGCCAGTATAAGACCGGCGATTGGCGTTCCCAGAGGCCGACTTATGATTTCAGCAGATGTATCAAATGCGGTATGTGCCAGGTATTTTGCCCCGAGGGTTGTATAAATCAGAACGAAGAGGGTTATTTCGTAGCCGACCTCTTTTATTGCAAGGGGTGTGGTATTTGTGCTCATGAATGCCCTACATTTGTAATAACCATGAAGGAGGAGGAATAATGTCACAAAGGGTAGGTGTAGAAGTATCGATAGCCCTGGGCGATGCCGTAAAAATGGCTAACGCCGATGTCATTGCAGCATATCCGATTACTCCTCAAACTCATATAGTCGAGCATCTTGCAGAACTGGTGGCCGATGGCGAACTCGATGCCGAGTATATTCCTGTTGAGTCGGAGCATTCGGCGATGAGTGCCTGCATGGGGTCTGCCGCTGCCGGTGCCAGAACTTTTACTGCTACAGCCGGACAGGGGCTGGAATTGATGCACGAGGCTCTCTATGTGGCTTCGGCTATGAGGCTGCCGATAGTTATGGCTGTTGCCAACCGCGCTTTATCGGCTCCGATAAGCGTTTGGGGCGACCACTCGGATGTTATGGCGTGCAGGGATACCGGATGGATTCAGATATTTACGGAAAACGGACAGGAAGTGGTCGATACTGCTTTGTGTGCCTTCCGTATTGCCGAAGATAAAAATGTTCTGCTTCCTACGATGGTTCATCTGGATGGATTCCATCTTTCGCATGTTATCGAGCCCATATTGATGCCCGAACAGAGCCAGGTTGACGACTTTCTTCCTAAAAATCAATACCCGTTTGCATTGAATGCCGAGAAACCGGTGGCTATGGGTGATTTTGCTCCTCCTGCTATCTATACGGAGATGAAATGGGCGCAGGAAATGAACCTGCAAAAGTCAAAAGAGACCATATTAAAAACATGGAAAGAGTTTGCCGGTGTTTTCGGCAGGGAGTATAAGCCTGTTGAGAGCTACCGTTGCGAAGATGCCAGAATCCTGCTGTTGACGATGGGGAGTTACAGCGAAACTGCAATGACAGCCATAGATAGAATGAGGGATAACGGCAACTGTGAAAATGTCGGTTTATTGAGGCTTCGCCTGTGGAGGCCGTTCCCTGCCGATGAATTGAGAGAGGCCGTCAAGAATGCCGATATTTTGATTGTTCTGGACAGGGCTTTATCGTTCGGTTCTGCAAGCGGGCCGGTTTGTATGGAAATTAAATCCGCTTTATATAATGAAGAAAAGAAACCCAGGATAGTCAGCTTCGTCGGCGGTTTGGGTGGTCGAGATATAACCGTTATCGACTTTGAGAAAATTATTACCAATGGTATAGACATTGCCAGAAACGGCAGTGAACAAGAATTTGAAATTTTCGGGGTGAGGGAATAATGGAAAATTATACGGTTTATGTTCCCAAGTTAATAACCAAGAAAGAAAATTTAGCACCCGGGCACCGTGCCTGCATTGGTTGCGGCGAAGCCCTGGCGGTCAGGTTGGCTTTTAAAGCCATCGGGCAGAACGTCATTGTGGTTAACGCTACCGGCTGTGTGGAAATATTTACCTCCCAGCTTCCCTATACTTCGTGGCGTCTTCCCTGGATTCATACTCTTTTCGAAAATACTGCTGCGGTAGCTTCGGGAATCGAATCCGCCCGTAAAGCCATGGCGCGCAAGGGAATAATACAGGATACGAAAACCAAGATTGTGGCTATCGGTGGTGACGGCGGTACAATCGACATCGGTTTACAAGCACTGTCTGGCGCTATGGAAAGAGGCCATGATTTTCTTTATATCTGTTTCGATAACGAAGCATATATGAATACCGGAATCCAGCGGTCGTCGGCGACCCCGTTCGGCGCTTCTACAACGACGTCTCCTGCCGGGAAAGCCAGTATCGGGCAGTTCGCATGGAAAAAAGATATGCCCGCGATTGCTGCGGCTCATAATATCCCTTACGTGGCTACTGCCAATCCCAGTTATCCGTTCGACCTGATGGAAAAAGTAAAGAAGGGGCTTGAAGTCAAAGGCCCCGCTTATATACAGGTATTATCGGCCTGCCCGACCGGTTGGGGATGTGCCGGAGACCTTTCGGTAAAAATCGGCCGATTGGCTGCCAAAACAGGCGTGTTTCCGTTGTATGAGGTGGAAAACGGCAAATATAGAATAACCGTCGATTTCCCCAAATTGCTTCCTATTACCGAATATACGGGGTTGCAGAAGAGATTCCGTCATTTGACGCCTGAAATACTGGAACAGATTCAACAGAAAGTTATCGAAAAATATGATGAGCTTAAGGAAAAAGCCGGTATGAGTGGATGTTGCTGCCAGGCAGGTTCGGAGGAGTAGCGTGAAAGAAATTATTAACAATACCAAAGATAAATGCACCCTTTGCCGTAAATGTGTCGGTGTTTGCCGTAAAACAGTCGGGCGCGAGGCGATAGAATTCATCGAATCAGATAACGGCGAGGCGTCTGTTGTATTCCATCAGGATAAATGTATAGCCTGCGGCTCCTGTTCATATATATGTTCCAGCGGAGCGATTATATTCGAGGATGTCGGTGATACCAGGGTGATAATCACTCCCAGCGGAAGAATGGAATTTAAATTAAGAAAGTGTCCCAAGTGCGGCTACTACTGGGCTCCCGAGCAGCAGATTAAATTTATGTCTGAAAAAGCTAATTTGCTGCTGAGTTCTTTTGAGCTGTGCCCTGATTGCCGTTAGTACAACTGCCGTTTGTTGGCTTTGTGAGAGTGTGTTATACTTTTTAAGCTAAAATAACGGGGTGTAGCGCAGTTGGTAGCGCGCAGCGTTTGGGACGCTGAGGTCGGAGGTTCGAGACCTCTCACCCCGATTTTAGATACAGTTTGCAGGTTTGTACAGGTTTCTGACAATCTATTGCGCTGTTTCTTATCTTAGAGACATATTTTTTTATGTCTGGTTCTTCGGAATATCCCCGGATTAAAACAAAAAAGCTGCTGATTTTTTACCATTACAATCAGCAGCAGATTAATGAGTCCCTTTGGTTAAAGCGATTTACCCTAGCCGAATTTTTCTAAAAATTCCTGAAAGTGGGCACGCAGTTCCTTATACTCGTTGATAATTTTTTGCCCTTCCGCAGTGAGAATTGCCTGTCCGCCACCGGCTCCCCCCAGCATCTTGATAACAAGCGGCTTGGGAGCAAGACGGTTCATATCTTCGACTTCGAGCCATGCATTGCGGTATCCCATTCCCATTTTACGTGCGGCAGCAGCAATGGAACCGAGCTTGTCGATTTGTTCCAGCAGTTCTACCCTGCCCCACCCCATGTAAACTTCGCCGCCTTTTTCAACCCACACCTTCCCCCTGGCTTTATATGAAGGTTCGGAAGAAGAAGACCCTTTTAATTCCACCTCGACAATGTCGTTATCTTTGTTGATTTTCTTTCTCATATATAATCTCTCTTGATTATTTTAACCTGCGAAATGGATTATTGCAACCCCGCTTATATAATATAAGATTACTCTAAATAGATTATGTTTTCAATTATGTGGCTAAGTGTTATAATTATGTCGACTAGTTTACCCCTATTGATTCATATTATATTATTGAGATAATAGGAGAAGTAAATGAAGTGTGCTTCTTGTGGAAAAGATATAGACAGGTCTCGTTTCCCCGCCAATATCGCGTTTTGTCCGTATTGCGGTGACGAATTGCACGGCGCTGACGAAGCGGATGCTATGCAGTTTTGTCCTTATTGCGGGGGAAAACTTGTGATACGGGCGAATTTTTGTCCTCAATGCGGTAAAAAATTAATAATCTCTGGCAGAGCAGAAGCGACGCAAAATGTAGAAACCAAAGCATTTATCGAACAGGCGGCAAAGCCGATTATCAATACTATAAAGGAAAATATAGGCCCTGAGAGAAGAATGAGAAAACTTTATAAACAATGGGTGGAATTTTCCAATTTACCGCCGGAAGAAATACCGGAAATAAATAAAGATATCGAAGCAAGGAATAAACCTAAAGAGGAAGAGGTTTCAGGGAACGATTACCGGGATTACATTCAATAATCATTGTCCTGCATAGTTGGTGTTTGTTAACTCGGGGACGTGAGAAATTTTTTACAGAAAAGGCAAAGCCTGATTTTTAATCAGGCTTTGCCTTTAACTTACCTAACTTAATTCCCCGACCGTGAGGTCGAGGTAAGTTTATAATCAGAATATCTATCAGGAAACATCTGCCGGAAAACCGCTTGTTCGATAGCAGTTCATATTTTTATCGATTAGAAGAGCTTCCGTTCCCGACATTTTCTCTATCATAGAGAGAGCTTCGTCCTTCCCCATGATTATACATGCTGTAGACAGGGCATCCGCGCCTATCGTATCTTTGGCGATTACAGTGGCGCTGGACAATTCCATTGGGGAAACTCCCGTTCTGGGGTCGATGATGAAGTTGTATAAATAATCCTCTGTAAAATACGATTCGTAATCACCGGAGGTCGAAATAGCCCAGCTACCCGAGTTTATTATCGAAACATAATCATCGCTGTCTCCCCTGGGGTTCTTGATACCGATTTTCCACGGGGTTCCGTCATCTTTGGTTCCTGCCGGATATATCTCGCCGCCGCCGTTAATCAATACATTGTTCATATCCTCTTTGCCAAGCAGGTTGGCGGCTTTATCTACGATGTATCCAACAGCGATGCTATCCAGGGTAACAAGCGCCCCTGTTTTAACAAGAGTAATATCATTACCGCTTATATTAACATTTTTATAGTCGACAAGTGATTTGACTTCAGCTATGTCGCCCGTCGTTGGTGGAGCGTTGTATTTATTAAAGCTTTCCTGGTTGAGTTCGAGCAGCGGCAGGGTGGTTATATCGAAAAGTCCGTTTGTCATCTCGGAATATTCCATCGACATGTTCACTATCGCCAGCATATCGTCTGAAGCCCCGATTAACTGTCCTGTCTGATTGAGACTGTAAAGCTCGCTGGCGGAATCGAAGCGGCTGAAGACATTTGATAAGCGGCTTATCTCTTCAAAAGTAGACCTGACCATCGTACGCGCATTCTCCTGGTCGGTATCGACGGCTTTAATTGTGACGAATGTGCCCAGCATAACCTGTGTTTCCGAATAAACTTTTAAGTCGGATGCTACAGATTCTTTTTCGGGTGTTGCGAGCAGTTCTTTGATGCCGATGGCTCCCAGTGCCAAAACTCCCGCCCCTGCGGCTGTAATCTTGATAAAATCACGACGCGATAATTTTCTTTTCATTTAATACGCTCCACATTAAAACCAGAGGGAACAAACTCTTTCCCCCTATTGAAGCTATTATAGCGTCATAATTGAATTTCATCAAGAAAAATAAATACAATTGCCAATTTATATTATTCCATTTCAAAACTTTGCCCTTTATCCTTAGTATTAGTATAATAAAGCTCAAATTAAATAAGGATAAAGAAATGGGATATCAGGAACATACTCATCATGTACCGGCTTGTGTCAACTGCTCTGTAATAATAATTTCCGGTTCGAGAACCGAACAGACGGATGAATCGGGCAAATATATAATGGAAAGTCTGAAAGAGGCCGGACATGCAGTTACTTCGTATTCGATTGTAAGAAATGATGCAGACGAGATTACCGGCAAAATCGGTGATATTTTTAAGGATAATACCACACAGGTAATCATTACAAGTGGCGGAACGGGCGCCAGCCATATGGATATCACGATTGAAACTATATCCCCTATGCTGGAAAAGAAGATGGATGGTTTCGGGGAGCTTTTCCGGAACCTGACTTATCAGGAAATCGGTACCGGCAGCATCCTGAGCAGGGCGATGGCCGGAGTCGTAAAGGGGAAGATTATTATTTCTCTTCCCGGTTCCCTGGAGGCGGTTAAACTGGCAATGGGAAAGATAATTATTCCTGAAGTAGCACATCTTGTAAGGGAGGCGACCAGATGAATTTATTTGAACCCCCGTCGTTTTTTAACGAGGCCGACAGTTATACCTATGCCAGTATCAAGCCGGTATTGCGCGTGGAATCTATAAACCTTGAAGACAGCCTGAACAGGGTGCTGGCCGAAGATATTACGGCGGTTAGAGGTATCCCTCCCTTCAGCCGCGCCGTGATGGACGGGTATGCCGTTATCGCCAGGGATACTATCGGAACATCGCAGGATGCTCCGAAAATATTCGAGATAGTAGATTATCTGTATGCGGGCGGGGTGTCTAAAAAGTATTTGTCGTCGGGAGAGTGCGTACAGATTACCACCGGAGCTAAAGTCCCTGAGGGAGCGGATGCCGTTGTAATGACTGAAAATACAGGCATCGAAAACGGCAGATTGTGTATTTATAAACCCGTAAGTTACGGGGATAATATAGAAACGGAAGGGCAGGATGTCAAAAGGGGGCGGGTATTATTAAGACAGGGAACGTTTCTGACTCCGGCGGGAGTTGGGTTGATTGCTACCCAGGGTATACAGAAGATAAAGGTCTATGAAAAACCGAAAGTAGCTGTTATTTCCAATGGTGAGGAACTCACGGAAGCCGGTGGTATTTTAAAGGATGGGCAAATTTACGATGTCAATTCTTTTACCGTCAGCGCTATCGTGAGTGAGAACGGTTGTTTGCCTTTGAAGTTTGGAATAGTTGGCGACAATCCCGAAAAAATCAGGTCGATTATAGATGAAGCATTGAAAGTGGCGGATTTTGTATTTATTTCAGGCGGTTCTTCCCGGGGCGACAGAGACTATCTGATGGAAATCCTTCAGAAACTGGGCAGGATTCCCTCTTATAAAATCAAGTCGAATGGGAAATCAGGTATATTTGTCATAGCCAGCGGAAAACCTGTTTTGGGAACACCCGGATTCCCCTCGTCCTGCCTGATAAATGCCTATGTTCTGCTTGTGCCGGCGCTCAGAAAGATTGCGCAGCTTCCCTGTGACAGGAGAATGAATGTTACTGCAAGGCTCACAGAGAAAGTCGAATCTGATAAAAATATCAGCGGGCGTTTTTTACCATTAAAAATAGAGGGCGGCAGGGCAATTCCTGTTATCAGTGAAAATAAGGGGATAGTCAATCTTGCCAAAGCGGACGGCTATATAATATTAGACGAAGAAACCGCAGCTATCGAAGAAGGATGTGCGGTTTCCGTTAATCTGTTTTAAATTATGTAAAGTACTTTACCCCGGTTACCTGATATATGTCCCGCTTTTTCCTCCGCTTTTCTTTTGCAGGCATATATCTTCTATGCTCATCCCCCGGTCAACGGCTTTACACATATCGTAAATCGTTAAGGCGCTGACGGCGGCAGCAGTCATCGCTTCCATTTCGACTCCCGTTTTCCCGGTGCTTTTCGCCATGGCGGTTATTTTTATAAAATCATCTCCGGTAAATTCGAAATCGATGCTTATTTCACTTACCAGTATCGTGTGGCACAGGGGGATTAAATCCGGAGTTCTCTTGGCACCCATTATTCCTGCGATTCTGGCTGTTGCCAGCACATCGCCCTTTTTCATCTGGTTCTCCCTGATTTTTGCCAGTGTTTCGGGTTTCATTCTTACCCCGCCGGTGACGATAGCTTCGCGTACCGAATCATCTTTGGGGGATACGTCTACCATTTTGGCTTCGCCTTTATTATTTATATGAGTTAATTCTTCATCCATTAAACTACTCCGATTTAAGTTGTTATCCGCCTATTTGCCACATCTGCCTCTTGTTCAAATCGAGTTTATCTGAATCCAGGTGCCTCTCCCCTTTTAAAGCCACTGCTTTTCGGATGATTTCCTCCAGTTCTTCTATGCTGGCGCCGGCTCTCAGCGGCCCTTTTATATCGATCTCGTCATCTTGCATCAGGCAGGGCATAAGCCTCCCGTCGGCTGTAAGCCTGAATCGGTTGCATTCCGAGCAGAAACTATGCGTCATGGCACCGATAAATCCGACCGTCCCTGTGGCACCAGGGAATCTGTAGTATTTTGCGGGGCCGTTGCCTATCGCAGTTCCGCACGGCTCCAGGGTGCCAATGGCATTTGCAACGATCTCTTTAATCTCATCTATTCCTATCATTTTTTTCTTGTCATCTTCGGAATCGGCAAAGGGCATGTATTCTATATAACGAACGTTCCATCCGTCGGTAATGCTCTTCCTGGCGAAGTCTGCTATCTCGTCGTCGTTAACGCCTTTGATAGGCACCATATTTATCTTTACGGGGTCCAAACCGGCTTCTTTTGCCGCTTCAATGCCTCTCAGGACATCCTCGACATTCCCCCCGCCGGTTATATATTTGAATTTATCCGGATTAAAGCTGTCGAGGCTGATATTGACTCTTTTCAATCCGGCTTCCTTCAATTCATCCATATATTTTTCGAGAAACACCCCATTGGTTGTCAGCGATATATCGTTTATTCCTTCAATGAGATACAGAAGTTCAATCAATGCGCCTACGTCTGGCCTGACGAGCGGTTCCCCGCCGGTGATTCGGATATTCTTTACTCCTAATCTGGCTGCCGCTTTGACAATCTTCTGAATCTCTTTGTATCTGAGAATGTCATCATGTGTTAGATGTGGAGCAAGGTGAGAATTGCAATATATACAGCGCATATTACAGCGGTCTGTTACGGATATGCGCATATAGTTGATATTCCGGTGAAATGGATCAACGAGCTTTGACATTTAGCCTCCCACTTATTCGCATATTATTGTAAAACGATTACATCGGGATAAAAACCGATACCTGCCGTGGGGAAGCATAACAATTTGCCGGAAATATATTATCCCCTCTTTCAAAACGCGGGCGGTATGGAGATTTCCCATGTATAATTAACCGGTTGTTTTTCATAAGCTATGGTCCGGTCAAAACAACTCGGATGGTTTAGTTATTAACATATGTTTTTAAGATTTCTCAAAGCCTAAGTTAAATATACTATGATAAATAAATCATGTCAACAATATACCGGTATGAATATTTCCGAATTCACGTAATGTTGAACAGGATGTCGGATGAGCATGTAAAAATGTAATTCCGGTGATAAACCGAACTGCTGTTGATGAAAATCATCATAAGCTATGTAACCGAGCGCAGGGCGGTAAAAAACCTGTCCTGATATACATCGAACAGCCCCCAGCGTTTTAATTCGTCCTTCAATTCAATCGGGGAAATTTCCCCTCGTATTAGTTTTTCAAACAACTCCTCAATTCTTATCCTGGCTTCGAGGGGGACTCCGCTCGAATCGACATCCAGTAATCCCAGGGATTCGAACTGAACCAGATTTCTTTGGACGGAGCTCTGGGTTATCTCATATATGAATTTCATCAGTGAAACATCCCAGAGGTCGTCCTGCCCTAAAATAATGGCAGACAGATGTTCGGCTTTTTCTTCGATATCGTCATTCAGTTTGTCCACCACGGCATCTATTGCTTTGGGGATAATAGTGAGCTCTCCGGGTTCGTTGCGATATGTGTAGTATATTCCCGGTGAATTGGCTCCGTATATTTCGCTGGCCTTATCAAAATATTTTTTGGCCTCCTGGCTGAAACCCTCCAGCCGTGACAGATAATACGGCGTTACTATCCTGGGTTTTTCTGCGATGACATGCCCCTGTCTGAGGATGGTTTCCATGTTATTGATGCCCAGTTCTTTATACACTGGTTCGGTAACCATATAATACTTGATATTGGTTTGCCCGAATGTAGACAGTTTCTGTCTCGGCAACCTTAATATTATTGTGTTTTTAGCAGCGTACTCTATTCTATCGCCATAGCTGTTCATCACAAAATCCCTGCAGTCACCTGTGGGTATTAGTCGATATTTCTTAATGCCTGCTTGTATTCGTTCAGATAGTTGTTATACTGGTTATCAAACTGCGAGAGCGTCTTGTGCCATTCATCCTGGAACTGGGGTAAACTCTCTACATTGATATTTAAATCGTTGCCTGTCCCCAACTGTTTTTCCAGTGCCTGTTCTATTTTGCCATGGAAATCGTTTTTTAAGAGTTCGTACGCCTGGTCTCTCTGCTGTTTCCCATGGGTATTATAATGGTCGAAAATATAATTGATGTTATTAAATATCTCTTTGACAGCATTCTTGTCGTTCTTAATATAGAGGATGTTTTCCATGGCTTTCTCGTTATTGTTTTTTACGGCATCGTTTTTAGGTATGTTGATATTGCTTATGAATACCTTTTCCGCCCCTTTTAAGACGAACTCCCTGGCTTTCCTGTCATAGCTGTCGATTTTTGATTTTATCTCACATCCGTCGTTCAGGCAGGAAGCCGCCAGCTTCTCGCCTTCGGGGACGTACTTCCATTTGAGTTGCTCTTCCTCCGAGGCTTCTCCGATGGATGCTGCTTTTTCCATCGCAATTTCGCGAAAGCTCTTTATATCAGCCATAAATCTTTCCCTCTTATAAATTTCCAGTTATATCACTACGTATATTATATAATAAATTCGGATGTAATCATAAAAACGGTAATTCGAAGTTTAAAAAGTGCTACAATTGGTGTTATAATCTACGCAATATCAAAGGAGAAGGCCATGTATTTCAAGAATGCTTTAGATGCTCTGGGACATACCCCGCTGGTGGAACTTCCCGGGATGGTGAAAAACAAGAGGGTACGCATTCTTGCCAAGCTTGAAGGCCAGAATCTCGGTGGAAGCGCCAGTACCAAGGACCGCGTGGCGAAATACATGATAGAAACGGCTGTAAAAAACGGGCAGCTTGGCAGGGATAAAACTATCATCGAAGCCACCAGTGGTAATACCGGCATATCCCTGGCCTGGCTCGCTAAAAAAATGGGGTATAGAGTTATCATCGTTATGCCTGAAAATATGAGCAAGGAGAGGCAGCAGCTTATCCGTGTATTCGGAGCCGAGCTTATTCTTACCAGTGCCAAAGACGGAGTCCTCGGTTCCATGAATCTGGTCAAAGAGATGGTTGCAAAAGACGCCAGATATTATGTGCCCGACCAGTTTTCCAATCCGGCAAATCCATTGGCTCATTATGAAACGACGGGGGTGGAAATACTGGAGGATTTTCCGTATAGCAGCATAGATTACCTTGTTGCCGGTATCGGAACCGGCGGAACTATTGTCGGTGTTACCAGAAGGTTGAGAGAGAAATTTCCGCAAATGCAGACAATCGGTGTCGAACCACCGCTCGGTGATTGTATTCAGGGATTGCGGTGTCTTGAAACCTTTATCCCTCCGGTACTGGATTTAAGTCTTGTAACCAGAAGGGTATCTGTAACCAGTGAGCAGGCCAATAATGCCGCCAAAAAGCTGCTCGCCGATGAAGGGATATTCTGCGGTCAGTCATCGGGTGCCTTGATACATCAGGCAGTTCAAATTGCAAATGACATCGAGGAAGGAAATATTGTGGCAGTGCTTCCCGATGGCGGATGGAAATATCTGAGCCTCGATTTCTGGACAAGACAGAGCTAGAAACTATTTGTGTTTTATCAGCCAGTACTCGAGGCTGTCGGCCAGTGCCAGCCAGCTGGCTTCGATAATATCGGACGAACTCCCTACCGTTTTCCAGTGCTCTGTTCCGTCGCTGGATTCGATAAGCACTCTCACATGGGATTCTGTGTTCATCGAATTGAGAATGCGCACCTTGTAATCCACCAGTTTGATTACCGACAGCTGGGGATAAAACTGTATAAGGGCTTTCCGCAGGGCCTTATCGAGGGCATTGACCGGGCCGTTGCCTTCCGAAACCATGTGCATGATTTTACCGTCTACCTTAACCTTGACCATGGCTTCCGAGAGAGTTTCCTCGTGATTGTATATCGTGGGTGACCGGCGTCTGCTTTCAACGATTACCATGAAATCGACCAGTTCGAAGGGCGGCTGGTAGTTGGTCTGTGCCCTGTGAACCAGCAAATCGAAGGAGGCTTCCGCATTTTCATACTGGAAACCGCGGCTTTCCAGGTCCTTTACTTTTTCCAGTAATTGTTGCGCTTCCTTGCCCTTGGGAGGCAAAGGCACCCCGATTTCACTGGCACGGTGAACGATATTCGACCTGCCGGAAAGTTCGGAGATCAGCATGCGCGATTTGTTTCCCACCAGTGCCGGCTCTATATGCTGGTAGCTGCCCGACCACTTGCTTAATCCTGAAACATGCAACCCGGCTTTATGGCTGAAAGCACTGGTTCCCACGTAGGGCAGCGAAGGGTTGGGGTTGAGATTGGCAGCTTCGTTTATATAATTGGCAATATCCGACAGTTTTGCCAGGTTTTCATCGCTTATGCAATCTATCCCCATTTTCAGCTTGAGATTGGGGATAATCGAACACAGGTTGGCGTTGCCGCAACGTTCCCCATATCCGTTGATAGTGCCCTGTACCTGGGTAGCCCCGGCTTTTACCGCTGCCAGGGTAACGGCTACGGCAAGGTCGCTGTCGTTATGTGCATGGATGCCTATGGGTATGGTCGTTACTTCGCGTACCTTTTTAACTGCTTCGAAGACTTCATCCGGTAGCGTACCTCCGTTCGTATCGCATAGCACCAGGCAATCCGCTCCGGCCTTTTCAGAGGCAATCAGAACGTCCAGTGCATATTGGGGATTGTCTTTAAACCCGTCGAAAAAATGTTCTGCGTCAATGAAAACGGATATTCCTTTGCTTCTGAGGTATTCTATTGAATCCGTTATCATATTGATGTTTTCTTCGAGGGTGGTCTCCAGAACCTGTGTCACCTGGCGTGCCGAACACTTGGATACCAGCGTAACGATTTTGGTATTGGCATTGACGAGCGAAGCTATTATCGGGTCGTCCTCGGCTTTTCCGTTTGCCCGCCTGGTGCTTCCGAAGGCGACCAGCTTTGCGTTCTTTAATTTCAACTCGCGCGCTTTTTCGAAAAACTCGATATCCTTCGGATTTGAACCCGGCCATCCGCCTTCAATCAGGTGGATGCCGAGTTCATCCAGTTTGCATGCAATATTCAGCTTATCCACAACAGAAAAGGAAATACCTTCCTTTTGTGAACCGTCCCTCAGTGTTGTGTCATATAGCTGTATTGATATCATCGGTACCTTAAATCCTTTCAGCGATTAAATCACCCATCTGGCTGGTGGTTACTTTGGTTGTGCCTTCTCCCATTATATCATATGTGGCGTAATTATCATCCAGCACCTTTGAAATGGCGTTTTCTACGGCGGCCGCTTCTTCGGTTAAACCGAGCGAGTAGTTCAGCATCATCGCCATGCTCAAAATAGTGGCAATAGGATTGACTTTATTCTGTCCCTTATGTCTCGGTGCACTGCCGTGACTCGGTTCATACATACCGAGCGTTCTGTTGCCGGCTTTGGGAACTCCTGCCAGGCTGGCAGATGCCAGCATACCCAGTGAACCGCCGAGCATAGATGCCTCATCTGTTAAAATATCCCCGAAAGTATTTTCGGTAACAATAACATCGAGATACTTCGGATTCTGAATGATTCTCATAGCACAGGCATCCACCAGCATATGCTCCAGCTCGACATCCGGATATTCTTTCGCGATTTCGACGGCTACCTGCCGCCACAATCTCGAAGATTGCAGTACGTTGGCTTTGTCAACCGATACCAGCTTCTTCTTGCGAGTGCGAGCAATTTCAAAGCCGACTCTGACGATGCGGGCGATTTCGTGCTCGGAATAAAGCATCGAATCGACCGCCCATCTGCCGTCTTTCTCCGTCCATCTCTTTTTAGGCTGTCCGAAGTATAAACCTCCTGTAAGCTCGCGGACGAATACGAAATCCACTCCGTCCAGAACCCCGGGTTTGAAATTGGTGTGTCCGACCAGTGACGGATAGGCATGCACAGGCCTCAGGTTGGCAAACAAGCCCAGTTCCTTGCGGATTGCCAGTAATCCGTCCTCCGGGTGTATCGGAGCCTGCGGGTCGTCGAACCTGGGGTCTCCGACGGCGCCCAGCAATACGGCATCGCTCTTTTTACATTTATCGATGGTCTCCTGTGATAATGCGGTTCCTTCTTCATCTATGGCTACGCCGCCGATGAGGGCATAATCACAGTTGAATTCGTGCCCGAATTTTTTACCGACGGTATTCATTACTTTTACGGATTCGGCTATGATTTCGGGGCCGATACCGTCACCTGGTAAAACGACAATGTTAAATTTCATCTATTTATTCTCCAATCTCCTTTTTGTATATTCGATAAGTCCACCTGCTGCTATCAATTGTCCCATAAAATCGGGATAAGGTTCAGCCGTGAATTCTTTTCCGTTATTCAAATTCTTGATTTTGCCGTTGGAAAGGTTGACTTCAAGAATATCGCCGCTATTGGTATTATCGACAGCCTCGCCGCATTCCAGAACAGGTAGTCCTATGTTAATGGCGTTGCGGAAGAAGATGCGGGCAAAGCTCCTGGCAATAACGCAGGAAACGCCGGAAGCCTTGATTGCAATCGGAGCATGCTCTCTGGAAGACCCGCAGCCGAAATTGGTGGTGGCAACGATAATATCTCCGGCATTTACCTTTTTAACAAAATCGAGGTCTATATCTTCCATGCAGTGCTTTGCCAGCGCCGACGGTTCTGATACATTTAAATACCGCGCCGGAATTATGGCATCGGTATCGACATTTTCACCGTATTTAAAAACTTTTCCTTTCAACATTGAGAGGATAACTCCTTTTCCTTATTTATTTTTCCTCATCCGTCATCCCGATACATCGGGCTATAGTTCGGCGGTCTCCGCTCATCCTTAGTTTATCGAAGGACACGAACGTCTTTTATTATTACTGTTAACTTACTCTTCTACCAGCTTCTTCTCGAAATCCCTCACCTTCGGGGCTTTTTTGCCTTTAGCCGCCTCGATGGTATGCCCTTCCGCTTCAAGGTGTTTTGCCTGTGCATCAATTCCACCGGGATATTTTTCATTGAGCTCGCCGGTAGATTTAAGCGTCCGCCAGTAAGGAGTGATATCCTTTTTACCCTCGGCGGCGTCCTCTTCGGCGGCATAAGCGGCAGTCCATGCAAATATGCCGCTGGTAATGGGGCAGGCAAAATTCACATGATGTTTTTTGGCCAGAATACTGCGTATCTGGTTAATAGTAGTCAGCTTTCCATAGGGAACCTTTCTCATTATCTCGTCCACTTCCAGCGGAGCCGGAATAACGAATTTACCGGTGCCCCATTTTTGGCTCATGGTTTCCGTAACTTCTTCTATTTTGGGCAAGTCTTTGCTGTCTGCCAGCTTCTCACGCCAAGTTTTCTTTTTACCCATATCAGTCTCTCCTGTAAACCGCCTCGTAGTTGTGGCACACAAGAGTTTTTTCAAGTAACGAGTGCACCTCTTTAAACCCATTCTTCTTTAAGAAAGACTTTACTTTTTTAATATCTACAGTTTCCAGCCCGAAGCTCAATTTGGATGATTTATCCATATTGGAAATCGCTTCGGGATAGATAACCTCGGCATAGATGAAATATCCACCCGGTTTTAAAACTCGTGTTATTTCAGCCAGAGCCACTCTCCATTTATCGACATGATGTAAAACGCCGAAGGAAATAACCACATTGAAGCTCTCGTCTTCGAAAGGCAGTTTGACCGCATCAGCCTCTTGAAAAGACAGGTTGGGTATATGCCCCGAATCTCTGCGTGCCAGAGCAATTTGTCCGGGGTCGATATCCGTAGCAATGACGTTTCCAATGTAGTTTCTGGCAATATATCTGGCTACCTCACCGTTTCCACAACCTATCTCCAGAAAATCGGTCTTGTCGTCGAACTCGGTTATTTCCAGCAATTTTTTTGCCAGTTCTACGCCTCTTTTTTGGCTCCATGGATTATTGGACAGGAGCTTTTCGAGGCCCAGCATTTTCATAATTTATTTTGTCTCCTCGGGGCTGACAATATAGCCGGCTACGGCGCTGGCTGCCGCTACTGCGGGATTGGCCAGATATACTTCCGATTTGGTACTTCCCATTCGCCCGACAAAATTGCGGTTTGTCGTTGAAATACACTTTTCTCCGGCAGCCAGTATTCCCATGTGCCCGCCCAGGCACGGGCCGCAGGTGGGAGTGCTGACAACGGCTCCCGCATTTATAAACGTTTCTATCAATCCCTCTTTTAAGGCTTCCAGATAAATCTTCTGCGAGCCGGGAATAACAATGCAGCGTACCTGTGAATTGATTTTTCTGCCCTTCAGTATGGATGCTGCCAGTCTCAGGTCATCGAGCCTGCCGTTGGTGCAACTGCCGATTACCGATTGGTCGATTTTGACGTCGCTCAACTTGCTGACCGGTTTTGTGTTCGACGGCAGATGCGGACAGGCAACCTGCGGCTCAATTTCGGAGGCATCGTATTCTATCACCTTTGCATAAGAGGCATCGGAATCCGGCTCGTAAACGGTATACTTTCTCTTTGCTTTATTCTTTATGTAAGCTAAAGTTTTCCTGTCCACTTTAAATATTCCGGCCTTGCCTCCGGCTTCGATAGCCATATTGGCCATGGTAAATCTGCCGTCCATATCGAGTTCATCGATAGCTTTGCCGTGAAACTCCATAGCCGAGTATAATGCACCATCTACCCCGATGTCTCCTATGGTATACAGGATTAAGTCCTTACCGCCTACCCATTTCCCCAGCTTGCCGTGGTAAATGAATTTTATGGTCGGAGGAACCTTCATCCATGCATCGCCGGTTGCCATGGCTGCTGCGATATCCGTTGACCCCATACCTGTCGAAAAAGCACCCAGTGCACCGTAGGTACAGGTGTGAGAATCGGCGCCGACGACTACATCTCCGGGCAATACCAGCCCCGATTCGGGCAGAATAACATGCTCGATTCCCATCTTGCCGATTTCGAAGTAGTTAATCTTCTGCTCATGAGCGAATTCGCGAACCATTTTCGCCTGTTCGGCGGCTGCAATATCCTTGTTGGGTGTAAAATGGTCGGGAACCATCACTACCCTGGAAGGGTCGAATACTTTGCTTACTCCGATTTTCCGGAACTCTTTTATCGCTATCGGCGCAGTTATATCGTTGGATAAAACCATATCCACCTGAACGTTGATAAACTGTCCGGGAACCAGCGTTTTCTTACCGCTATGTGCTGCCAATATTTTTTCGATTAATGTCAATTCTGTACTCCAAAAAAAATATTTTCGATATATTAATAATAGCTTTATTTACAGGATAATAAAAGAGCGAATAGGAATACCGGCGCCATAATTATATATGATTGCATGGTAACGGACTAAATGACGTAAGAAACATAAGGGGTCGGCATTTCCGTCCGTCATATCCTGTACACGGCTTCGGGAGAGCGGCTTTATTTAGCCGCTTTCCCGGAACTCAACAGTTTGTTAAGGGCGTTAAGATAAGCCTTGGCGCTGGCGACGATTATATCGGTATCGGCTCCGCGCCCGGTATATGTTGTGCCGTTACTTTCTATCCTGATGAGAACTTCTCCTATAGCATCGATACCTTCGGTGACCGATTTTACGGTAAATTCCGTGAGTTTGTTGGGGACTTTTACAAGGCGGTTGATCGCTTCGTAGACCGCATCGACAGGCCCTGTACCCAGTGCCGCATCGGCGATAACCGAGCCGTCCTCGCAAACAAGTCTTACCGCTGCCGTAGGAACCCCTTTATCCCCGCAGGTAACCTGCAGACGCTCCAGTTTATAGGATTCGGTAACCGTTCCTATTCTTTTATCTTCGGCAACCAGCGATTCGATATCCCTGTCGGTAACTTCCTTTTTCTTATCCGCCAGCTCTTTAAATGCTGCAAAGAGACGGTCAATATCGGCATCGGCGGGATTATATCCCAGTTCCGATAATCTCTCTTTGAAAGCGTGCCTGCCGCTTGATTTCCCCATTACCAGGCAGGAGCCCGGTAAACCGATTGTTTTCGGGTCCATTATTTCATAGGTTCTTGCCATCTTCATTACGCCGTCCTGATGAATGCCGGACTGATGACGGAATGCATTGCCTCCGACTACAGCCTTGTTGGGTTGTACGGGGAATCCGGTCAATTCACTTACCAGGCGGCTTGTCTTATATATCTGTTCTGTATTAATACCGGTTGTTACATCGAACAGGTCGCTGCGGGTTTTTAGAACCATGACGATTTCTTCCAGAGCTGCGTTGCCGGCTCTTTCCCCGATGCCGTTGACGGTACATTCAACCTGCCTGGCGCCGTTTTTGATTGCCGCCAGGGAATTCGCTACGGCCAACCCCAGGTCGTTATGACAATGGACGCTTATTTTAGCTTTATTGATGTTCGGGACGTTTTTGAAGATGCCATCGATTAATTTTCCGAATTCATCGGGGATGGAATATCCGACCGTATCGGGTATGTTCAGAGTGGTTGCCCCGGCATCGATTACCGCTTCCAGCATTTGATAGATGTACTCTGGATTCGAGCGGCTGGCATCCATGGGAGAAAACTCGATGTCTTCCATATATCCACTGGCGCGTTTCACCATATTGCGCGCCATTTCCAGCACTTCTTCCTTGCTCTTCTTCAACTGGTGCATGATATGGATATCCGATGAGGAAACAAAGACATGAATTCTGGGGTGCTTAGCCTCCTTTAAAGCTTCTGCCGCCTTATCTATGTCGTTGGCTATAGCACGCGACAGCCCGCAGATAACCGGGGTACGTACTTCCTGGGATATTAACTTAACGGCCTCAAAATCGCCGGGAGAAGATGCGGGGAATCCGGCTTCGATGATATCTACACCCAGCTTTTCCAGTTGTTTGGCAATTTCCAGCTTTTCATTTATGTTAAGCGATGCACCGGCCGCCTGTTCTCCGTCTCTTAGAGTGGTATCGAAAATAACTACTTTATCCATTTTATCCTTCCTTATAGAAAATATTTATGCTCATACCTGCAGAATCCCCTCCCCTGCAATAGAGAGGGGCCGGTAAGGATGAGATTATTTCCCATCGAAAGGACGGCAATACTGGAATTATAAAATAAAGAGTTATTCAATGTTTTTATCACTTGTTTTATTTCTTTTTTAACCAGGGAATCATTTCCCTTAACTCGGCTCCGACCTCTTCGATTAATTCTTCCGATTCCATTCTTTTCAAGGCTCTGAATACAGGATAACCCGCCTGATTTTCCAGAATCCATTCCTTGGCAAAACTGCCATCCTGTATCTCGCTGAGTATTTCTTCCATTTCATCGAGCGATTGCTCGTTGATGACGCGCGGACCGCGGGTATAACCGCCGTATTCAGCAGTATCGCTTACCGAATAATTCATATATTCTAACCCACCCTGGTACATCAGGTCTACAATCAGTTTCAATTCGTGAAAGCATTCGAAATAGGCGATTTCAGGCTGGTAGCCCGCTTCCACCAGTGTCTGAAAACCTGCTTTAACCAGTGAGGCGACTCCACCGCATAACACAGCCTGTTCACCGAAAAGGTCTGTTTCGGTCTCTTCGGCAAAAGTGGTTTCCAGAACGCCTGCGCGGCTGCAACCGATGCCTTTGGCATAAGCCAGAGCCAGTTCTTTGGCTTTCCCCGAGGCATCCTGAAAAACAGCTACCAGAGCGGGTGCCCCTGTATTCTCGGTATAGGTTTGTCTCAACATGTGCCCCGGACATTTCGGGGCTATCATGGTAACATCGACATCGCACGGCGGGATAATCTGCGAGTAATGAATATTAAAGCCATGGGCGAACATCAGCGTCTTTCCGGCTTTCAATTCGTCCTTGATGGATTGATTATATATCTTCGACTGTATGGTATCGGGAGCCAGCACCATTATCACGTCGGATTTTCTGGCAACGACATCGGCCGTAGACACATCGAATCCGGCTTCCCTGGCGTTTTTCCAGCCCTCGCTTCCTTCAACCTCGGCGACAATGACCTTTAATCCGCTATCCCTGAGATTCTGTGCCTGAGCATGCCCCTGGCTGCCGTAACCTATGATACCTATTACCTTGTTTTCAAGGAGTTTCAGGTCGCAATCATTGTCATAATATATTGTTGCCATGCTATACCTTCCTGAAAATATATCCGGTCGTTTTTAGATGGATTATCTATTCTATCTCTTTTAACGCTTCATTATCAATAGCAGCCGATTTAGCTCCGCCTCTTACCATTGCCACACAGCCTGTCCGCGCTATTTCTTTTATGCCGAACCCGCGCAGCAGGTTGTACAATGAAGAAAGCTTGTCTTCATCCCCCGTAGCTTCTACGGTAAGCGAATCCGGAGATACATCGACTATCTTGGCGCGGAAGATGTCCACCATTTGCATGATTTCGCTGCGTGTAGTTGTATTGGCTTTAACTTTAATCAATGCCAGTTCGCGTGTGATGGTGCCGTCTCCTGTAACATCAGCTACCTTGATTACATCGACCAGTTTTTCGAGTTGTTTTCTCACCTGTTCGACCATAGCTGCCGAGCCGACGACAACAATCGTCATCCTCGATACGTGCGGGGTTTCACTGTGTCCGACGGTTATACTGTCGATGTTAAAGCCGCGTCTTCTGAACAGGCTTGCCGCTCTGTTGAGAACACCCGGTTTATCGGTAACCATTGCTACCAGTGTGTGCTTTGAAGTCAACATTTTATTTGCACCTCACTTTTTTTACAGGTTCTTCGAATATTTCCGATAAGGCTGCTCCTGCAGGAACCATCGGATATACGTTTTCTTCCGGTTCGACGATAAAATTCAGCAGGAAGGGGCCTTTTTCTTCCATCGCTTTTCTTATTGCCGGTATGACGTCTATTTTGTTACTGACGGTCAAACCGGGGATATTATACGCTTCAGCCACTTTCACGAAATCGGGGCATGCCAGGGGAGTGGCAACGTATCTTTTTTCATAGAACATCTCCTGCCACTGCCTTACCATACCCAGATAGCCGTTATTCATAATGGCAATTTTGACTCCGATTTTCTCTCTGGCAATGGTTCCCAGTTCCTGTATATTCATCTGGAAACTGCCGTCTCCATCGATGCACCAGATGGTTTCATCAGGGCAACCGACCTTGGCGCCCATGGCTGCCGGCAGCCCGTATCCCATTGTCCCCAACCCCCCGGAAGTTATCAGGCTGTTGGGCTTATCGAACCAGAAGTGCTGTGCCGCCCACATCTGGTGCTGCCCCACCCCGGTAACCACTATTGCATCTCCCTGTGTAATTTCATAGATTTGACGTATGACATATTGAGGCAGGATGCTTGCAGAATCTCTTATATTTATCGACGGATGTTCCTTGCGCAGGATATCCATGCGGGATATCCATTCTATATGTTCCGTTTTATCTATGTTCTTGTTCAATGCTTTCAGAACGGTTTTTACGTCACCGACTATGGGAACATCGACGCGAACATTTTTCCCTATTTCGGCCGGGTCTATGTCGATATGTATTATATGCGCATTCGGCGCAAAGCTGCTGATTTTGCCGGTAACCCTGTCATCGAAGCGCATCCCGATAGCGATGACAAGGTCGCATTCTTCCACGGCCAGATTGGCATAAGCCATGCCATGCATTCCCATCCATCCGTAAGATAGAATATGGGATTCGGGGAAGCTGCTTACTCCGAGCAATGTGGTAATAACCGGTATCTGTGATGTTTCGGCCAGTTGTTTTAACTCTTCGTAAGCCTGTGATATGATGACGCCTCTGCCTGCAATAATCAGCGGCTTTCTGGCTTCGTTAATCAGCTTTACCGCTTTATTGATTTGCGAAGGATGTCCCTGTAGTGTCGGCTTATATCCGGGCAACGATACCCTTTCCGGATAAACGAATTCGACCTGGCTTGTAAGGACATCTTTAGGAATATCTATGAGTACGGGGCCTGGACGGCCTGTTCTCGCCAGGTAAAAGGCTTCTTTTATCGTTTTTGCCAGTGAAGCAGTATCCGTTACCAGGTAATTATGTTTTGTAATCGGTAACGTAATACCCGTAATGTCTATTTCCTGAAAGGCATCCTTGCCAATCAGGTTTCTTGAAACCTGTCCGGTTATGGCTACCATGGGAACGGAATCCATATAAGCATCGGCGATTCCGGTTACCAGATTGGTTGCTCCCGGCCCTGACGTTGCAATACATACGCCTACTTTTCCGGTTGCACGCGCATAGCCCTCTGCGGCATGGGCGCCACCCTGTTCATGTCCTACCAGAATATGCTTCAATTGAGGATACTGGGGAAGAGTGTCATAGAAAGGTATGATGACTCCTCCGAGGATGCCGAACATGACATCCACTCCTTCGTTAATCAAGCTTTCGCATAATATCTGGGAACCCGTTTTTTTCATAGCATACCCCCATTATTTAGTAAAAACAGCGCCGGTGCTGGCCGAAGAAACACTTTCGGTATATCGTGCCAGATAACCAGTCTTGAATCTCGGCTCGTATTTACCAAGGCAGCCGATTCGTTTGGCAATCTCATCGTCTGTAAGTTTCACTTCCAGCTTGTTGTTCGGAATATCGATACTTATTATATCTCCTTCTTTAACAGCAGCTATCGGCCCTCTGGCGGCAGCTTCGGGGGAAACATGCCCGATGGCAGCCCCTCTGGTAGCTCCGGAGAAGCGTCCGTCGGTAATCAGAGCTACCGTTTTATCCAGTCCCATGCCTCCCAGTAAAGATGTAGGAGTAAGCATTTCTCTCATACCGGGGCCGCCTTTCGGCCCTTCGTATCGGATAACCAGTACATCCCCGGGTTTTATTTTTCCACCCATTATAGCTTTGGTTGCATCATCCTCGGAATCGAAAACACGGGCCGGCCCTTGATGAACCATCATCTCGGGGGCCACGGCAGATCTCTTAACAACGCCTCCTTCAGGAGCCAGGTTGCCGAAAAGTATGGCCAGGCCGCCCTTATCGGAATAGGCGGTATTTATGGAATGGATAACATCGCTGTCCTTCACACAGGCGTTTTTAACGATACTCGAAACGGTAGTTCCCGTAACAGTCTTGAGACTCAAATTTAATCTGGATTGAAGTTCTTTCATCACAGCGGGAATGCCGCCTGCCCTGTCCAGGTCTTCGATGTGGTAAGCCCCCGCCGGCCTGAGTTTACAAAGGCAGGGGGTTTCTTCGCTTATGGCATTTATCTTGGACAGGGGGAACTCAACGCCGGCTTCATGAGATACCGCCATCAGGTGTAATACCGAATTGGTGCTTCCGCCCAGAGCCATATCGACAATAAAGGCATTTCTTAAAGAATCGGCATTGATTATATCCCTCGGGCAGGTATTTTCAGCCAGGATATTCATAATTTGACTGCCGGCTTCTTTTGCCAGTTCGATTCTTCTTTTATCTACTGCCGGAATGGTTCCGTTACCTGGTAACGCCATTCCCATCACTTCCGTAAGGCAATTCATGGTGTTGGCGGTGAACATACCGGCACAGCTGCCGCAGCCGGGGCAGGCACTCTCTACCAGATTTTCCAGTTCATCCTCTGTCATTTCCTTATTAACGACCTTACCGACCGCTTCGAAAACCGAATTGAGGTCGGTTTTCTGCTCGCCGTCCTTGCCTTTATAACGTCCGGCAAGCATCGGCCCGCCGCTGATAAAAATGCACGGCAGATTGAGTCTTAATGCAGCCATTAACATGCCTGGCACTACTTTGTCGCAGTTCGGAATAAACACCAGCGCATCGAAAGCATGCGCCTGAGCCATAATTTCAATCGAATCCGCAATCAACTCGCGGCTGGGCAGGCTGTACTTCATGCCGGCATGGTTCATGGCAATCCCGTCGCATACGGCAATAGTATTGAACTCGAAAGGAACTCCTCCGCTCTGACGAACGCTTTCCTTTACCGCATCGGCTATTCCCCTTAGATGCATATGTCCGGGAACGACTTCAGTAAAGCTGTTGACAATTCCGATGAACGGTTTTTTCATATCCGGGGTGGATACCCCTAAAGCATGGAGCAGAGAACGGTGGGGAGCTCTTTCTATCCCCTGTTTGATTGATTGGCTCTTCATAGTTTATTCTCCTCAAGTCGATAAAATTAAAAAATCCATCCCTCTGGGGACGGATTCGAGATTTCAGATAAGCCCATCTCCGTATTTTTATACCTAAAATAACATAGACATGTGTTTAGTGTCAAGAACAGTTGAATCTACGATTATGAAAATATAGCTAACTGTGTTTTTCAAGCGCTTTTATCTTGTCGATGCGGCGTTGGTGCCTACCCCCTTCAAAAGTACCTTCGAGAAAATTGGTCACTATATCTGCCAGCGAATCGGGATTTACCGAAGATGCCAGGCAGAGAATGTTGGCATCGTTATGCTGCCGTGCCCGCAATGCTAAAAAACTGTCGAAACATAATACCGCCCGGATTCCCTTTATCTTATTGGCAGCAATGGACATGCCCGCTCCCGTCGAACAGATAAGTATTCCCCGGTCGGATTCTCCGCTGACGATACTTCTGGATACCAGTTCGGCGATATCCGGATAATCGACGGGTTCCTCCGTGTGGCAGCCGAAATCTTTGTAGCTGTGTCCTTTCTCGTTTAACAGTTTCATGACGGTTTCTTTAAGGGCAAGCCCCCTGTGGTCGCAGCCGATTGCAATGCGCATAATATTTTATCTTATCCCCTTGTAAAAGTTTTCGAGCTCTTTTCTGGAAACAGCGCCTTCTCTTACTATCACAGGGACATCACCTGTGACGTCGATTATAGTGGATACTATACCTATGGGGCATTTGCCGTCGTCGATAACCAGGTCGACTTTATCCCCGATTTGCTTGAAGACATTGCTTGCCGTTATATTGCTCGGCTCTCCGCTGGTGTTGGCACTTGTTCCCGCAAGAGGGGAGCCTACTCCTTCAATAATATCGATTGTCATTTGATGCAGGGGGATACGAACAGCTACGGTACCCTTCCCGCTGGTAATGATATCGTGTACCGATTTTCCTCTCGGCATGATGAGGGTCATTGCCCCGGGCATATATTTCTCTATGAAAGGCAGGGCGAGCGCAGGTATATGGTCGACCACCTCTTCAATCTGCGATTTGCTTGATACGATAACAGGGAGTGCCAGGCGGCGGGGTCTTTGTTTTATTTCATAGATGCGTTCCAGTGCGGGAACGCTGTTGTACCTTGCTCCGAGACAGTATACGGTATCGGTAGGAAATGCAACTACTCCCCCGTTTTTAAGAATTGCTATCCCTTTGTCGATTTGAGCGTTTATATTAGTGGAGTTTTGAAATGACATCACATCAAGTCCTGTTTTAACTTGACGATATTATAGCATAATGCTAATCTGTGTGCTATAAAATTATGAATACAGAAAAATCAAAACAGCCAGCAGATGAAAGTTTCAGGGTAGCCGCCAGCGGAGACATCGAGGTTTCCACTTATCTTGAAATTGCCAAGGAAATCGGCGGTGAAAAACCGGTTGTGACTGTAGATGCGGTTTCAGGGGTGGAGAAGGAAGCCGTTGTCGTCATCGATTTCGGTTCCCAGTACAGTTTGCTTATAGCAAGGCGTATAAGAGAGTTACATGTATACTGTGAACTCGTATCGCACGAAACCCCATGGGAGAAAATTGCGCAGTTGAACCCGAAAGGATTCGTATTATCGGGAGGGCCCGCAAGCGTATATGAACCGGGTTCTCCGACTATTCCTGCCTATGTATTTGAAAAATCATTACCCGTGCTGGGAATCTGTTATGGTATGCAGGCTATGACTCACCAGCTGGGAGGGCAGGTTGAAAAGGGATTGAAACGCGAGTTCGGGCATGCTGTTCTGCATATCAGCAATATGGATGCCCTGCTGCTGGCAGGTTTGCCTGATGCTATTACCGTATGGATGAGCCATTCCGACAGGATAGAAAAGATGCCTCCGGGTTTTGAATCGCTGGCGTATACCGAGAATACGCCCATTGCCGTAATGGGAAACAATAAAAATATGTATGGTATTCAGTTCCATCCCGAGGTCGTACATACGCCGCAGGGAAAGGTCATCCTCGAAAACTTCGTTTACAGGATATGCGGCTGTCATGGCAACTGGACAATGGGGGATTTTATCCTGGACAGTATCGAGAAGATAAAACAACAGGTAGGAAACGGGAAAGTTATCAACGCCATATCCGGAGGAGTCGATTCGTCGGTGGTGGCCACGCTGATACATAAAGCTATAGGCAACCAGCTTACCTGTATATTTGTTAATAACGGGTTGTTGCGCCGTGAAGAAGCGGAAAGAACTCTTAAGGTTTTCAGGCAGAATCTTGGAATGAATGTCATTTATGTAGATGCGACCGACCGCTTCCTTGAGCGGCTGAAGGGTGTGGTTGACCCCGAACAAAAAAGGAAATTAATCGGTGGGGAATTCATCAAGGTATTTGAAGAGGAAGCCCAGAAACTGGGAGAAGTCGGATTTTTGGGTCAGGGGACTTTATATCCGGATGTTATTGAAAGCACTTCTTCGACCAGCAATGCCTCGGTAAAAATAAAAACGCATCATAATGTGGGCGGATTGCCTTCCAATATGACATTCAAATTGCTGGAGCCCCTGAGGTATCTTTTCAAGGATGAGGCGCGGCAGGTAGGTATAGAACTGGGATTACCGGAGGAAATGGTATGGCGGCAACCGTTCCCCGGCCCCGGGTTGGCAATACGTATTATCGGTGAAGTAACCCGTGAAAAACTTGAAACATTAAGGGATGCCGATTGGATTGTTATGGATGAAATAAAGAAAGCCAAGTTGTACCGGCAGCTCTGGCAGAGTTTTGCCATTCTCACTGATGTGAAGAGTGTGGGAGTTATGGGTGATTATCGTACTTACGGTTATCTTATTGCACTCCGGGCTGTAACAAGTAATGATGCCATGACAGCCGACTGGGCGCGTTTACCATACGATTTGCTGGCGCGTATATCCAATCGTATTGTAAATGAAGTTGCCCTGGTAAACAGGGTTGTCTATGATATAACTTCCAAGCCACCATCGACCATCGAATGGGAGTAATCTAAAAAAAGGCGGTATTTTTATTATGGATTCAATGACTAGAGGTGTACTGATATTATTAACTGTATTAATTATTGGCGGTACTTGTGCTACTTTGATTTATTTTCAGGACGATATATTCGGGCCGCGATATACAACTACCACACAGGTAACTACGGAAACTACTGGTGAAGCTACGATGCCGGCGGAGGACCTGGCATATATACAAACATTGAACTCTTACGATTCATCTTTAATTGCTGCGGTTAGCACCATTAATAGTTTGCTGGTCAATCCTCTTATAGACAACCAGGGATGGGCAAATTCAATGGCAGTTCCCGTGGGAAATGTCCTCGGTCTCTACAATGTAATTGCGCAGATTCCTACGTCTACCAATATTACCATGCAAATGCATTATTATTATGTTAACAACGTTGCCGGAAATTATTATACAGCTGTTCAATTTATTACGGCGGCGATTAGCGAGGGGAAAACCGAAAGTCTGGCCTATGCAAACGCTTATATAGAAGCCGCGACACAGGCAAGAGCCAAGTTTTTCAACCAGCTGAATGAATATGTGAATTCTTATAACTAAATTCCACCGGATTACTACAGTGAAAGAAGAAGAAAAGAATGAGATCCGGAACTGGGTACAGGAAGTTATGCCTTTATACAGGCAGGCTGAAGCAATAACACGCAATATCGCTCAAGTAGATTCGGATGGATTGCCTGTAGATATAGAGAACATGAATGAAATACTGGTTGCTCTTCCGCCGATTCTGCAAAAAGTTAAGAAAATGCCCAAGCCTCAGTATAACAAGATTCAGCAATTGCAGAAAGATTTCAGATTGATGCTGGATGCATGTATTAAATCTGCCAAATATAGATTAAAAATCGAGAAAAAGTGGAACCGCTTATGGTTTTCCACTGCTGTTTTCTGGACTAATTTAGCCATAAGCTTTAAGAAGGCTTTATCCCCTAAAATTGAAAAGATGTTTCGTGATTTCGATAAAGGAGGCACCCTCTGAAAGTACTTGTTATCGGTAGCGGAGCCAGGGAGCACTCCCTGGTTTGGAAGCTGGCTCAAAGCTCGAAAGTCAATGAAATATATGCGGCGCCGGGCAATGCCGGAACGTCTCTCTCGGCACGTAACCTCGATATAAAAGCCGGGGATATCGAATCCCTTGCCGATTTTGCCGTCAAAAATAAAATAGATATTACCGTAATCGGCCCTGAAGGCCCCCTGGCGGCAGGGATTGTCGATGAATTCAAATCCAGGGGATTAAGGGTTTTCGGGCCGGATAAAGCCGCTGCCCGGATCGAAGCCAGCAAGGTATTTGCCAAGAATTTAATGCATAAATATGAAATCCCCTGCGCTAAAAGCGTCAGTTTTTCCTCTTATGATGAAGCTAAAGAATACCTGTTTAACCAGGAGATGCCGGTTGTTGTTAAGGCTGACGGGCTGGCAGCCGGAAAGGGGGTAACCGTTGCCGAAACAAGGGAACAGGCGTTGCAGGCGCTCTCGGATATGATGGTTGCCCGTCTCTTCGGAGATGCAGGCAACAGTGTCGTTATCGAAGAGAAAATGGTCGGCAGGGAGATGAGCACTTTCGCTTTTGCCGATGCCAGTACATCGGTTCCCATGGTTTCCGCCTGTGACCATAAGGCTGTCTACGACGGCAATAAAGGGCCGAATACGGGTGGTATGGGGTGTTACAGCCCCCCGTTTTTTCTCACGCCTGCCCTGTCGGCTGAGGTAACTCAAAAGATAATGAATCCGACCATTCAGGCTATGATAAAGGAGAACAGCCCTTATCAAGGGGTGCTTTATGGCGGTTTGATGATCACCGAAGAAGGCCCCAAAGTTATGGAGTTCAATGCCCGTTTCGGAGACCCTGAAACCCAGGTGATTCTACCGCGTCTGAAATCAGACCTTTTGGAGATAATGCTCGGCGTTGCGGATAATGACCTGAAAAATATAAAGATGGAATGGTCTGATGAAGCATGTGTGGGTGTGGTGATGGCTTCCGGCGGTTATCCTGGGAGTTTTAAAAAGGGTTTGCCGATAAGTGGATTAAACGACGTGGATAAAGATATAATGGTATTCCATGCCGGTACCAGGCTTGATTCGTCAGGTAATGTGGTTACCGATGGCGGACGTGTCCTTACGGTTGCAGCGCTGGGTATGACAATCGCCGAAGCACGCGAAAAAGTTTATAATAATATCTCAAGAATTCACTTCGAAGGGTGCCATTATCGCAGGGATATTGCCCTCTTCGAATAATGTCTTTAAAATTATAAAGGGGAATAGTTATGCCGAAAGTTGCCATCATAATGGGTTCCGAATCGGACTCTGAAACAGTAAAACCGGCTGTAGATGCATTGAACATGCTGGGGATAGACCATGAAGTTAAGGTTATGTCGGCTCACCGCAAGCCTGAAAAGGTGCGGGAGTTCGGTTTATCCGCACGCGATAACGGATTCGAAGTGATAATTGCCGTCGCCGGCGGTGCGGCCCATTTACCGGGAGTACTTGCCAGCTGGACGACTATCCCCGTAATCGGCGTACCTGTTGCCAGTAGCGAGTTGAAAGGGGTGGATGCCCTTTATTCCATGGTGCAGATGCCTGCCGGAATCCCGGTTGCTACGGTAGCTATAGGAACCTCCGGCGCCAAAAATGCCGCTTACCTGGCTGCCGAAATACTGGGATTGAAATATGAAAATATCAGAAAAGCCTATGAAGATTACAGGAAAGAGCTTGCAAAAGATAAGGGGGAAGCTGGTAAATGATAGAACGCTATAGCCGTCCGCAGATGAAGCAGGTGTGGTCGGATGAGAATAAATTTGCCAGGTGGCTGGATGTCGAAATTGCCGTCTGTGAAGCATGGGCAGACCTCGGGAGGGTTCCCAGGAACGCCATCCCCAAGATAAAGATGGCGCGTTTGAATATGAAACGCATGGAGGAAATACTCCAGGAAACGCACCACGATATGACCGCCTTTATCGGCTCCGTTTCGGAGAGCCTCGGCCCCGAAGCCAGGTTTATTCATCTCGGCATGACATCTTCGGATGTTATGGATACCGCATTGAGCTTACAGCTTGTCGAAGCGTCTGACATATTGAATGAGGATATAAAAGGACTTCTCTCGGTACTTGTAGAAAAGGCCATAAAATATAAATATACGGTTATGATAGGCCGTACTCACGGTATTCATGCGGAACCGACTTCTTTCGGCCTTAAACTGGCATTGTGGATCGAAGAGATGCAGCGCAATCGACAGAGGCTGGCCGAGGCAACTAAAATGATAGCCGTCGGCAAAATTTCCGGAGCCGTCGGAACGTACGCCACTTTGTCGCCCGAAATCGAAGAAAAAGCCTGTGCCAAATTGATGTTAAGCCCCGCTTCGATATCGAATCAGGTTTTGCAGCGTGACAGGCATGCCCAGTTCGTTACCACTCTGGCTATAATTGCCGGTTCCCTTGAGAAATTCGCCACCGAGATTCGCGGATTGCAGAAAACGGATACCCGCGAGGTCGAAGAGCCTTTCAGTCAGGGACAGACAGGTTCATCCGCCATGCCGCACAAGAGAAATCCCGAACTTTGCGAAAGGATTTGCGGTTTAGCCAGGCTGATAAGAGGGTACTCGGTAACCTCTATGGAAAATATCGCTTTGTGGCATGAGAGGGATATCAGCCATTCCTCCACAGAACGGGTGATAATGCCGGATGCCTGCCTTGCGCTCGATTATATGCTTTCGTTGTTTACCAATATAATGGACGGTCTTCTGGTTTATCCTAAGACCATGGAAAAGAACCTCAATAAAACCAAAGGGCTGATATATTCACAGAGGGTAATGCTGTCTTTAATCGATAAAGGTCTCAGCAGGCAGGAAGCATATAAAATGGTTCAGCGGAATGCCATGAAGTCATGGGAGGGAGGCAAAGATTTCCTCAAGCTGCTCGAAGCTGACAAAGATGTCGTAGCTGTGTTGCCGCCTGCCGAACTGGAACCGTTGTTCGATTACAAATATTATTTGAGATACGTGGATGAAATATTCAAGAGGCTGGGATTAACAGAAAGCCAGTGGAAAAAGAAGTATATGGCACTGGAGCCGAAGCCGTTAGGACCGAGAGCACTATGAAAGCGGGAAAAGACATCTTGTTAAAAACAGAACTTTCGCTGCCTTTATTTATACGCGGTAAAGTACGAGATACCTATGATATGGGTGATTACATTCTGATAGTCGTTACAGACAGGATTTCCGCTTTCGACGTAATACTTCCCTGCGGCATTCCACAGAAAGGCAGGGTGCTTAATCAGTTATCCGCCTTCTGGTTCGACAGGACAAAGGATGTCATTCCGAATCATGTTGTCACTGTCGTAGATGATGCCGCTATTCTTAACGATTACCTGCCCGAAGAAAAGCAGGGAGAATTTCCTTCTTATCTGAACAAGCGTTCCATGCTGGTCAAAAAAGCCAGGAGGTTGCCTATCGAATGCGTGGTGCGCGGTTATATTTCCGGTTCCGCCTGGAGCGAATACCGTAAAAGCGGGACTGTTTCAGGGGTAAAGATGCCGGAAGGATTGCTTGAAAGCCAGAAACTGGAAAACCCGATATTTACTCCGACAACCAAAGCCGAACAGGGGCACGATATGCCGATGACTATGTCTGAAGTAGAAAATATGGTAGGCAAATCGCTGGCAGGCGAGATAAAGGACGCCAGCATCAGGATTTATAATTATGCCATGGAGTATGCCGGAACGCGCGGTTTTATTATCGCCGATACCAAGTTCGAGTTCGGTATCGATGACGGAAAACTGATTATTATAGATGAAATGCTGACCCCCGATTCCAGCCGTTTCTGGGAAGCGGATAAATATAAGGCAGGGCAATCACAGGACAGCTACGATAAACAAATCGTCAGGGATTGGCTCAGCAAGTCCGGCTGGAACAAAGAACCGCCCGGGCCGGTTTTACCGGATGATGTAATCGAAAAGACGGCGCAGCGATATATAGAGGCTTATGAAAAGCTGACCGGAAAGAAGTTTAATTATTAGCTTTTAAGTTATCCTCGGTTGTCATTCAGATTTATCGAAACGATGTGTTTCCTTTTATAATCGATAATTCAAGCCGTTCGTGGTGAGCTTGTCGAACCATAACGGCGGCGAAAGTCGCATCGTTCATGATGACAACTATAGTAATGTCGTTCAGAAGTCACAAGGGGTGACTGAAGAATCCGGGGAGTGTGGAGAGACAGTACAGAGGTATCTGCGGCAACAGGCGGGAACACTTCATTAACCACCCGTCCCCAGATACTTCGTTCGACCACCACGAACTCAGCATGACAGTCAGGTATTGTCATTGATAAATATGGGTGATTTATATTCGCTGTAGTTTGACTACCTTATCACTTCGCAGGAATAACTGATTACAACTGCCCCTTGGTGCTCGGTAAATCGCCGGAAGTCCTCGGGTCGATTCTGGTTGCGGCACCCAGTGCCCTGCCCAATGCCTTGAACGTTGCTTCCGTTTTATGATGGTCGTTGGTTCCGTAAAGGATTCTGGCATGCAAATTCATTCTGGACTCGATGGCCAGTGTCTCCAGAAAATGGCGCACCAGGTCGGTGGGGAAACCGAACATATCGTTGTCGCAAAAAGGAAGATCCAGCACGGCATATCCCCTGCCGCTGAGGTCTATAGCCACAGAAGCCAGGGCATCGTCCATCGGGACGGTGGCATCGGCCATGCGTGTAATGCCCCGTTTTTCACCCAGTGCTTCGCATAGAGCCTTTCCCATGCATATAGCGACATCCTCCACCATGTGGTGTATGTCGTCTCCTGTTGCTGATAATGTTATGTCAATTAAGCTGTGCTTCGATAATTGCGACAGGAGATGGTCGAAAATCCGGTTGCCGGTAACCATTTCATAATCGCCGCATCCGTCTATATCGAGTTTAAGGTTGATATTGGTTTCCTTTGTTTCCCGCTTGATGCTGGAGATTCTGTTCATCTCATAATCCCTCCCCTATTCTATCGAGAGTTTTAATCAGAGCATCGTTTTCTTCCGGTTTGCCGACACTTATTCTCAAACTGTCCTTTAATAACGGGGTGTCGAAATAACGCACGAGAATGCCGTTTTCCTCGAGCTTCTGCTGTACATCTTTTGCCTTGCCTTTCAATACGGCACATAATATGAAATTCGCTTTTGAAGGATAAGGCTTGATCCAGCCGGTTTTTTGCAGCATATCGAATAATCTGTCGCGTTCGGAAGAAATGATTCCGACTTTATCCATCAGGTAATTTTTATCCTTAACCGATTCAATGGCGGCCAGCTGTGCTAAAACATTAACACAATAAGGTTCCTTAATCTTTAGCAGTATATTTGCTATTTCTACAGGGAACATGCCGTAACCGATTCTCAAGCCCGCCAGACCGGCCCATTTGCTGAATGTCCGGAGCACCATTAAATTCTTATATTTGCCTACCAGCGGAGCTACCGTCTCCCCCGTAAATTCGAAATAGGCTTCGTCGACCAGAGTCGGTATTCCAAAATCAAGGACTTCGAGGATATCCTTTTTAGGCATGATGGTTCCCGTAGGATTGTTTGGTGTTGCCAGAAGTATCAGCTTGGTTCTGGAGGTTATAGCCTTCTTTACGGCTTTAACATCCACCATGAAGTTCTCATCCCTTAACACATTGACAGTAGTTCCGGACACAAGATTAATGAAGAACTGGAACATGGCAAATGTCGGAATACAGTTGATTACTTCATCGCCTTTGGCAACAAAAAGCCTCATCAGCAGGTCGATAAGCTGGTCGCTGCCGGCACTGGCGACGATGTGCTCCATGGGCACTCCCGTATATTCCTGAAGATATTTTCTGAGTTCCTGTTGCCCCGAGTCGGGATATACATGTATCCCTGAATATCCGGCAAGCGCCTTTCTGACCTTCGGCGAGCACCCGTACGGATTTTCGTTGGCGTCCAGCTTGATTATCTTTTCAACGGGAACAGCGATTTTCCCCTTGAGCGTTTCCGGTGCCTTGCTTGCCGCATAACCTCCGAAGCTTTTCAATTCTGGGAGTACGAATTTTTCGATTTCTTCTGACATGTCAATTTCCCTTCCGGTTCTGATATCTTATTATAACCTGATTTCCACGGTTTTCGAGTGTGCCTGTAATCCTTCCGCATTTGCAATCGTCATCGCTACAGGCCCCAGTCTTTCCAGTTCTTCCCTGGTTACCTTAACCAGATTGGTATATTTAATGAAGTCGGATATATTTAGCGGTGAAGCAAATCTGGCCGTTCCGCTTGTCGGCAGAGCGTGGCTCGGGCCGGCTACATAATCCCCCATAGCCACCGTCGGCGTATATCCGTAAAATATACAGCCGGCATTGGTTATTTTTTCGATGTATGATTCTACATTTGCCATATCCATGCAGAGATGTTCTGGCGCATACATATTGGATAGCTCAATGGCTTCATCCATGCTGTCTACGATTACTATTATTCCGTTGTTTGCCAGCGATTCGGAGGCGATTTTAAATCTGCTCAATTCCTCCATCTGGGTGTTTATTTCCCTTTCGATTGCTGCAGCGAGCGAAGGCGAATCGGTAATCAATATCGAGGAAGCCAGCATGTCATGCTCGGCCTGTGCCAGTATCTCGGCTGCAATCAAGTTGGCTCTGGCTTTGATATCGGCGATAATTAACACTTCGCTGGGTCCCTGCAACCCGTCTATATCTACCGTGCCGAAAACCTGTTTCTTGGCCAGCATAACGAATATGTTGCCGGGCCCGCATATTTTATCTACGCGTGGAACGGTTTCAGTGCCGTATGCCAGCGCAGCAATAGCCTGAGCCCCGCCGATGGAAAATACACGGTCAACTTCGGCAATATAGGCAGCCGCCAGTGTAGCTGCCGGGATTTTTCCGTCTTTGCCGGGAGGAGTCACAAGGCATACTTCTTTAACTCCGGCGACCCTGGCAGGAATGGCTGTCATCAGCACCGTTGACGGATAGCTTGCCGTTCCGCCGGGGGCATAAACACCAACTCTCTGCAGCGGACGGGCTGAAGTCCCCGGCTTCATTTTTTCGATGCCGCTGAATAAAGCGTCTCTCTGTAAAACATGAAATGAGCGTACCTGCTCGGCCGCTGTCTTAAGCGCTTCGAGGAGTTCCCTGTTTATACTGTGGTATGCTTCACTTACTTCCCTTTTCGATACTTCGATTGCAGGGAGGTTTATTTTATCTATTTTAAAAGTATAGCCCTTGACAGCAGAATCGCCGTTTTTACGGACGTTATCGATAATGGTTCTGACCACCTGTTCGGGGTCTTCAGTTCCGAACATTTCATTCAGGCTGTTTTTCAGTGCCGGCGAGATTGTATAGTCGCCCGATATTACCTGTCTCGACAGCCGTGTCTTTGCTTCTTCAAACCCCTTTATAATTTTCATTTCAGGGCATCTCCATAGCGTTCTTTAGCGCTTTTATCAAGAACTCCATCCTCTCGGTTTTTTTTGCATTGTTTATCTTCCTGGTACTGCCAATAAGGCAGGCCGTAGATTCGAACAGCTTGTCGATAATCCTCAGGTTGTGGCGTGCAATCGTTCCGCCTGTTTCGGTATTTTCGATTAGCAAATCGGCATCTTCTGGCAGAAAGCCTTCCGTTGCACCCCATGTAGGGATTATCCGGTATCTGTCCATGCGAATATCCCTGACATAGTGGTCGGCGATATTGGTATATTCGGTCGCCACCCTGCAGGTAATCTGGTTCTTGCTGCAATATTCACGCCATGAGGAAATATCTTCGATGGGCAGGTTCTGGTCGATTACCGCCACTATTTTAACCCATCCGTATTTAAGGTCGAGCAATTCCTCGATGGGGCTGTTCGGAAACTGGTATTTGTGGTCGATAAGCCAATCCCTCCCCGTAATGGCAAGGTCAAAATTTCCATTGGCTATTTGTAGCGGCATATCCTGCGGCCTGATAACTTTTATAAAATAACCGTCCAGATTGCTTGTCGGCCTCCGGTTGCCCGTCTGCGACGGATAGTCATCCACCTTAATTCCTACTTTATCGAAAATACGGCATACATGAGATTGCTGGTGTCCGTCTGGCAGGGCCAGTCTCACCATGTCGTCATTTACTTTTGCAAATGTTTTGCAGACAGGCTGTTCTGTCCTGTGTATTATGCTGAAGGTTTTTGAAAAATCCCTGCTATTGACCATTTTATCGATCAGCGACGATAAAATATCGGCCATATTTTTGGATTTCAGGCTGTTGCTGTTGGCAATTAAATACGCCTTGAAATCCACTATCTTGTTGATGGGGACAAGCCCCGCATCGAGTATGTCCTTTTCCGATTTTCTGGGTAAAAGAACGATTTCCGCTTCTTCCGGTGGATAGACTTCGGCGCCGCCCCACAACGGAAATATACTGAACCGCTTGAGACGCAGCTTTTCCGCCAGTGTTTCCGCCAGGTTGGGATATTCGCCGGCTATGCGGGTATTACTTCTTCTTGCGGAGAGTTTTTCAGGGTCGGACAATTCCCCGGGTAAGGCGGCGGCATATAGCGCGCCCTCTCCGTATCCGAGGTCGGCGATTTTAACGACGGAGCTGCTCGGGTATTTAACCAGCAATTCTTCTGTCCAGTCCAGTCCACAGATACCGAGGTCATAATTGCCCACAGCTATCTGTATTGGGATATCTTTTTCCTGCAATACTTTTATTTTTATATCCGGGAATTTCTGTGATTTCAAACGATAATAGCGTAATTTATCGTTGTACCCCTCGATTCTCCATCCGGCGCTTTCGAGAAGGGCTGCCGTATCGTTTAAAAGCCGTCCTTTGGGCAAAGCAATGTTAAGCGACATCTTCTGTACATCCCAGTAACTTTAGAATTTCGCATGCAGTATCCGTATTCGATTTTTCTCCGCCGGCGACATCGGTCAGTACAAACCGGGGGCTGTCATTGTCGACTTCAAGCGTCCATCCGTATTCGGTCTCCTGCTTTTCGTCGAGCGCCAGCACTATGATATACCCGAAATCACGCAGCATTTCGGATATGGAGAAACCTTCTTCCAGGGCTCCGGGCTTGATTTTTATCAGGATTTTATTCGCAGCCAATTCCGCCAGCGATTCCGGTTCCAGCAGCTTCATCAACTGGTCCATATAAAGGGCAAATCCGGCAGCCGGTGTAGCCTTGCCCCCCATCTGTGGAATAAGAGCGTCGTATCTGCCGCCGCCGCCGATGGTATTCTGTCCTATCAAGAGGTGGAATATCAAACCGGTGTAATATTCAAAACCCTTGCCCGAGGCAAGGTCTATCCTGTAATCGACGCCGAGTTTTTCCAGCTTTTCGACAATGCCGATAAAATTATCGAGCGGTTCCGATATATTCGCCAGCTTCTTCGAAGATAGCGCTTTTATATTCTTCAAGAACCCTGATGATTTCCCCTTGAGGCTCAGGAGCAGTGTCAGCGCTTCGACGGTGTCCGGTTTATCCATTTTAACGATATCGAGGGCTGAGGTATCGCCTTCCAGTATGCGTGAAAGAATACCTGACTTCTCTTCGGAACTCAATTCGAGGCTGTCCAGCAGGGCTTTTATCAAACCTGCATGAGATAACTTAATCTTAATATCGGAGAGACCCAGCTGCCTTAAAACATCGAGCGATAACGATAAAAGTTCGACATCCGAAAGAGCGGTGTTCATGCCAATAAGTTCCGCACCGCACTGCCATCTTTCACGCGGTTTTTTTCCTGTTTCCTCGAACATGAAGACATTGGTTACATAGAACAGGCGGGCAAGCCCGCTTTTTTTGTCATCGATGTAGAACCTTGCCGTCGGAATGGTACCATCCGGTTTTAAAACAACCCTCTCTCCGCTCCAGCCATCCCAATCGAGGAAGGAATAAACTTTTCCAAGCATATTGGGTGTTAATGTACCTGCGGATGTAAAGAGGTAGAGATATTCCAGAGTGGGAGTCCGTATCTCGTCATATCCCCAGCCGAGGCAGCAATCACGGAAAGTATCCTCTACAAAACGAAAAGCCCGCATTTCATCGGGCGAGAGGTCGCTGAAACCCTTACATTTTTCTGCTTTCATATACATTATCCTTCTTATTAGTGTGTAAATTCTACAATAAATATTGCTTCATGTACAAATTTAATACCCCGAATCGTTATATTGACATTAATATAATGTGCATTATAAAATAAGGCAGTTTTTGCCTGTGATTCTTTATAAACTTCTGTAATCAAAGCTACAGAGAAATAGAATATGTTATATTAAGCGGGGAATACCGATGGTGAAAGTTGAGCAAGCTTTAGAAATTATTTTGAATCATACTGTTGTTCTTGATACCGAGAAAAAACCGTTGCTAAAATGTTTGGGGCAGGTACTGGCTGAGGATATCCGCGCTCAATTCGATATGCCACAGTTAGATACCGGTGGTCCGGATGGTTATGCCGTCAGGTCCGAAGATATTAAAAGCGCCAGCCAGGATAACCCGATAACTTTACGAATTATCGGGACAGTAAGAGCAGGCTACTTACCGAAGCGAACAGTTCAACCGGGAACTGCTATACGTATTATGACTGGTTCCGTGGTGCCTGAAGGCGCAGACTGTGTCGTCAGATTTGAGGATACAGATGAACCTGTGAACAAAAATGGCCCCAATCCATATAACCCTTCGGAAGTACGTTTTTTCTCCCCGTCCAGACCGGGGGCAAATATTTGCAGTGTGGGGAGCCGTTATACCAAAGGTTCACCGGTAATTCCGGCAGGTATACCTGTCGGGCCTTCTCAGATATCTACCATTGCTTCTGTTGGGCTGGCAAATATCAAGGTAATCCGCCGACCGGTAATTGCTGTAATATCTACCGGTGATGAACTTATAAATCTGAATCAATCACCTGCTCCTGCAAAAATTTATAACTGTAATACCGCAGCCGTATCTTCTTTAATTACCCATTATGGGGGTGTGCCTCAGATAATGGGTATCGCTCGTGACAATGAGTCCTCCCTTAATCAAAAAATCCAAAAAAGTATTTTTGCGGATGCCATCATTACCAGCGGCGGAGTTTCCATGGGAGACTATGATTTAGTCCGGTTGGTGCTGGGTAAAACCGGACAGGTTCTTTTTTCAAGGATTAACATGGGGCCGGGAAAGTCTCTTGCCTTTGGTTTGGTTTATAGAACTTCGACCTCGGGAGAGCAAATACCGGTTCCTGTATTTGCTTTATCCGGGCCCCCCGTCGGTTGCATAAACAATTTTGAAACCCTTGTCAGGCCTGCCATACTTAAAATGATGGGTTTTAGTGCGTTAAGCCATCCGTCGGTTGAAGCTGTCGCTATGGACTCTGACCTGATGAAAAAAACATTTCCTTTTATCAGATGGACAAGGCTGGAAAAAGTGCAGGGTGAATATCGGGTAACCCTTAATGGACATGGAAAACCCGGACCGCCGGCAGGGGTAGAAACAGCCAACTCTATCACAATTATCCCTGAAAATACCCCAGTTCAAAAAGGTGATCGTATCCAGGTACTGCCATTGGAGTGGTGCCGGGATTACCTGAATCGTTAAAGTCTGTATAACAAGTAATAATTTCAAAGAGCAGAAACTATGTGCAATTTATGTCAGTATTTTTTTGATTTTTATGGTAAAAGATAGGTAAATAATTGTTTATGATATCATCGCCGCCAGCGGCAAAAAATCAATCCTCGAGAACTATAGAGATATTAGTTATAGAAAGAGAGGTGTAACATGACTACATGAAGAAGCAACCGTAATTTTTTTTCAATTTTAAATCTAATTAGACAAATTATACGAAAGGAGCAAATTGAATAATAAAATTATCAAAGTCGCATTGACAATATGTTCCTGCGTGATACTAATTACCGGCCTTGCCGGATGCAGTCAGGCAGCCAAATCTATTCAAGCCAATATCTTGGGTGAGACTTACGATATCAGTATAAACAGCAGCGGTGAGGTTTTAGAAGCATTCACCGCCACAACGAGTGATGGGAAATTTACAATCAATATTCCTGCTAAGACAATCATCAAAGATAAAGATGGAAATTGCCTGACCAGTTTTACGGTAGCGAGCGATAGTGATTCTCTTACTCCACCGCAGGAAGGGAAGGAAGTTGTTACGCCGGCATACACTTTACAACCCGAAGGAGCAACTTTTAGTTCTCCCATCACGATTACCTTTAATTATGACCTTACCCAATATCCCGATACGAAAGATGACTACTTATATTCTGCCACGTATAGTTCTGGAATGTGGACAGAGCAAAGCAATACTAATATTAATACGACCAAGCATACAATTTCAGTTTCGTTAACAGAAATCAGTTCTTCCACAACTTATGCTGTTATCGGTCATACTACCAGAACTATTACCGATATGTTCGACCGTCAGGTAACGGTGCCTGTTGCCATAAACTCGGTGTATTGCCTGGATAATCATTCAACACAACTGGTATATATGTTGTGCCCCGAAAAATGGATAATGTCCAGTTCGTGGGCTGAAGGCTCTTATGTCCCTGATGAATATATCAGCAATCAGGTAGCCGCAACAACCCGTGTGAATGGAGTGGTAAATTACGAAGAAGTCATTAAAGCTAAGCCGGATATCGCTCTGGCTGTTGTGATGAATTCCACAACGAAAGAGTCTCTGGACGATACGCAAACACAACTTGGCGGGATACCTGTGGTTGCTCTCTGTATCGGCGATTATCTTACAAAATGGAGTGAGCCGATAGACTTTTTAGAAAGTATAATGCCTGATATAAAAAACCAGGGTGATAAACTTAAGGCTTTTGCTGACGAAGCAGTAAGTTATGTTGAAAATATTCAAGAACAACTCGGCATTGAATACTACACAACCGGCGATGATGGCGAGTTTGGTGTAGTCGATTACAGTGCCATGAGCGCAGATGATCTTGCTAAATTAACCAGGGTACTGGATGCCGAAAGAGATGGTTTAAAAACAGATCTGCAAGGCAGTAAACATCTTAACCTCTTAACCTTCTGCGGTGGTTATTCCGTAGCTTTCGACAATACATTTACCGATCTTTCTTCCGAAAGGCAGGTAGATATTAACGCAGAAACGATAATGAATTGGAATTCCGAGTCCGGCCCTATAGATTTGATAATTATAGGACGGGGTTCGACTATAAATACCTATAATACGATAATGGATACGAGCAGTGATAACTGGTGGCAAACCCTGGACTGCGTTAAAAACGGTTATGTATATACGCGCCCGACCAATCCTACATCCTGGTGGGATGGTCCTCCCGGAACCGGTCAGATAATCGGTATGTACTGGATGGTACACTTACTCTATCCTCAGCTAACCACGGATTTGGACTCGGGTTCATCCGCATCGCTGGAGAGTAAAGTTAAATACTTCTATTCTAATTTCTGGCACTATGATTTAACCGATGCTGAACTTGCTTTACTTTTAAGTCAACCCGGTACAACCAACGCTTATCCCGGGAAATAATGCAACTTTGAGAAAAATTAATGACCTATAACAGGGATGACATATTCATTCGGAAAATCGGCGCCATGCGGCTTAAAAAGCTGACGGGCACGTCTGCCGGTGCAATCCTGATCATTTTATTAGCTATCGTTTTTATTCTGTCTTTTACGATAGGTAGATACCATATCGCACCGGCAGACGTGATAAAAATCATTCTATCAAATTTTTTACCGATCGACCACACCTGGAAAAGTGACATGGATACAGTAGTTAATGTCGTCAGACTGCCTCGCATACTGGCAGCTATGCTGGTTGGGGGCGGTCTGTCCCTGGTCGGTGCCTGTTTCCAGGGGCTATTTCGTAATCCCCTGGTATCATCTGATATTCTTGGGGTTTCACAGGCTGCCGGTTTTGGAGCAGCTTTAGCAATATTTTTCAGCGCCAGTATTCTGGCGACGCAGGTAACTGCTTTCATTTTTGCCCTGGGAGCTGTCGGTTTGGCATTTGGTATCACCAAGGTTATGAAAGGAAATTCCGTTCTTAACTTAATTTTGGCAGGCATAGCTATCGGCGCCCTTTTTACTGCCTTTCAATCAATAACAAAATACGTTGCCGATCAGGATAAACAATTGCCTGCTATGAATGCCTTTATAACAGGCGGTTTCTCCGGTATTAAAATGAGTACCCTATCGATGGCAGCTGTCCCTATTATAGTCGGCATAGTCGTGCTCATACTCATCCGATGGCGATTCAATGTGCTATCAATGGGAGAAGAAGAAGCTAAATCAATGGGAGTAAATACCGGGAAATTACGTGCCATTATTGTAGTCTGCTGTACGCTGGTAACTGCTTCAACAGTCTGTATTGCAGGCACCATTGGATGGATAGGGCTGATAATTCCTCATGTAGGGCGTGCTTTAGTGGGTCCCGATTATAAGAAACTTCTCCCTGTATCTATGTTATTGGGAGCCGTTTTCCTCTTAATTATCGATGATATAGCTCGAAGCCTGCTATCCGTGGAGATTCCTATCAGCCTCTTAACATCCGTTCTGGGAGCCCCATTCTTTATTTATCTGTTAAAAAAGAGGGGGAAAGGATGGTCATGAAGCTGCAGGTTATTAGTGCCGGATTTCTTTATGAATCGAATAAATCGAGAGGTTTTTCCGATATCAATTTTTCCGTTAAGAACGGAGATGTAATGTCCATCCTGGGACCGAATGGTTGTGGTAAAACAACACTTTTAAAATGCCTGGACAACTTATTGAAACTGCATGAAGGGTCAATTACTATCAATGATCAGGACATCTCAAAATTATCGGATGTAGAGATAGCCAAATCTATTGGATATGTACCTCAGATGCACCAGCCGCTCTTTCCTTTTTCTGTCATGGATGCCGTTTTGGTAGGAAGATCTCCTCACCTCAAAATAATGGCTTCGCCGGGGCAGGAAGATATTCGCATCGCCGAAGCATCCATGGAAGCGATGGGAATATCTCACTTGAGAGATAAACCTTATACACAGATTAGCGGAGGAGAAAGACAAATGGTTATTTTCGCCAGGGTATTGACTCAACAACCTTCTTTGCTCTTACTGGACGAACCGACTTCTCATCTGGACTATGGAAATCAAATAAGGTTATTAAGAGTCGTACAAAAAATGGCTAAGACCGGATTACCGATAATCATGACCACTCATTTCCCTGACCATGTTTTTCGAATCTGCAATAAGGTAGCTCTCATGAAAAATGGAAAATTTATCGGAATTGGGAAACCGGAAGATGTAATGACCGATGACAATCTGGAAAAAGTCTATAACATCAATATTAAAGTGGTTAACCCGGTTAAGGGATACGACCAGAAAATCTGCGTGCCGTTGGAAGATTGATATTCTATAAAAGACATAAACGATTTTTTGTATCAGGCATTTAAAATTCTTTAATTTAGCTTATTTATAGTCAGGGTTATTCATTTAATTTTATGCTTCATAATATTTTATATGGAATTTGGGGAAATTATATATCTATGTTAAAGGTATAAAAACGGTTGCAGATATTCGTTAATCGGTTTATACTCTAGGCATATCGGGTAATTTTCGTTGTCTATTGTTTCATAAATCTGATAAAGAAGGATTGGGGCATAAGTGAATATCTGGTGGATTCTTATCATTATAATTGTCAGTGTTTTTTTGATTATTTTTGTCATTGACCGAGTTGTAGTTGCCCATAAAAGGCAGGTAACTACCGGCAGGGAAGATTTAATCGGGAAATCGGTTGTCGTTAAGAAAACTTTAAATCCTGAAGGCACGGTATTTGTAGAGGGTGAAATCTGGCTTGCAAGGCTCGATAGCGGAACTGCCGCACCCGGGGAGCATGTCGTAATTAAAAGTTCCGATGGGCTTAAACTCTACGTTTCAAAAAATAAGGAGGGAGGTAATTAATGGATCTTTACGGCTATATAATATTAATTGTTGTCGTCCTGTTTATCCTGTCGCTGTCTGTCAAAGTGGTATCCGAATATGAAAGGGGTGTTATTTTCAGGCTGGGGAGGCTTATCGGAGCGAAAGGCCCCGGTCTGTTCTTTATTATCCCCTTTGTCGACCGCATGGTTAAAGTGGATTTGCGTGTTGTCACCATGGATGTTCCGTCGCAGGAAGTGATTACCAAGGATAACGTTACGGTAAGAGTCAACGCGGTTGTCTATTTCAGGGTGGTTGACCCCGAAGCATCTGTGGTTAAAGTACTTGACCATATCAGAGCTACGTCACAGATATCTCAAACGACTTTAAGAAATGTTCTGGGACAATCCGAATTGGATGAATTGCTGGCACAAAGAGAAAAATTGAACCAGACGCTACAGGCAATTATCGATGAACACACTGACCCCTGGGGAATTAAAGTCAGCACGGTGGAAATCAAAGAGGTTGAACTTCCCGAAACAATGAGAAGGTCGATGGCAGCGCAGGCGGAAGCCGAAAGAGAGAGGCGTGCCAAGATCATTCATGCCGAGGGTGAATATCAGGCTTCGGAAAAGCTGGCTCAAGCGGCAGATGTTATTGCCAAAGAACCGGTGACTTTGCAGCTGCGTTATCTGCAAACATTGACCGAGATAGCTTCGGAGAAGAACAGCACGCTGATATTCCCGATTCCTATCGATATGATAACGATGTTTATGAAAAAAGACAACAAGTAAACAAGAATTGCAGGGGATGTTATCTATTTAAGCAGGGTAACATCCCCTGCCGTAAAGTCGACCTGTTTGCCATCGGCTAAAGTAAGTATCAGGCTGCCGTCTTCGGCAACGGTATCCACAATCCCCTCATAAATGATATTCCCAGACTTGGCAGAGACCTTTTTCCCGATGGTATCCATATTGTCCCGCCATTCCCTGTAAACTATATCTTTATCTCTTGATAACAGATATAGTTTTTCGATTTCGACCAGCAGCGTTCTGATGATATCGAGCCGTGATATATATTTCCCCTTTTCATCCAATAAGGTAGTAGCTGTATCTGCGATTTCAGGATAGTCTTTAACATTGAAATTCACATTTATTCCCATCCCGATAACGGCATATCCGACATTTTTATCGTTTATCATGCTTTCGATTAAAATTCCGCTTACTTTTTTTCCGTTGAGCAAAATATCGTTAGGCCATTTTATGGCGGCTTTCAGGCCGGTTACTTTCTTTATTGTGTGTAACAGGGCAACGGAGGCTACCATGATCAGGGACGGCAGGTGTTTTATATCGGGATACAGGATAATTGAAAGAATAGCGCACCCTTTTGGGGTAACCCAGCTTCTTTCGAGGCGGCCTTTGCCTGAAGTTTGTTCTTCAGCGATGATTACGGTTCCTTCAGGGACACCGTTCGAGGCCGCAATCTTGGCGATTTCCATTGTCGAAGTAAGTTGTGGGTATACAATAACCCTTTGTCCGATAAAACGGGTCTCCAGTTTCCCTGAAATATTTTCGGCGGATAAAATATCTTTTTCAGCCATCATGTCAGTTACTCCGATAATAATATTTTTATGGTAAATTCTAGAGCATCTTTTCCAATCTATCCGGATGACTGCTTTTTAATAATGCTTCTTCTCTGGTGGTCAGCCCCTGTTTTACGAGGTTTGCCAGGCTCTGGTCAAGCGTTTGCATCCCGGCAGCGTTATTCAATTGCATAATACTTGCAAGTTCAAAGGTTTTGCCTTCGCGTATCAGGTTTCTGACAGCTGGATTGGCAAGAAGTATTTCGAATGCCCCCACCCTGCCTTTCGTATGAACTCTGGGAAGCAGCGTCTGGGATATAATGGCGACGAGCACCTGCGAGAATTGCAATCTTATCTGGGATTGTTGCTCGTGAGGATACATATCTATTATACGGTCGACTGTCTGCGGGGCATCTATGGTATGTAAAGTTCCCATAACCAGGTGCCCTGTTTCGGCTGCTCTCAATGCGGTGGTTATGGTAGGCAGGTCTCTCATTTCTCCCACGACTATTAAATCCGGGTCATGTCTCAAAGCATGGATTAAGGCGGTATCGAACGATGCCGTATCGTCACCCAGGTCTCTCTGGGCTATAAGGCATTTTTTATTGGAATGCAGGTATTCTATCGGGTCTTCGATAGTAATCACATTTTTTCTCATGGTATTGTTCAGATGGTCTATCATGGCTGCCATAGTAGTCGACTTTCCGCTTCCGGTCGGCCCTGTAACTAAAATAAGACCTCTCGGTTTTTGTATCAGCTGTTTGCACAACTGCGGCAGGAATAATTCGTCAACGGTAAGTATCTTAAAGGGCACCAGCCTGAAGGCCATGCTTATGGTACCTCTTTGTTTCAGTACGCTTACTCTGAACCTTGCCAATCCCTTGACGCTGTAAGCAAAATCAAGCTCTTTCGTACTGTAGAATATCTCTCTTTGCTCCTGTGTTGTTATCTGCTCGAATGCTGCTGTGACATCTTCTACCGAGAAAGGCGGATATTCCTCTTGAATAACCAGCGCTCCGTCGATGCGCAGCACCGGGGGGGTAAAAACCCTTATATGCAGGTCCGAGGCCTCTTTTTTTACCATCAATTCGAGCAGGTTGTTTATATCCATTATTGAAGCTCCAGTTTTTGATATAGTTTGCGAAATTGTATTCTGTAAACAATCATCAGTGTTAAAGATTATAATACCACAATCATGATATTAATCAATGGCTGCTATTGTTTATATAAGCCGTCGATTCGGTTTCGGCTGTCTTTTTAAGACTGTTTAATCAATAATATATACCCTGCTTCGATTGACAAGCTATCTGTTAGAGTTTATCATTTAAATATTTATGCCGTATTTATCACAATGCGCTATGAGATTGAGGAGCATGAAAGATGTCCAAGACAATCGAAGAAATTAACGAGAAGATACGCCGTGGGGAGGCTGTAGTTGTCAACGCCGAGGAAATAATCGGGATTGCAAGGGAGAAGGGGATAAAGAAAGCGGCCCGGGAAGTGGATGTTGTAACAACGGGAACGTTTGGCCCCATGTGCTCTTCAGGCGCTTATATCAATATCGGACATTCGAATCCGCGCATCAAGGTCGGCGGAGGAAAGGCATATCTCAATGATGTTCCGGCTTATGCGGCATTTGCGGCAACGGATTTGCTTATCGGGGCCAATGCACTACCCGATGATGACCCGAGGAACAGGATTTATCCCGGCGAGTTCAATTACGGCGGGGGGCATGTTATAGAGGAACTGGTAGCCGGCAAAGACATACGTTTGTCTGTCACGGCGTACGGAACGGATTGCTATCCGAGAAAGAAGCTTGAAACATGGATTAATATTAAAGACCTTAACGAGGCGGTATTGTTCAATCCTCGCAATGCCTATCAGAACTATAATGTAGCTATCAATACCTCGGGCAAGGTGATTTATACATATATGGGAATTCTTAAACCCAATATGGGGAACGTGAATTATGCTACCGCCGGGCAGTTGTCGCCCCTTTTGAATGACCCTTACTATAAGACTATAGGTATAGGGACGAAGGTTTTCCTGGGGGGAGGTATCGGCTTCGTCGCCTGGCAGGGAACACAGCATAATCCGGCTGCCCCGAGAAACGAAAGGGGCGTTCCTACGAGAGGGGCAGGCACGCTTGCTCTTATCGGTGATTTGAAACAGATGAGCCCCGAATGGTTAATCGGTACCAGCATGATGGGGTACGGGTGTACCCTGACTGTCGGCATCGGCGTTCCCATTCCCATACTTTCCGAGGAGATACTCGAATATACCACTGTAACCGATGCCGATATTACATCTGCTGTCATAGATTACTCTTCCGAGTATCCCAATTTAGGCTCGAATATCGTCACCGAGGTAAGCTATGCCGAATTGAAGAGCGGGAAAATCGAAATAGGCGGTAAGCAGATACCGACTGCCTCTCTATCCAGTTATTCTCGCGCTTTGAAAATAGCCGATACATTGAAGGATTGGATAAAATGCGGGCGCTTTCTTTTAACCGAGCCGGTCGAGCCGTTGCCGGGGGCCGAATCCGGTTTAAAGACAAAACCGTTGAAAGAACGTCCGGTTGTAGAATAGTTATATAGTTTAAGTGAGGTCGTTTTCATGATCGTCTCAAAGAAAATAGTACTCCATTTCCCTGTTCGCCTTGTAGATAGAGCTATAGTCTATCACCTGATAAAAGACTATGACCTTGAATTCAACATTATGAAGGCTTCCATCATTCCGGATGCCGAGGGATTGATGGTTATCGAACTGCGCGGTGAACAGGTAAATTACGATAAAGGAATCAAGTTCCTTACCGAAACCGGTGTGCGGATACAATCCCTGGGGCAAAATGTTCTCCGCAACGATGCGCGGTGCACTCATTGCGGTGCCTGTGTGACCGTATGCCCCACCAAGGCTTTTAAACTCGACCCGGAAACACGGCTTATTTCATTCGATGACAGCAAATGTATTGCCTGCGGTCTGTGCCTGAAAGCCTGTCCCCCGCGGGCAATGGAACTGCACTTCTAATGTTATGTATCAACCGAGGAATTATCGCAACTGGATTCAGGGACATGACCTGTTTTCCTGTAATGTGACGGTGAAAGAGACGGATTTATATATCCGTACATCATCCGACCTCCGGGATAAAGCTTACAAATCGGTATGTAAATACAGGGAGCAGATTGAAAGGTACATCGAATCTCATCCACGGTTTGCCACATCGTTTGAACCTGTAGCGGTAACCGGAGACAGCCCCGGTATTGTCAAGGATATGGCGCAATCTGCCGAAAAATTCGGTGTAGGGCCGATGGCGGCGGTTGCGGGTGCTGTTGCACAATTCGTCGGAAAAGACCTGCTGGAATACTCGGCGGAGGTTATAATAGAAAACGGCGGAGATATTTTTATCAGCAGTAAAAAACACAGAACCGTTGCCATATATGCCGGCAGCTCCCCGCTGAGCGGGAAATACGGTGTAGAGATACATGCTGGGGATACTCCTCTTGGGGTATGCACTTCCTCCGGTACCGTCGGACACTCTTTCAGCTTCGGGAAAGCGGATGCAGCGGTAATAGTTGCTGATTCCGCTTCGCTGGCCGATGCCGCAGCCACGGCAATATGCAATATGGTAAGTACTCATAACGATATAAACAAAGCAATCGAATATGCCAGAAGCGGTAAACTGCTAAGAGGCGTTATAATAATAAAGGATGAAAGCATGGGGGTCTGGGGGAATATAAAGCTTTGCGAGATTCCTCAAAAAGAGGGTGGGGATTTTGAATAAAAAGATACGAATAGTACCATCCGTATTAACGGATAATGCCGAATCATTAAAGGAAATGCTGCGTAATTCCGAAGCCTTTACGGATTTTGTTCAAATAGATATCATGGACGGTGTCTTTGTTCCGTCAACCAGTATCACATCGAAAGATATTTCAAAGTCAAAACCGGTATTGAAATGGGAAGCCCACCTGATGGTAAATAACCCGGAAAACTATGTCGATGAGTTTGTTAAGGCCGGAGCGCAGCAAATCATATTCCACTATGAAGCGTCAGAATCTCATAAATCGGTAATCGATTTAATCCACCGTTCGGGATTGAAAGCAGGGATAGCCGTTAATCCGGATACGCATATATCGGCGCTCGAACCTTTGATAAGTACGATTGACAGCGTATTGTTTATGTCTGTCATTCCCGGTTTTTACGGGAGCAAGTTCATCCCCGGTGTGCTGGACAAAATTGTTGAATTCCATAAGAAATATCCCCTGGTACAAACCGGAATAGACGGCGGTATAAAAGAGAATAACATCGCTGACGTTGCCGGAACGGGGGTCAGTTCGATATGCGTCGGAAGCGCAATATTCTGTCAGCAGAATCCGGCGCAAAGCTACCGGCGGCTGGAAAAAATCTGCAACGAGTGATGCTTCTATATCAGCATTTCTTAAGAAGTCTGAGAGCTTCCGATATTATTCTATCGGCAGTCAATCCGAACTTTTGATATAAAACATTGAAAGGGGCTGATGCTCCGAATCTGTCGATTCCGATTGCGATGCCCTCTGTTCCCACATAACGTTCCCAGCCGAATGTAGTCCCCGCCTCAATTGAAATCCTGGCCTTTACACCGGAAGGGAGCACCGTTTCCCTGTATTCTTCTGGTTGAGCCTCGAATAGCTCCCATGAGGGCAGTGAGACAACACGGACGGTAATACCTTGTTCGCTCAAAAGCCGTCCTGCTTCCAGTGCGATATGAACCTCGGAGCCTGTTCCAATCAGTATTACTTCGGGAGTATCCGATGATTGCCATAAAATATATCCGCCGTATTTTACGCCGCCGGCAGGGGTAGTCGTTTGCCTGTTTAACACCGGTAATTTCTGGCGTGTAAAGACCAGAACGGTGGGATTATGCCGGCTGTTGACGGCTATCCTCCATGCTTCCGCCGTCTCGGTAGCATCGGCAGGTCTTATCGTAACCAGCCCCGGAACCGACCTCAAGCCCGCCAGTTGTTCTATCGGCTGATGCGTCGGGCCGTCCTCTCCCACTCCTATGGAATCGTGCGAAAATATATATATGACTCCCTGTTTCATAAACGCGGAGAGTCTTACCGAAGAACGCATATAATCGTAGAATACGAGGAATGTAGAAACAAACGGGATTAATCCGCCGTGCAGTGTCATTCCGTTGGCAATGGCACCCATAGCGTGTTCCCGTATCCCGAAATGGAAATTACGTCCGGTATAACAATCGGAGCTAAAGGATTCCGCATTTTTTATAGTGGTCTTTGTCGAAGGGGACAGGTCGGCTGAACCACCCACCAGCGAATGAATTCTCGGGGCAATCAGGTTGATAACCTGTGCCGAAGCTTCACGGGTTGCCAGCGTTTTGCTGCTATCCGAAAACAAGGTATCAAGCCCTTCGTCCCAGTGTTTCGGGAGCGTGCTGTTTAAATCCTGAATCAATTGTCTATAATCATCCGGGTAGGCTTTTTTATAATCATCGAATATATTTTGCCATCCGCTCTGTTCGGACTTTCCCCGTTCTATGGCTTTGCGGAAATGAGATAAGGCTTCTTCCGGTATTTTAAACGGCTCCGGGTAGGGCCAGTTCAATCTGGTTCTGGCAAGTGCCACCTCGTCTGTTCCCAGTGGTTCTCCATGTGCGGAACACTTGCCTTCCTTGTTGGGGCTGCCGCAGCCTATAATTGTATTGCAGATTATAAGGCTGGGGAATCGGGTTTCGGACTGTGCCTCTTTTATGGCGTTATAGATGGCATTAGTGTCGTTGCCGTCGACAGGGCCTATAACCTGCCATCCGTAAGCCTTGAATCTGAGCGCAACATCCTCTTTAAATGTAATATCTGTAGAGCCTTCGATTGAAATATCGTTATCATCATACAAATAAATGACCTTCCCTAATTGCAGGGTACCGGCCAGCGATGCCGCCTCCGATGTTATTCCTTCCATCATATCCCCGTCTGAAACTATGGCATAGGTGTAATGGTCTATAATATTATAACCGGGGCGATTGTAATTTTCGGATAGCCATCTTTCAGCAATAGCCATTCCGATGCCGTTGGAGAATCCCTGCCCCAGCGGGCCGGTTGTCGATTCGACTCCCGGAGTCAAACCGTATTCCGGGTGCCCCGGGGTTTTGCTGCCCCATTGCCTGAAATTTTTCAGTTCATCGAGTGTCAGGTCATAACCCGTAAGATGTAACAAAGAGTACAATAAAGTGGAAGCATGCCCTGGCGAGAGAATAAATCTGTCGCGGTCAATCCATCCGGGGTCTTGCGGATTATGTTTCAGAAATCTGTCCCACAAAACATAGGCCATAGCGGCCATTCCCATAGGTGCTCCGGGATGGCCTGAATTGGCTTTCTGTACAGCATCCATGGAAAGTATGCGGATAGTATTGATACATAATTCGTCAATGGCCATTTTCACTTCCTGAAATCGTGCAAGATTTATTTGAAATTCGTTTTATAATTCTATAATAACGAAAGGTTTACTTTCAAACTATTTTAATTAATCTTGGTTGCTTCTGCTTTTAGCCCCTTCGACAGGCTCAGGGCGAACGGAAGAGAAAAATCGCCGCTCGTGGTGAGTCCCGACCTGTCGGGATCGAATCCATAGCGGCATCGAATTGTTATCCATAACAACCATGATTGATAAGAACCTTTCAAACAACGGAATCTGTGGGCAGATATTATGTCAATCTGCGCCCTTTTTGTCTTTTATATTTCCGCTATCCTTATTATATTCATCCGGCTTGACGTCATTCTTCTGGATGACTTTAACAAAGGCATCCACAATATCAGGGTCGAATTGTGTTCCGGAACATCTCTTAAGCTCATCGAGTGCTTCCTGAAGAGAAAGCTGTTTACGATAAGGTCTGGGAGATACCATAGCATCGTAAGCATCGGCAACAGATAGTATCCTTGCTTCAATGGGAATCTTCTCCCCTGTCAATCCTGCCGGATATCCCGCTCCGTCGAAACGTTCGTGATGGTGTAATATACCCGGAATGCAGCTTGTGAGATCGATGACATGTTTTAAAATCTCTTCTCCCATTTTAGGATGTGTCTTGATAAGCTCGTTTTCATCACTGCTCAGGGAAGAGTTTTTATTCAAGATAGAATCAGGTACTCCGATTTTGCCTATATCGTGGAGTAATCCGGCTGATCGAATACTGTTTATCTTTTCCAGGGGTAACTTCATGGATTCGGCAATTGCAATTGCATATTCACTGACCTTCCTTGAGTGCCCGTAGGTGTAACTATCCTTGGCATCGACGGTTGCTGCAAGAGCATAGATTATGCTCAATGCTTTCGGGTTGGACACAAGTTCTGCCGAGAGCAGCGGCGCATTATTCTTTTTTATGTCGGACGACATGCAGGTGCGGTTTCTTCCCATTTGTTTTGCCCTGTATAGAGCTTCATCTGCCCGTCCGATGATCTCCTCTTTCATAACCCCGTCGTTCGGCCAGTTGGCGATTCCGAGGCTGACGGTAATCGGCATCGCTTTTAAGCTTGTCTTGGCTTCGATGGTCTTTCTGATGCGTTCTGCAACTTTATAGGCATCCTCAATACGTGCTTCGGGTAAAATAACGGCAAATTCCTCGCCGCCATACCGGAAAGCCAAATCTATGCCGCGTATCGAGCTTTCAATATATTCTCCGACTTTTCGAAGCACCTGGTCTCCTGCCAGATGCCCGTAGATATCGTTATAAGACTTAAACAGGTCTACATCCATCATAATAAGGGAAAAAGTTCCGCCAAAGCGCGAATCCCTGGTAATTTCCTGGTCCAGGCGTTCGTGAAAGTGGCGGTGGTTATACAGCCCGGTTAATTCATCGGTATTGGCTCTTATTCTGGCCTGTGTATAAAGCTGTGCATTTTCTATAATGACACCGGCCTGATTGGTAATATTGGAAATAAGCTCCAGGTCCTCATGAGAGAGAATCGACTTGTTTTTCTTTTTCCCCAGAGCCAGAATCCCGATTAATTTATCACGGCTCTTGAACGGGAAGAAAAGACCTATATTGGAATTCAGGATTTTCTCTTTTTCAGACTGCCACAATCCCCTGAACTCCGGTACGGTATCCATCTGCTCCGGGTTAAGTGGAGTGCTCTTCTTATCCATCCATGTGATGATGGAACTATCAGGATCGAACGATATTCTTTTTAATGCCCCTTCCTGCGCGGGTTCTTTATCATCGGGATAAATATATTGTGTTTCAAAATTACCCGTTTTGTTATCCTGAAGAATCAGACTTGCTCCGACAACGTTAAGGGCTTTTGAAGTTACGGGTAATATTTCTTTCGCCAGTTCGTCAAGATTGAGAATATGGCTCATTTTTTTACTAAAATTGAGAAGTTCCCGGCGGTAATCATATGTTTTTCTGTAAAACAGGTAATCTATGCTTTTGCTGACAAAATTAATCAGAGGGGATGCCAGTAATATGATACAGGTATATATAAGTGACAGGACTATGATAATGACAAACAAGGGTAATGTCGTAAAAAGTGTCGGATATGTTAAAACTAAAGCTGTCGTCAACCCAAAAAGTACGGCAATGACGATGATATACGTCAACAGTTTCCTGAAAATCATTTGTATATTAAGCAAATCAAACTTGAATATGGTATAGGCGATTATCATGGCATTTATCAGGTTGCCGAGATGGTCAATCGGCAGTGTCTTTAATAAAGGAGTAAACGGTGTAACATAGCTTATAATCACCAGCAGACTCCATCCGACAATGAGGTACATCGTCCTGTTGCGGTCTACCGGGTCTACCGAATTCTTGTATCTTTTGTATAGCATTAATATTGTCATCGAAAGAAACGGCACCAGTATGGCAGCTATAATGTAATCCCATGGAGCAATATCATGGTAAAGCAGGTTGTCTATAAAGTACGCATCCTTTACAACATAACCCATCAGGGAGAAAATCAAAAGAACCAGTACGATGCCGTAACCGATCAAGACGCCGATACCGGTCGGCTTATTGTTATATGCCCGTATAAAATGATAATAGGTGACTACTACCAGCGGGATTGCCGTAATAACCAGTCCGTTCCAGAACGTAAGATATCCCGTTGAAGCGGAAGGATTGTGCAAAAGCATTACTGCTGTGAAGCTCCATATCATAGAAGCAAAAAGGAACAGGGCAAATATTCTTTCGATGCGCTTCTTTATTTGAGGGAGTACAGATAGGAAGAGGGTTATGAAACAAATACAGCTAACAAGCGGTATGACAGCCCATAAATTCACTGCATAAATATCCTTTTATCAATAAATAAATTGAAATCTGCAAAACAGACCTTATAACAGATTAATTATGGCTATCGAAATTTGCTTTGTCAATAGAAGAGCGGCGGGAGGCTTTCTCCATCCCGCTGCTTTTGTAAAAATTGACGTAAATAAGCTAAATTACCGAACCAACGACCAATTCGCGGTCAACCAGGTCGAAATAGGTATAATTTGGCGCTTTCGGCATATCCCTGCCGATAATTATATTTATAGCTTCGCTGGCAGCCTGAATAGCCGATAACCCCGCTCCGATACATGTAGACGGGATAACGGATGTCTTCCCTTTTATAATATCATCTATTATACTTTTATCCCGGATGTATTTTGGTATTACCGGAACGATTCTTTCCAGCGGCACCATCAAATTTTGAGGTTCGTCGACATCCACATCGACAGGCAGATTGTTATACTCTTCCAGCGTAATCCCGTCGGGGGCAAAAACCACTGTGATGGCACCGAATCCTATTGCTGTGGAAAAAAGGTAATGGATGCCCTTTTTCCTGGCTTCCCTCTGTAAAAGGATGGATTCCCTGAACAAACCGAAGTCCATTACGTCCATTATTACATCGCATCCGTCGATTAATGATTCTACATCGTATTGCGATTTAATCCCTGTCCTGGTATAAACAATATCTGCCTGGGGATTGATATCCTTAATCTGTTCATATATTACCTCGGCCTTGTTTTTTCCTAAGTTATTCATGGTGGAGCCGAACTGCCTGTTGAGATTACTGGCTTCCAGGTCGCCGGGGTCGTTAATCTTCAGGTTACCCACACCCAACCTCAACAACCTCTCCGCAGCCAGCCCGCCTACGCCCCCTAAACCGGCAATACCTATTCTGGAATTAAATATCATTTCCTGTTCGGATTCTGTAAAAAGCCCTATATTCCTGCTTGTTATTTCCCTGTATTGAGTGTTCATAATTCAAACTCCAGATGATGATTTTTCGTTATTTCGTTTTATCTTACGCCTCTACCTTTTCTCTGGTTGCCGTTCCCTGCTTTCTTGCTAATCTGATATCCGGTTTAAGCAGGAATTTTAATGTATCTTTCGAAGGATTGATATGCCTCGGACTAAGGTTATCCAGACCGGCACCCATTGATTGCTGTCTTTCCTTATAAGCCTTGAAAGCATTTTCAGGCAACAGGGTAATCTTGAGCGGCATCAAGCCCGTAAATGATTCCAGTTCGGAATACGGCTTATCCAGTTTTTTCAACTCATCGTGTATCAGGCTTACGATTTTTTTCTCATCCATATTGTTACCGGTTTCCGGCTCGATGTAAAGGTGGAGCGCCGGTTTGCCGTTGACCTCCTTGCAGGCAACCCAGTCATAATAACCGATTCCTGAATTTTCTATCGATTTCCAGATTACTTTTTCGGACAATCTGGTGAACCCTGCGATATCAATCTGGTCGTCGATGCGGGTCAGGAACTTCATCTGGGGGATATCTATATTCAGTTTTTCGTTTCTGTTTGCTGTAATCTTTATCAAATGTCCCAGCCTGTAGCGTATGAAAGGACCGCCGTGCAGGCTGCTTATTACCAGTTCATAGTTGCCTGGTTTTACTTCGTCCATAAGAACTGTTTTAGGCTGATACGCCGGATTTTCAATCGATTTATTTACTTCATCCTCTGGAATGAATTCAAAGAAATTAAGATTGGGGATGAAAGTCAATCCTTCGTAGTCCCATGTTTGCATTGCAATAAATATCGCCTCGGTGCAGCCATGAAATTCCAGGGGATATCTGCCCCACATTTCCTTGATTTTTTCGCGATATACAGAACTGTCTATTCCAAAAGCAACCAGTCCCTTCAATTTCCAGATGTCTTTCGGCAACATCCGGCGTCCGGCCAGCTTGCTTCTGACGATGCCTTTCAGCAATCTTAACAATGTCTTCGGTTTTTTGACCAGCGATTTGATGTCGGTTTTGTGATTTCCTTTCCTGCTGAAACGCTCTCCTATAGCTACGGCTACACTCGACATTGCAATGCACATATCGAGCCCTTTATCCATGGCCAGGTCGAAGCCGTATTTAACCCTTTCTTCGAAGGATATGTTTTCGGCCTCTATTATCGGAGGCAGAACATCGAATAGTTCATTGGGAAAGGCGCGTGTCATGGTGCCTGTAGTATAAGGGGGAGGCGCCATCCCGTAAAAAACTTTATCCATGCCCCTTAAATTTATCTCCCCCTTGCTTTTACAGGTGGACAATATCATCATTGCGAATATAATTCCCTCGACCTGGTCCAGTTGTCCGGCGGTAACGGGCACCCAGCGATAAGGATATTCCTCGGATTTCCCGGAAGTATATTGCCAGAGAATCGGCTTCCTGGGCAATACATCGAGGCGGCGTTTCAGCAAATAAGGAGCATAGTCCGCGTAAGTTGTCAGAGGTACAAGAGAGCGAAACTCTTCAACTGTTTCCGGTTTTACCTCTCCCATGATTGTCCTGCCCAATTCGCACTTGTTCAGCAATTCCATTTGTTCCAGTAATAACCTTTTTTGGATTTGCATAAAGTCTTCGATGCTTAAATCCAGATAACCGCAGCATCGCTGCCACAATTCGGCATTTTTCCCTTTTCTGAAGAGTTCTGCTTCAATTCCCATAATAATGAAAACCCCCTTTTTAACGCCGGTTGGCACTCCGGAATTTTTTATAAATTGCACTAACTATGCCACGTTATAGCAGCTTTGGGAAGGTTTTCAATACTAGAACAATGTTCTAGTCTATCTATTCTAACTTACAAAGCGGAGATGGAATGGCGAAAAAACAGAAAAATAAAAAACCCTCTTCATTCAAAGAGGGTTGATATCGATTGTTACGTATGTCTGTAAATAATCAGGAATGCTTCCACTTAATTTTTACTTCTTTGCCGGTATCTTCCTGTGCTTCGTTTTCAAGCTTATCGAGTGTTTGGGACAGTTCTGAAAGGTCGTTTACCGCAGATTGTTTGTTAAACTCCAGACCGTACCCGATAAAGAAATCGAGGAAACTCTTCATCAGTTTCTTGGTATCTTCCTGAAAAACTGCGGCTTCTTCTCTGGTTACAAAATTCTTCTGTTTCGCTTCTACATCCTGCATAAATTGCCTGATTTCTTTGCGGAGTTGTTCGATTTCTGCTCCCGAAGTATCTTTCAATTCAGCAGGTTTCTCTGTTCCCATCTGGTCCTGAATCAAAAATTCTATGAACTCTGCCTGGGACAGGTCGCCGCGGTTTTCATTTATCTTGTTAACAATTTCAGATGGCACTATCAGCATTCTCTTATCGGACATCACAGCCTCCTCCGGTTATTTCCTCTGCTAAACTCAATTTTATTATAACACATGTATATTCTCTTATATATTCCCGTCTTCTCTCAGTTCCAGGGTGGTCAGTACCGCATCTATGCTTCGCAGCAGGTTCAATCCCTTGGGGGTAACCCTGTAAGTGACAGACGGGTTCCCGATCTTGACCTTGTCCACCAGCCCTCTTTCGAGAAGGAAATTGAGGTATTTCTGAAGCTGAAAGTAGCTCATATTGACGCTATACATCATCTCGGTTTTGCCTGCTTCGCCGAGCCTGAGCATATCTGCGATTATTTCTATGCTAGACCTTCTCCGGTCTAAATTCATCTGCCTATCCTTAATGAAACATCTAGTACTATTGTACCATGCCTGTCAAGGGGCAAATTTACACAGGGGAAAGCTAGTTTTTCGTGCCTATTGAATGAATCCCAGGTACCAGTTAAGGATATCGCTGCCCCAGAGGATTGTGCATATCGCCCCGATTGATAGAAATGGGCCGAAAGCAATCGATTGCTTTCGGCTTTTTTGCCTCGCTATTATCATAAACAAAGCGACAATTCCTCCGATGATAATGGCTAAAATTATAGCAACGAATATCAGCGGATAGCCGACAGCTAACCCGATAAGCCCCACCATCTTTATGTCACCTTCCCCCATCCCTCCCCGTGATACCAGGGCAATAATTGCGAAAATAATAAATCCGACAAAGCCGCCGAGCAGTGAACTGGCAATGCCTGATGCCCATCCGAGAGACGCAAAATGTTCGTTGATTGCCACCGACGGCGCAAAATCGAGAGAAGGTAAAAAGATACTGATGATAAATGCCGTTACAGCACTGGGATAGACCACTTTATTGAGTATAAGATGATGTTCTATATCTATAAAAAATATTATTAAAAAGATGCAGAAGTAAAATAAAACAAGCGCCAGTTCAATCCCCAAACCATAAAAACAATATAGCAATAAAAATCCGAGCCCGGTGCATAATTCGACAAACAATATGCGTTTGGGAATGGAGGTTTGGCAATAACGGCAGCGCCCCTTCAGGGATATATAACTGAATATGGGAATCATATCTTTAAAGGCCAGACGTTTTTCGCATTCCGGACAATGGGAAGGGGGAGAAACAATGGATTGTTTTGCCGGAAGGCGGTCTATACATACATTGAGAAAACTGCCGACAACCAACCCCAGTATCAAAATTATTATTGCCAAGACTATGTCCATAATCCAGTTATTGTGGCTTATTTTGTTTCTTTAGTCAAGAAAGTAAAAAGCTTGCGTTCACCTTGATATTGGCAATAATAATTGGTGATTTAATCTGCTCTCTTATATAACTGTACAATCTATAATTGCGTATCAATGAAATGGGCTGGTTGGGTCATTTCGTTGGCTAAAAGGGGGTTGATTAAAGTTCGGATTAAATATATACTATGTGCTGTAACATACGTTGGCGGTTGTGATTACATCGATTAATAATTGTAAATTAATAAAAAGCTATTGACTCCTGTTTGACGGTTGCTATAATAAGATTGTTAGAACTACTATTATAAAGATGGAGGAATGAGGTGAATATAATAGGTAAACTGGCGAAAAGAGTTCACAAGAGCGAAAAAGGATTCACTCTGATAGAACTCCTGGTTGTAATTGCCATACTCGGGGTTCTTGCTGCTGTTGCCATCCCTAATATAATTGGATTGATGGATAGCGGGAAAGAGGAAGCGGCACGAACAGAGCTACAAACTGTGTCCTTAGCGGTATCTGTATGGAAATATCAGAATCCATCCAGTACTACTTATCCAACCTTTGATGCGCTCAAATCTTATACGGATAGCAACGGGGAAGGTTTATTTACGCAGCCGCCTACATATAACTGGGTTATTAATACTTCTACGGGAGAGGTTTCTCCTGCGTCGGATAATCCAATATATACAACAACTACAACGGGTTAACAGCAATACACACTATATGAAATTGAAAAGAGGGGTTTTTAAACCCCTCTTTTCTTGTATAGGGAAACCCCACATTAATATCGATGCGGACAGTAAATCGTTTGGTTAAACATTAAGTTAACGAGACAGGTATTTTTATCACCATAGAAGTTTTATCTGGAAACTGAATGTGTTTATCTCGTTACTGATATTCGAAATCAATACCGTTGAAAATTGCCCGCTGTCTTCCAAAGCGTTGGCATATTCGAATACGGATTCCTCGCTTGCGGCGATTCCGCTTATAGTCGCCTCGTCAACCGTATATGTAATCAAGGTAACATCTATAATATCTTCAGATAACCCTGTAATAATACCCATATCGCTATTTGTTTTCCCCATACTAATTGTTATAGCATCCAGTAATCTCTGCATGAGTGCGGCAGTTTCGGCATCCTCTATGGGTTCAAGATTATTTTCTATCTGGATATTAATGAGTTCCTGACGATATAGCGCCTCCTGTGATTTGGCGGTGAATTCAGCTGCGATAGATTCTAATTCAGAATCCAATGCATCGGATTCTGCTCCGAGAGCGGTTATATCGGAATTAAGGGATGCAATTTTCGCCTGTAACAGATTATAATCGTTTTGCAGATTCGCAGTTTTGTCATACGCATTCCATAGCATTATTCCACCCAATACCAGTGCCATCAGGGCAACGAATACGGCTACGATGGACAAGATACGTTTTAAACTGAAAGACGGCGGCTGATATGCCTTGGGCAAAGCATCTATTTCTACTATAGAATAGTGATTCCCCCCGTTTTTGGGCAGGCGACCTTTCAGGAACATGCCTGCATTGACCATATACTGGCATGAAGGAAAGTCCGGGGCAAATGAAAAAGGAGGTGCAAGCTGAACGATGGGATGCTCCAGTACGCCGAGAATTTCCTTTAATTTCTCTTCGTTATAGGTAAGGTCTCCGCAAACCAGTAAGGGAGTAGCCGCATCCAAGGCTTTGCTGGCAAAGCTTGTGTTATAAAAAGCTAGCGTTCTTACGATTTCTTCACTGATAAGAGGCAGTTTGTCCTCGAGGGCAACAGAATCGGTAGGCAATGAAAGAGTGCGGATGACCTGTGGGATGCTTTCGGACATGACGATTATATCGACATATGTCAGCCATGAATTTACGATTACAGCTTTTGGTTCGTTCGCACAGCGCGCCAGTGCCAGCGGTGCCAAATCCATAGACTGCGGTTTTAAACCAGCAGTATTTATCGTTCTGATAAGAGCATCGGTGGAATTCTTTGGATGCGCAACCAGGAAATAATGCGATTCTTCTTTATCGTACGAAATCCTCTGGTATGAGAGGTACACCTGGTCGATGGAAACGGGCAGAACCCTCTGGGCTTCGTTTTCTATTGCCTCGTCGAGTATCGATTGCGGTACGGTAGCCGGTAAGGTAATTATGCGGAACACCGAGTTGAGTCCGCTTAAAGCAGCAATGACTTTTTTATCTTTCGTTCCTGTTGTTTCGAATAATTTTTTTATTTCCCTGGCTACCGTTTCTTCATTAAGGATAACTCCGTCCCGTACCAGTTTCGGGTCAATCATAAGACTGGCCCACTTGACTATTTGTTTGCCATTGCTGACAAGAAGTTTAATTTCAGCATCTTCGATGTATAGAGTAACTGTCTGTGCCATTATTCAGCCTCCTGGTAGTAGTAAATTACCAGAGATATATCACCTTCGGACGATTCTGTTTCTGCTATTCTGGAATTTGCCAATTCCAGGGCATCATTCTCTACTAAAGGTAAAACAGCTTCACCCATTTTTAAATCTATCAGAGATGAAATATAACTCTTTAATAATTCTGCTATATCTTCAGGTAAAGTCCCTGTCAAATTTTCTCCAATCAATGAAGCGATTTCTTCTCCGAATAGAGCTGCCATGGTAGCGTGGTCGCCGCCGCCGGTAATGACTTCGGCAATCTCAATAGCCAGAGGGTTGATAGCTTCGTCTATAATCCATTCTGAAATATGCTGTTTTATCAATTCGGCTAAATCGTATGCAAACGTGGCATCGTACCCTTCCGTAACCAGGCTATTTATATCCGAAAGGATGTTCTGTGCTATTTCTTCGACTGGATGCGTATCTAAATGTGTACCGGTGACATCTTCTATAGCCAGAATGATAAAATCGACCATTTCATCGATGGTAAATTGGGATATGGCTGCCAGTTTCAGTTCATTGAGAGCAGTTGTGTATATCGCTGCCTTTTCTTCATCGGTAAGAGGTAGCGGGGTGCCGATGTCGATATTATCGAAAAAAGCAGTTTTAAAGGCATCATCGGATTGTATCCCTGAAATAAACTTCAGTATATTATCCATGTAACCGGCAGTGGATAACTTGATGGATATTTTTTCATAATTGATGCCTTCTATAACGACTGTAGCGGTGTCCGATGTAATAAGCCCGTTGAGCTTGATATCAGATGTTTCTGCTAAAGCGAAAAGCGATTCACTGTAGTCTATGCTTGCTATCATATCCGGATATTCGGCTTTGATATTATTCAAACTGACCAGGGCATCTATTATCGCCTGTTCCCTTTCATGTTCAAGCTCGTCAAGTTCTTCCTGGAGATTATCCAGTTCCACCTGTTTCTGCGCCGATTCCTCCTGTGCTGACGCTATATCGGCTTCCAGTTGAACGATTTCATCCTCCAGTTTTCCTTTACTCATTGTCAGCACCAGGACTCTCTGTTGAGAAGTAAATATATTTTGCTCAAGGTCTTCCTGTTTTTTGATTTCATTGTTGTACGGTATATATAGAGCCATAGCAGCAACGATAAATATAACGATACCTGTAAGTACCCATTTTCTACCGTTCATCTTCATATATCGCATTGACCTCCCAGAAACAGAGTTACTATCAGCTAATTTCCCAGCTCAATATCGATGGTTCCCCATATATATATCCCGGTAATACAAAAGTATCTGAATAAGTGGAATCAAAAACTATATTGAAATTTTTTCTGGCCTCGATATAGCTGTCACTGGTAGTGACCTCTCCTCCACACACGATACTCCCGGTGACGGTATATTCACCTTCGGTAGCCCCTTTATCGAACGTTACGCTGCCGGAAGGGGCATATACTAAGGCATTAACAGAACATTCCTTTTTGAAGGATATATCTCCTGTCAGTGAAAAAATAATCGCACTCCCGTTTTGATTGTAGTTGGATAGTTTGGCTATGCCGATACTGCCGACGGCTATTATGCTTCCACTCCCGGTAATGGTTGCATCTTTATCCATATCGATATATCCGGTAACATAAATGGTTCCAGCCAGATTTACCGTTGCGTCTTTTTCAACTGTAAAATTCCCGATTATGTATGAATCCCCGAGAGTTATATTTTCATTCTGTTCTATATTAAGACCATCGGGATATATTGTACCTGACATCGCCTCGTCTTTATAAGTCGAGGCAAAATCCTCCACTTCGGAAGCGCTGGGGAAAAAGGTGACCAGGTCACCGGCCGGAACATTCTGTGTAATACTGCCGTCTATTGTCGATGTTCCTTCATCGTAAGTGAAACTCCCGCCGCAAATAATATCACCGGTGACATGGGAATTTTTGGCCAGGTCTATGTTTCCGCTGCTGACCAGAGCTCCTTTGAAAGCCGTTAAATTGGTGCCCGGGGAGCGGCTGATAACAGCTTTTACAATGGCATCATCAGCGGATGAACTGATTATGTACAGCCCCAGTTCATAAGAATAATACTCGATTTTAACGTTAACACTGGCTTCGTTAACAGTAGCCGGTAACAAATACGAATATGTATCGCCGGATGTTCCCAGTTCGCCCGGTAGCGAATCCGGTAATTTGTTTATCTTCCAGATGGCGTCTTCGATTCCAGAATCAGCAGCATATATCATATCTGTTTGTCTTTCGTTTGCTATTCCGGCATTAAGCCCGGCTGTCATCAGTGAAGCTGCCGGAATTACCAGCAGAGCGCCGATAGCAAACACTATCAGTGCGGTAACAAGTACTGCTCCCCTTTCGCCACTTTTCCTTAAAAAAATTCTCGACATATCTTTCACATGCACCGCTTTAAAACCTGTTTTAGTCTACATCCCAGGATAACACGCTGAATTTATCTATAGATGAACTGCCCCCGTTGCCGGGAATATTAGGATTGCCGGTAACTCCTTCCGCATATTCGACTTTGGCACTTCCGGACAGCGATAAGCTGTTGCACGCAATAGCTCCGTATAGTGTTACGCTTCCGTTGTAAGATATATCGGCCAACGGGGCATAAACTACGGCTGAAATATAACTGCTTCCGGTCAGGCTGACATCACCGGTGGGTACCAGCAGAAACGGCAAATCGTCCGCGTCGAGTTTTGTGCCGCCGGTCAAGGCAACATCTCCCATGACTACGACGGTTTGTCCGCCGACAATCCTGGAACTGCCGCTTAGAGTTAAATCCTCTCCCACATAAATGTCGTCGCTGACATTAACTTTCCTGTCTCCGCTTATGTTGAATTCCCCACCCACGTATATGGTACCTCCGAAATCGACATCGCCGCCCGACCCGAGATTCAAATTGCTTTCCACTTTTACATCTCCGTTAAAAGAGGCGACGCCCGAACCGCTTAATGATGTAGCATCACCGGAATAAACCGAATCGTTGAAAATAACAGTACCATTCTGTATATTGATGTCGCCTTCTACGACAACCGGGCCGTTAAAGGTAATCGTGCACCCGCTGCAGTTAATCACAAGGTCTCCGTCTACATGAACGCTGTCCGAGAATGTAATGGATGTTCCAGTGTTTATCGTCAGATTTCCCGATATGTGTTCGGCATCGGGATATACGGAATCGGGTACAGGCCAATATTTCAATGCCCAGTTACCCGAGCGGGTGACGGCACCGGCTGACAGCGGAGTAAAATCGGTGGTTTCTAAAGTATCGCTGATAATACTGTTAACCATGTCCTGCTCGAGCGGTTCGGGGTTCTGGTCTGCCGCTCCGGCATTGGCGCTTCCCTCTACATTTTGAGGGCGTTCAATCGCCCCTTTGGCATAAGCATCTCCCGAAATATATGTCGACCATCCCATGCCGATATTGGATTCGGCATAAACATCTCCTGCGATACCGGCTGAACCGGAGAGATTTATATAGCTGTTGGAAAAAATGCTTCCAGATATCAGGGCAGCGCCGCTTGCGGTTATTCCCCCTCCCAGGGTAGTGACGGCATCCTGGAATATAGCAGCAGGATTCCCATTTCCGTTCCCTTTCGCACTTACATAAGAATTAATTTTTGTTAAAGAAGTGCCGGTTTCAGCATCGCTGGCCTCGGCTATGATGTTATAGATATTACTGGTGACATACTCGACGGTCACTTCGACTGATACGCCGTTCACATTTGTATTGAAAGGAACAATGACGGATATATTATCTGCATCCGGCAACAATTCGATATTATTGAGCATGTAATACAGCGCATATTCTATACCCGAGTCAGCGGCATAAAATATATCCGTTTTTTCCTCTACGGTCTGACCTGCCTGAAGCCCTGTCACCATCAAAGATACCATGGGGAATATTATCAATGTTCCCAGGGCCAGCACCATAAGAGCAACTATTAGAACATGCCCCGTCTCATTATTCGATTTGAATAATTTCTTAATTCCGTTTAACATGCTTCTCCATGTTTATATTCTATCACAGTTGTTAATCGACCCTGGTTTCTATTTCATAGATTCTCTCTGCTGTTCCCGTCTTCCATCCCTCGACTGTCGCCGAAACCGTTAATACTATGGTATCTCCCTTTACGAGTGAGATATCATCATCTATATACTGGGCAATCAGGGAGGTACTCTCGGAAGAGAAATCATAATTTTCTACCGTTACCTCATATGCCATGGAATCACTGGTTATATAATAATCCCTGTACAGGTTCCCTTCGTCCAATCTGTAAACAGCTTTATGCCCGGTTTTTGTCAATCCTGTACTGTAATCGAGTTCGTCCCATATTATCGTAAATACTTCCTGAGTTCCGGGATTATCATCTATTGTTATATAATCGGTTTTGGATTGCTGCACATCCCTGCTTATCCAGTATCCAGCGTCCTGTACCTGTCGTATCGCCATTAAATTATGGGAATTGCTGTCGGTTACAGAAAATATCTGGTACAAGGCTGCACCCAACGCACCTATAACAAGGGCACCGATAGCCAGAGCTATAATAAGTTCCAGCAGGGTGAATCCCTTTTCTGCTTTAGCGATAATATACATAATTATCGATCCGCCTTGTAATCCTCAAGGGTATATACTTCTCTATCTCCGTTTTTTATCAATACTTCGATTCTCTGCAATCCGTTATCCGTGGCTGCGGGGCTGTTGTTGTCGGTATCCCAGTTTACAGCTACAACTCCCTCTACAAAGGTATTGCCATTTTCATCCCATACGCTGACGCTCCAGATGCTGAACTGCGGATGCTGGATAAGATATTCCGCTGTGTCTTCCTCGCTTATATATATATAGCTCCCGTCTTCAGAGTAGTATTCCATCTGTTTTACAGATTCCATTACGCTTCTGGCTATGCTTTCGGCTGTCGTACGCTCCTGTGCAAGAAGCAAGGCCTTGCCGCTGGTTGCCATGGCAATAAAAAAAGCAACTATAATCATTGCCATTATCGCCAGGGCAACGATTATTTCTATTAAGGTAAAGCCGTTTTCCGACTTGATATAAGTACGGTGTCTTGCCATTTCTAATTTACCTTTGTCATCTTATTATAATATCCTTTATCATTCATTAAGATGACTTTTATCAACTGTTTAAATCTGGCCATACATGGAGTACATCGTGGAAATCATTACTATAGCTACAAATCCGACAATCAAGCCTATAAAAACGGTTAATATGGGTTGTATCAATCCAATGGCTGCGGTAGTACGTTCATCGGCTTCCATTTCATAATTTTCTGCCACCGTTGCCAGCGTGGTGTCCAGGTGCCCCGTTCCTTCCCCTACCGCCACCATCTGCACCATAAGCGGTAAGAAGAACCGGTTTTTGCGCATCGGTTTTGAAATGCCTTCGCCTCTTATAAGGTCATGCTGTACTTGCCCGAAAGCTTCTGATACAAATTTGTTATCGGTGCCGCTAACGACAAGATTCATAATCTCAGGCAACGGTAATCCCACACGGAACAGCATCGAAATTGTGAGCGAAGACTGCGCCAGTTCTATTAACTGGAGAATGCGGCCTATTACCGGCAATTTCAGCTTTAACCTGTCATAGCGGTACCTGCCCGTTTTGGTACGTGTATAGGCAAAAGCAGCGGCAATCACCGCTAAAATAATAATGATTAAAAGCAGCAGATTGGTTTTTAGCCAGTCAATTATATTGAGCAGAGCATTAAGTACAGCCGGAGTTTCAACGTTTAACGATGTGTAAAGGTTAATAAAGGTAGGCAACACAAATATTACGATAACTGCAATAACAATTAGTGCAACAACTGTAACAATGACAGGATAAGAAAGCGCACCTTTGATTTTTTTAACGGTGTTAGTTTGTCTTTCAAGGAAATCAGCCATCTGCCTTAAGACGGCTTCGAGATTGCCTCCCTTTTCACCTACGGATATGGATTTTTGGTAGATGGTCGGAAAAACCTTCGGGTGTTTACTCATCGCTGTAGATAGCGAACTGCCGCCGCGTATATTGTTTACAATATCACCCAGAACGTTTCGCAGGGTTTTGTTGCCGACCTGCTCCTGCAACAACTCAATTGAAGTAATGATGTCGGTCCCCGATTCTAAAAGCAGCGCCAGTTGGCGTGAAAACATTATTATCTCTTTTGGATTGACACCGCCTAAATTGGTGTTCAAGACCTTCCAGTTGATGACTGAAGCATTCGTTTTTAGACTGAGTACCTGGTATCCGTTATAGCTTAACAGCTTCCTGGCTGCAGCTTCGTTGTCAGCTGTAACTTTGCCTTTGGCGATGCTTTTATCTTTAGTATATGCCACGTATGAATAGTCCATCTGCGGATACCTCAAAGTTCTAATTCGTTATAAGCGTTGCGTAATATTTCCGAAGGAGTAGTGATGCCCTGTTCTACCTTCCGCATACCATCATTCATCATGGTAACCATTCCTTCTTTAAGTGCCTGCGCCCTGATATCGCTCGGATTTGCCCCTTTGACAATCATTCTCCTGATTGTATCGCTCATGGTAAGTATCTCATATATCCCGGTGCGCCTGAGATATCCTGTATATGAGCAGGTTTTACAACCTGAGGCATAAACGAACTTCGAACGTTTCCTTCCCAACTCTTTTTCATAAGCTATCTGTTCCAGCATAGGCGCCTCGATAAGCTTCTGGCAATCCGGGCATATCTTGCGCACCATTCTTTGTGCCAGAACGCCGATAACAGAAGATGCGATAAGGAAAGGCTCAACTCCCAGGTCCATGAGACGGAAAATAACACCGGTTGCATCATTAGAGTGTATGGATGAAAGAATGAGATGTCCGGTCAATGCCGCCTGTACCGCAATATTGGCAGTTTCGGCGTCGCGGATTTCACCGACCAGTATAACATCGGGGTCGAGCCTTAAAATAGACCTTAATCCGCTGGCAAAGGTTATGCCGGCTTGCGTATTAACCTGTATCTGATTGATATCGTCGAAACGATATTCGGCAGGGTCTTCAATGGTAACTATATTCCTGCCCATCGTATCCAGCGAATTAACGGCAGCATACAGCGTTGTAGTTTTTCCGGCGCCGGTAGGGCCGCTCACGAGAATCATTCCGTAAGGGATTTTTAACAGGTGCTCGAATTTTTGCTGGCTGTCGGGTAGCATGCCGAGTTCGGGCAAACCTATCATGGCAGTCGATTTATCGAGGAGACGCATGACTGCCATTTCGCCGTTGACTGTAGGGCATGTCGCCACCCTGACATCGATTTTCCTGCCGCTGGATTCTGTGGCAAATTGACCGTCCTGCGGGCGGAAATGGTCTGCTATATTCATGTTAGCCAGGATTTTTATGCGCGATATCAATGCGGAATGAATATCCATGGGGAGTGACATCATGTCCTGGAGCGTCCCGTCTATCCTGTATCTCACTCTTAATCTTTTTTCTTCAGGTTCGATGTGAATATCCGAAGCGCGGGCTTTTATTCCCTCCGATATAATAAGATTCAATGCCTGAACAAGCGGGGCATCGATAATCGCGTCATAATCAAGCTTCTCATCGGTTTTTGTAGCTGAAGATGATATATTGGAAATCTGTTTTTCTATTTCCCCATAAGCTTTATAGTTGAAATCTATAGCGTCTCTGATTTCCTTTGCGGAAGCTATTATGGGTTTTACTCTCATCCGGCTTTGGATGGAAAATGCTTCAAGCGTCAATATATCGGATGGGTCGGACATTGCGACTTCAAGTGTTCTGCCTGATATTGATACAGGGATAGCATTATGCCTTCTCGCCAGAACTTCGGGGATAAGCATTATAGCCTCAGGCTGCGGCATTTGTCTTAACAACTTGCTCTTCGAGAGTGTCTCCGCTTCATCTTTTTGCGTTTCAGCTGCCGGCCCGTCCTGTTCATCAGCCTGTTTTTTATCTAACGATGCATCTTTTATTGACTTGTTGTCATCCAATTTGTCCATCCAAATTCCCTGCTGCGCAGGATTAGAGTTATAAACAGTAAACTTCAACTGCCAATCCCTTAAATTGGTCAATAAAGTTTATCAGATTGATAGCCAAGGTATTTAACTGAGTTTTATCCAGCCGTTCCTTATGGCTAAAACTACTGCATGCGCTCTGTCGTTTGCATTCAGTTTTCGAAGTATGGCACTGACGTGGTTTTTAATAGTCTGTTCGCTTATGGTCAGCGTATTGGCTATTTGTTTATTTGTATTTCCGTCAGCGATATACTTCAATATCTGCTGCTCTCTCTTTGTTAAAACGGCTACCACATTATCCGCATGCGGGCTGATTGACGACAGGTCTTCGAACTGCTTTAAAACCTGCTGAGCTATCTGAGGCCTTGTCAAAAACGTATCGTTAATCGGATATTCCCCGCGCGAAGCCTTGTTGATAGTATCAATCAGTTCCTCCGAAGAAGCGTTCTTCTTTAAGCAGGCTACTGCTGCGCTTCTGATAACGTCAAAGAGCTCTTCGTCATTGGGATCAGGACTGAGTATAATAACCTTGGTATTCGGAAAGTTCCTGGCGATTTTCCTTCCCAGTTCGAGCCCGCTGTGAGTAGCAAGGTCGGAACCCAGAAGAACGATATCAGGGGATTGAGTTTCGATTGTAGCCAGAGTATCCTTGTTGGGACTGCATTCCAGTATTTCCCACTCTCCCTGATGAGATAAGGCCTGACGAACTCCAGCACGGAAAAACGGCTGTTCGTCTATTATCATTACCTTAGTTTTAGCCACGTATAACCCCTTTCTATAAATAATAAATAAAGAATATTTTTATCGTATACCGAATTTTTATTCAGATTTTCCGCTTTTTAAAAGCAACTCATCGACGTCCTGTTTCTTAAAGCGGCGGTCACCTCTTGTCCCGATGCGATAGGACTTTAAAATCCCCTGGTTGCTCCATCTTCTGATAGTATTAACATGCAGATTCAGCCTGCGCGCAACTTCACCTGTCGTAAGCATTGGTTCAATATTACGGTCCATTGCCAACCCTTCCTAAGTATAAGTATCCGATATTTACTTTAGTATTCTATACTATACTATACCTCATTTTTTTTATAAGATAAATATTCAGCGGCAATTTGTTGGAAATTATTTTTTTAATACCCTGTTTTTTTTAACTATCCTTTTATCTTCTCCTTCGTTATAATTATTGCACGTGGTGACACCAATGTACCGGTTTACTCTCTCGGAGCAGTAATCCGGTTGAGTATAAACGGTAAGGAGTTGTCGGGTGCAAGACGAGCAAAGCCTGGTACTTCAAGCACAAAAGTGCAATCAAGAGGCATTTGCCAAGCTTTATGAGCAAAACTTCGATAAGATTTATCGTTATATTTCTCTTAAAGTAGGCAGTAATACAGAGGCTGAAGATATGACACAACAGGTGTTTATTAAAGCATTGCAATCGATATCTTCCTATAAGTGGAAAGATGTGCCGTTCTCGGCCTGGCTGTTCCGCATTGCGCATAACCAGGTAATCGATTATTACAGGAAACAGTCCAGACAGGCAACGACTCCGCTGTATGAATATATGGTTGTTTCGGATCACAATCCTGAAAAAACAACAGAGGATAAATCGGAGATTGAAAGACTTTTACTGGCGTCAAAGAAATTGACCGCCGCCCAGCAGGAAGTTATCGCGTTGCGTTTTGCCGGGGATCTGCCGATTGCGGAGGTCGCTCGCATCATGGGGAAAACACAGGGAGCCATCAAAGCTCTGCAACATAGTGCCATAATTGCCTTAAGAAAGTTGATGATGGTAGAAGAAAATGTTTAAGAAAAAAACGAACAATCTGGATGATATTTTTAATGTTTGCCTTGAGAGGATACTCATCGGGGGGGAATCCATCGATGAATGCCTGGCAGATTATCCAGGGTATTACGATGAACTGAAATCACTGCTGACCGTTTCGATGCAGGCGAAAAAGGCTGTAAGCTCTATAGAAGCGCGCCCTGAATTTAAAGCAAGTTTGAGATATCAAATAAATTCAAGCATGAATGCCGCCGGCGCACCGAAACATGCATCCTTTAGATGGCAATCCCGATTGGCACCTGTGGCGTTATCTGTTTGTATAATGCTGTTGATTTCCGGCGGTGGAACGGTAGCTGCTTCCGGCAACAGCATGCCCGACGACCCACTGTACAATGTTAAGCTGGCTTCGGAACAAGTGCAGTTGTTTTTTACGTTCGATGATGCAGGCAAGGCTGATTTATATTCGGAATTCGTCGGCGAGCGTGTCAATGAGATAGTTACCATGGCTTCCGCAAACAATATCGAAGCCATGAATAAATCCTCGCAAAGGATGCAAAGTCAGCTGGCAATGATCACAGGCCTTTCATCTGAAGGAGATAACATATCGTCCTTTTTACAAACAGATGCGGGGACACAGGAGATATGTGCTGTCACAAGCACGGTAACAAAAGCGGGAGATTCCTATAACATAAATACGGACACTAAAGGGCTTACCCGGGTAGAAACAGACGGTGGTTCGCTTGTAACCACTACTGTTTCCGAAACTATCGGCGGCACAACTGATGTACTGTCAAATAGTACTACAACCGGCGCTACTGTTCCAGGACAATCAGTATTGACCCCTCCCATGTATGTCACGTGCAGCAGCAACCAGGAACTGATTGATAAGTTGTATAACGATATAATGGTCTTATATACAGCTGCGATAAATAATTCCGGTGAAGTTCTGCAATCGCTGCTTGAAGCCATATCGATGCTGGAGAACAGCTATAACATCGCAGCAGGTAATATTTATTAGAAGTGTTATCACGGGTAATACTTACAGTTTTAATGCTGCCCCTTAATATTATCTTTTGTTTGTGATTCGCTGTCGTCTGCGGTTGTTCCGCATTTGATTGCATTCCCGATTTCCTGTGGAATATCGCTTCCAGTCTCGTGGCGGAGGATTGGAGCGAATCCATCTGACAGCTATGAACATTAACGGCTGCTGTCTTGCTGTGTATTGACAGTGCATAATTCTATGCTTATACTTATTTGCATAAACGTATATCTAAGTTGTTTTAATTAAAGTCCGTATGTATACGGAGGAAAAGTTGTCTGATAAAAAAGATGGTTTCAATATCAAAGCAGCCATAAAGGGAATAAGGCAGGACGAAAGGAATGCCGTATACAAAGCTGAACACGATGCTCGTCTGGCTATAAAAGAAGCTGCCGAAGCAAAAGAGAGGGAGTTATTATTAGCCAGAGAAACCGAAATCAAAACCATCCGCGATATGAGGCAGCAATTCGATAGTTCTATCGCATCTATCCGGGAAGAGCACCGGAGAAATCTCGACGAGATAAAAAAAACACGGGCGGATGCTGTTGCCGCTGCAAAAGATATGGAAGAAAGAACTATCAGGGAAGCCTACGATGCAGAATCTCAGTCAATCGCCGGAGCCGATACAAAAACAATCCGCAAAATAAAATACGATACTCTTAAAAAAGTGCAGGAAGCTAGGGATACCAGGGAAAGAACTGTGAGGGATGCACTATTCGAAGAAGAGCATGCCGTTCGAAAAGCCGAGGATATAGCCTACAGGGACATGCAGAGAGAAAAAGAGATGCAGAAACGAACGCAGTATCGTACAACTGTCAATGCCAGGGATGCCGGTTTGCAGGCAGCCAGGGACGCTGACTTGCGCGAGAAAAAAGCTGTTAGCGAAATACTCTCAAGCTACAGGGAAAATGTAATCGGCATCAGAAAAAATGCCCAGGATGAGATAAGGAATCTGAAGAAGTCCGGGGTGGAGGAGAGCAGGAAAGAAGAGATACCATCATTTATTCCGGTTGAAGAACTCCCGGAAGAGAAATCGAAAGCTGTCCCGGAAGCAAAAATACCCGAAGAAGCTAATGAAAAAGCTGTTTTAAGAACAAAGGAAGTGCCTGTTAAAGAACCCGTTGAAAAGGACGAAGTTCCAGTCGAGGAAACCGCTACTGAAGATGAACCCTCGATGAAGGGGCAACCTTCCACGGCAGAGCAGGATATCGATTCACTGACGGTACTGGCAAATACTGTTATGAAAGATGTGAAAAAAGTTAAAGCCGATAGGGAATCTGCTATAAGGAAAAAGACCGGAAAAGAGCCGTCCATAACTGAACCAGCGACGGAAAAATCATCAGCCGGAAATAATCAAAATATCATCGCTGAACCGGTTGTTGAATCTGCACCAAAAGAGGATAAAGCCCGTATTGTTCCGGAAAGAACCGGAACCCCGAAATCAAAAGCAACCCTATATAGCGGTATTGTAAGGATTGCCGTAAAATCCCCTGCCGAACCGTATAAGATAAAATTATTCGGGGATAAACTGAACAACATCGAGAATGTAAAAATACTCTTTATCGGCGGCGAAATAAACAGGAATACGATTATCGATGTGGAACTGGAAAAAGAAGTGCCGCTTATCGATATATTAAGCTCGCTGCCGGAAGTTGCCGACGTATCGTTAAAAGATAAAGATAATATACAACTGGTTTTGAAAGCAGATAGTTAAATTGTCAGGCGATTGCTTCGCATATCTTTTTGCCCCAGGCCTTTGCCCTTTCCAGTTCTCCTTCTTTTAACGGGCCCTTGGCGCTTTCCACCATGAAAGCTTCCGTCGGTATAATAAGTTCAACCCCTTCTTTTTTAAAGAAATCCTCCAGTTTACCGGCGGCATAACCGAAAACCTTTACCCATTTTGCTTGAACCCTGGTATCGAAGACGGCAATTTTGACATCCTTTTTAATATTTCCCGATATTTCATCGAGGAAGCCCTGTACCGGCTTTGTCTGCCTGCCGCCTTGAGTCGGCGAGCCGATTATCAAGAGGTCGATATCATTCATATCGGATGGTTTTGCTTCGCTGGCTTTAATCACCTTAGTATCACCTGTAATCGCATCAGCAATGGCGTCGGCAATTATTTCCGTATTTCCGTACAGTGTATCGTAGATAACGAGCGTTTTCATCAGATTTACCTCCGCATTTAAATCGATTGTATATGAACGAAACAGAACCTAATCTCTGAGGGGTTTTAAAAGATACTCCAATCCATTGGCTTTTATTTCATAAATAGCGGATAATTGCTCCCCTAATTTACCCTGCGGGAATCCTTTCTGTTTCATCCAGACCAGATAGGGTTCCGGCAGGTCGCAGAGAAGTCTGCCGGCATATTTTCCGAAAGGCATGCGGGTGTTTACCAGCTCAAGCAGACACTGGGGGTTCGGCAATGAATTGTTTTTATCAGGTTCCATTTTATTCCCTTTCGATATAAGTCGAATACAAGACGGTTCTATTTCAACTCAGTTGATACAACTCATTTATTATTCTCGCCATCGCTTCCGTATCCAATCCGCAATACTCCAGAAGATTATTCCGTATCTGTAACTTTTCTTCATCTGCCAGATTTCCGTAAGCCATATCCAAAAACGCCAGGCTGGCATCGTCGCCTTTAGCAATCGCCATTCCCTCATAGCCGCTGCCGGTAATGGCAGGCAGTACTTTTTTAATGGAAGCGCTGCCATGCTGCAACGGATTATAATAGTTAAAGCTGCGGAAAGGAACCAGCAGGTCGACAAACCCCGGAAGTATGCCGTTAATCCATTCCGAATATTCAGGGAATGCCGATGCCAGGTCTTTAAGAACATTTTCTTCGAAGGATTTATTATATGCGACGATACTGCCGGCATCGCCGATTTTATTATGTAATGCTGCCAGCAATCCGGGTCTTGGGTCGTCCTTCCCTTCTGCCAGGTACCCATGGTGTTGCAGTTTGCCACCAGGATTCTCCTGGATATGTAACGAAAACTGGAAAGGTATGTTCTGGTATGGCCTTGTGCCGTCATATACCGGGATTACAGTGCTGAACGTCTCGAAATCGAGTAAATACAGCGGGTATTCAAGCCCGCCGAGAAATTCTTTTATCCCTTCTTTATCGATATGTACATTATCATTGGCAACACAGGATAACTGGATTTGCTGCTTATCGTTCAATTTATAAGTTTTAGGAATATCGGTAATTTCAACAATCCCCCTGTCATACAGTTCACAGGATTTCTTGCCGCCATAATACAGGGTGAAAACGTTGTGTTCCGGCAGTTCCGCCCAGCAGTTATCCATAAGAGGACAATCATACGGGTCACTGCAACATGCACCGATAATTGCTTCGGGACAATCCGGTAAGTTAATAATTTCCGTCATTCCGGAGATTTTATCCCGGATATCCAGGGATTTAAATCCGACAGGTTCGGTGATATCTTCAACGATGAATAATTCCTGCGGATTGATTTCTTCGTTTTTGACGTATTTATTGTTTATGTAGGCTAAAAAGCATTTTCTTACCTTTAATCCGCTTTCTTCCCAGCACAGTTTCTGGAAAGAGACATCATGAAGGTTGATATCCTTGATTTCCGTGGAGCTTTTAACCTCTATAATATCCCATTCATCCTCATTTACAGGATTAAGTATATCGGTACGGGAAAAGAGGTTGCCCACCATGACGCCTGCCTCAAACAATGGTTTTCTCTGGTTCAGAAGCTCTTTCGTCCGGTTAATATTGCCAATAAAATTATCAGACGGAATATCTATCCCCTCTGGATAAAGCTTTTTGGCAAGTTCACCGACAAGATGGCCCTGGTCGAATTTATACTGCGTGGCCGCGTCAGGCACGGGGATTAATTCCTTCCGGTTAACGGATATCCATAATAACATGGGACACTGGATGCCATACAGATATTTACTTTTAGTGAGTAATTTCGATGCCATTATTAATCCTTTTATCGAGTTATTTAAGATATCACCATACCGATGGAATGATTAGTAGTTCTCCAGTTTCTCTCTCAGGACCTTCAGATTTACCACATCCTCTTTGTTGTAGGATAGCAGTGTATTCAGGGCGTTTACATCGCCGTATCTCTTATATTTCCGCCACAATAATACTGCATCCCATCCGTTTATATCCTTTAACTGTCTGGAAATGCCAAGCTGTTGTTCTACTGCTTTAAAACCTCCCTTGAGATTGCAACGCCAGCAGTCATACATCAGGTCTCGATGACTGGCTGAGGTTTCAAGATTAATCCCAAGCGCTCCATGTATAAAAGGAATGTCGAAACGGCTGCCGTTATAGGTAAAGATATCGGTCACTCCCTGCATCGATTCCAATAGATTATCACAGGTGATGTCTTTCCCCACCAGTTGTACCAGGTTACCCTGCTCGTTATTGACCAGATAAACCCCTATAACGGTTATGTAGGAGGAACGGCAGGATAAACCCGTGGTTTCGATGTCCAGATAAGCGTCCAATATAACTCCTTCATTTAAATCTCCTCAACATTATAAACGCAAAACAGAATAATTGGAATGTTATCGAGGGAACCGTTTATCAGAACTATCAATGAAGAAGAGTATCTTTTCTGTCATCGACTTTGAAATCTAAACATAAAATATAGTGCATTTTATGCTTATCCTGAAATACTCTGGCGAATGTCATACATAGATTACCGCTTGCCAGCGATTCATAAGGTTCCGTAATATATTTCCGTAATCCGGCATTTTTCATATAGCAGTAATAGTTCTTCATCGAATGGTCAGCGCCCTTTTTGGCAGGGGAAAATAGCTTGTTATGCCTGGTATCTTTCATCGCACAATTAAAAACAGTATTGCTGGACTGAATCCCGTCTTCATCCAGAATGTATAAGCACTCCACCATACTGCTGCGCTCAACGATTTTAACAAGAGTTTCATCGAAATCTTCTGCGGATACTGTCTCCAGATTGCTGGCGAAATCATTTGCTATTGAGTTCAGTTTGCTGTAATTATTTTTGCTCTGCAGGAGTTTTTTCTTCTCCGATGCCTTAAACTGTCTGGCAATATGCCCTATTTTTTCTTCAAAAGGTGTTGTGGACAGATCCTTCGCTTTCTGTGGTTTCGATATGCAATACCCCTGAATCATATTAGCCCCCAATTCGAGGGTTTCTATGGCTTCTTCTTCGGTTTCCACGCCTTCGGCAACAACCAGCGCCCCGATTTTTGTCGAAAGGTTGACGAGGGCATGAAATACTTCCCTGACATAGAAATCAGTGCAAATATTTCTCACCAGTGATATATCTATCTTTACAATATCCGGCCTGGTCAGGGATATTCTGTCCATATTGGAAAAACCGCAGCCGACATCATCGAGAGCGATTAAAAACCCCTCTTTCCGGTATTTCTCCACAAATGCCTTCAAGAGAGATGTTTCCCGCACTCCGGATTCGTTTATTTCTATAACTATATTTTGGGGGTCTATTCCCGAACGGCGAACCGTATTGACCAGATGATTCGAACCTGCAGTTTTATCAAGTATTGAAGAATGCAGGTTGAGAAATAACAAAATATCGTCTCTGTTGATAGATTTAAAGGCATCTATAACCGTTTCTCTGCAGGCTCTATCCAGTTCGGTTTCCAGCCCCCTGCTCTCGGCGGCACTAAATAAATACAATGGAAGTATTATTTCCGCTGAATCGGGGGGAATTCCCCGTATCAATCCTTCTAATCCACTAATCTTCTTTTCATTAATTGAAACAACCGGCTGAAAGTAAGCTGCCAAACTTTTACGACTTAATATATCGGTTATATCGCAGGACATTTATGCACTTCCGAGTATCCGCAAAATTTTATTAATTCTTATAAGAACAATTCTTAAATCTATTCCATAAAAAACATACATATTAGACCATATATATATTTCAGGCATGTTAAATAATACGGGAAGTTTAGTTATTAGCTATGTGGCACCGGTTTGATTAGTCATCTGATGGTTCTAATCGCTGCCAGAGCAGCGCGGTAACCGCACATACCGTGAACTCCGGCGCTTGGAGGAGTGGAACTGGAACACATAAAGACGTTTTTTAACGGTGTTTTATATGAAATCGACGGCAGTACCAGCTTTTTCAAGCTTTGAGCACCACCGGTGATATCTCCCCCGATGCAATTCGCATTATCACTTTCCATATCGGATGGATACATTACATGCCGTGCGATAACGCGTTCCTTAAAACCCGGTGCGAACCGTTCTATCTGCGACTCGATTCGCCCGGTCATATCGAAAGTCGACCCGTTTGGAACATGGCAATAGCCCCAGACTACCTGCTCTCCGTTCCTGGCACGCTTATCGTCGAAAAGGCTCGGTTGCACAAGGAATACGAAGGGTTTTTCAGGGGGTCTTCCTGCATGGACTTCTTTTTCGGCGTTAACAATCTCTTCCATGCAGCCTCCGATATGAACGGTTGCCGCTTTATTGCATTCTATAGCCTTCCATGGAATCGGGCTGTTCAGTATCCAATCCATTTTGAATACACCCGGCCCATATTGATATTTATCTAATTTTTTCTTGTAAGTGTCCGGTAGCTGCGAAGCTGCCATTTTTGAGAATTGCATCGGGGTGACATCTATCATGAGAATCTCGTGTGCAGGCAGTTGTTCGAAGTTTTCTACCTCACAACCGCTGATTATATTGCCTCCCAGCGTTTTAAAATAACCTGCCATAGCATCTGTTATCTTTTGCGCTCCGCCTTCCGGTATCGGCCAACCGTTGGCATGGGCTGCAAGCGTCAGCATAAATCCGGAGGCGGAACTGGCAACCTGTTCAAGCCCCATTACCGAGTGGGCTCCCATGCCTGCAAAAACTGCCCTTGCCCTGGCTCCCTTGAAACTGCTTTCAGCCAGCCATTTTGCAGGTAACAATGCGCGCCGGCCGAAATTAAGCATCAGGAAAGGATGGCGCAGCGGGATTTTGGGGAACTGCATTATCTCGTTTAGGAGAATTTGAAAGCGCTCCACCAGCGGAGTCATCAGTTTCAAATAGGCTTTTGCATCAGTTCCGTCGATGTTGGATGCCGTCTGTTCTATCGATTTATAGACGATGACTGCCGTGCCGTCGTCCAGATGATGCGCCATAACAGCCGGCGGGGTTATCAATTTCAATCCGTATTCTGATAGCGGAAGACTTTGAAAGAAAGGCGATGCCAGCACCATCGGATGTACTGCTGAACCTGCATCGTGAACAACCCCTTCTTTAATAAGTTCCAGCGAGCGGCAGGCGCCGCCGATAACTTCATTTTTTTCGTATATGGTCACATCCAGCCCTGCCCGAGCTAATGTGATAGCCGCAGACAATCCGTTGGGGCCTGACCCGATGACAATAGCCTTTTTAGTGTTATCGATTGTCAATTGCCACCGCTCATCTTATCTTTGACTTTTTTAGATAGCTGTGTGAAATTTGTTATGTTAAGCGGCAGCGATCTTAGCTGTGCGTTTTGGGAAATATTGCTCCATGTATTCCACTGTATATTGTTGGCAGGTTTATACTTCACCATCTGCCCGTTATCTTCAATCCCTAAATGCTTTGCCATCTGCGTCAATACATTCAGCCAGATTTTTTCCTGAAATGCCTGCCCGGCGATAGCATATGCTATTTCATAAAATGGGTCTGAAGCCCTGACAAGCCCCTGTATTTGCAATCTGATTTTTCCATCCTGCTCCTTAGCGCTGAACGTTATCCATCCGGCTTCGGGATGTCCCATGGGAGTTATGTATGTAAAACTGGTATCATCCGCATAGAGGACATAAATCCCCGTGCTTACGATACCACCGGGGGTTTTCGAATCGATAAATACCAGCGCTCCCGGAGTAAGCCCCTTGCTTGTAGGATAAAAAAAGTTTTCTGCAATTTGAAATTCCACAAAATGCTGCATTAAAGTTTTAATAACATCTTCAGGCGTCAATTCCGGTTTATCGATCATGAGCCGGAATGTCTTTTGCCACATTTTGCCGAATCCTCTCATCTGCCCCTGCAATCTGCGATTATCCATATTCCTGATAAGGGCTTCTTCAGGGCGTTCGGTTACCTTGATTCTTTCTATATATGGAGCCCAACCGGCATCGGATTGTTTCCCTGAATTAGTTTTAATCTTCTCAAGACTATCGAGAACTTCCATGTCAAGTAAATTCGTTTTTTTATCTTTATCGACAATACCGATAGCTCTATCCAGACATGTAAGTGAAAATATCTCCCGGTAACGGGTGCTCAATCCATAAGAAAAAATCTTTATCTTATTGCGTTTTGCAATGGCTGTAAGTTTAACCAGATTGCTAACACCAAGGCTGTTCATGTGGTCGACAGGGCGGAAATCCAGAATAACCCTTTCAAGCCCTTCGCGTGCAGCATCGTCGATGCACTTATTGAGAAACTCTTCGCTCTCTTCGTTCAAGACGCCGTCTAATGAAATTACACCTGTGGATTTATTGAGGTTGGATAGTTTCATTTGCTCATTCCCCCTTTATCCGAGTATTTGATAATATCTGCCGACAGTGTCCTGAAAGGGACTGAAGTTAATCCTTGTTCAATACCATTTTCCTGTAATGCAGGCATATTGTCAATATATTGTCAGCTATCTTATTAATATTATATTACCGTTATGTCATATATCTTCGTCCAATAATTTATCCTGTACAGGACACTCCCTGAAAGGCAATTGGAGAGTTTTCATCATAGAGATGGCGTTGCGGGGTGCATATCCTTGCCAGTGGTTATTGAAGAAGGCAAACAACAGCTTTGCACTGCTGCAGGCAGTCTTTACTTTATGAGATAGCTCATCGATTTCCACATCCGGATATAAGTATTTATATCTGTTTTCACTGTCTCCTCTCCACCAGTTCTCCCTGTTTCTGCCGTGAAAACGAAAATAAGCCGTATCGGATGTAACCACAACATCCGGAGCTATGGATGATTCGAATTTCGGTTCGTCGATATTGACCCAGGCTGCATTGTTATCTCTTAAAATCTGCGACGTATCGTTATCATCGCTCCATGTGCGATGCCGCAGTTCTACTGCCAGCCTGTATTCCCCGAATGTATTCATAACCGCATCCAGTATTTGCCTGCCGAAATTATCGTTCTTGAAACTCGGAGGGAATTGCGCCAGTAGTGCCCCCAGCTTCCCGCTTTCTGCCAGCGGCTCGATACTGCGTTTAAAGGTATCGACGTCTTCACGGGATATAACTGCATCCTTTCCTGTCGCTTCTTCATACATCCTGGAATGGGTAAACTTCTGCCATAATTTTGCTGTAAACAGAAACCCGTCGGGCACACGTTTCACCCAGTTATTGACGTAGGCAGGATTCGGCGGGCTGTAAAAAGAGCTGTTGATTTCCACCGTATTGAAGTAGCGGCTGTAGTATTCGAGTTCATTTATCTTACCTGAAGGATAAAAATGCCCCTTCCATGTCCCCTCGCCTGTTGGATAAGACCAGCCTGACGTACCTATATATATCTTGGACTGCTCAGCCATCTGAATAATCCCTTCATCTAATTATACGACAACGGCATCCGATATTAATCATGATTCAATTATAAAGACTGGTATTAATGCTCTAAATCCATATTCACAAAAGAACAGCCATGAAAGTTTACAACAAGAGGGAAAATAAAGTTTTTTACGTCTCCTCGTTGAAAGAGCAGCCCCTAATTTACAAGAATCGACCTGTTCACTAACGCCCTTTCCCTTTCAACTTTTTCTGCAATAAAAACCACAACAATACAAGAACCTGCATTGCGGCTGAGATGGTATAGATCAGGGTTATATCTTTCATTGGAATAGTTAGATGTATACAGAGAGCAAGCGACCAAACAAGTGAACTTACCGATAAAAGACGGGGCAGCATTCGCCACCACAAAGCGGAAAATACAACCGCTATTATACAGCTTACCGGGATGGCAAAAATAAAGGCAAGCCACGATTTTTCAAGAGATGGTACGAAGAGCCTGAGCGCAGTAAAAACGATGGTAGCTGTAAGCCAGGCGATTCCGGCGGACAGCAAAAAGATAATAAAACGAGGGGTATTTTTAGTTGAAGCAGGCGGTTGGTATTCCGGATCCTTCTCATCCAGGAAATCGTCTACGGATATTCCGTATAAATCGGCCAGGAGCGCAAGTACAAATATATCAGGTACGCCGGAGGCGCATTCCCATTTGGACACTGATTTGTCCGAATAGTTTATCCGCTCTGCAAGCTCAGTCTGGGTCATGTTGTTAAGTTTTCTATAATATATCAGATTAGATGCTATTCTTTGCCTTACATTCTGTTCATCCAATTTAGAATCGTCCATATAAGCTATCCCCTGTTTTTTGTATTTATGTGGTTCCATATATTTCTACTGAGAGTGGAATTGCCATTTTTCTCTCTACAAAACCATTTTTTTTAATAGAATCAGTTTAATACAGAATAGGGTGACTTTCAAATAATTTGCAATTAGAATTATTTATACGATAATCTTTTATTTTCATGCCCCTTTTATAAAATGGCATATACTTCAGGAGGTATTAAAAATTGCTTAACTATTGTATTACTTGTTGTTCAACAGCCGATATGTCGGCAGAATACTTAAAGGGAAAAAATATTCCTTTTGCCTGTTTCCATTTTCAATTGGACGGCAGGGAGTATGTAGACGACCTTGGCAAATCGATTTCTTTTGACGAATTCTATAAAAGGATTGCTGAGGGGGCCATGCCGACAACATCACAGGTCAATGTAGAAGAGTTCGTTACGCTGTTTGAGCCAATTTTAGAGCAGGGAAAGGATATTTTGCATATATCTCTTTCATCAGGGATTTCGGGGGCTGTAAATTCTGCCAGAGTGGCCCAAATTCAATTGCAGAAACGATATCCGGAGCGGAAAATTTTTGTTGTAGATTCGCTTGGTGCTTCATCCGGATATGGAATGCTTGTAGATGCGGCATGGGATATGCAATACTCAGGGGCATCTATCGATGAAGTGTATAAATGGCTTGAAGAAAATAAATTGAAACTGCATCACTGGTTCTTTTCGACTGACTTGAAGCATTACAAAAGAGGTGGCAGAATATCTGCGGCATCTGCGGTAGTAGGGACGCTGCTGAATATTTGTCCTTTGATGAACATGAACTCCAGGGGGGAACTCAAGATTAAAAGAAAGGTTCAAGGGAAAAGGCATGTAATTCAGGAGATTGTCCGCATGATGATGCAACATGCCCAAAACGGAACGGATTACGCCGGTAAATGTTTTATCTCAAATTCCGCCTGTTATGAGGAAGCACAAATGGTAGCCGACCTGATAAAGGAACGTTTCCCAAACATCAATGGGGAAATTCTTATAAACAGTGTAGGTACTGCAATTGGCTCCCATACCGGGCCGGGAACTGTTGCCCTGTTTTTCTGGGGGGATAAACGGATAGATTAGAGATATTCATATAACGGAATCCCCTATCTAATTTTTGGTTTCTGATATATAGATCCTGCCCTTGCAGGCGGAACATATGCCGTCTTTATCGGCAAGGCAGGATTCCTTGCATATTTGACAGGTTGCATATGTATATTCGCCGTGAGAGGCGAATGAACTTATATCGACCGCAACATGATGCACACTCATGATGTCATGCCCATGGTTTTTTATCTCTTCCATGAGACGGTCTTTACTTTGTTCTTTTTTGGGTTTCAGAACATAGAACCAGTTGTTTATTTCCTGGAAAGACTTTATTTTTTCAGGGTCTACAAACACTCTGACGCCTTCACCTGTATGTTTATCATAAAGGCACAGAGCAAAGCGCCCTGTATTAATAATCCTCATCCATCCGTTGCCTGTGGTACAGGGGGTGAGTAGCTGAATTGCATCCGGTAAACATTTATCGGTTTCGGAAATCGCATCGAATAGCGCATCTTTGGGTAAATTACGATGCGCTACATCGACCATTATTCCACCCAGCACGACACCGGGAGATGCATTGCCGTGAAATGCGCGGACTTTTTCCGAAAATTCCTCGAAAGTATAAGAATCGATATTCATTTGTACTCCATATGGCGATATTTTTAATTGTTAGATTAAACGATATGTTCGTTATGATATATCATTCTTTCACCGGTTTGCAAATATATACGGTATATCAACCGCTGGAGAATAACAGCTTTGCAGTACAATTTGAAGACGGAATTAATCTCTTTTAGGGTATAATTCCCCGCCGCTTGCGGCGAAAAGATTAAAATAGACGAATTCGCATTTACATCCCATAAAAACCATAATGTCCCCATCCTTATTTTGATACCCCGATGCTTGCGTCGGGGAGAATGTCATTAAGAGAAGAACAAAAGCAGCAGAGAAAGAACTAGACTTCTATCTTATTGAATTGAACGAACCTGATCCGTGGAAATATGCCAAATATCATTGTGGAAGTACGTGCAATTGGTATTCGGGGGTTAGGTGGGATTTGAGAGCCTGGCGATTATTTTGTTATTGATAGTTCTCCTTTATAATCAGAGGCTTGAGCAATAGCCTTTATCATGAAATTATTTAGACTTGTGCCTTGTAGTTCCGACATCTCAACCACCTTTTCATGTAGCATAGGCGGCATTCTGAGTATTATCTTACCACTATACTTTCTGGACTTAATGGGAAGCGGAATTTTATTGCCTTTCTCAATATTAAACTCGAACCACTCTAACTTTTCGCTTTCTAATTCTCGTACAGCTTCCTCTGGTGTCTCTCCAGTCATTATAAAATGAGGTAATTCGAGATATTTTGCAACATAGTAAGTGCCCTGGTCATCACATCGCTCTATTGTAATAGTATAAGGTAAACTTGCATAATATTTTGCCTTTTCTTTAATTTCCTTTTCATTCATTATAACCTCCAACGATAGCCTGCATTTTATTTCAGGCTGTCTATAATTTCCAAAATACCTTTTACATAGGCAGGTTTTACTGGATTTTCCCTTTTGTAAGGAAACATTGTGTTACCTATTATTGCTTTTGGGTGGTTGCTTCCCATTTTGATAAAGCCGTATTTATTAACAAGAGCTTCGAAATCATCTAAAGAAACATTATTAACATTCTCTCTAATACGCTGCTCTCTTTTATCTGCTTTGCTCATTTTTTAAACACCAATGATTATATAGTATCAATTATGATACTATATGTCAATATAGGATGATATTTCATCAAATATTTTATGCAAATTATATCCCCCGTTCTCTCCCCTCCCCCAATCACGTATAATAGCGCTGATTAACAAACAAAGGAGAGAACAGTCGTGGCAGTTAAGCAAAAAGTTTACAAGGGAAGAAACAACAGAGAGGTTTTACGTGGAGCGGGTGGCGGGATTCGAACCCGTGACGTCTTCCTTGGGAAGCAAGCTCTCCGCATTTCTAGCATCTAGCTTTGTCATTATAAGCTCAGCAAGCGTGTTCAGAGTATCTGGAGTTAGTGAAGCAAGCACCCTATCTATGCGGTTTTTACTATTGTTTCCCATATTTCCCTCCTTCTTTTATAATCTATAGCCGGTATATTTTTATGGTTTTGACAATTATTTTCAGAGAAATATATGTGATTAAAAAAATCACGCAATGGGTGCCATTGTGTTTGGGTGAGGGTCAAGAACCTGAATACTAATACCTGATAAGTTTTTTCCCGGGATTAACTCAATGAGATAGTCCTCTCTATTGCACAATTAGCAAAAATGTGCACCCTTTAAAAAGTAATAAAATTAGTATTCTTTATACTCAAACCAATGACCTCTGCGATACGAGCGCATTGGTTTAAATTCCATGCTTCCATATCCACTCCCCATACATTTTATTATTTACTAGATAATTTGTTCCTTTGCTCCAATAGTTGTCAACTATATTGGGGAAA
>DAOUFJ010000024.1:0-3981 GCA_034429935.1 Dehalococcoidales bacterium
AGAGACCTCACCGCAGCATTGGCAAAATCCCTCCTTTGCGCTATTATTTGGATAATTTTATATCCCCTAAAAAGTCCAATATGTTATGGACGCTGACAATATATTGACAAAAATAATGAGTAGTATTAATATTACTTTCGTACTACGTGATTGCTTTTTGCCAGGTTGAATGGTCACTGCAGGCAAGCTGTAAAAACGCAGCGGTGTGAGAGGGAGTAGAGATTCTGGTCGAACCGGCAGATAGCTGGTATACGGAGGAAAATTGGATACACCTTTTGCGCAATCTCCTGGAAATTTCGATATTACCAGTCAAAAGCGGGTCAATGTTCAGATCTATGCTACCGGGGCTGATTTTACCGGATATATGTGTTGTCCGTGCAATATGAGGCTTCTGGATGTTTTAAACGGTGGGATGGGGGCTTTACTTTCCGATGTAAAGTTCATTTGTATAGGGAAGCCTGAAGCCGATTCGGATGGGGCTGTTGCAGGTAATCATAGCATTCAAATAAATAAAGATAAAATCCTATTTTTGAGAGAAGTAGGTGATTACATTTCCAGGGGATTGAACGAAGTCAATAAAAGCTCTCATTATCCGTTTGTACAAAAGGTTTCCAGCAGATTCAAAGTAAAATTACCGGCACATACGCTTGTTGGCGATGTTTATCATCTTGAAGGGCAGGATATAAACGAGATTCTGAACAGCCGGCACCGCTTCCTGCCGATGACGGATGTCGAGGTATTCTCGGGACAGGAAGTAATCTTAACCGGAAGTATGTTTATCGCTGTTAATAAAGACCAGATTATATATCTCGAAGAAGCAGTCGAAAATTAACTTTCAGAAATTGATTTATTTGTTTGCCACTCCGCTCAGGTCATATATCATGGCTTTATCTATGTGAACCGGAATCATCTCTCCCGTAGCGAATTCTCCTTTTACGAGGATAAGCCCGTCGATTTTTGGGGCGTCCCTGTAGCTGCGTCCTATGGAAATTCCCTGCCCGTTTCCCTCTATTAATACATCTAAATTATGTCCGACGAATGACCTGTTGCGCTCAAGCGATATCTGTTGCTGTTTTTTCATCAATCTTGCCATGCGGTCTTCTTTTACCTCGTCGGGGATGGTGTCTCCGAGCGGTTCGGCCGGCGTTCCTTCCTCGAATGAATATTTAAAAGCGCCTAGCTTATCGAAGCGGATTTCTTCTAAAAAATCGAGCAGTGTCTGGAATTCCTCTTCCGTCTCTCCCGGGTAGCCGACGATAAAGGTGGTGCGCAGTGCCAGGTCTGGCATAGCCTGGCGCATTTTCTCAAGCGTCTTGTAAACCATGTCGATATTGGCCGGGCGGTGCATACGCTTTAAAACTGCAGGGTGAGCGTGCTGCAGCGGCAAATCGAGATAATGTACGATTTGCCTGCTGGTTGCCATCGTCTCGATAAGCTCATCCGTGACACGTCCCGGATAGGCATAGAGAATACGAAGCCAGTCGACCTCGGGAGCGGCAGCGGTCATTTCCCTGAGCAGTGTTGCCAGCCCGTCTTTCATGCCCAGGTCATATCCGTAATCGGTGGTATTCTGAGCGACCAGGATGATTTCCCGTATGCCCGCATCCTGCAATGCGCGCGCTTCTGCTAAAATCCTGTCAATTGGGCGGCTGACTACAGTTCCCTTGATCTTGGGGATGATGCAGTAAGCGCAGGAGCAGCGGCAGCCGTCTGCGATTTTTAAATAGGCACTGGCACCCTGAACCGACACGCGCAGGGTATCCTGCTCATCCCTGCCGACGGTTACCGCCGATGCCGGCAGGTGACAGTAAGGCGCCGGGTGATTGTCATGCGAGAGTTTATCGATGGTATCAACGATGTCCATCCAGCGGCGTGTGCCGATTATCCCATCGATGCCTTGAATACGATTGCTGACCTCGTCTCCATATCTCTGTGTCAGGCAGCCGGCTGCGATAAGTATCTGACCGTTTTTCTTTCTGGCAGCCAGCTTTTCAAGCGTTTTATATGATTCTTCTTTTGACGAACCGATGAAGCCGCAGGTGTTGACGATGATAATCTGCGCCTTGCGCGATTCGTCAACAGGCTCGTAACCTGCATTAATCAGAAGTTGCGACATCGAATCTGCATCAACGGCGTTCTTGTCGCAACCGAGCGAGACCGTGTGAAAGGTTTTCTGTTTAATCATAAGGATATTATAGTGGAAATACAGGTTTAGCAAAAATAAGGTGAGACGATATAGTGTATTTGAAGTTAAAGTTATGAAGTATTATTTTTCAAGGGATATACTTCGAGGTTCTGTTCAATGCGTCCCAATGTTTTTATATGAACCCTGGCGATACTGTGTTCTCCGGTGCGGCATCCTGAATGAGTTACATTAAGTTCATAAATTCCGCTTTTGATATGCTTGAAATGATATTTCCCATCATGCCCGGTTGTAAATCTGTCTACTATTTTGCCATAGCTATTCTTTAATATAACCGTGCTGTCTTTCATTATACTTTGATACGGGGAACATAGAATAACTCCGTAAATGCCGCTTCTCCAGTAAATAATAAGCAATCCAATTATCAACAGCCCTGCCAGCGCTGAGCCCCATATCCATAGAAAACTATAAATATCGTCGTTGTTATCTGCCGTAGAGGTAACAATCGTGGTTCCTGATGAAGTAGGTGTCAGGGTAAAGGTTGTCAATGGGAAAGTTGAAAAAGTAGTGGGGAATGTGACAGTGGTGGTTATTATAGGCGAGGTAGTTGTAGCCGGATTTGAGGTTGTAGTGGTTATATGTGTAGTCCCTGTTATTGTAGATATCGGGGAAGTGGTTATTATACTGTTTGTGGATGACATGGCAGTACTTGTGGTTATTGAGGTAGTAGTTATAGTAGTCAGGGGGAATGTTTCCTCCCATATTATCGTAGCAGTGCCCCAGACTGTTCCGCTTGAGGCTGTTATATGGCTTATCCCCGTGACGGCGGATTCTACCGATATCGTTGACCTTGCATCTGCGTCGCCTGTTGTAGAATTGCTGGAGGTTCCTGTGTCTGTGAACGTTCCAATAATACCGGATATCTGCCAGAAGATATTTGCGTATGGAACGGGATTCCCATACTGGTCGTATAGTATTGCTGTAATCGAGGCAATATTATTAACATATTGCCCCTGACTCTCAGGTGTTAGAATCAATGAATATAAAGCGCCTGCATTGACATCGAAGTTATTACTGGTGCCACGCAGGCTTCCGCTGCTGACAGAGAGATAATCCCCGAGATAAGCAGCTGTGATGGTCACATCGAATGTAGCCATTCCCCCGACTACGTTAATATCGGCTAAAAATGTGCCAGTCTGGTCTGTTATTGAAGCGTCTCCGTTGAAGTCGGTCTGGTTACCGTACTCATCGACAGCCAATATTGTAACGCTGAACGGTGTCCCTGCGGTTTGATGTCTGTCTATAGGCAGAAAAATGAAATGTGCAGTACTACCGGCATTAACAGTCCAGTTCGATATGTCTGTCAGTCCTGCGTCCAGTATATCTGTTGATGTTATCGTTTGATTACCTGTAGTTTTTAGTACTATGTCGCTAACAAATGTATGTGTACCGCTATCTGCAGAAGTAAAAGTATAATCGGCGGGGAGAATTGCCCTGTTATCACTGGCAGAGAATTGGACAGTTCCTGTATAGTCAGTGGCAATATTGCCGTAATTGTCGTATAAAGTAACGGTAAGAGTAATCTTGTCGCCTGCAGTAATGGTTCCGCTGTCCGGTGTAATATCCAGTGTTACCGCATCTCCTGCAACGATATTGAAGGGATTACTGGTGTTGGATATTGAAGTGGTGGTAATGTAGATTACAGTTATATAGTCATGTGTAAAAGCTCCGGTGATGGCAACGTTGCCGGACCAGGTGCCGCTTGTGAAATTAATCGAAGTGATATCTATTGTTCCTGAAAGGTCGGAAAGGTTGGCGGTGCCGTTATAGCCGGTAAC
>DAOUFJ010000025.1:0-7603 GCA_034429935.1 Dehalococcoidales bacterium
CTCCATGATATAATTTTTATCACACTGGGGATTAGTCTAGCGGTAGGACAGCGGACTCTGGATCCGTGAGGGGAGGTTCGAATCCTCCATCCCCAGCCAAATCTTCTCTGGTTCTCAAATTGAATGAGACGTATCTTTACTCTGTGAACCCGCTGTCACTATATGCTCTGAAATCTCTTTTAAAAAAGAAAGACAGTTGCGCAGGTCTGTAAATCATTCTTTAGCAGTTCATTACAACTGCCGTTTCCTGAAGACTATTACGGAGGCCGTAATCAGAAGCAGCGAACAAGCGATGGAAATCGCTACGGCATATAAAAGTTCCGATACCTCAACCCCGTTCGTTAACAGGGCTATATTATTTGTGGCAAGCGAAAGGGGATTGTATTTTTGCAGACTCGGAACCATATTGCAGATTACCAATACCACCAGTATGGCGCCTGTTATCAACAGGCATCCGTAGTTGCTTTTTACCAGTGTTGAGGCAAACATAAGCGCCGCCAGCAGGAATATGCCGAATAACCACAGGCAAAACACGGAAAACAATAAATTGGACATTGCATCGTCCGGAAACAGGTAGACCGTATATCCTAAAGCCACGACAAACGCAAGTATATAGCTTATTGTCCAAAGCGTTGCCATTGAAGTGAATTTGGATAGAATAACCGTACTTCGCGACAGCCCTTTCGTCAGCATATTCACGAGCGTGCCTTTCGACAGTTCGCTGCTTAAAATTCCGCTGAAAAGAATGATTGTTACGAATAAACCTATCTGCGAAATGTTTTTAAAGAACTGCGTCCATGAATCAATCGCAGCAGGTTCGGGTAAGTTTATGATGATTCCGTCTGTCATAACCGAGGACATGATTTCCGGCAACAGCTTCGCCGTCAGCGGGCTCATAATGCCGAAGACAAAGAAAACTATCAGCATGATAAGCAGTTTATATGTCCGCGCACTTTCGAGTAATTCTTTTTTCAGAAAGGCAAAGTAGTTTCTCATCGTACCGCCTCCATGAATAAACTCTCCAGTGTCGGCTCCATGACCTCGAATCTGGTAGGGGTTATGTTTTTCTCGGCAAGCAAATCGATTAAAAACTGGCCGCCGCTTTTTATATCCGATACTTTTACGGTTACCGTGCTGTTATTAATTTCTGCTGTGATTGATGGGGTATGCAATTCTTCACAGTTTAAGAAATGCGCAGCAGTATCGGAATCTGAAAACTCGATGATAAAACTGTTATGTTGATGCCGTCCTTTTATCTCGGAAAGCGTGCCGCAAAGCGCCAGTTTTCCCCGGTGCAAAACAGCAACATGGTCGCAGATGCGTTCGACATCCGAAAGGATGTGCGTGGAAAAAACGACGGTTGTCTTCACTTTTACTGTAGACAAAATGCTGAGAATCTCCTTTCTGCCGATCGGGTCGAGCGCCGACGTCGGTTCGTCGCAAATCAGCAGCCTGGGTTCGTTCAATAAAGCCTGTGCAATACCCAGCCGCTGCTTCATCCCGCGTGAAAAAACGCCGATTCTGCGGTTGGCGTTCGTCAGTCCGACAATCGAAAGTAATTCCTCGCTTCTTTTTTTGATCTGAGAGTTTGGGAGGCCCGTTATTTCACCGCAGAGCCTGAGATATTCTACCGGTTTCATATATCCGTAAAACTCGGGAACGTCCGGCAAATAGCCGGTATAGTGGTTGCTTTTCGTTTCCCCGTAGGATACCTCCTGCCCGCAGACTAATATCGTACCAGCCGCCGGTTTTAACAAGCCCAAAACCATCTTCATCGTGGTAGTTTTTCCCGAACCGTTCTGCCCTACAAAGCCGAATACCGAATGCTCGGGAACCAGGAAATCCAGCCCCTTGATGACAGCGTGGTCTCCGAAGTTTTTATAGAGCTGCCTGATTTCGAGGACGTTCACTATTCCTCACCCCTGCCGGCTACGAAATATAAAACCGGGCCGATAATCTGTATCAAGAGCACGACCAGTATCCAGGCGACTTGATTGCCGAAGCGGTAATGAGGATGCTTGAGCACGTGCACAAGTGCGGTAACTGCCATGGCAAGCTCTGCAATGACTACGGGTATCAGAAAGGGTAAATACTCCACCAGTGTTTCCATAATAAAACCTCCTAAAAATTATTCTTCAATTTTTCGACGATTCTCTGAAAACGGTGTTCGTTAACAAGCGCTGAAAATGCCGGGTTGTTTATTACACCGTCGGACATGCTTTGCCTGACCGTTTTTTCGTCCCGGGGAAGAGCGGTTCCCAGGTCTATCTGTTCGAGCCACTCGTTCAGAAGGTTGAAAAAGTCGTCTCCGTGCAGGCTTAACGGGTAAATATCCGAGGTAGCTATATCTGTATAACTTTGAAGCATGTCGAGCGCTTTTTCATGATTTCCCTGTACCATGTAACCCTGTGCGGCGCTCAGGAAAAGCCCCATAAAAACACCCGGATGCAAACGTTTCAAATCGAAGGCTTCCCCAACTGCGAGCGCCCGGCGCAGAATTTCATCGTATCTGTCAGGGGCATCGGTACAAAGCATCAGGTAAGAGGGGAAGAAATTGAACAGCACTACGATATTCTGATAAATACCCACCTGCAGGACGGATTTTGCCTGCTCCGGTTTTCCTGTCATCTGGTAAGCGGAAGCCAGCAGGACTTCCGGCGGCAGGGCCGGTGTATTCGTCCCTTCGAGGAGTTCCAGTGCGGCGTTCGGTTCGCCGGTGGAAATCCGGCACAGTGCCTCCATGTACAATGCCTGCCTGATAAGCGCCGCATCTTCGCTTTCATCCTTGACGCGGATAAAAAGCTCCATGGCCTCGTGAATAAGCGCCTGGCTGTCGTTATTTTTTGAGAGCATGCTGTGATTTAAAATCAATATACCCATTTGGAGAAGCAGGGGAAAACAGGCGAAGTATTTTTTTATAATTTCGCGGCAACGGGACATCACTTCGTCGAAAGGTTTGGAAGCAAAATCGGCGGATAACCTGATGTAAAGTTTACGGATATCTTCTTTTGTCATCTGCGGCTTGTAATCCATCAAAACGTCGATGCTGATGTTAAAATAGGCTGCAAGCTGCGGCAGGAAAGTGATGTCGGGATAGCTTTGTCCCGTTTCCCATTTCGAAACGGACGCCTTGGAAACACCCATGTAGCTTGCCAGTTCATCCTGGGTAATTCCCTTCTCTTTTCGCTTGTTGACGAGCACATTGGCGATATTTATTTCTTTCATGAGACCACCTCCATTTATTTATATTGTATATGGTGGAAGAGAGATAAACAATGGATTTGTGGTTAATTATGGTTGAATTAATCAACCTGCGGGAAACTTCGTGGGGGGGCGCTGCAGCGTCGATTTGACAAAATGGTTGTAACAGTTCATACTCCGGTATGAAAATAGTATGAATTAATTGGAGGGGCCGATGGACAGGAGTGCCAAAATTGCTATCAGTCTTCCTGAAAATACCCTTGAAGCTGTCGAAAAAGAGAGAAAAATCAGCGGGGAAAGCCGCAGCGAGTTCTTCCGCCGTGCCGTTGAAAAGCTATTAAAGCAGGAGCAGGAAGCCAAGGCGGTAGAGTCGTATGTCGAGGGCTACCGGGCTATTCCGGAATCTGCCGGAGAAATAGACGCCGTACACCGTTCGGGTGTCTCTATATTGTCTGAGGAGCCCTGGTAGTGAAGCGTGGAGAGATATGGTGGGCGGAACTGGAACCACCTGCCGGCAGGCGTCCGGTAATTCTGCTGTCGCGTGATGAGTCATATTCTGTGCGGGAACTGGTAACAGTTGCGCCGGTAACTACCAGAATACGCAATATACCTTCCGAGGTTTCTCTGGGCACTGAAGACGGGCTGCCGAAAGCGTGCGTCGTTAATCTGGACACTATTGTAACGATTGCAAAGGCAAGTCTGGGTGAAAGAATTACGATTCTCAGCCCCGGTAAAATGAAGGCTGTCGAGTCGGCGCTTCACTTTGTTTTCGGATTGACGTATTAAGAGTTCCGGTGCTCGGGTTTTCACTGAAGAACAATCCGGGTTCTTGTGTCTCCATTTATAAATCACTGTAGTAATAAGCTGCAGGCCGGTGGTTACAGTAGATTTTGGAATATTAGACTACTTGCTGTAATAGCTGACGCCTCCCTCTCCTCCGAACCAGAGATTGCCCTGCTCATCGTTTATTACTACCCTGACCTTGCCACCCGTCAGCCCGTCAGCCTCGGTCAATACTTCCCAGGTGGTGCCGTCGAATGTACATACCCCGTTATTCGTTATGACGCCCGGATAGCCGTTAGTATAGATAAAAAGCGCCTGGGCGTTATCGCCCGGCAGTCCGTCTGCGGTCAAAAAGGTCTGCCATTCGCTGCCGTCGAACCGGGCGGCACCGCCGCCGTAAGCGGCTATCCAGATATTACCACGGGTGTCCTCCATGATGTCCTGTATTATCGGGCGGGGTATGACCGACCGGTAATCGCCGATGGTAAAAACAGTGAAACTGTCGCCGTCGAAGCGGGTGACTCCTCCGTGGTTGCCGAACCAGAGGTTGCCTGTTTTATCCTCGAAGATATCATAGACCCCCGATTGGGTAAGGCCGTCTTCAGATGTAAACATTCTCCAGTTCTTCCCGTCGAACCGTGTCACGCCCCGGCTGCGGTCGCTGAACCAGATATCGCCGCTGCTGTCCACAAAGATTACGTCCACTGCCGAAAGCTCCGCATCGACGAATGTAAGGTTGTGGCAGTCTTTCATGGGATTTTCTCCGCCGATGACAATTTCATCGGGGCTTACATTCGAGTATGAAGACCAATGCTCTCCGTCGAAATAGCTCACTCCCCAGTAAGCGGAAACCCATACTCCGCCTGTTTTATCTGCGGCTAAAGTGATAACCTCATCGGAGCACAGCCCGTTTTTAACGCTAAAGCTTTCCCACTTATTGCCGTCGAAGCGGCTTATCCCGCTGGTATAACAGGTAACCCATATATTGCCTCTGCTGTCGCGGATGATTTCCCGGGTTTCATTGCTGCCCAGTCCGTCTCGCGTGGTATATATGCGCCGGCTTCCGGTCTCCATGTCCCATTGGATGACGCCGTTGGAAGTGGCTGCCCAGAGCTCGTTGCCGTCCACCAGCATATCGAGCACCGTATTGTCACTGGACAGGGTCTGCCATTTCCCCGGTGTGGATTCCGTCATATCCACTTTGTATTCGTGCATTACAAGTTCGGGCATTCGCGCTTCTTCATAAGGGATACTCAATTCATTGGCAATGTAGTGCCTTAAAGCTTCGGGGTCGTAGCTCATGCTGCTTGCAACATCATGTTGTGGAAAATCCTGCTGTTTGGCTTGCCAGAGTTCGGCGATTGCCAGTTCCAGTTCGTTGAGTTGGCGGTCGGCGGCACGCACTTTCCAGTACATCTTCTTTGCCGGAGCCGACCCGGTCATACCGGCGGCGCCTTTGCCATCGGCGGCGAAGCTTGCCCCGGCATAGTATAAACATTCCAGTTTATCGCTTGGTATCAACAGGACGGATGTGTAATCCCTTCCGTACTGACTATACAAATCAAGAACTGCCTGAATAGAAGTCTCGGCATATTCCTCGAAACATGAGGCGGATTCAGAGGTTATAAGCCAGCGTCCGACACTGCGGCTCGGGTCTTCGTTTGCAATATTACCTTCGGATACAACCTGATATGGCATAGCATATTCAAGGTCGGGGTATTCCTGCGGTTGAACTTCTTCCTGCGTAGTGTAGTTCTCTGTCTCCGAAGGCTGGCAGCCGGTGACAGGCAGCAGCCCGATTGTCAGTATAGCAAGGAAGGCAATTATTTCCATTTTCATCTTGTCATTCCTCCGGTTCGTCCTTTGAGATTTCACCTTTTGGTGACAACTTTTTATTCTCTATTTTTTTTGATATATATCTTTAAAGCCTGAATTGCCAAAATCATCAAGGAAATAGTTAGAACGAATAATATTGCTCCAACTATAAAATATAATATTCCTAATAGTCCCATTTTTTATCTCCTCAAGTTCTTCCTTTGTGATTTCGCCTCCGGCATAGCGTCCTTTGGCAATGTCGAGGGGAGTACCGGAGTCTTTATCCATAAATAGTTTTGTCCACCGGATAACCGCCCATATAAAAACGGATATGGCTATGATTATCAATACTATTAAAAAGATGTAATAAAATATCGAATCCTGCATAATATTAACCTGTTTATCTCCATCCTGTTCTTGTTCCTGTTCTGATTAAAGCAACCAGGGCAGACAGGAAATATACGGCTGAGCCAAGATAGAAAAATATCGATGACGTTAAGAAGTTGCCGGAGTAACCGAACATTGTAGCTCCGTCCGAAAGCAGCAATTGATTGATGACACCAAAAAATATAGCGCAAATGGCAAATATGCTTCCGTTAAGAGGTTTTGATACGGATAAAGCCGCCAGCCTTTCGAGTATTACGATGCCGATAAGGCACAGCGCCACGTCATATATAAGCCATGATAAGCGCCCGTCTTCTCCCGGTAATTGCAGGAATGCGGAAATTATTTCCGTTCCGAACATGATGATTGTGCCGGAAAGCATAATTAAATAAAACTTGTTCTTAAATATTTTGTTTCTCATTCCAAAACCGGAATTTCTGCCGTTTTAAATTCTTTCCTAAATATTGATATTGACAGCATAATTGTAGCTACGATACCTAAAATCGACACAGGGTAGCAAAAAATGGAGGCGGCAACCCCGACCATAGCAATCCACCGATGTTTTCTCTTTATCGCATATATACCGCCTGTAATAGCAAGTGCACTCGCAATCAGTGCGGTTAGTCTTAATCCTCCGAAGGCCATAAAATAGATGCTGCCGGGAGCGAAAGAAATATCACCTGCAAAATACCTGATATATTCAACAACGAAAAAGCCGAATATCCATAGGAGAGAAACCCCTGCGGCTACGATGCTGAGTATTCCACCGGTAATAGCATTTGAATATCTAAAGCTTGTTTTGTTTGTCTCATTCATGAATTAATCCACCTTATCGGCGTTAGGAGTTCTTATGTTTTTTGGTGAAATGCCTGTATAGCAGAATAGATAATACGGCAATAATTATAACAGGGATAATTGCCAACAAAATCGTTAATAGTAATTCTTCGACTGATGCAACCGGCATAATAACCTCCTTAATTGAGTTTGATTCTTCCCCTTCTTTATATATAACCGGGTTTTGTTAAAAAAGTTGCATTTAGCTATCCCAGATTCCTCTTAATCTCTTCGAGTTCGTCTCTTGTGATTTCGCCTTTGGCATAGCGTTCTTTGGCGATATCGAGTGGAGTTATATTATCCGAAACCGGATTTTCCACCGTTTTAAATTCTTTGCCGGAAATCGTATCTTTTGTTCCGGTTATCCGGTTACTCTACGGTTGAGCTTCTGCCTTCTATGTCCATCGTGAGAAGATTTTGGATGTTTTGAGGCAAAGTTGCAAATAAAGCATCAGGGTCTTCGTCGCTTGCAATTAACTCATACAGCTCAGATATACTCTTGGTTAAGCTCTCTTGATCGCTGGGGCTGAGCGCATCATAGTTTGCCTTAAGAGACTCCGGGCTGTCTGATTTTTCGGCTATAGAG
>DAOUFJ010000026.1:0-13662 GCA_034429935.1 Dehalococcoidales bacterium
TAGCGTTTTCCATAGTAACTATCTATGTATATCTGTTTCACCCGGACTCCTCTCTTTTCCTTCCATCAGAGTCCAATATGTTTCTGAACTTTTGCATAGGTTGCCCGATAAAATGGGAAGTTTTTTGATTTTTCAAAAAATCAAGCGTTTGATTCAAGTTACCCAAAAATAGAATACCCCGAATCTTTTCAGATTCGGGGTACTAAATTGATTTCAGCCAGGATTTATCGCTTATTTAGCTTCTTTTTCGGCTTCTTTGGCAGCCTTTTTAGCCGCTTTTTTATCGGCAATGGACTTTATGATATTTTCGCCAAGGGATTTTATAAAGTCGGCTTCGTAATCCTCCACCCTGCCCTCATCGCATAGTTTTGCCAGGTTCGGGTCGACCGGTATTTGGGCAAGCAGAGGAGCATCGGCGGCTTTAACCATCATATCAGCCTGGCTGGCTCCGAAAAGCTCGACCTTCTTCTTCAATTCGGGAATATAGATATAGCTCATGTTCTCGACGACGCCCAGCACCGGCTTTTCCATATTTTTGGCCATGCTGAAGGCTTTCCTGACTATCATCATCGCCAGGTCCTGCGGTGTATAAACAACAACTGCGCCGGTTATGGGAATCGATTGCATTACCGTCAGTGCCGCATCGGAAGTTCCCGGCGGCAGATCGATAACGAGATAGTCTAAATCCCCCCAGTGAACATCCTGCCAGAATTGCTCGATAGCCTTGGCAATCAGCGGGCCGCGCCAGATAACCGCATCGTCTTCTGCCGGTAAAAGCAGATTGATGGACATTACCCTGATACCGGATTTTGATAATACAGGAAGAATACCCGTCTCATCTCCGGCAGGCTTATCTGTTATACCGAACATCTTGGGAACGCTGGGCCCCGTAATATCGGCATCCAGTATGCCAACGTTATAGCCCATCCTTTTTAAGGATACCGCTGTCAACCCGGCTACCAGCGACTTGCCGACGCCGCCCTTGCCGCTCATGATGGCCACCACATTCTTGACCTTGTTCAGCATACCGGGCTTAACGTTTTCATAGAGCACTTCCACCTCGCTGCCGCCGGTCAACCCTCCCACAATCTTTGTGATCTTGGCTTTCAAGACACCCTGAACCAGGGCGGTCATTCCCGCCGCAGCCAGAGTCAAAGTGACCTTCTTTTCCTCGATTTTGACATCCATGATAAGGTTCATGCTGCCTACGGTTCTCGTAAGGCCGGGAACTACCAGTTCTTTCAGTTCCTGCCTTATCTGCTCCTCAGTTACCATTAAATACCCTCCATAATCTTAATGATTTTTATAATATTCCGTATATAATACAGTTTATTAGCATAATATGTCACATTTTAATGTTCTCCGGGCACTCCCCCTCGTTTTAACAGTACTTTTTATATATTTTCTGAATGCTGTTTCCTGCGTCTCGGGCAGTTTTGAGGTAATTGACTTATGATATGCTCCCCTGACATATACCATTTATTCCCCATCGGGCAGGTAAACTGCCTTATTGCGGCCACTTCAAAATTGCCGCCTTCTATTATTATAGCCTTGCCGTTTAACAGCGCATCGGCAATACTTTTTCGTGCCGAATCCAGTATGCGTGAGAAGGTCGTACGGGAGACATTCATCTCGACAGCGCAATCCTCAAGCTCCAGTTCTTCGATATCTTTCAAACGGATGGCTTCAAGTTCTTCAATGGTAAGCCTGACTTCTTCGGAATTCGAAACGCCTTGCGGAGTAAAGTTCGTTACCTGAGGTATAAACCCAACTCTGCGGCATAGAGATTGCCTACCCATTACCTGTAAGATTCCCCGAGGATTTGTATGATTATTTTGCCCATATGACCGTTATTATAGTTTTATGATGAATCGATGTCAACCTATAGGACTAAGAAGCAATTAACCAATGCTGTATTACTTTAGCTCTTAGCCCCTTTCCAGATACACGGTATTCAATGCAACAGTTCTATATATGTCATACTGGAGCGAAGATTTATCGGAGCGAAGTATCCGGGGTGGGAAAAAGAAAAAACCTCACCCCCCAACCCCCTTCTCTGTTTACGAAGAAAGGCATAACGAATAAATGTCATTAATTGGCGCCGTTATGGTTCGACAAACTCACCACGAACGGCTATATATTAATTATTGACAATTATATCGGCAACCGATATAATATATCGTCTCCCGTTATAACGGCTATGGATATATCAAGGGGTTTATATTATGTTTAACAATGAAAATCTTGCGCTGACCGAAGCGGTCTACTATATACTGCTATCATTATATGAACCGTTACACGGCTACGGAATTATGCAAAACGTCGAAAGACTGAGTTCCGGCAGAGTGAAACTGGCAGCGGGAACGCTTTACGGCGCCATCAATACGCTACTTGAAAAAAGATGGATTCATGCACTGCCCGGTGAAAAGAACAGCCGCAAAAAGGAGTACCAGATAACAATCGAGGGACAGAAAGCAATCGAGAACGAGATTACAAGGCTGCGCGAACTGATAACAAACGGGGAAAAGATTACCGGAGGGAATTAACGATGAGATTTACAAAGTACAAAGTATTTTTTGCATGGGACTTCGAAAAAGAAGAAAAATGGTTGAACGAAATGTCTGCCAAAGGAATGCAATTGATCAACATCGGGGTATTTAAATATATCTTCGAAGAAGGTAATCCCGGCGATTACGTTTATCGCATCGAGTTGCTGGACCAATGGCCGTCACACCCGGAAAGCATGTCCTACATCCGCTTTCTGGAGGATACCGGCGTAGAACATATCGGTTCATTATTAAGATGGGTATATTTCCGCAAGAAGGCTGACACGCAGGCATTCGATTTATTCAGCGATATCGATTCCCGCATCAATCACCTGAAAAGAATACTATGGACGCTTGCCTGCGTCATTCCCCTTGAGATCGCGGTAATACTTACAAATATACCAGATGCTTTAAATGGTTATTCCGTAAGTATCTTTGCAATATGCCTGCTTTCTGCCGTACTTGCCCTGTTGATTTTTGGAGTTGTCAATTTATGGTCAAAAATAAACAGGCTGAAGAAGGAAAGGTTTATCTGTGAATAGTATAAATAACTGACATTATTAATCGTGTTTAATCCGTTCATCCTTGGCAGTAGGATGAGCGGATTTTTTAACTTTGGACGTAAATAACAACTATAGCCGCTCATAGTGAATCCTAAAAGCCGCTCATAGTGAGCTTGTCGAACTAAGCGGCGTCGAATTAATATATATAGCAACTATAATTAATACGAACCTGCAATATGCTGCGTATTTTCAATTTTATATATAACTCTTTATAATACACAGATAGTTATGGATAACAAAGACCTTGAACTATTGGAGTTTCCGCGCATCCGCGAAATCATCGCCGGATATTGTTCCTTTTCTATGAGCCGGGAACTTGCCATGTCGTTATCCCCTTCCACCGATATTGATGAAATAAACAAGTGGCTTGGGGAATCGGCGGAAGCCAGGGAACTTATAGAAGAAGACATCTCTGTATCGGCAAGCGGGGTGGAGGATATCCGCGATTATGTTGTAGCGGCATCACGCGGACAAATACTCGACCCGAAAACACTCAGGATAATTTGTACATCTCTTCAGGTAATACGCCTGCTGCGCAGCAAGATAACGGAGCATCCCGATTCATTCCCGATGTTATGTAAATATGCCTTCAATATTACGGAGTGCTTACCCATCGAAAAAGCCATCGACCGGGCGATTTCCCCCGACGGAGAGATTCTACCCAACGCCTCGGCAAAACTGGTGTCCATCCGCCAGAACCAGCACACCAAAAAAGCGGCTTTAATGAGCACGCTGCAGGGGCTGATTACAACCGGAACGCAACAGCACTATATACAGGAGCCGATAATAACCGAGCGTGAAGGACGCTTTGTCATACCGATAAAAAACGAATACCGCAGGGAAGTAACCGGCATTGTTCACGATGTTTCCAATTCGGGCGCCACACTGTTTGTCGAACCGTTGCAGACGCTGGAACTGGGAAACTCCTTGAAAGAGGAGCAAATCGAAGAAAAACGCGAAATCGCACGCATACTTACCGAAATCAGCGAACTCATTGGAAATGTCAGCGGTGATATCATCAACGGCATCGAGGCAACCGCCGTTATCAACCTGGCAATGGCTAAAGCGCACTTTGCAAGGCGTTTCAAGGCAAGAGAAGCTGCTATTTACAAGCCTGACGAATCTTCCCATCCGTATATCAAACTGGACAGCGCCCGCCACCCCCTGCTGGGAGACAGCGCAGTGCCGCTCAGTTTGGAAATCGGCAACGATTTTTCGATTCTGATTATCACCGGCCCCAATACCGGCGGCAAGACCGTAGCTCTAAAAACAATCGGTTTGCTGTGCCTGATGACACAGGCGGGGCTGCCCATTCCAGCCGAAGCTACCAGCAGGCTGCCGGTACTCGACGGGGTATATGCCGATATCGGCGATGAGCAGAGCATAGCGCAGACACTCTCGACCTTCAGCTGGCATATGAGCAATATAGCCCGCATCTTTAAAAAAATGCAGGGCTATAACCTGATTCTTTTAGACGAACTGGGGGCCAGCACCGACCCGAACGAGGGCTCGGCTCTGGCAAGGGCAATACTTTTACATATACTGGCTTCGCATTCGCTGGCAGCCATAACCACACATTATACCGACTTGAAGGTATTTGCACACGTAACCGAAGGATTGCAGAACGCCTCATTCGATTTCGACCCCGAGACCATGAACCCGACCTACAAGCTGACGCTGGGAACCCCAGGCGGTTCCAACGCCATCGCTACCGCCGCTCATTTCGGGCTGCCGCAAGAGTTAATAACCGCAGCCAAAAGCTCCTTAAAAGAAAGCTCGCGGCAACTGGAAGAACTCTTAACCAACATCCAGCAGGAAAAGCAGAGACTGGAGACCCTGAACAGGGAACTGGCAGACGAAAAAGCAATCTACTTACGCCAGAATAAAGAACTCTCATCCGAATTGAAGAAGTTTAACGATGAAAAACAAAGGCTGAAGCAAAACGCCAGGGATTCGATTATCGAAGAGGTATCGCGGCTGGAAAAAGAACTGAAATTCGTCAGCACCGTTTTAAGAAAAGAAAAATCCCAGGAAGCCATAAAAAATGCGCGGCAATCCTCTCAATCGGTACGCCAGCAGATGAGAGAAGGGATTTTGGCAGAGGACGAAGAATTGCTGCCGGATGATGATTCGATAATAGCTGTCGGCGACAATGTGCTGATTAAAGAGGTGGGAGTCAAGGCAAAGGTTATTTCCATAAATGAGAAGACCGGACAGGTGGAAGTGTCTACAGGGTCAATGAGCTTTAAAACCGACAGGAATAGCATTATCAAGCTGTCAGACGACGATAAAAAGGATAAAGCTTACGAAGTGCAGGTGCAAATTCCTTCCAAACAGATATCACTGGAGCTCGACCTGCGCGGCAGGCGTGCCGACGAGGTAGAGGTTTTACTCGATAACTATCTGAACGATGCCGCCGTCTCCAACCTCAAGAGGGTGCGCATCATTCACGGCTACGGCACGGGGACTGTACGCTCCATCGTCAGAGACTTCGCCTCGCATCATCCGCTCGTAAAGAACTTCGAGACCGTTCCTTCCAACGAAGGCGGGGATGGAGTAACGGTTATCAATTTGAGGTAGGGGACTTGGAACCCTCAGCAGTCTCGCCGATTAACCGGAATGACTGATGAGGGTTAATAAAATAAACAGATAATTCTTATTTTAAATCTTTTAGAATCTTATCGAATAAAGGTATTAAACCGGGGACATCCTTTTTAACCGTATTCCAGACTCTTTTAGTATCAACCCCAAAATATTCATGAATCAGCTTATCACGCATACCGGCCATTTCTTTCCAAGGTATTTGCGAATACTCTGTTTTTACTTTATCGGGTATTTTTTTAGACGCCTCTCCAATAATTTCTATCGCCCTGGTAACAGCGTAGATTGTCTTTTTGTCCGTAGCGAAATCATCATACTCTTGTGTATTCTCCACAAATTTCACTACATCGCTCATAGCTTCAACGATGTCTTCGATATAATCGAGAAACTCCCCTTTCATAATCTGATGACTTCTTTCAAAATATGTACCCCTATCCTGGGTTTTAAAGCAGTTTTTTCAACCAGATCCACCTTTAATTTCAGTACTTCGCTCAGATAATTTTCCAATTTAATAAAATCCAGAAGGCTCAAATCAGCCGACTCCTCAAATTCAACTAAGACATCAATATCGCTATCTTTTCTTTGCGTGCCTTTCGTATAGGAGCCAAAAATGCCAATACTTTCAACTTTAAATTGTTCTTTAAGTATCGGCTTCAGGCTTTCCAGTTTCTTAGCGATTGTATTAATTTTTCTCATTGGAGTTTCCTCTGCTTTTATAATAAGACACTTTGCCTTTCAAGACAACTCTTTCACACGGAAAATATGACTAAAATTATACTGCGGAGTAAATATTACCGCATAATTGAAACTTTCATGTCACAAAATCAACATCGCATCGCCGAAGCTGTAAAAGCGGTAGTTCTGCTCGATGGCTTCCTGGTAAGCCTTTTTCATCAGTTCCATACCGCCGAATGCGCTCACCAGCATCAACAACGTCGATTTCGGCAGGTGAAAATTGGTAATCATGGCATCAGGGATAAGAAACTTGTACCCCGGCAGGATAAAAAGATTCACCCAGCCCTCGAACGGGTCTAGCGGAGCATTCTTGCTGATACCGGCCGCATATTCAACAAGCCTGACCGATGTCGTCCCCACGCAGATTACCCTTCCCCCCTCTTTCTTGGCAAGAGAAACCTCATCGGCGACTTCTTTGCTGATATAACCGTATTCATAATGCATCTTGTGCTGGCTGATATCCTCCCCTTTCACGGGGCGGAACGTATCCAATCCGACATGCAAAGTGGTAAAAAGGCACCTGATTCCGTTCTTTTCCAGCGTTTCGATAAGCTGCGGGGTAAAATGCAATCCGGCGGTAGGGGCAGCGGCGCTGCCGGTTTTACTGGCATCGGCATAGATGGTTTGATACCTTTCGGGATTTTCCAGTGGTTTGTGTATATAGGGAGGAAGCGGTGTTTTCCCCACCGAAGGAAGCAAACTCTCATCGGAGAATCTGACCAGTTTGATACCCTCGTCTTTTATATCCGCTATCTCGGCAATTACAACGGGATTGTCTTCTCCTTTGACAATCGATTCCTTGCTCAAGACAATCTTTGTCCCTATTCTGACACGTTTCCCCGGTTTTACCAGGGCATCCCACAGACCTTCACCCATACGTTTTAAAAGCAGAATCTCCACTTTTCCGCCGGTATCCGGTTTTATCCCGTTGAGGCGAGCCGGCATGACGCGGCTGTTATTGAACACCAGTACATCCCCGGCTTTCAGATACCAGCAGATGTTAAAAAAGGCATTGACATGAGTGATTGTTCCGTCATGGCGGTTGATAACCAGTAAACGGGAGGTATCCCTTGGTTCGACTGGAGTCTGGGCAATCATCTCCGGAGGCAGATAATAATCGAAATCGCTGGTTTTCACGAGTTTACTTTCTATTTACGAATCAACGTCTTATTCTACTCAGTACTTCTCTTACCGGCTCCAGCTTATTCAACGTAAAGAAATGCAGACCCGGGGCACCGCCTTCAAGCAATTCGTTGAACTGTTCGACGGCATAATCGATACCTGCCCTGTAAGTAGCTTCGTCATCCCCGTCGAGAGGTTCAAAAATCTCATGCACTTTCTGCGGCACAGTGGCGCCGCATCCCTTACAAAAAGAAACAATTTTCTGATAGCTGGTTATTACCATTATTCCCGGAATGATACGGGAAGCAACACCCTCCGCCCGTATCATTTTCACATATTCAAAATAATCGCGGTTGTCGAAGAATATCTGGGTTATTACAAAATCAGCGCCGGAATCGATTTTCTTTTTCAAATATATGGAATCGAGTGCCTTACTCGGGCAATTTATGTGCCCTTCAGGGAAACCGGCAACACCGATACTGAAAAAATCGTCATGTTTGCGTATAAGCTCTACAAGCTGATAGCAGTACTCATACCCGTCGACTGCCGGCTGCCACGTATCCACTCCGGCAGGGGGGTCGCCGCGCAATGCAAATATGTTACGGATATCCTTTTCTTTCATCTCTCTGATTTTGGCCGCCAATTCATCCCGGCTGTTGCCGACACAGGAAAAATGGTGCATCGTCGGCACATTAAAACGTTTCTGGAACTGGTATACGATTTCAGTGGTGAGTTCCCGTGTAGACCCGCCCGCTCCGTAAGTTACCGAATACCAGTCTGGATTCAATGATTTATAGGCTTCAGCCGTTTCAAACAGTTTTTCCATCCCCGCCTCTGTTTTCGGAGGGAAGAACTCGAATGAAAAAGTCTTTTCTTTCCCTGCGAAAATATCCGTTATCTTCTTCATGGTTAAACTCCTGTAGATAAGTATAACAATAATTGAAGTTTTAAGAAAATATCTCATAATCTTTCTTGGTTGCTATGTATAACAATTCAAAGCCGCTTAGTTCGACAAGCTCACTATGAGCGGCTTTTTTTAAGCTCACCACGAGCGGCTTTAGTTTTCATCTACGTAAAGGATAAAAAATTCCGCTCGCCCTCTCGTCCTGAAGCGACAGCGTAGGAGAGCGCGTCGAAGGATTAAAGAGCGGAAACAACCAATAGTGATTAAAAACCGACATATTCATTACTAATCATATTTGTCGTTACAATATACATCTGCTAAACTTTATTATCAATTGATTGAACGATATGAATATACTGCTTTCAAACGACGACGGCATACTTTCCCCCGGCCTCTGGGCACTGGTTGAGGAATTACAGGACATTGCAGCCGTAACAGTGGTAGCCCCGGACAGGGAACAGAGCGCCACGGGCACCATGGTAACCCTGCGCCAGCCCCTGCGTGTGCATAAAATCAATCCGCTGGTAGCTGACATAGAAGCCTATGCCGTCGAAGGCAGCCCCGGCGACAGCGTGATCATAGGTTTGGAAATGGTCGTCAAAGAAAAACCCGACCTGGTTATTTCCGGCATCAACCAGGGGCTTAATACCGGCGATGATATTTTAATTTCGGGAACAGTCGGCGCTGCACTACAGGGATATTTGAGGAATGTACCGGCTATCGCCGTTTCAGTATTAAATTACAACAACGGCAATATCGATAATGCGGCACATTTGACAAGACTGATAGCTAAAAAATTTAAGGATAAAAGTCTATCCGGGGAGTTCTTTTTAAATATCAATATACCGGATTACCCTCTTTCAGAAATAAAAGGCATCAGAATAACCCGCCAGGCGCATAAAACTCATATAGATACCGTAAAGGAAGGGTATGACGGTAAACACGAATATTACTGGCTGGTCAGGCAGCAGCTTAACAACAACGCGGAAAAAGATACCGATATTTATGCTTTGAAAGAAAAAAATATCTCGATTACCCCGTTAAACGAAACGCTTTTCCAGAGAAAAGCTAGCGGACTGAACGATACAGTGTGTGCTGAACTCTTCAACGGGATTTCACCGGGTTAAACTCTTCTGTAACGGACATAATTATTTGACATATCCCCGCCAGCTTAATACAATTAAGTTATAAGCCATCGACCGAACGGCGGTGAGCTTTGGGGATAATAAATAATACATATCGCTTGGATCGAGTACGACCGAGACGCGCATGGTAAATTTGCCTTCTCGTTGTACAAGAGAAGGTTTTTTTATTTTATGGAAGCTGATATGGATAACAGGTTAAAAATAGGATTCATCGGCGCCGGAGCACTGGCAACTACACTATCGATTGCCTTTAAACAGAGGGGCTTCCCGATAGTAGCCGTCTCCAGCCGCGGCAATGAATCCGCCAGAACCCTGGCAGACCTGTTGGACGGATGCCGGGCAGTAACGGATAACCAGGAAGTAGCCGACAATGCCGACCTCGTATTTATCGCTACGCCGGATGATATCATCCCGGCTGTCGCCTCACAAATAAGATGGCATAAAGGGCAATCGGTAGTTCATTGCAGCGGCGCCGATTCGATCGATATACTCAATCCGGCAAGGCAGGCAGGTGCTTATACCGGGGTATTTCACCCCCTGCAAACTTTCGCCGCCATGATGCAGGAAAACCTGAAAGGAATCACTTTCGCACTGGAAGCAGGTGAACCCCTTCTGACATTGCTCAAGGAGATGTCGGAAATGCTCGGCGGGCACTGGATAGAACTGAAAGCCAAAGACAGGGTGCTTTACCATGCCGCTGCCGTTTTTGCCTGCAACTACCTGGTAACCCTGACCAGTATCGCAGTGAAATTGTGGGGTAATATAGATGTCCCCCAGTATAAAGCCATCCAGGCGCTGCTGCCTTTGATGAGGGGAACTTTAAACAACATAGAGGCTACGGGAGTCATGCAGAGCCTGACAGGCCCGATTGCCCGCGGAGATACGGGTACCATAAAAAGACATCTGGCGGCTCTCGATGCCATAGACCCAGAGCTGACGCGCCTGTACAGGGAGCTTGGTATCAACACCATCCCCGTTGCGCTGGAAAAAGGCAGACTGGATATCAGGCAAGCCAAGGAGATGGAAGATATACTCGGGTATTCAATACGACAAACGGAGAGACCGAAATGAGAACAATGATGAAAAGCAAAATCCACCGCGCCCGTGTTACCGGCCTCAATATCAACTATGAGGGCAGTATCACCATAGACCGCAAACTGATGCAGGAAGCCGATATCCTGCCTTATGAACAGGTGCACATCCTGAACATCAATAACGGGGCTCGCTTTTCCACATATGCTATAGAAGGCGAAAGCGGCAGCGGACAGATATGCCTGAACGGAGCTTCCGCCCGGCTGGCCTGCAAGGGCGATATCATCATTATTCTTACCTACTCCCAGGTGGAAGAAAACGAAGCCGCCGATTTTACACCTACCATAGTCCATGTCGACAGGAATAACGAGATAACCGGAATAAAGCATACCATCGAATCGCTGTCTTTATAAAAGGAGACTCAAATGCGCACTACGATTACACACGTCAGGGAAATGAAGCAAAAAGGCGAGAAAATCACCATGCTGACCGCCTATGACTACATGACTGCCAAAATCATAGATTCGGCCGGCGTACCTCTGATACTCGTGGGAGACAGCCTCGGAACGGTCATACTGGGATACGGTTCCACCATTCCGGTCACTATGGACGACATGCTGCATCATGTCAAGGCCGTTGTACGCGGCACACAGAATGCCATGGTTATCGGAGATATGCCGTTCATGAGCTACCATGTAAGCGAGGAACAGGCTTTAACCAATGCCGCCCGCTTCATACAGGAAGGCGGGGCGCAGGCGGTAAAAGTCGAAGGCGGCGTCAACGTTGCCGATAAAGTAAGAAGGATTGTCGATTGCGGCATACCGGTGATGAGCCATATCGGGTTGACACCCCAGTCCATAAATCAACTCGGAGGGCATAGAATACAGGGGAAAGACCTCGAAACGGCTAAGAGACTGCTCGAAGACGCCAAAGCCATAGAGCAGTCCGGGGCATTTGCAGTAGTGCTGGAGACAGTTCCCGCGGCGCTTGCCGCTTTTATTTCGAAGAACATCAGTATTCCCACCATCGGCATCGGCGCCGGAGCCGGCTGCGATGGACAGGTGCAGGTTATAAGCGATATACTGGGACTGTTTACCGATTTCGTACCCAAACATACAAAGCAGTATGCGAAAATCGCCGAAGCGATGTCCGGAGCCGTAAACGAATACTACGAAGAGGTAAAATCGGGAGCTTTCCCCACGGAAGCACAGAGCTTCGCTATGGATGAAAGCATCATCGATGAGTTGAAGAAAAAATAACATCATGAAAATAATCAAAACAGTCTCCGAAATGAAATCATTCAGAAAAACTCTGCCCGAACCCGTCGGGTTAGTCCCCACCATGGGGTATCTGCACGCAGGGCATATATCCCTGGTAAGGCAGGCCAAAAAAGACAATGCTGCCGTTGTGGTCAGCGTTTTCGTCAACCCCACGCAGTTCGGCCCCGGGGAAGACTTCGAAAAATACCCCAGGGATTTGGAAGGCGATGCCGAGCTTTTAAAAGAAGAGGGCATCGACGCCGTATTTGCGCCGGAAGCCATAGAGATGTATCCGGCGGATTTCAGCAGCCGCGTCGAGGTTACCGGCATTACGCAAAAACTGGAAGGCAATTGCCGCCCGGGACATTTCCGCGGAGTGACAACGGTCGTCAATAAATTATTCAATATAGTAAGCCCCGATAGAGCCTACTTCGGGCAGAAGGATGCCCAGCAAGCAGTCGTTATAAAAAAGATGGTACATGACCTGGATATGAACCTCGATGTCGTTACCTGCCCTACTATCCGGAAAGAGGACGGACTGGCAATGAGCAGCCGCAATGTGTATCTAAGCTATGAAGACAGGCAGTCGGCAACAGTTTTATACCGCTCGCTGATGCTGGCGAAGGATTTATATGAACATGGTGAAAGAAACGCCGAGACCATCAGAAAAGAAATAGTCAGGCTGATCAAGACCGAGGAACTGGCAAGGATAGATTATGTTTCGGTTGCCGACCCGGTCACACTCGACGAACTGGACGAGATTACGGGAAAAGCGCTGGTATCCATGGCGGTCAAATTCGGTAAAACGAGGCTGATTGACAACGTGGTGCTGGGGTAAAAATCCGCATACCAGAACCGATGTAGCCTTAAAAAAAAGAGTATGCTATAATATTGCGGGTTAAGGGTAAAACCCTTTGATGTGTTAGGCCGAGGTAGCTCAGCCGGTAGAGCAGCGGACTGAAAATCCGCGTGTCCCCAGTTCGATTCTGGGCCTCGGCACCACTGTTGTGGGACTTTAAATGGATGGTTATATCCAGCCGAAGTGGCGGAATAGGCAGACGCGACAGTCTCAAAAACTGTTGAGGGGCAACTCTCGTGTCGGTTCGACCCCGACCTTCGGCACCATGTAATTTAAAAAACTTAATATTTTAGATGCCGAATTGTTGCCGAGTTGTGTAGCGGTAGCACGAAGGACTTTGAATCCTTTTACCCAGGTTCGAATCCTGGCTCGGCAGCCAACAATCCCCGATAACTAGAGGTAAAACAGAAAATAATCGGAATTAAAACATCAACTTGTTATCGGTAAAATGTTTGGCTAAAATTAAGTGTATTGCTGTTCCCCGATAGCTCAACGGTAGAGTCCCGACAGGTCGGGATTAACCGCCAGGTTGTTCGGAGTGATAAATTTAAATTAGAATATAGGGTATCACTACTGTTCCCCGATAGCTCAACGGTAGAGCGTGCGGCTGTTAACCGCCAGGTTCTAGGTTCGAATCCTAGTCGGGGAGCCATTTTTTATTATGGCTTTCTTTGTTTATATCCTGCGTAATTCCACCGGTCGTTATTATATCGGCCAAACATCCGACTTATCCCAACGGCTTCAACGCCAAAAATAAAGCGAAATCGTGTAATTCCCCCTGCTGTCTTTTACAAGCTACATCTATCAGCTAATAAATTAAAAAAACATTTTTGCCGCAAGTTTCTGAAACCTTGTATAAAATAAAGAGATAATAAAACATAGCAAGTTTTTATCCT
>DAOUFJ010000027.1:0-9524 GCA_034429935.1 Dehalococcoidales bacterium
TGGCTGGGGATGGAGGATTCGAACCTCCCCTCACGGATCCAGAGTCCGCTGTCCTACCGCTAGACTAATCCCCAGTGTGATAAAAATTATATCATGGAGGGGATTACAAGGCAAAGTTTAACCTGCCTTCGCACCGGCTGCATTCATTTTTCTATTTATTATATAATCTACTCACATATCCGGTAATTTGTGCTATATTATTATCTACAGGGGGAATACATCTTGAGTAATATCGACTCACTTCAAAAGAGTATAGGGATATATTTTAAAAACACAACGCTGCTTGAACTGGCGCTGACACACAGTTCTTATATCAACGAGAATCCTGCCACTGCCCCTCACTCCAACGAAAGGCTGGAGTTTTTAGGGGATGCCATACTGGGCATGATAATTGCAGAGGAACTGTATTTCAAATATCCTGATTACAACGAAGGGGATTTGACGAGCCTGCGCTCCACACTGGTATGCAGCACCACTCTGAGTAATATCGGCAGGGACATCGGACTGGGAGACTGCCTGCTTCTAGGCAGAGGCGAAGAAGCCAGCGGCGGCCGCAACAAGGAAGCCAACCTCGCAGGAGCCATGGAAGCACTGATTGCGGCTGTATATATCGACAAAGGGCTGAAAATCACACGCAGTTTCCTGATAAAACTGTTCGATACGGAACTGGCAAAACTGGGAGAAGAGGAGACCTGCATCAATTATAAATCACGTTTACAGCATATCTTTCAGGCACGTAAGGGCAAAGGGAAAAAGACTCCTGTATATACCATAGTAGAAGAAACCGGTCCCGACCATAAACCTGTTTTTACCGCCGAGGTCAAAGTGGGGCATATCCTGCTGGGAACAGGACATGGTAAAAGCAAGAAAACCGCCGAAATAGAGGCTGCGAAAGCAGCTCTCGAAAAGCTGAAATAACTTTACAGGCACCGTCTCCTTTGCTAAACTTTTAAATACAGATAACTATTCAATTCAGGAGGATATATGGGGAAAAGAGACATTCAACATCACGAAACAAAGAAACCCAAGAAAAATGCCAAGAAAGCCAACGTTTCCGAAATCCTGGAACAACCGCCGGCAGTCGAGGTAATCAAGAAAAAGAGAAAACAGGAATTCGAAGAAGAGTAAAGCTTTCTAAAGCGGGAAAAACAGGATGGCTGATAAAGCTTCAATCAGAGTGCTGGTACACGGACGTGTCCAGGGAGTATATTTCAGGGATTTTACCTCACGGAAAGCCAGGGAAGGCGGCTTATCCGGATACGTTAAAAACCTCTCGGACGGCAGAACCGTCGAGGTCTACGCCGAGGGGGAAAAACCGGAACTGGAAAAACTTGTCAGCCATCTCAGGGTCGGCCCTCCGAACGCTTCAGTGGAAGAAATAAAGGTCAGCTACGGGGGCTACACAGGAGATTACGGCAGCTTCGATATAAGATACTGACGGAACCGGCAGCCGGTCTCGCCTCCCGGATGATTATGACAGCTCCGTCATGCAAGCTGAATCTCGCAAATTTCAGAATTGAATAAACACCAACCCTCTAAAATCACAAGACCGCCTATAAACCAAACTCGGCCATCGATTCTTTAATCAAATCCAGGTAATTCGTTTTTATTCCGAGTGTCTGCGAAACCTCGGTATCAACCTTATACAGGTCTCCCATAAATACCTTGCCGCACTCCTCGATTTCCCCTTTAGCCGGCTCGTTTTTCGTGATGAACTTCTGGCGTGCCTCGATAATACCCAGGTCGAATGGCATAGTGAAATAGAGATCGGTTATTACCTTCTCTATACCGAGACCGTAGAGTTCCTCCCAGCCACCGTGAGAACTGGTGCCATACTTCTTGCTGGGCAACAGGCTCAAAAGGTTCATGATGCTCAGGTTTCCGAATCCGTTGACCACCTTCAAAGGCGATACCGAAATCAGATAATCGCTGGATAAAACCACATTTGGAATCCAGAACGTGGGGACAGCCAGCGGTTTGGTCAAAGGATTATCCACCTCGACCCACACACAATCGTTAACATCCAGAGTTATTATCCTGGGGAAATCATAGCCCAGCGATTGATAAATCGGTGAAATCGGGCCACCATTGGGAGTGCCATCGAGTATAAGGATATCGGCATCGGTAACTTTCCTGATTCCTTTAATTATCGTGGACATCATTTCCCGGCTGGTAGTGACGGGATACGAAACCGGATAACCGGCAACCGGTTTTATCAGGATACGACGAGCTCTTGACAGCATTGATGGTGCCTTGAAAGCAAATTCAGAGTAATTATAAATCAAACCCTATTCTCCTATCAGGTTAAAAATACCAAATTTATAAAGGTGAATTATATAATAGTAACGGTAAATTTGGTGTAAAGTTATCGTAAAAACACGATGCAGGATAACGCTTTTCCATGCAACCACAAACATAGCGCTGGCTGTATAAAGGATAAAGTGCGGAAGGATTAAAGAGAATACAAACCAACAATCCCGTACAAATACTAAAAAGCCTTCATATTACGCAATCTGTTATCAGATATTACTACTACACCAAAGCATAAACGCTAAATATTTCTAAAATGCACCTCTTAAATATATAAGTTCAGGTTAATAATCAAAAACAAAGCGGGGCATTCCATTCACTGTAAAACCCCTACTATCTATTTTACCATTGACGTCAACCCCCTTTTCAAGTACCGAAAGGCCATTTTTGTAAAAATTTTTTATCTTTGTGGCTCGAATTAGCACATGCTATAATTTCAACATGAAGATATTTGAACTTGGCGAATTCGGATTGATAGATACGCTGTCCAGGTTGATAAACGAAGACAAGGACAACCAGCCCGAATACAGCCGGAACTTACTGATAGGTACAGGGGATGATGCAGCCGCCTGGCGTAATGATTCTTCGATTAACCTGACCACAGTCGATTGCCTCGTTCAGGACGTTCATTTTAAACTCGATAAAACAAGCTGGACGGAACTGGGGTGGAAAGCGCTTGCCGTCAGCCTGAGCGATATCGCCGCCATGGGAGGGACTCCGAAATATGCCCTGTTCTCGCTGGCTTTGCCGGAAGATACCGATGCCGATGATGTTACCGAACTTTACAGAGGGATACTGGAACTGGGGCGCAAATTCGGCGTTAAGGTAATCGGCGGCAATATCAGCAAGGCCCCGGTAGTATTTATAGACTCCATAGTATTCGGCAATGCGGCTGACTCTAATATTATGTTAACCCGCTCGGCGGCAAATCCCGGAGACGAAATAGCCGTTACCGGATACCTGGGCGGAGCGGCAGGCGGGTTGAAAATAATAGAAAACGGCCTGCCGGTTGCTGACAGCATAAAAGCCCCCCTGGTACAGGCTCTCAATAAACCCTTCCCCAGAGTTACGGAAGGACAGTCCATGGCTGCACAAGGAGTAAAGTGCGCCATGGACATCAGCGACGGGCTTATAGCAGACCTGCAACATATCTGCGATGCCAGCCATGCAGGAGCTATTGTAAACACAGATGCGGTGCCGGTTCACCCAGCCGTTAAAACCGCTTTCGGTAACGAGGCACTCGATATGGCGATATCCGGCGGGGAGGATTACGAACTGCTGTTTACCGCCGGACATGATATCATGGACAAGATAAAAAAGCAGATGGACTGCCAGGTGACGGTTATCGGGAAAATCGTTGCCGATGATAAATGCGGAATAATCCTTAAAGATAAAGAGGGCAATCTCTCAAAAACAGGGAAAACAGGCTGGAATCACTTTGGAAGATAAAACTGAATCCACAAAAGAATTGAACATTACGAGCCGCAGCCCCGACGATACCGTTAAACTGGGAAGAAAAATCGGGAAGCTGGCTATAGCGGGCGATATCTTCCTGCTATCGGGAATACTGGGTGCCGGAAAGACCTGCCTGACACAGGGAATCGCCTACGGACTGGGGATAGATGAATATACACTGAGCCCTTCGTTCGTGCTGGTACGTGAACTCTACGGACGGCTGACACTATATCACATGGACCTTTACAGGCTGGAAAAACTGGAGGAAATCGCCGACCTCGGGCTGGATGATTACCTCTACGGAAAAGGCGTCTGCGCCATAGAATGGGCTGACAGGGGATTGCCCCTGTTCCCCGAAGAACACCTTTTTATCGGGATAAATTATAAAGGCGACAACGAGCGTCAAATCACGCTCAAAGCATACGGACAGAGATACAACGAACTGCTGGATAAACTGAAATTTCAAACGGAGTAAACGATGCATTTAGCTATAGATACGTCAACGGATACCGCCGGCATTGCCATAGCGGACGGATTTAACATATTGGCTGAATTGACCTGGAGCTGCGGGCAGAATCATTCCGTGGAGCTTATGCCGCGCCTGACGCAGTTACTGGAAAACGGCAGAATCAAATTCGAAGACATTAAAGGAATTATAGTCGCCACAGGGCCGGGCAGTTTCAACGGGCTGCGTGTGGGAGTAAGCACAGCTAAAGGAATGGCTTTCAGCCTGGATGTTCCGATAGTAGGAATAAGCACACTCGAAATGACCGCTTACGGACACAGCGAAACAGGACTTCCGGTATGCCCCGTAATCAACGCCGGCAGAAGCGAGGTAGCAGCAGCCATATTTCAGAAAATCGGCGGCGAGTGGCAAAAAATCAAATCCGAGCATATTACTACGATTGAAGAATTATGCAGGGAAACAGAGAAAAATACGGTTTTCTGCGGGGAACTGACACAGGCGGCAATCGATGAACTTACCGGAAAACTCGGGGAGAGCGCGATAATACCCACCCCTTCCGCCAGAATGCGCCGCACCGGATACCTCGCCGAACTGGGGTATATAAAACTAAAGGCTGGTATTCACGACAATCCCGCTGCCTTACAACCGATATATCTAAAAAAACCGCCGATTACGCCGCATAAAAATATGGCTCCGCTGACCGCAGAAGAACTGTAACGGTTTGCGTACGGATTTGATAATTAGCTCAAAAAATAGAATAATAGACAGGCAAAATAAAAAGGATAATTAAAAGAAGGGAAAATATGATAGAAAGATCACTGGTTCTCGTCAAGCCCGACGCCATGGAAAGAGGGTTATCGGGAGAAATAATCAAACGCATCGAAGAAGAAGGGCTAACGCTGATAGGTATAAAAATGCTCCACATGGATATGGCTCTCGCCGAAAGGCACTATGCCCCTCACAAGGATAAACCCTTTTTCAAGAGCCTGACGAGTTATATAAGCTCCGCCCCCATCGTAGCCGCCGTATTCGAAGGCGAAGGTGCGATAGACCTGATACGCAAGATCATGGGTGCGACAGACCCGGCCAAAGCCGCAGACGGAACCATCAGGGGAGACCTCGGCGTAGATATCGAACACAACTCGATTCATGGCTCCGATTCGGTGGAAACAGCCAAAAACGAAATCAACCTCTTCTTCAAGAAAGAAGAACTTTTCAGCTACTAGGCAGTTAAGCGGGGATTATTGAATCCGCACTACCGGATTCGCCTGCTTCCAAAGCTCATCCAGTCTATAATACTCTCTCTCAGAAGGAGAGAGTATATGGACGATGACGCTGCCGTAATCGACAAGTACCCATCCCGATTCAGGAGTTCCCTCCCTGTGCAGAGGGTATATGTTTTCCTGTTTCAAAAGATGTATTATCTCGTCGCTTAATGCATCCATCTGCCTGACGGCATCGCAACTGCAAAGCACGAAATAATCGGCAAAACTGCATATCTCTTTCACATCAAGCAAACTTATATCTATAGCCTGCTTTTCGCTGGCAATTTCTACTATTTTATGGGCTAAATCTAATGCTTCCAGTTGGAGCCTCCGTTAATTGATATCGTGCCATTATTATAACATAAACGGAAAAACCCCTGCAGGAACGGATAGCCAATACCCGCCCTGTTCCAAATTATCTACATCAATATGTTATACTGTAAATATCATGTCGAAACTGTTATTCGGAACCGCAGGGATACCCATAAGCACACCCCCTGCTAAAAACGGTGAGCTTCAAACAATCAAGGGGATTCAACGCATTGCTGAACTGGGACTTGGCTGCATGGAACTGGAATTCGTACAGCAGGTTTACCTGAAAAAGCCGGATGCCGAAAAGGTGGAAGCTTTTGCAAGAGATGCCGGAATAGCGTTATCGGCACATGCCCCCTATGCCCTTAATTTCAACGCTAGGGAACACCAGAAAATCAGAATCAGCCAGAGCTACCTGCTTACCGCCGCCGAGATTGCCGCTTTATGCGGAGCTAAAAGTATCATCTTCCACCCTGCATACTACATGGGAGATTCCCCGGAAAAGGCATATCAAACAGTCAAAACATACCTGGCGGAAGTGCTGGAAAAACTGGAAGAAAAAGATATACATATAACACTAAGGCCGGAGGTTAGCGGCAAGAGCAGCCAGTTCGGAACTGTTTCCGAGATAGTCGATTTATGTTCAGAACTTAAAAATGCCGCACCCTGCATAGATTTCGCTCACTGGCATGCCCGCACCGGAGCTTATAATTCCTACAAAGAATTTGCCTCCATACTGGACGAAATATCCGCTACACTGGGGAAAGAGGCTCTGAACGATATGCACATTCATGTCTCCGGCATCGAATACACCGGCAAGGGAGAGAAAAGGCACCTGCCGTTCGAAGAATCCGATATGCAGTACAAAGAACTGCTGCAGGTCTTGAAGGATTACAATGTCAGCGGACTGGTAATCTGTGAAAGCCCCATAATGGAAGAAGACGCCCTCCTTTTAAAACGAACCTTCAATTCTTTACCCTGACTTCACCTGTTTTATATTACAATCTGAGAAGACCACCCAGGACAGGCTTTTTTATATGGCTGGCTATTTCTGTTATAATATAATGTAAATAGAGTAAGGTACATGATATCCTTCTATAACCACTATTCCCATACAAGTATAAAAGCTCTATCATATTTTTCGAGGTAAGTGATGAAAATAAACTGGAAGCGAACCATTATAGTTTATGCTGCTATAATTTTAATCGCCATATTGTTTACCACATTTATTCTTCCCAGCGATACAAAACCGGAGGAAAAATCCTTAAGCGATGTTATATCGATGTCTCAGGAAGAGAAGATAAAGAGCATCGTAATAAGTGATAATTTACTGACTGTCACCGACAATAATGATAAAAAATATATAGCATACAAAGAATCCAATGTCAGTATATATGAGATAGAGGGATTTGTTCTCGACGGTGTAGAAGTAACAGTAGAAAGCGGCGGTATCGACTGGGGCAGCCTGCTGATAAGCTTCCTGCCGTTACTGATATTCGGACTCCTGATATTCTTCCTTTTCAGCCAGGCCAAGGGAGCCAATAATCAGGCAATGAACTTCGGACGTTCCAAGGCACGCATGTTTTCTGCCAACACTCCGACGGTAACCTTCGATGATGTTGCCGGCGTTGACGAAGCCAAGCAGGAACTGCGAGAAGTGGTAGACTTTCTGAAACTGCGTGAAAAATTTCAGGCGCTGGGTGCGCGCATCCCTAAAGGCATATTATTGATAGGCCCTCCCGGAACCGGTAAAACACTGATGGCAAGAGCCATAGCCGGGGAAGCCGGAGTGCCCTTCTTCTCCATCAGCGGCAGTGAATTCGTCGAAATGTTCGTCGGTGTCGGCGCTTCGCGTGTACGCGACCTCTTCGACCAGGCGAAGCGAAATGCGCCCTGCATAATTTTTATAGATGAAATAGACGCTGTCGGGCGTCAACGCGGCGCCGGTATGGGCGGAGGTCATGATGAAAGAGAACAAACATTAAACCAGATACTGGTGGAAATGGATGGCTTCGATACAAACACCAGTGTTATCGTTATTGCAGCCACCAACCGACCGGATATACTGGATGAAGCCCTGTTGAGACCCGGACGTTTCGACCGCAGGATAACCCTTGACCGGCCGGATATAGTAGGCAGAACCGCCATATTAAAGATACACAGCAAAGGCAAACCGCTGGATGAAACAGCAGATCTGCAATCCCTGGCAAAGCAGACTGTCGGTTTCAGCGGAGCAGACCTTGCTAACCTGGTTAACGAAGCAGCAATTCTTGCTGTCAGGCGTAGCAAAAAAGCTATCGGCATGGCAGAGCTGGAAGAGTCTATCGACAGGGTTATCGCCGGCCCCGAAAGAAAGAGCCGCAAAATCAGTCCCAAGGAAAAAGAGATTACCGCTTACCACGAAGCGGGACACGCACTGGTTGCCAGAATGTCTCCCAATGCCGACCCCGTTCACAAAATCTCTATCGTGGCAAGAGGTATGAGCCTGGGGCATACCAGACAGTTGCCGACAGAGGACCGCTACCTGCTGACCCGCTCTCAATTCAAGGATATGCTGGCCACCCTGCTCGGCGGACGTATTGCAGAAGAAATAACCTTCGGAGAAATCAGCACCGGAGCTTCCGATGATATACGCCGTGCAACAGACCTGGCACATAAAATGGTAACCGACTACGGAATGAGCGACAAGCTGGGAACGCGTACATTCGGAAACAAGCAGGAAATGGTTTTCCTGGGACGCGAGATTTCCGAACAGCGTGATTACGGCGACGATATCGCCAATATTATCGACGAAGAAGTTCACAATATAGTACAGACGGCTTACGATACCGCCAGGGATATATTGATAAAACATAAGGACAGATTGGCGCATATAGCTCAAAGGCTGATTGCCAAGGAAACTATAGAGCCGGACGAACTGGAAAAACTGTTTACGGAACCTATGGATACCATAGAAACCGGCGCACAGGAGCCCCCGGTTTCTAACCCCACGCCGGACACCGTTCCCGTAAAAACTCCGGCGCGCAGAACAAGAAAAAACAAGATTTCCGAGTTGATAAATCAGCCCGAACAGTCGCCGGGGACGGCATAAATAAGTCTTTTTAAGGAGCGCTAACTCGATGGTAAAAATAACACGGGATGTCATATCCATTTCAGATGTGATAAACGGCGTCAGGAACGACGCCAGCGGCGGAATTATCGCCTATATCGGACTTATCCGCGACAATTCGCATGAAAAAAGTGTCGCCTCCGTAGAATACGGGGATGCCGACGGCAAGGCGGAGGCAAGACTGCAAAAGATAGTCGATTCGGCTAAGGAAAACTGGCCTGTAAACGATATGGCAATCGTCCACAGGGTAGGCAAACTGAATGTCGGCGAAAACAACGTGGTAATCGCCGTATCCACCGGACACCGGCAGGAAGGATTCGCCGCCTGCCAGTATGCCATCGACAAGTTCAAGGAACAGCTCCCCACCACCAAAAAGGAGACCTATGCCGACGGCTCGTGCCTCGACTATAAACCGGAGAGCTAGTTTCAATAGATTCTAAAACCATTTAAAACGCCCATCCTTTGAATACCAGGATGGGCGTTTTTTTATGCCTTTAATAAAACAGAGAAACCACCCGTAAAGAGCGGCTTCTCTGCATTGAAAAAGGAACAAACATGTCTGAGCATGTCTGCCCTTTATCATTATACCAATCTGAGATAAAAGTGC
>DAOUFJ010000028.1:0-31032 GCA_034429935.1 Dehalococcoidales bacterium
GAGACCTCACCGCAGCATTGGCAAAATCCCTCCTTTGCGCTATTATTTGGATAATTTTATATCCCCTAAAAAGTCCAATATGTTATGGACGCTGACACACCCTTGACAACCCCAAATTATTTCCCTATAATCAAAATAATTACATAAAACTAAAGGCTGAGAACGAGACAAGTAAACTCGAAGCGAAGCTCAGAGAGCCGAGGAAGGTGTGAGTCGGCGCTGGCGCAGGGGTTGAATGGACTCGGGAGCTGCACCCGAAAGCGAAAGCAAGTAGGTACTGACGGAAAGAGCACCGTTAACGAAGCTCAGGGTATCGCTTAAGTAAGCCGTACCTGACAGAGATAATTGCATTATTGCAGTTAATTAGGGTGGTACCGCGAAGATAGACCTCTCGCCCCTATGGCGAGGGGTTTTTTATTTTCGGAGGTTTTTATTATGTACCACCCGACACTGGAAGAGGTTAAAGAGTTAAAAACACAGGGCAATATGGTTCCTGTGTACCGCGAACTGGTCGCCGACCTGGAGACGCCCGTCTCCGCCTTTCTTAAAATCAACCGCGGCGGCTATTCATTTTTACTGGAAAGCGTCGAGGGCGGCGAACGCGTCGCCCGCTACAGCTTCATCGGCACAGACCCCTACAAGATAATTTCCACATACGGAAAAGATAACATCGACCCGCTTTCCGTTATCTCGAAAGAGATGAGCCAATATAAAATAGTGAATATAAACGGCTTGCCGCGCTTTTGCGGCGGTGCTGTCGGTTATCTGGCTTATGAGGCGGTCTGCCGCTTCGAGAAGCTGCCATCCCCCGAAGCCGATAATCTTAACGTTCCCGAATCATTCTTTATGATGGTAGATACTTTACTGGTATTCGACCATGCCACCCACCAAATAAAAATTATGAGCTATGCGCGCCTTGATGAAGATGACGTTGAGACCGCCTATCAAAAAGCTATCGACCGTATCGAAGATCTGGCAAAAAGACTCGAGCAGCCCCTTAACTTATCAATCAGAAAAGACGCTAAAAATAAATCCGCAGACACTGCTACAGGAATGACTTCCAATCATACCAAAGAAGAATTCGAAAGAAGCGTTCTGAAGATAAAGGATTACATCACCGCGGGGGACGCCATACAGGTGGTGCTCTCCCAGCGTTTCTCACAGCCGACGGAGGCTTCACCTTTCGCTTTATACCGCTCCCTGCGCACCATCAACCCGTCACCATATATGTTCTTCTTCGATTTCAAGGATTTCCAGATCATCGGCGCATCGCCCGAAATACTGGTAAGGGCCGAGGATGGAAACGTGATGACCCGCCCGCTGGCAGGTACCAGATCGAGAGGTAAAACCCCTGCCGAGGATACGGCGCTGGAAGACGAACTCAAGAAAGACGAGAAGGAATGCGCCGAGCATATCATGCTTGTTGACCTGGGACGCAACGACATCGGCAGGGTCAGCCAGCCGGGTACGGTTAAGGTCAGCGAACTGATGACTGTAGAACGCTATTCCCATGTAATGCACCTGGTTACCCACGTACAGGGCAAGTTAAGCAAAGAAACGAACTCCTTTGACGCCCTGAGGGCTTGCTTCCCGGCGGGAACGGTATCCGGCGCCCCTAAAATTCGAGCCATGGAAATCATTGCCGAACTTGAACCGGAAAAGAGAGGCCCGTACGCCGGAGCCGCCGGTTACTTTTCGTTTAACGGCAACATGGATATGGCGATTACCATCAGGACTATCGTTTATAAAAATAAAACTGCCTACGTGCAATCGGGCTGCGGCATCGTCTACGACAGCGTACCCGAAAAGGAATACGAGGAAACCATGAATAAAGCGCGCGCCCTGCTCAAGGCGGTAACCCAGGCTGAACATAGCTAGGGGATTTAAGGAGGAAATATGTTATTACTCATCGACAATTACGACAGCTTTACCTATAACCTCTCGCAGTATTTAAGCGAATTGAAAGAGGAGGTTATGGTTGTGAGAAACGATAAGATAACTATCGGGGAAATTGAAAATCTTAACCCGGAAAGGATCGTAATATCCCCCGGCCCCGCCACCCCGCTGCAGGCAGGCATCTCGAACGATGTTATCAGGCACTTCAGTGAGACAGTGCCGATACTGGGGGTTTGCCTGGGACACCAGTGCATCGGGCATGTATTCGGAGGAAAAGTAGACCTTGCCAAAAGCGTCATGCACGGCAAATCATCGCTGATTCACCATGCGAACAAGGGCGTTTTCGAGGGAATGCCCAATCCCTTTTCAGCCATCCGCTACCACTCGTTGATGGTATATAAGGAAGGACTGCCTGATTGCCTCGAAGTTACGGCATGGACGGAAGACGGAACGATTATGGGGCTGAAACACAAGCAATTCAATGTAGAAGGCATACAGTTCCATCCCGAATCCTTTATGACCGAAAAGGGTATGAAACTGCTGGAAAACTTTATAAATAACAGCAAAGTGAGGGTCTGAAATGATTAAGGAAGCTATTAAAAAACTGGTTGAAAAAGAGTCTTTGACAAGTGACGAGGCATCCGCCGTGATGGAAGAGATCATGAGCGGCGAAGCCACGCCTTCTCAACTCGCTTCGTTCATAACCGCACTAAGAATGAAGGGGGAAACGGCGGACGAAATCATCGGGCTGGCTAAAACGATGCGAGCCAAGGCCATTCCGGTAGCTTTCGAGCAACCCTCGCTGGATACCTGCGGTACCGGAGGCGACTGCGCCGGAACATTCAACATATCCACTACCGCCTCTTTTATTGCCGCCGGAGCCGGGATCAAAGTTGCCAAACACGGCAACCGCGCCATGTCCAGTTGCTGCGGCAGCGCCGATGTGCTGGAAGCGCTGGGGGTAAAAATCGAATTGAGCGCCGAACAGGTCGCACGGTGCATCGAAGAAGCCGGCATCGGTTTTATGTTTGCGCCCGCCTTCCACCCAGCTATGAAATATGCGGCAGCCACGCGCCGGGAAATCGGCATCCGTACCGTCTTTAATATACTCGGCCCGCTCACCAATCCTGCCGGGGCAAAATACCAGGTTCTGGGCGTACCCAGCGACGGGCTGGTGGAAAAGTTGGCAATAGTTTTAAACGGATTGGGCTGCGAGCATGCGCTGGTTATACACGGCGAAGACGGCATAGATGAGTTTACGATTACAGGTCAGACCCACATCTGCGAGGTAAATAGGGGCGAAATCAGTTGCTATTATGTCAAACCGGAGGATTTAGGACTGCGAAAAAACGTTGCAGCCAGCCTTAAAGGCGGGAATGCGCAGGAGAACGCAGGCTTGCTAAGGCAAATACTGAACGGCGATAAAGTGCCCCAGCGCGATGTAGTGCTTTTAAACGCCGCCGCCGCCCTGGTTGCCGGAAACAAAGCGTCCGGACTTGCCGAAGGCGTCAAGCTGGCTGCCGAGATTATAGATAACGGCTATGCCAAAAACAAACTGGAGCAGATGATTAAAGTGAGCAATAGCTGTTAATAAAAATAAACGTCATTGCGAGATCCCGATTTATCGGGACGAAGCAATCTCTACCGCTATATAAAATATAGCTATCGTATTTATAAAGTTGAAAAAAGAGATTGCCGCGTCGCCCAAATAAAATTTGTACTCCTCGCAACGACGATTGCAAAGGGAATAAATACAAGAGGAATAACATGATTCTTGATGAAATAGTCGAATATAACAAAAAGGTGCTGGAAGATATAAAACTCAGTTTGCCATTGAACAAACTGAACGGAATGGCGTTTGCTCAGCCACGGACAAAATCGCTGTCAAAGGCGCTTGCCGGTAACAACATAAAATTGATAACCGAGGTTAAAAAGGCGTCGCCGTCTAAGGGCGTTATCTGTCATGACTTCGACCCGGTTGCAATAGCAAAAACCTACGCCGCCAACGGCGCTGCCGCCATCTCTGTTTTAACGGAAGAAAAGTATTTTAAAGGCAGCCTCGATTATCTAAAAGAAATCAGGGACACGCTCGGAGAGGACAGGCCTCCCCTGCTAAGAAAGGATTTTATCTTCGACCCCTACCAGGTTTTCCAGGCGCGCGCCTACGGAGCCGATTGCCTGCTGCTGATAGCGGCAATACTATCACCGACTAATATGGAATACCTGCTCGATTTGAGCCGCGACCTGGGAATGGATTGCCTGGTAGAAGTACACGATGAAAAAGAGCTTGAAACAGTCCTGGCGAGCGATGCCGGAATTATCGGCATCAACAACCGCGACCTGCGAACCTTTAAAACGGATTTAAACGTCACAAAAAGACTTAAAAAACTGATACCCGGTGACAGAATCGTCGTTAGCGAAAGCGGTATAAGTAATAAAGAAGATATTATTGAATTGCAGTCCTGCGGGGTAAACAATTTTTTAGTCGGTGAAGCCCTGACCGCCAGCCCGGATATAGCAGCAAAGATGAGGCAACTACGATGACGAAAATCAAGATATGCGGTATAACACAGGTCGAAGACGCCGTAGCTGCAACCGTTGCCGGCGCCGATTTTCTGGGGCTGGTTTTTGCTCCCAGCAAGCGCCAGATAGATAAGGGAAAGGCATTGCAAATAACATCAGCCATACGCGCTCTCACAAATAGACCGCTGGTTGCCGGGGTTTTTGTAAATTTGCCGGCTTCCGAAGTAAACGAGACTGCCCGTTACTGCCGTCTCGATTACGTTCAGCTCAGCGGCAACGAAAACTGGGATTACTGCATGGATATCGCTTTCCCCGTCATAAAGGTTATTCATATATGTGATGGATGCCTTACAGAACAGGTTATTAAAGAGATTGAAGCCGGTTATAAAGCCTCGCTGAAATACAAACCCCTGTTTCTACTGGATACAGGTAAAGGCAGCTATTTCGGCGGAACGGGACAAACCTTCGATTGGAAGCTTGCTAAAGAAATCGCCGCGGTTTATCCGGTTATTGTTGCCGGAGGTTTGACGCCGGATAATGTCAGTCAACTTATAAAAACCGCCCGCCCGTGGGGCGTCGATGTTTCCAGCGGTGTGGAAACCAACGGAATAAAAGACATGGAGAAAGTAAGGTCTTTCATAAATACCGTCAGAAAGATAGAGGAGTAAAACCCTATTGTCATGCTGAATTCGTGATGGACGAATGAAGCATCTGGGGTGGGGATAAATGAGATTCATAAATACAGGAGTAAAGCAATGCTGGTAATAATGAAAAACGATGCCACCGAAGAACAGGTGCAGCGTGTAATCGAAGAAATCAAGAATATGGGCTATCGCGGTGTTCCCATGACCGGCGCCATTCGCACAGCCATATGCATCATCGGCAACAAGGGCGCCGTAGAGGAATCCCGCTTACTCCCTCTGGACGGGGTCAAGGAACTGATACCGGTAACCAAGCCGTATAAACTGGTCAGCCGTGAAACGCATCCGCAGGATACCGTTATCACTATAGAGGGAGTTAAAATCGGCGACGGGAACAAGCCGGTTATCATGGCCGGGCCCTGCGCCATCGAGAACGAAAAACAGGCTATCACCACTGCTGAAATAGTGAAAAAATACGGGGCGACGGTCTTCCGGGGCGGGGCGTTCAAACCGAGGACTTCACCCTACAGCTTCCAGGGGATGGGAATCGACGGTCTTAAAATCCTTAAAAAGGTTCATGACGAAACCGGACTGCTGACAATAACCGAAGCCACCGACCATGTCAACATGGACGATGTCGAACAATACGCCGATATCATACAAATCGGGGCTCGCAATATGCAGAACTATTCGTTGTTAAGACGCGCCGGGGAAGCTAAAAAGCCGGTACTTTTAAAGAGAGGACTGGCAGCTACCATCGACGAACTGCTGATGTCCGCCGAATACATTATGGCAGGCGGCAATCACAGGGTAATCCTGTGCGAACGCGGCATTCGCACTTTTTCGGATAACATGCGCAATACGCTCGATATCAGCGCCATTCCTTCAATCAAGGAAGCCAGCCATCTACCGGTTGTGGTAGACCCCAGCCACGCCGCTGGAAAAAGGGATTACGTTCTTCCACTATCAAAAGCGGCGATTGCCGTCGGTGCCGACGGGTTGTTAATCGAGGTTCACCACGACCCGCTGCACGCCCTTTCTGACGGAATGCAGTCGCTCTTTCCCGAACAATTCGCTAAATTGATGGAGGAGATAGCATATATTTACAGGTAGGCCTTAAACTGTCATTGCGAGAAGCCCCGACACCTAAAATCCTAATCGGGGCGACGAAGCAATCTCTAACGAATAATTTAAAAAAAGAAAAATTAGATGAAATAAAATACAATTAACTCTCTGTTTCAGATAGATAATCTACAGAAACTAATTTTAAATATATAATGTTAGAGATTGCCGCGTCAGTCGTCCCGATTCAATCGGGACTCTTTCCTCGCAATGACAGAATGAGGGAAAAGCCTGTCGAACCATAACGGCGACGATAATAAATTCATGATTCATTAATCAAATATATAGAATCGACAAGGAGGAATAACATGCAACCTGATAAAAACGGCTATTTTGGAGAGTACGGCGGACGCTTCGTTCCCGAAACGCTGATACCGGTACTGGACGAACTCGAAGACACCTATGAAAAATTACAGAACGACGTCGATTTCTGGACTGAACTGGAACACCTTTCAAGGGTTTATTCCGGAAGGCCGACCCCTTTATATTATGCCGAAAGCCTGACAAAGCACTGTGGCGGAGCAAGAATCCTTTTAAAAAGGGAAGACCTGCTGCATACCGGAGCGCATAAAGTTAACAACGCCCTCGGGCAGGGACTTCTGGCTAAAAAAATGGGTAAACAGCGCATTATCGCCGAAACGGGAGCCGGTCAGCACGGCGTTGCCACTGCGGCAGTCTGCGCCATGCTGGGGATAAAATGCGCTATCTATATGGGGGAAGAAGATATCAAAAGGCAGGCATTGAATGTCTTCCGCATGAAACAGATGGGCACCGAAGTGGTTCCGGTTTGTTCCGGCAGTCGCACGCTTAAAGACGCCATAAATGAGGCTATCCGTGACTGGGTAACTAACTCGCGCGATACCTATTTCCTCTTCGGTTCGGTGGTTGGCCCCAAACCCTACCCGCAAATGGTCAGGGATTTCCAGTCCGTCATCGGTAAGGAGACCCGTGAGCAGATGCTGAAAGAATATAATAGACTGCCGGATTATATAGTAGCCTGTGTCGGCGGCGGCAGCAACTCAATCGGCATGTTCTATCCCTTCTTGAATGATAAGGATGTAAAACTCATCGGCTGCGAGGCTGCCGGTTGCGGTATTAAGAGCGGTAAACACGCCGCCACCATTTGTGCAGGCAAGGTGGGTATGCTTCACGGAGCGCGCTCTTACCTGTTGCAGGATGACAACGGGCAAATCATGGAAACACACAGCATTTCCGCCGGGCTGGATTATCCGGGAGTGGGACCGGAGCACAGCTTCCTGCACGATACCGGGCGTGCCGAATACGTTGCCGTAGATGACAGGCAGACACTTGAAGGTTTTCAACTGTTATGCCGCACCGAGGGTATCATGCCTGCTCTTGAATCGTCCCACGCCGTTTATTACGCCACTGAACTGGCAAAGACGCTGGATAAGGACAAGATAGTAGTTATTAACCTTTCGGGCAGAGGGGATAAGGATATCGATATCGTGGTTAACGCACTGGGAGGCGCAAGATGAATCGCATAGATGAAGTATTTAATAAAAAAGGGCATAAAGCGCTAATAGCCTATGTCACAGTCGGCTATCCGAGTATCGAAGCGACCATGAAAATCGTACCGCTGCTGGCTGAAAGCGGCTGCGACATCATCGAACTCGGCATCCCCTTTTCCGACCCGATGGCGGACGGCGCCACCATCCAGCATGCCAGCTACTGCGCCCTGCAAAATGGCATTACCACTAATAAATGCCTGGACATGGTTAAACAGTTAAGGAAAAAGACGGATGTCCCGTTGATATTTATGACCTACTATAACCCGGTTTATCACTACGGGCTGGAAAAGTTCTGCAAGGACAGTATCGATTGCGGAATCGACGGGCTGATAGTCCCCGACCTGACGCCCGACGAAGGTGGAGAACTGGAAAATATCACCGAAACAACCGGGCTCGACCTGGTTTACCTGCTGTCTCCCACCAGCACTACGGAACGCATAAAATTAGTTGTCGAAAAATCGCGCGGATTTATCTACATGGTATCGCTGACCGGAGTTACCGGAGCACGGGATAACATGAAACTCGATATCGATAATTTTATCGCCGATGTCAGGAAAGCCACGGATAAACCGCTCTGTGTCGGCTTCGGCATCTCGACGCCCGAGCAGGCAAAAGAGGTATCACAGATAGCAGACGGGGTGATTATCGGTAGCCAGATTATTAAATTAATGGAAAAAGATGATAACTTTGCCTCAGTCGGCAAATTTATCAAGGAATGCAGACAGGCGATGGATGGGTAATAAGTAAAATGTCATACTGAATTCGTAAGTGACAAATGAAGCATCTGAGGGGAGAAGTCAGGGGAGATAATAATAAGCTCTATATGATTTAAACAGCCGTTCTTTTGACGTTTGATTTTAATATATGCTACGATGTCAACCGCATTCACGTACTTTTTTATAGAAAGGGTAAATCGATTGAGCATAGCAGCCGAAACCAACATTACCGTAAAACTTAATGTTCCCAATGTCATCACTTCAATACGCATCTTTCTCGCAGTTATCATAGTCTTTCTTTTAGCTCTCGGCAGTACTCAGCAAATTCTAGCTGCCGGTATCCTGTTGATATTTGCTGCGATAACAGATTATCTGGATGGAAATTTAGCCCGCCGCTTGAAACAGGAAAGCCGCTTCGGCTCCCTCTACGATATGATAGCCGACCAATTTCTGTTCATGCCTACTCTCATCCTGGCGATTGTTGCCGGGTGTTTCGACCGCACCGCCGGTCTGGTAGTGTGGAATCCGTATCTCTACGCCGTTCCGGCGCTAATCGGCGGCGTTACCGCTCTTGCCGGGATTGTTACCTACCTTATCAAGCGGAGAAAGAAGGATTTCGAATTCCCCACCCCCACCAAGGTCGCCAAGCTGAATTACTGGTTCTGGCTGGTACCGCTGATCATGGCTGTTTTAAACATCGGCCCGGATATTTTACTGGCAATCCTGATGTATATGGCGCTGGGTTCGACCATTCTTACCTTCTATTCTTATCTAAAGAAAGCCAGCTACGTATTTACAGATTAAGAGTGAGTTATAAGCAATCCCCCCAGGGGGGATTTGAAAATAATACGAAATAGATACAATTTGCAAGGCTAGACTATTTTAGTAACTATAGTCCCTACCATAACCTCTAAAGGGAAACCGGGGGCGATTGTATCTATTGATTCCTGGGCAAGGCTGACAACTTCATCGTTGATTTGTTTATCAAAAAGTAAATGAATACAGTCTCCTCTATTCCCGATTCCTGCAACCTCATCAAGCAATCCCCTTGATTGTACTACATCGATTATATATAGAAGTAACGCATCAATTAATTTATATGAATAACTGCGCTCAGACGTAGTAGTTATTGTTGTAGTAGCTGTTTGGGTTACCATTACCGCAGGCAGGGTTGTCGTATCTGTAACCGTAACATATTCGGTTTTGGCACAACCGGACAATGTAAATGCAACCACTAGAAAGACACCTAAAATGATAATTGATATTTGTTTCATTTATACACCTCCAAACAAGACATGGCACATTTAATGTATTAAAAATTCAGTACATCAATCCTATATCGAACACAACAAAATATATTTGATAAATAGTATTTTTTGGGGATAGTTAAATAACTATTGCTATCCCCCAAAATTCGTTTAAAATTATCCTGTAGTTGAAACTAATATATAAATATATACGACGTTATCATATGTAACCATCATAACTCCTGCCTGTGGGCTTTCGTACTGCGTCAAATTAACATGTATTGCATCTTTGGCAGGCAAGCCAACGAACCGTAAAATTTCAGCTTCTCCACCTTCTCCTTCAATTGAAATATTATACATTATAGGCGTGACATTTTCGGTAAGAGTTGTTCCGTTCTCCACTACATAACATCTGGTAAAAGTTATATCATGAAAAGCAATAACCTCATCAATTTCACCAGCGAACCGCTGATAATAAAAACTACCCATACCATCGATAGTGAGAGTGCCCTCATCGGCTAACGAAACATCTCCGTTTAACGTAGAAACTGTTTGTGTTACTGTTACCTCAGGCAATGTTGTCGTAGCTGTCGTTGTATCTGTTACCGTAACATATTCGGTTTCGGTACAACCGGATAATGTAAATGCAACTACTAACAATCCGCATACAATGACTGCCGATGTTCGTTTCACTTTAACACCCCCTGCTACCAATGTTCAGCAACCGATTATTTTAACCGGTACTCACCAGCATATAACTTTTCGATATCCCATCTGAGACGACCCTCATGATGCCTGCCTGCGGACTGATATGTTCCGTTAAATATATATTTGTTCCGTCGGCAGTAGTTGTTGTATCAAGAGCATATCGGGCCCAGGTCATATAATTTATCGCACCGTCTTCAAATTCAAACGAATAGGAATAATAGTTGACGCCGATAGGGGGTTCGCCTCCTGTATACGGGTATTGACTATTATCGATAGTAACACCATGAAAAATCTGAGGGAGTTCTCCCCACTCTTTATAATAAAACTCCCCTGATCCTTCGATTTGAAGTGTTTCTTCCCCCATCTCCACTGAAACAACCGAATTATCCACTGTGGCGGTTATCATAATTGATTTATCATCGCCTATACTACATCCTGACATCAATGGTAGCGTAAAAAATAAAACAAGATTCAACATAATTGTCAACATTTTTACTACATTCACTTTTATTACCCCCTACTATAAGGCTACCATAATGTAGTTGTACTATTATCAATGTGGCTGCCTGACGTCGTATAACCAATTTTATACTGCTTAGTCCCCACAGTGTAGGTATGAATCAAAGCAGGTATATCATAATCCTGAGAAGGGTCATCTGGATTATGATATGGTTGATAATAGGATTTAGCTGCTGGCCACGAAGTAGATGAAGATGGACTCGTAAACACATTAAAATTATAGGCTTTAAAAGCTGCAACATTAATATCACTTACACTGTCTAAGTCACTTTCCATAAGAAAACCTGGATTGTCGTCAACCCACATTGTTCCCGTATCGGCTACTGATCCCATTGTATATATTGTATTAGTAGCCAAATCAATAACATACGCTTGGCCAACAGTTCCTGTAAATTGTATTCCAAGTTCATAATTATGATTTGTTGTAGGAGTTAAACCAGTATATGGTGGTTGTGAAAGATTGTTCGGAGCATAGCCCCATGAAAAATGCCAACTACCGGCAGTATTAGTATATGCAATAGTTGCTTGATAAAAACGATGTTGAAGAATCCCTTCATCATCATAATATGTAGTTGTACTTTTACAACTAACAAAATAAGCAACTAATCCTGCAGGAGTAGGTAAAGAGCTGGGAGTTGTAATTCTAGCTAAAGCACCATATTTTGTCCCCGTAATTTCTCTTGAAGAAAGTCCGTAAAACCAATTTTGGTTAAAATGTTGAGCCAATTATCTCCTTATATTTTATTATTAATACGATTTTCACTTTTTTTCTAAACGTTTAAGTTTTTTTACAAAGCCTTATCCTTGTGCTAAAAGGGCAGGACATTGTACTGTCAACCTGCCATACTCCGTAAACTTTTTGAAACACTATACACACCATAATCCCAACAACAGATTATTCTTATCGTATATGATTTATTTATATATTATATATTGTACCACCAAATAATTAACGAATTATGAATTTTATATGAAAATAACCATGTTTTTAATCAGTTTTTTTGTATACAGTACTAAATTACTATTTATTTCCCCATTTTTAACACCTAAATACTCCAACCTGAATGGAACCTGAACAAAACACTGTTTTTATTGTGGAAGTATATACGCTTATCATAATTCTATTTTTTTAAAAAATGACTTCATTCTCCTATATGATATAACGTTCTTTTGCCAAATTAGTTACGTTAATCTATTATCTTATCGTAGGGGCGACCAATGGTCGCCCGCCCATATTCGAATATCGCGGACGGGCAATGCCCGTCCCTACGTTTTTTACTTGTCATGCTATAATATTCCCCACAGGAGAAAAGATTAATGTTACATCCCCTCCTATTAACTTATCACCCCATTTCGTTAATACTGACAGTATTGATACTCATACCGAATGTCATCTTTTCATTAAAAACGCCGGTTAACAAGCCGTCGAGCCTGCCTAAAGAAAACATAGTACTGGTTGTGCTTGAGAACATCGGCAGGTACGGTGTTTTTATCATTCCCCTATTTTATGCCATTGGTATCGACGAACCGGTTGATTATATTGTAATTACCGTAATGGGATTGATGCTCTTACTATACTATGCCTGCTGGATTCGCTACTTTCGTTATGGTAGCGATTTCAAATGGATGTTTCTTCCATTCATGAAGATACCCGTTCCGCTGGCGATAAGCCCTGTTATCTATTTCATACTGTCGTCGATAATACTGCATTCGTTCCCGATGTTGATTTTCAGCCTTTTACTGGCGGCAGGACATATCCCTATAAGCTGGCGGCAGTATAAACATATCGAATCGCTCAATTAGTCTTGTCTCAATTCTCTATAATGGTATAATTATGCAATTAGATTTTGCCGTATAAAAGGAGTTTCTATGCCTTCAATCGATACCTCGATATATAAACGCCCCGAAGAATTACTGCAAAACCTGATTCGCTTCAATACCACCAATCCCCCCGGAAACGAAGCTCTGCTGATGGAATACATCGACAGCCTTTTAACGGCAGCCGGATTCGAAACTGCCTTCTTAGCTAAAGACCCCACCCGCCCCAACCTGCTGACACGCCTTAAGGGAAAGGGAGAAGCCCCTCCGCTGCTTTTATACGGACATGCGGACGTGGTAACTACAGCCAACCAGAAATGGACTTATCCGCCGTTCGAAGGCAGGATTGCCGACGGCTACGTCTGGGGACGCGGTGCGCTGGACATGAAGTGCGGGCTGGCGATGATGATTGCATCGCTGTTAAGAGCAAAAGCCGAGAATCTGCAACTTGCCGGAGATATTATCTTCTGTGCCATGTGCGATGAGGAAACAGGGGGAAATTACGGCGCCAAATTTCTTGTCGAAGAACACCCCGAAATTTTCAAGGATGTTAAATACGCCATCAGCGAGTTCGGCGGCTATACCATGTATATCGACGGCAGGAAGTTCTACCTGGTGCAGGTCGCCGAAAAGCAGAATTGTTGTGTAGAAATCACCTTCCACGGCCCAAGCGGATACGGCTCTGTCCCGGTAAAAGACAGCGCCATGTCGAAGATGGGCAAAGTGCTGGTATCACTAAACGAACACAGACTTCCGGTGCACATCACCCCTGTTACGGAAAAGATGATTAAGATTATCGCTTCACACCTGCCGATGCCATCGAGCACATATTTCAACCAGCTTCTCGACCCGGCGCTGACCGATGAAATTCTCGAGGTTATCAAAGATGAGACCGGCAACTTTTTCGACCCTCTATTGCACAATACCGTCAACGCCATCATCGTCAAGGGCGGCGAAAGGATAAATGTGATTCCGGGCGAAGTTACGCTCTATCTGGACGGAAGAATATTACCTGGCTTTACGGATAAAGACCTGATAAGCGAACTCAGGCAGATTGCCGGAGAAGGTTGCGATATAAAAATAACCATGTACGAAGCAGTAAAAAGCAATATCGACCTGAAATTGTTCGATATGCTTTCCGATATTCTTAAACAGAAGGAACCTGAATGCATCCCTATTCCCATCGTCATCGGCGCCTCCACCGACGCCAAACAGCTGGCCAAGCTGGGAATCCAGACTTACGGCTATTTGCCGATAGACTTGCCTGATGGGTTCGATTTTATGAAACATGTTCACGCCGCCGATGAAAGAATACCGGTTAAATCCCTCTATTCGGGAACGGATGCAATATACAAAGCTATAAGCAGATACGGTGGATAATTACTTTTATAGTATTGACTTTGCCCTTTTATAAGCCCATAATAATCGCAGAAATTATCGCGGAGGAATAAAATGACGATTCCAAGCGAACTTTTCACGATTGATTCCTTTGCCACCCTTGCAGGCTGCACCGCCATCGTTTATATAGTCACCGGAGTAATCGGCTACCTGATGAATTTCAAAACCAGCCAGACGGTTAAAAAATGGCTCAGTATCGGATTATCGCTGGCAGTCGCTTTCGTTGCCGCCAGCCTGACCGAAGATAAAACCGCATACACATGGATTCTGGCAATATTCAACGGTTTCCTGATATTCGTCGCCGCCACCGGCACCAATGCCATCTTTTCCAGCAAGGAGACCGTCGAAACAACCGAATCGACAGCGACCGCTGCGACAACTTCCACAGCAAAATCCGGCAACAGTGCAACCGGCGATAAAACAAAGTACCGGGTGAAAGTGAACGGCTCAATAGGAATGGAAAGCAACACATCCGGCAGGAAAGGAAAATTCTCCGACAAGTGGTGGTAACAAAGATTACTGTATAGACACCATCATCTCTCTAAAATTCTATGTATCGGAATTCAGGGCGATAATTCTCTATTTGTCATACTGGAGCGAAGATTTATCGAAGCGAAGTATCCGGGGTGCAAAGGAATAAACTTCCCATGACCTTACGGTCATTAAGTTCGGTAAGATAAAACATATCCCCCCTCTCAGGATGCTTCGTCCCGACACATCGTGACTCCAGCATGACATTTAACATCCAGTAAGTCGGAACGCCGAAATTTGGCTATTATTTCAATTACAAACACGTCATCCAGCTAGCCTATAAACAACGTTTATGCTATAGTTTTATACTATGAAGAAAATTGAAATCGACTATATTGAAAACGGGACAGTTACCTCGGTAAAGGGTTTTCAGGCCGGAGCGACCAGCGCCGGAATAAAGAATAAAGTACACAAACCGGATTTGGGAATAATCTTCTGCGAAACGCCCTGCACCGGAGCAGGCATCTTTACCATGAACAAGATTAAAGCGGCACCGGTCATCGTCTGCCGGAACAGGTTACCCGCCGAAGGCATCCAGGTTATCGTAGCCAACAGCGGCTGTGCCAACGCAGTCACCGGTGAACAGGGAATGAAAGATGCTATCGAGATGGCCGCACTGGCTGCCAAAAAGGTCGGGTCAGACCCCGACAAAGCCCTCGTCGCCAGTACAGGTGTTATCGGCAGGAATCTGCCTATGGACATCATCAGGAAAGGCATCGACGGCATTAAACTCTCCGCAGACGGCGGACACGATTTTGCTAAAGCTATAATGACGACGGATACCGTTTCCAAGGAAGTGGCCGTGACTGTTAACGGCGGGCAGTTCGCTATCGGAGGAGTCGCCAAGGGTTCCGGCATGATACACCCCAATATGGGAACCATGCTTTGCTTCATTACAACGGATGCCAGTGTGGATGCGGATTTTCTTACGGATGCGTTACGTACTGCAGCGGATACGTCTTTCAACATGATTTCCGTAGATACCGATACCAGCCCCAACGATATGGTAATAATCATGGCAAACGGACTGGCAGACAACAGGAAAGTTGAAAAAGGCTCGGAACTGGCAGAAACATTTCAGCAGGCCCTTAATGAAGTGTGTACATACCTTGCCAAAGCCGTTGTTGCCGATGGCGAAGGTGCCGGTAAATTAATAGAGGTAAACGTAACAGGGTCTCTGGATAGCAAGTCGGCCAGAATCTGCGCCAGGGCCATCGCCGCTTCCCCGCTGGTAAAAACAGCGGTACACGGATGCGACCCCAACTGGGGGAGAATCATCGCCGCAGCCGGCAGAAGCGGAGCAGAGGTATTGGAATCGAAAACCGATTTATCCATCTGCGGCATTTGCCTGCTGGAAAAAGGTATCGCCGCCCAAAACAGAAACATGGAAGCAGCCAGAGCAATGGGTGACAAGATTGTGGTAATAGACCTGAACCTCAATCTGGGGAAAGCTTCGGCTACCGCCTGGGGCTGCGACCTGACAGCGGAATACGTTTCCATCAATGCCGATTATACAACCTAATATATTATGTTAAGCTCTTGGAGAAAGGAGCGCTAAGTGAAAAACAAGCTGGATAACAAGACAATCGTCATCAAACTAGGCGGTTCCCTGTTCGATACCAGGGATACCACCATCGATGATATTATCCACCTGCAAAAACAGGGCTACCCTATCGTGGTTATTCACGGCGGGGCCAATATGGTAAACAAGTGGCTGCAAAAACAGAACATCACCCCCCAGTTCAGCCATGGAGAACGCATTACAGGCAAACAGGAACTGGATATGGTAACCGCAGTTATCGGCGGACTTATGAATAAAGAAATAGTAGCCACCATTATATTGCGCGGCGGCAAAGCGGTCGGTATCAGCTGTGTCGACGGCGCCTTAATCGAAGGTAAAATGCGCGATAAAGAACTGGGATATGTGGGCAGCGCGGTTAAAGTAAACCACGAAGTATTGATAGCGATTCTGGAAGCCGGTTTTATACCTGTCGTTTCTCCTGTCAGCCTGTACTCTGTCGAGCGGAATGAGAACGACCCATTACTGCTAAATATCAACGGAGATACCATAGCCGGAGAAATCGCCGCCTCCATAAAAGCCGAAAAGCTTATTTTTATGACGGATGTAAACGGCATACGCGACGCTTCGGGCAATTATTTGCCCAGTTTAAACCATTCGGAAGCAAAGGAGCTATTGGATTCAGGTGTAGCCAACGGCGGCATGATACCTAAAATCAAAGCCTGCCTGAGAGCTACAGGGAATCCGCTTACAAGGTGTGTAATTATCGATGGAAACCGCAAAAACGCACTGGTAAAAGAAATCGAAGAAGGAAATACGGGAACGATGATATATAACTCCAAGGGAGAAATAAAATGAGCAACTGGCAGGAACTGGAACACGAATATTATATGCCCACTTTCAAACGGATTCCCGTCACCCTCGTCAGGGGACAGGGAATAAAAGTATGGGACGATAACGGCAAGGAATACCTCGATTTCGTTTCAGGGATAGCCGTCAACAGCCTGGGGCATTGCCATCCGGTTGTTGTGAAAGCCGTCACCGAGCAGGTCAATACGCTCATACAGACCTCGAACAACTATTATACTATCCCGCAGCTCAAACTGGCGGAACTGCTCGTAAAAAACAGCTGCCTCGACAAGGTTTTCATCTGCAACAGCGGAACGGAAGCCACCGAGGGGGCGGTCAAGCTGGCACGCCGTTACGGACACATCCACTTAAATGGCGCTTATGAGGTTATCACGGGAACCGGCTCTTTTCACGGCAGGACGCTGGCGATGGTTTCGGCCAGCGGCCAGACCAAGTTTCAGGAGCCGTATATCCCGATTCCGTCGGGCTTTATTAACGTAGAGTACAACAACATCGATGCGCTGAAAGCGGCAACCACGGATAAAACCTGTGCCGTCATGATGGAACCGATACAGGGTGAAAGCGGCGTTCATCTGCCTGACGACGACTATCTGAAAAAGGTCAGGGCCTGGTGCGATGAAAAAGGCATCCTCCTGATACTGGATGAAATCCAGACAGGCATCGGACGCACGGGAACGCTTTTTGCCTACCAGCAGTACAGCGTGGAACCTGATATCATGACTCTGGCTAAAGGGCTTGCCGGCGGCTTCCCTATCGGCGCCATTCTGGCGAAAGGCAGGGCTTCGGTCTTTGCTGCGGGTGACCACGGGTCTACCTTCGGCGGTAATCCGCTTGCCTGTGCTACCGGATACGCCGTTTTAAAAACCATCATTGATAACGATATATCCCTCAACGCAAAGGTAACCGGACAGTATCTTACACAGAAATTGAACGAACTCAAGCAAAAATACAACTTCATAAAAGAGGCAAGGGGACGAGGCCTTTTACAGGCAATAGAGTTCGACAGCAAGATAGCTTCCCAGGTCGTAATGGCATGCCTTGAGAAAGGGCTGCTGTTAAATAAAGTCGGAGATAATATCATCAGGTTCATGCCTCCGCTTATAATCGGGCGTGACGATATCGACAAGGCACTGGACATTCTGGATGCAGTGCTTTCGGATATTTGCCCTGCAAAGTAAAAAACGTCGAATATTATTGATTCAGTTGATTTTATACTCCGCTTACCCTTCGACAAGCTCAGGGTGAGCGGATGTAAAGAACCAAGTCCCGATTAATCGGGATGAGCCTGTCGAATCCATAGCGGCGAGGATTATCCTATAAGGAATTGTCTTAATATGACTCAGATAAATAAAGTACAGATAGGCGTTTTTTTAACTGTAGCCATATCTATGGTAATTGTCTTGTGCGCTCCTTCGACCGTAGTTCCGGCAAAGGCCAGCGAAACGGGCAACGGCTCAACTCTATCCACGAATGACTTCTCAGGCATTCCGCAGGAAGTAATCGAAGATGCCGCTGAAACAGCCGCTACCCTTTTCGGTAACGATGACGAGAAATGCACGGATTTTACCGAACAGGTGCTGGCGCTATACCTGGAAGCAAAGGATGTGGATGTTGTGGTAATCGTCAATTCCGGGGGGTGGGGATGGTCTGCCATAGCCGAGTCCAATGAAAAAGAACTGTCTCCGGGAATCGATGGCGTCCTGACGGAACTGGGAAATTCGACATTATGGATAGATTATTACAGGACAGACCATTCCTTTTTCGGAGCTATGGGTGAGTTTATGATGGCATTGAGCACCTATCCGGCGAGAGCGCAGGAACTGGCGGCAAGAACCGAGTTTTTAACGGATAATCTGCCGGATTTAAAGGTCATATTGCTCGGCATCAGCAACGGATGCACCATATGCTCCGGAGCCATGCCGATTCTGGAAGATAACGGGCAGGTTTACAGCATACAACTGGGGCCGCCCGTATGGAATAACAACAGCCACATGGAAAGAGTGCTGCTTTTAAGAAGCAACGGGACGGTTCCCGATTCTTTCAGCCACGGCGATATGCTTACCATAATAAGGGCTAACCTGGAAGCAGCCTTCGGCATATCGCAGGAAAATGCAGGGAATATATTACTTTATATCGGCGCACCGGGGCACGATTATAACTGGAAATACGAAGGGCTTAAATCGCAAATTACCTCATTTTTAACTGAATATTTCAGTGTGAATTGATATATAATAAAAACAACAGATTATTGAAGGAAGGTTGATTATGGCAGAAAAACTGGTACTGGCTTACAGCGGCGGTCTGGATACATCGGTAGCCATCAGATGGCTTCACGAAGAATACGGCTACGATGTCATCGCCGTAACTATAGACGTCGGCAACGAAAAAGATTTCACATTTATAAAAGATAAAGCAGTGAAAGTCGGTGCCATCAAATCGCTGGTGGTAGATGCCAAGGAAGAGTTCGTTAAAGACTATATCTTCCCTGCGCTCAAGGCAAATGCCGTTTACGAAGACCATTACCCCCTGGCAACCGCGCTGGCGCGGCCTTTGATCGCCAAAATCCTGGTCGATGTTGCCCGTTCCGAAGGTGCGAAGGCAATCGCCCACGGATGCACCGGCAAAGGCAACGACCAGGTCAGATTCGATGTCGGGGTCAATTCGCTGGCTCCCGATTTGAAGATTGTCGCACCTGCCCGTGAATGGGGCATGACCCGAGAGCAGTTGATTCAATATGCCGCCAAATACGGGATTCCCCTCCCCATCACTTCCAAGAGCCCGTATTCCATAGACGAAAACCTCTGGGGCAAGAGTACCGAGTGCGGTGTTCTGGAAGACCCGTGGAACGAACCGCCGGAGGATGCCTTCAACTGGACGAAATCCGTTAAGGATGCACCCGACGAGCCGGCATATATTGAAATCGGATTCGAAAAAGGCATCCCCGTATCGCTCGACGGTAAAAAGCTGGATGGCATCTGCATCATCCGCAAGTTGAACGCGATTGCCGGAAACCATGGCATCGGCAGAATCGACATGGTCGAAAACAGGCTGGTCGGTATAAAATCGAGGGAAACCTATGAAGCGCCGGCAGCTACAGTACTGGTTGCCGCGCACCAATCGCTGGAAACACTGGCGTTATCCAAAGCACAGTACCGCTTCAAGCAGAAGGTTTCGGCGGAATACTCCAATCTGACATACGAAGGGCTGTGGTTCACCGCCCACCGCGAAGACCTGGCGGCTTACATCAACAGTACACAGAGGTTCGTTACCGGTGATGTGCGCATTAAACTTCACAAGGGTAACTGTACCGTTGTCGGACGCAAATCCCCCTATTCGCTATACAGTCACGGTTTGGCAACATATGCCGAAGGCGACCAGTTCGACCAGTCGGCAGCCGTCGGTTTCATCAAACTGTGGGGATTGCCTGCCAGGATACAGGGACAGATTCAAAAAGAAAAATAAACATCAACAAGATTTCCGCTTTCCTTCGACAAGCTCAGAATGAGCGAAAATACATTAACCGAGTCCCGGTGAAATCGGGATGAGCCTGTCGAACCATAGCGGCGATAATAATAGCATTATGATAATCGGAAATGATTAATAAACCATGTAACAACTTAAAAAAGTGAGGTATAAATGAATGAGCCATATAAGAAGCCGCTTCGACAAACCGCCGGATGAACTTGTCATCAAGTATACCTCATCCCTTCATTACGACTGGCGGCTGCACAGCTACGATATCAGGGGCAGCATCGCCCATGCGCGTATGCTGGCCAAACAGGGTATCATCGCCAAAGACGAAGCAGGGAAAATAGAGAAGGGTCTCGAGCTTATTGCCGAAGAGATAGAACAGGGCAAATTCGAGTTCAAACCGGAGCAGGAAGATATCCACATGGCAGTCGAGGCGCGACTGTTCGAACTTATCGGCGATGTGGCAGGCAAACTGCATACCGGCCGTTCGCGCAACGACCAGGTGGCGCTCGACTTCAGGTTATATACCAAAGAAGCTATCTCCGAAACGCTGAGCAGCATCGGAACCCTGCAAAATACGCTGATAAAAATGGCGGAAGCCAATAAGACCGTAATAATGCCGGGCTATACCCATCTGCAGCTTGCCCAGCCGGTTCTGCTGGCTCATCACCTGCTGGCGTATTTCGAAATGCTGGAACGCGATTACGGGCGTTTCGAAGACTGCTACAAACGAACGGACGTTTTACCCCTGGGAAGCGGAGCCATCGCCGGCGTCACTTTTAATACAGACCGTCATTACCTGGCAGAAGAACTCGGATTCAACGAGGTCAGCCGCAACAGCATGGATGCCGTTTCGGACAGGGATTTTGCCATCGAATACATGGCCGCCGCCAGCATCTGCATGATGCACCTTTCCAGAATGGCTGAGGAAATCATACTGTGGTCTTCGGCAGAGTTCAAGTTCATCGAACTGGACGATGCCTATTCGACCGGCAGCAGCCTGATGCCGCAGAAGAAGAATCCGGATGTAGCAGAACTCGGCAGAGGCAAGACCGGCAGGATTTACGGACACCTTATGGGATTGCTGACAACCATGAAAGGGCTGCCGCTTACCTATAACAGGGATTTGCAGGAAGATAAAGAGGGAATGTTCGATACCGTAGATACATTGCTGATAAGCCTCAAAGTATTTTCGGGGATGCTGGATACACTCAAGTTCAAACCCGAAAACATGAAGCAGGCAGTCAACCAGGGATATATACTGGCAACAGACCTTGCCGACTACCTGGTCGGTAAGGGAGAAGCCTTCCGTAACGCTCATGGTATAATCGCCAGGCTGGTGAGCTATGCTGTTAAAAACAACAAGACCCTGGAGAAGCTCAGTTTAGATGAATACAAACAATTCTCCCCGCTATTCGAAGCCGATGTACATACGATAACAGTAGAATCATCGACTGCCGCCAGGAATGTGACCGGGGGGACTTCCCCCAATCAGGTGGAAAAGGCTTTAAAGAGGGCAAAAGAAATAGCCTGCAATAAATAGATTACAGGCTATCATTAGATGTTAATAAAAGCTACTCGGCAGATTGAGCTAACTTGTTCTGGGTTCGCAGGCACCTGGTGCATACATGCAGGCGTACCGCTTTGCCATCGACCTCAGCCCTGACGGAATGGATATTAGGCATAGACATTTTCCTGGTATGCCTCTTCGAATGGCTCACGTTGTGACCGAATAACACCCTTTTTTCACATATATCGCATTTCATTAAACTGATTTATCTCCTTTGACTGTAAAAAAGAATTGTTGTACAATTCGTTCTGCTATATTAGCATAAACTGCATAACCTGACAAGGTTAATTCAAACTGCACCTTTACAAGGATGGTGGTACAAAGAAATGAAGCAAACCGATACTATCGGCGGACAGAAATTTCTCGAAATGTTCGCCGCTGCGACCGATTGGCTGGAAAAAAGCGCTTCAGATATCGATGCACTGAATGTATTCCCTGTACCGGATGGCGATACAGGGACGAATATGCTACTCACAATGCGTTCTACAATTGAACACGGTTCTCAAAATCAAAACGACAGTGCATCCGCTATGGCGCAATCTATGGCTAACGGCGCTTTAATGGGGGCCCGCGGAAACAGCGGAGTAATCCTTTCGCAATTCTGGACGGGATTGGCACATGGTTTAGAAAATAAAGATACTATAAACGGCAAGGACTTTGCCGTTGCCCTGGAACAGGCATCGATTATAGCATACAAAGGGGTAAGCAATCCGGTAGAAGGAACCATTCTTACCGTGCTTAAGGATGCCTCCAAATCGGCATCGTTAAAAGCTGCCAACGGAAAGGGTGACCTGATTTCAGTCATGGAATCTGCGGTAACCGCTGCCAGCGAATCGGTAGCCAACACCCCTACACTTCTGCCTGTGCTCAGGGAAGCCGGCGTTGTCGATTCGGGAGGACAGGGCCTTTACACGATACTCGATGGAGCCCTGCGGTACCTGCGCGGAGAATCAGAATTAATGCAATTCAGAAAGCCGCAGATAATCGCCTCGAGTGTTCCGATAACACCGGTTACCATAGTATCGCATGCCAAGACGGAAGACGAAGACGAAATTCCCTTTGGCTACTGCACGGAATTCCTTTTGAAAGGCAAGGAACTCGACCCGGAAAAAATAAAAAAACAGTTGTTAAAGAAAGGGCAATCGCTGATAGTCGTCGGTGACGATACCACGGTAAGAGTACATGTTCACGCCCTGGACCCGGGTGAAGTAATCAGCTTCGTAACACAAATGGGTACCATACATAGCGTCAGCATCAGGAACATGGATGAGCAGCATCAGGACTACCTCGAAAAGCAAAAGAGCCGGGCTGTTCCGGTAAATACAGCTATAGTAGCAATCGTTGCCGGAGAGGGACTGGCAGAGGTCTTTGCCAGCCTCGGCGTAGCTGCCGTCGTTTCCGGCGGGCAGACGATGAACCCGAGTACAAAAGACATTCTTATGGGCGTAGAGCGTGCCCCATCCGACAAGGTCATTATTCTCCCCAACAATAAAAACATCATCCTTGCGGCTCAACAGGTTCAGGCTCTGACAGATAAAAAAATCCGTGTAATTCCTACGCTAACCGTACCGCAGGGAGTGGCAGCTTTGCTGGCCTTCGATTACGAAGCCGATATTGAAACGAACTGCGATATCATGGCAGAAGCCATGAAATCAGTCAAATCGATAGAGATAACCCATTCGGTGCGTTCATGCAAAATCAACGGGCTCGATATCAAGAAAAAACAGGCTATCGGACTTCTCGATGGTACTATAGTGGCTGTTCAGGATACTCCCAAAGACGTCCTCAACGAAGTTCTCGGTAAAGCGAAACTGGATAAAGCCGAGATACTTACGATTTATTATGGAGAAGATACGGAAGAAGCAGAGGCCGAAGCATGCGGCAAGGATATCAGAGAAAAATACCCGCATCTTGAGGTTGAAGTAGTCAAAGGCGGACAGCCGCATTATAACTATATTGTATCCGTAGAATAATCGGACAAGGAGCTTATTAACAATGACAGTCAAGATTATCACCGATACCCTATCCGATATTCCCGATGATGTAGCCGATGAACTAGGGATTACCCTGATTCCATTGACCGTATCGTTCGGGCATGAATCGTTCCTCGACCGCGTAGAGATCAGTGCCGAGGAATTTTATCAAAGATTAGTACAGGAAACCGCTCTTCCTACCACCACACAACCTTCTCCGGTAACCTATGCCAACGCTTACAGGAAACTGGCGAAAGAAACCGATGAAATACTGGTCGTTACCCTGTCCAGCAAGCTCAGCGGCACCTATCAATCGGCAATCAATGCCAGGAATATGCTGGATGGAAATTGCCGCATCGAAATTATAGATTCACAAAAGATAATCATGAGCTTCGGGCTGGCAGTTATAGCGGCATCCAAAATGGCTAACGCCGGAGCCGGGCTCGATGATATAATAGACCAAACAAAAGCCAGGCTGGAAAAATCACAACTGGTGGCCTATTTCGATACTCTCAAATACCTTGCCAAGGGCGGACGCGTCGGCAAGGCACAGGGGCTGGTCGGTTCTCTGCTTTCGGTAAAACCCATCCTTACCATAAAAGACGGGGAGATGGCTCCCCTCACCAGAGTACGCTCAAAAGCGGCAGGTATCGATTATCTTTACAATGCTGTGGCAACCACTGAAAATGTGGAAAGTGTCGGGGTCGAATACTGCACTACTCCGGAAGATGCCGAAATGCTTATCGAACGTATCAGCTCTATAGTTCCCAAAGAGAATATATATAAATCCATCGTTTGTCCGGTAGTAGGCACATATTCGGGGCCGGGAGCAGTTGCGGTATCCATAATGCAGAAACCATAAATGGAAGGAGCAAATTATGACAGTTAAAATTGTCACGGATAGCACCTCCGATATACCCGCGGAACTGATAAAGGAGTATGGCATTACAATCGTTCCCGCCTACGTCCAGTTTAACGGAAAAACATACAGGGACGGGGTCGATATAAGCCAGGACGAAGTCTACCAGAAAATGGTAACCGACAACATCGTCGTCAAGACCTCTCAGCCGCCGCCGGGGGATTTTATCAACGTTTATAAAAAACTGCTTACAGAAGCTGACGAACTCATCTCCATACAGGTTACCAGTAAACTGAGCGGTATTTACAACTCCGCAGTACAGGCAAGGGAAATGATAGGCGGCGGAAATCGCATCGAAGTAGTCGATTCCATGTCGGCCTCCATGGGATTGGGGCTGATGACACTGGCAGCCGCACGCATGGCAAAGGATGGAGAAGACCTGCCCGGAATAATGGAAGAAGTAAAATCGTCTATTTCCAGAACACACCTATGGGGGATATTCGATACCCTCAAGTATCTTTTTCTCGGAGGGCGCATCGGTAAGGCCAAAGCACTTCTGGGAGGCATGCTTCACGTAAAACCGATGCTGACCATGTCCAACGGGGAATTGCAGCCGACAGGGCTGGCACGCAGCCGCAGCAAAGGGCTGGATAAACTTTTCGAAAACATCAGGAATTGCCGCAGCATACAGGATTTAGCAATCGTTCACAGCACTACTCCAGAGGATGCCCAATCGCTCAAGGAACGTATCGGCACGATACTGGATAAGAGCAACATCCATATCTCGCGGCTGGGACCTGCACTGGGCGTGCACGGCGGCCCGGGAACGTTGATTCTGGCTTTAAGAGAAAAAATCAGCGATTTAAAGGAAACGGGAGATATAGAAAAGACGAGGAAGGTAATATCCCTGCCCTCTCTTCCTTCCATACACCTGCCCAAAATGAGGTTCGCTGCACTATAGCTCAAATAAACTGCAGACACACAGGAGCTTGCTAATGGATTCTACACCGTTACGTAAGGTTCTGGAGCTTGAGCGCCAAAAAGATTTTACCGATACCGCCGTTTTCGGCGGCCTGGATAAATTCCTGCTTCGCTGGGCAGCTAAAGCCGAAGGAACCATAAACAACCCTGCCGTTTTAAAAAAATTCCGGCAACTTCAACTGGATAAAACCGGGTATTCTCATCTGGATAAACAACAGCGTAAGGCAAAAATAGAGGAGATACTGGGATTTATTAATGCATCCGAAGCCCCGCCTGCCAGAAAAAATCCTAAAGCTGCCGAAGCACCTGTTACACCCGTTGTAAAAACAAAAAGAAAAACAGCCGTAAAGACATCGAACGGCACTTCACTCGATGCCTCGATAACGACCATAAAAGGCGTCAGCACCACAGTCGCCGCCAAATTCAACAAGCTGGGTGCTTCAAACATAAGAGATTTATTGTATTACTTCCCTAACCGTCACCTCGATTACAGCCAGAGAAAAACCATTTCACAGCTCGGCGAGGGAAGCGAGGAAACGATTGTCGCCAATGTATGGCAGGTACGCGAGGTAAGGCTGGGGAACCGCCGCAGCACGGAGGCCATCGTCGGTGACGAAACCGGAAACGTCAGGGTGGTGTGGTTCAATAATCCGTACATCGTAAAACAGCTCTCCACCAACCAGCAGATAGTAATAAGCGGGCGGCTCAGCATTTTCAGAGACCAGCCGGTATTCGAATCACCGGAATGGGAAGTACTGGAGGACAAAGAACTGGTACATACCGGAAGGCTCGTTCCCCTTTACCCGTTGACCAGGGGGCTATATCCCCGCACGGTCAGAAAGATGATGAAAGGAGTCATCGACCGCTGGGCGCCGGAACTGGGGGAGTTCCTGCCGGAACAGTTAAGACAACGCTGCAAGCTGCTGGATTTGACACAGGCAATCTCTCAGGCGCACTTCCCCGACAGCCGGGAGATGAAAGACATGGCCAGGACAAGGCTGGCATTCGACGAACTCTTTCTCCTGCAACTGGGGGTATTGAACCGGAAACACCTGTGGCAGGAAAGCCAGCCTGCCAATCCTTTTAAAATAGACACGAATCTGCTGGATAAATGGATAAAAACTCTGCCCTTCGAATTTACCGAAGCCCAGAAAAAAGTGACCTCTGAGATACTGGAAGACCTGAAAAAGACTACCCCGATGTCGCGGTTGCTACAGGGAGAGGTCGGTAGCGGCAAGACCGTTGTGGCAATGGCCGCCCTGATAACGGCGGCAGCCAACGGCTTTCAGGGAGCCTTCATGGCCCCCACCGAAATCCTTGCCGAACAGCACTTCGCCAGTGTATGCAAACTCCTGTCAACAGGCGGTCAGCAGGATTATCATGACGATTACGTACATACCTATAGCGGTATTTTACAGCGTCCCCTGACAATTGCACTGCTCACCGGCAATATCAAAGGGAAAAAGAAACAGGAATTGCAAAAACTTATAGCCGAAGGGAATGCGGATATCGTTATCGGAACGCATGCCCTGATACAAAAGGATGTCGAATTCAAGAACATGGGGCTGGTTATCGTCGATGAGCAGCACCGCTTCGGCGTTACACAGCGCTCGACGCTTCGCCAGAAGGGGTTCAATCCCCACATGCTGGTAATGACCGCCACTCCCATCCCACGTACGCTGGCCCTGACCCTGTACGGCGACCTCGACCTGTCGGTCATCGATAAACTGCCGCCGGGCAGGCAGACCATAAAAACGAAATGGTTAAAACCGGAGCAGAGGGAAAAAGCCTATGAATTCATACGCAAACAGGTTGCAGCAGGGAGACAGGCATTCATTATCTGCCCGCTAATCGAGGAATCGGAAGCCGTACAGGCACGCGCCGCTATCGGCGAATTCGAATACCTGTCGCAGGAAATATTCCCTTCGCTGAAACTCGGGCTGCTGCACGGGCGGATGTCTTCTGCCGAAAAAGACGATGCAATGTCCAGTTTCCGTTCCGGTGAACTGGATATACTGGTATCGACACCGGTCGTTGAAGTGGGAGTGGATATCCCCAATGCCACGGTAATGCTGATAGAAAGCGCCGACCGTTTCGGGCTTTCGCAACTGCACCAGTTCAGAGGCCGCGTCGGAAGAGGAAAGGAACAGAGCTATTGCATGTTGCTGGCGGAGAATCCTTCGGAAATCGCCCGAAACCGCCTGGAAGTTATAGAAAGCGTACATGACGGATTCCAGCTGGCTGAAGAAGACCTGAAAATGAGGGGGCCCGGGGAGTTCTTCGGTACCCGCCAGAGCGGAATCCCCGACCTCAGAATGGCAAAAATCTCCGATACCGCACTTCTGGAAATAGCGCGCAGGGAGGCCATTAAACTCTTCGAAAACGACCCGGGGCTGGAAAAAGCGGAACACCGGTTGCTGCTTAACGAGATGTCGCGTGTCTGGGTGAAGGATATCGGCGAACAGAGTTGATATACAACTTTCCTCTGGGGGAGCCCCAACCAATCGTGAGAGATAATATGATATGCAGTGCATCCCGATAAGACGAATTGCAGTCTTCCCCCGGAGTAAGGCTGTAAACCTTGTTTTTAATACGAAAAGCATTTAATATATAGATATAAATAAAAATAACGGAGAGGTGAAAATGCTATCCCAAATACCCATCAACCTGGATAAAATTGCCAAGAAGGATGTCGATAAGGAAATTCTCAGAGCAGCCGTTATTGCCGAACTGGATGCCATAAACCTTTACGAACAGATGGCAAATCTGGCAGAAGATGCCGGTTTGAAAAAGGTTTTACTGGATATTGCACGGGAAGAAAAAACACATGTCGGGGAATTCCAGACAATGCTGCTGATGCATGACAAAGAACTGGAAAAAGAAATAGCCAATGGTAAGAAGGAAATCGAGGAATTATTCGAAAAGTAATATAAACAAATACCAGTCTGACTATTATTACGGTACTCGATAAAATTACTTATATAATGGTGCGTTGTGTTATAATGCACCATTATATAGCTTTAAATGGGGGCTATCTTGAGCGAAATTTTACTTGTCAAACAGAGGATTATCGAATCGATACAGCAGGCGGCCTTGCAGGCGCAACAGGCAGGCAAATTGCCGTCTATTACGCTACCGGATATATCCATCGAGCGGCCGCAAAAAGCCGAGCATGGAGACTATGCCACCAGCCTGCCGCTAAAGCTGGCACGCGCTACCGGACAAAACCCGCTCAACATAGCCAAAAATATCGCCGCTTTCATCTCGAGAAGCACTGAAATCGCCGATGTTACCGTCGCCCCTCCCGGCTTTATCAACTTCACTTTGAGCCAGGGTTGGCTGACAAAACAGGTGGATAATATCCTTTCACAGAATCAGGCATACGGCAATATCGACTACGGACAGGGCAGCCTGATACAGATAGAATTCGTCAGTGCCAACCCCACAGGCCCGCTGCACGTCGGGCACGGACGCGGCGCAGTGCTCGGCAGCACCCTTGCCAGCGTTCTGAACGCAGCCGGGTTCAAAGTGCAAAAAGAATACTATATAAACGACGCAGGGAACCAGGTAACGGCATTCAACCGTTCGCTTTATGCCCGTTACCAGCAGGCACTCTGCATAGACGTAGAAATGCCGGCAGAAGGTTATTTCGGCAGCTATATGGCAGACCTCGCCAGAGAAATAGTCGGCGAACACGGAGATGAATTCCTCAAGCTGCCGCAGGAAGAAGCCGAAACCGCACTCGGCAAGCTCGGGCTGAAAAAAATGCTGGCGCAGATAAGAGAATCACTGGAATCGCTCAGGGTTGATTTCGATTGCTGGTTCAGCGAAAGCAGCCTGTACGAAAACGGGCAATACGATACAGTAATGTCCATCCTGAAACAAAGCGGGTATATCGCCGACAAGGAATCGGCGACATGGTTCGTATCCACCGCACTCGGCGAAGATAAGGATAACGTAGTCATCCGCAGCGACGGCACCGCCACCTATTTCGCTACGGATATCGCCTATCATTATAACAAGTTCATCGAGCGCAAGTTCGATAAAGTCATCGACATCTGGGGAGCCGACCATCAGGGGCATGTTTCCAGGATGGAAGCGGTCATCGGAGCACTGGGAATCGACCCGAAACGTTTAAAGGTGATTATTTCACAGATGATCACTCTAAAACGCGGCGGGGAACTGGTTAAAATATCCAAGCGCAGCGGAGACATGATAACGCTTTCCGAAGTCGTTGAAGAAGTAGGAGTAGATGCCTGCCGTTTCTTTTTCCTGTGCCGTTCCGCCGACAGCCAGATGGACTTCGACATGGAGCTGGCAAAGAAGGAATCACAGGATAATCCGGTTTATTATGTTCAGTATGCCTATGCCCGCATATCCAGCATACTGCGGCTGGCGGAGGAAAGAGGCATCAAATATGAAGACGGGAATATTTCCCTGTTAACCGACGAATCGGAGCTTACATTGATACGCAAGATGCTGCTTTTACCCGAGATAGTAGAGCTTATCGCCAATACCCTGGAACCTCACCACCTCACCTACTATGCGCAGGACCTGGCCACCGTTTTCCACAGTTTCTACAAGCAATGCCGGGTGGTATCCGATGACGAGGAAGTTACCAAAGCCAGACTCAAGCTGGTTGCTTCAGCCAGAATCGTGCTGGCAAGAGCACTCAGCCTCATGGGAATGTCGGCGCCTGAAAAAATGTAGCTTTTGTGATTAGACTACCAGGCATGTTACCGTGCGGGATATACCCTCGACGGTATGAATCCTGCTGGTGATTATATCTCCAACATCGTTCAGGTTATCTGCCTCCACGATGGCAATAACATCATACGGGCCGGTAACTGTATCGACCGATTTGACCCCTTCCATTTTTTTCAGAGACGTTACTACAGCCTTGGTTTTCCCTACCGCCGTTTCTATCAACACGTACGCTCTTGCATTCATTGGTTTCCTCCCCCGATAAAGATAACTGGATTATAATTTGCAGGATTGTCCCTGTCAAATCTATTCAAACCTGCCGGTTAGTTAATGGGTTTTATGCAAAAGTTCAGAAACATATTGGACTCTGATGGAAGGAAAAGAGAGGAGTCCGGGTGAAACAGATATACATAGATAGTTACTATGGAAAACGCTAT
>DAOUFJ010000029.1:0-5883 GCA_034429935.1 Dehalococcoidales bacterium
ATAGCGTTTTCCATAGTAACTATCTATGTATATCTGTTTCACCCGGACTCCTCTCTTTTCCTTCCATCAGAGTCCAATATGTTTCTGAACTTTTGCAGGATGGGTGCTCGCTTCGTTTAATTAAAGATGCTTTAGCAATCATTCTTAAAGCAACTCAAGAGTTTCTATATCTCTTTTATTATTTCCCCGACATCGGTAGTATAACTATTGATTGTATATCCTTCCGGCGGTTTAAAAAGAAATTTGAAGCTTCTGCTAGAATTAGGCTCAATATCCCCGATACTTAGAACTACTATCCCCAATCTTGCGTTATTCAGGTCATTAAAAGTTGTCACAAGTGCGGTATCCATTCTAACATCGCTTATGTTTTTAAGAGTACCGCTGATTTGTTCTTCGCCGGAAGACAGTGTTTTTCTTTCACAACTGCGGACCTGTACTTTTTCAATATCTGTTGTAGTCGTGCTGACCAGGGTAATATGATAGCATTTAGATATATTAACCTGGATATTTTCGGAAGCAATTATAATAGCACGGCTGGAATTAGACTCCAAATCATGATCTTCATATTGTACTGTATCTATTACATTACCTTCCAAATCATAAAACACAGCTTCAAAGACAGCGGTGGCAATTGTTTTTTCTGAAATATTTCTGATGGAAAGCTCAACACCTCCGCCTTTAATTGCCGAAGCAAACGGAGCATTCCCTTCCAAAAAAGTATGATTCAGTATTTCAATTTTATCATTCCCCGTTGCTGTCGATGATATCCTGGGTATTACTCTTAACAGCTTGACGTTATAGTTTTGAACATTAATCTCTTGTGATTGGGACGGATATATGGACAGAAGACGGGAGGTATCCTTTTCCAGATTGATTGTGTCCTGTTCAACCGTGTCAATTACGTTTCCGTTATTATCATAAAAAACCGCCTGAAATGTTGCTTTGGCGATATCTACGCCCGCAATATTCTTTAAATTGATTACTACACCATTACCATTACCTGTTTCACTGCTGTCTTCAATAAGGTTATGGCTTAGAATTTCTATCTGCTCATTGCCGGTCACACTCGATTCTATATCAACATATGATTCGCTCGATGTCTTCCCTTCCAGCCTAAGACAAGCGCTCAGCAATCCTGATGTTACAGCTATACCACCAATAATCAAACCAGCATCGCGTAAACATTCTCTTCTTGTCAGTTGCCTGGCATTTTCCCTTTTTGTTTCAATTTTGTGTTTATTATTCAACATATTTTAACCAGCCAGGATGGCCATTTAATTAAAAATCGAGGATACCGCAATAGCTCTTACCCCGGTATCCTCAATAGTTCGACAATATGATATTACTCTATTTTGTTAATCTGTAACCGACTATTGTATAACTTCCACTGTAACATTAAAACTGGCAGGAGCTGAGCTGAGGTCGGTTTCAACAAGATAGTTTTTCTGCCCACCAGCAGCTATATTCAGTGCATCAGTTGTATATACTCCCATCGAACCATCGGCATCAAAAAGCTCTATTGTTATCCTTGCGCTAAGAGTCTCATCGCTCAGGTTTTGTACCACTCCCCTTATACTTAAACGAGAAGCGTCATAACCGGTTCCTATCCCTGTTAATGTAGCGCTGATTACCTGTAATTTCCCGTCAACTGATGTTACTGGAGTAAATTCTGTTATTGTTGTCGTGGTTGCCGGGGTTGTTGTGCTTGTTTTAGTTGTAGTCGGCGATGTTGTGGTCTTCATTGTCGAAATGGTTTGAGTTGCTGTCATAGTAACAGTTTGTGTTTGCGTAACGGTGACTGTTTGCGCCACTGCTGTAACAGTCTGTGTTGGCCCTGCAACAGTTTTGGTCGCTATAACTGTGGAAGTTACAGTCTCCGCCTCGCATCCGCTAACAGTAACCAACATTGCTGTAATAAAAACCATTACTAATGCCTTTACTTTGTTCACCTTAAACTCCTCTACTTATTAATCTTATAATCATACCGATAAGTTTAAAGAAAACACGTGTAATATATCTATAGTGCCCAGTAACTAATTGGTTACAATAGAGTTTCAAACCAGTACATCTTTCATATCTATAGGTGTTTGGATGTTTATTATTTTGACACGTTGTTTGCTTATTTAATATTTATTACATTACAATTGTATATAATATAAGAAGTTGAAATTATAAATGGGGATAATCAAGAATTAATATAGGAATTGATCTTAAAAAAAACTTCCCACGACTTTAAAGTCGTGGGAATAGTCTATACAAACTATACTTGCCCTGCATCTTTTTGTCATGCGGCAAAGTTAAGTTAATGCCCTACCGAAAAGATTTAGGGAGAGTTTTATCCCTTATCCTTATGATTCGGGTATTAAGTTAGTTGAAAACAAATGAATACGTAAAACTGAAAATCACTGTGATAAATTTCTCGCAACCTTATGGTTAGGGCATTGAGTCGCGCAATATAGACTGGATAGTCTGGAAAAAACTTTGAGAAACCATTTTGGATAAGGCGGCTTTACAATGAATTTATATAAAAGGCTGTTTGTTTTTTCTTTTGCCACAGTATTTCTCTTTACTATAGCTTCCACATACACAGAAGTAACTGCGTCTTCAAATGACTATCTAAGCTTTGAAACCATTACTACCAAACAGGGACTTTCGCAAAATTATATAAATTGTATATTCCAGGACCATTACGGATATATATGGATAGGGACTGTCGTTGGGTTGAATAAATATAATGGATTGGATTTTCAGATATATAAAAGTGATTCGGAAGCAATAGATTCTATATCGAACTCGGATATCCAGTGCATTTGTGAATCTGATGATGGTGAACTGTGGATAGGAACGGAAAACGGGCTTAACCATTTTAACAGGGCAAAAAACACTTTCACCGATTATATTCATAGTTCTGATGATGCCAACAGCATCAGCGGCAATAGCGTTCAGGCTTTATGCGAAGACAGCCGCGGAGTATTATGGATAGGAACGACCGAGGGGTTGAACAGCTATGATGAGGAAACGGGAATATTTACTGCTTATTTAAGCGAATCATATCCCATAAGCAGCGATGACATTACGTCTTTATACGAAGACAGCAATGGCATCTTGTGGATCGGTACTTCCAGCGGCTTGAATAATTATAATCCCGAAACCGGTGTTTTCAATACATTTTATCATGATGCAATATCCCAAGACAGTATAAGTGATAACTATATCATAACTATCTACGAGGATAGCAATCAAAAGATATGGGTCGGAACTACCAACGGTCTTAATAGCTACGATTCTGAAACAGGAGGGTTCATTACTTATCAGAATCATTCGGATAGTTCAGCCAGCATAAGCGATAATTACATTACTGCGATTTGTGAGGATAATAATGGTTACCTGTGGGTGGGCACACGTTTCGGTTTGAACAAACTGGATATTGCTACAGGGATTTTCAGCACGTATAAAGTAGATATTAACAATTCTGATAGTATCAACAGCAACCATATATTGTCGCTTTATAAGGATTCCGAAGGAAACCTGTGGGTGGGAACAATAAATGGAGTCAACGCATTAAATTTCAGAAAACAGGTTTTTAAATACTACGGCGGTGTTTTCTATAATGAAACTGTATCCGGTATCAGCGATGACGGGGAAGGGAATTTGTGGCTGGAGATAAGGAACGGAGTAGTTAAATTCGATACTGAGACTCATTCCGTAGAAGCAGTTTACCCGGATATTTTCCAAAACCAGTATGCGATGAACTACATGTACAATGTTTTTTGTACGGGGGCGGATGGTTCCATGTGGATAGGTACGGAGAATTCCGGGCTGGAAAGATTCGACCCGGCAACCGGTGAATTGACAATTTATACGAATGTTCCCGGTGACAATACCAGCCTGCCATGTAACAACATCAGTCTGCTATATGCAGACAGCAAAGGTATTATCTGGATAGGAACCAATGAAGGCCTTTGTGTTTATAATCCTGCAACCGGTGAATTCAGCGAGAGTCATGTAGATGATTCCTTTTCCGATGGCATCGATAGTGTTGTACGGGTGATGTATGAAGATTCCGAAGGCAATCTCTGGCTTGGTACAAATACCGGGATATACCGGATGGATAATGCCACAGGCGATATAGTCTGCATCATGAATAATGCAGCAGTTGTCGATGATACATCTACTACGATGGTACTTAGTATTTGTGAAGGCAGCAATGGCCTATTTTGGTTCGGGACGAGTTTCGGTTTATATTGTTATAGTGTAGAGCAAAAAGAACTTGTTACATATGGATTGGAGGATTTATTGCCCGAAGCTACCAACAACTGGATACTGGGGATAGTCGAAGATGATGAGGGCGATATCTGGATTGCGACACGGCAGGGATTAGGCAGGTTGTCGCTTGATGATATGATCTATACCGAATACGGAGTAGATGACGGGTTGGGCAATGATGCCTTCTGTGTCGGCTCATGTTATAAAACGGAGGATGGAGAGCTTTTCTTCGGATGTATCGGAGGCCTTATTTCTTTCTACCCCGATGAAATACAATTCAATACAAGCAGCTTGAATGTGGTGATAAACGATTTTAGCTTAACCGATAATGAAATCACCTTCAATGAGCCTGTGGAGGATATTGATGAGATTTCTTTGTCATATTCGGAGAACTCCTTTACTATCGGTTTCGTTGCCCTGAGTTTCGATTCTACCAGCGATATTCAGTATGCATACATGCTGGTAGGTTTCGATGAGGGATGGAACTTCAGCGGTGCAAGAGAGAATTCGACGAAATATACGAATTTAAACAGCGGAGAATATACTTTTCTGGTCATGGCAGCCAGCAGCGATGGAATCTGGGGGGAAGAAGTTACTTCGTTGAAAATCTTCATTGCTACACCATTCTGGCAGCAATGGTGGTTTATTTTATCCATGGCTTCCATTGCTATATTGACAGTAGCATTGTTGATGCAGGCCAGAACACGTTCGTTAAGGGCGCATACTCTGTTACTGGAGGCGAAAGTAGAAGAGAGAACACATCAATTGGCTCAGAAATCAGAGCAACTGGAGAATGAACTGGATAGCCGTGTCGAATTTATTCGCGCTCTGATTCATGAGTTGAAAACCCCTCTTACCCCTATATTGGGAGCAAGCGAGGTACTGGCCAGCCAGCTGGAGGACAGCAGGAGTAAAGGGCTTGCCAACAATATATACGTCGGTGCTAACCGGTTGAATCAAAGAATCAATGAGCTTATCGACCTTGCCCAAGGAGAAAAGAATATGCTCAAGATAAACTGCAAAATGACAGATATCTCTTCACTGCTAAAAGAAGTAGCCGGTTATGTTTTACCGCAAATAACCAGAAGAAAGATGGCGCTGGTTACAGAGATACCTGACCACTTATCCCCTGTTATGATAGATGATGAGCGCATTCAACAGGTAGTAATAAACCTTCTTGATAATGCTATCAAGTTCAGCGATGAGGGCGGGGTAATCACTTTAAGGGCTGAAGAGAAGGGGGGCGAGATTGTAGTAGAAGTTAAAGATACAGGCCCCGGCATAGCTAAAAGCCTGCAGGAACGTTTATTCCAGCCGTATCACAGGATCGAATCCGATAGAGAACATCTCAGCGGTTTAGGATTGGGGCTTTCTTTATGCAGGGCATTTGTGGAACTCCACGGCGGAAAAATATGGGTAAGCAGCCATAAAGGCAAGGGTTGCATTTTTACATTTACTATCCCGTTGCCTGCAGGTAAAAACGAGAAGGGTGTTAACAATTAAGCAAGGAGAATATAAATGAAAATCCTTATTATTGAAGATGATGAGAATATGGTCGACTATATCAAGAATGTATTTAATGTAGGCTGGCCTGAAGCTGATTTTATATCTGCGTAT
>DAOUFJ010000030.1:0-112779 GCA_034429935.1 Dehalococcoidales bacterium
AGACCTCACCGCAGCATTGGCAAAATCCCTCCTTTGCGCTATTATTTGGATAATTTTATATCCCCTAAAAAGTCCAATATGTTATGGACGCTGACAAAGCATTGACAAGCATGTTTGTCAATAGGATAATACCCTTAGTTTAATTGCGGAGGCTGCTGATGAAAGTTAGTAATAATCTGCTTCTCGGTCTTCTGTCTGTTGTTGCCGGTGTAATGGTGCTGGCGTGGAACGATGCCTTACAGTGGATAGTCGGCATCTTCCTCATCGTCTGGGGGGCATTGCTTTTATTCGGTAAGAAATAGCTTTTTGTAAAAATATAGAGGGGGGACATTTCGATGGACTATGCACTTGTAATAGCTATCGTTACACTCGTAGCTGGTATTATTGTTCTTATTTGGCCTAAGATCCTCAACTATATAGTCGCTTTTTATCTGATTATTACCGGGATCCTGGGAATTATCGCTTATTTTTATTAAAGATAACCCCCTGGTCTTTTGATATTCTCCGAAAGCCGGAAAAGAATTCCAGACAAAAGCCGCAGAGCGACGTTTGTCTGGACGCTGGTTTATTTTTCCCTTTTCATCTTTTCTATCTCTTTTTCGATAGCTGACTTCTCCGAAAGCACGTTGTCCAGCAGGAAGACCTCTATAAAGTTCCAGAGCACGAATACTCCCCATATTCCGAGCGGCCACAGGAACCACATGTAACCGCTGCCGGATAACGCCCATATCACCACCAGGACGATATTTACAATTACATAAGCTCCCAGATGACTGTAAAAATCCCTCTTCCTCTTGACCCTTTTCCTGGCTTCTTCATATATTTCCTGTTCGGATAATTCCATTGGCATACCCTCCCCGTTAATAAATACTGAATAATTCTACCACGAGTGCGATTTCTGTCAATGCCGCTGATTAGTTCAATCCGTCTCCGACAGGCAGAACAAAGCGCTCATGCATCCGTAGGTCAAGATGGATAAATAAGCAATGCAATATAATCCCATGCTGGACGGAAGGGCGGCAAATCCCATAATTAGAATCGCACATACTATGAGCACAATGCTCAATATACCGGGAATCAAACCTGCCTGTCTCAATCCCGTTATCTGGCTTATCAATCCGAACCCGAACAGAACGATTCCGGCCATGAAGATTCCGGTTACCATCATTCCGCTGCCTTCGAAGAATACGGATGCCTGTGAGCCGCCGTTTATGGCAGCAAGCGGACCGATGCCGTCAGCGCCGAGCCCGGTTGCCATAAGCGTTCCACCGACGGCGGTAAGATACAGGCTGATTGTCGCTGCCCGGTTTTGCTCGTTGTAATACAGGTATTGGGAGATGTAATGAGCGGTGACGATCGACCAGCCGAAAGCGATGCTGCTGATAATATGCCCCCAGAACCACCTGGCGGTCTGTCCGGTAGCCGCTTCTGTTATAGCGTTGTCGGCATAATCCGTAACGAACGGTATCGTAAATATGCCTGCAGATAAAATGACCGGAAATAACAGGATAATAATTGCAAGATTTTTGTTATCCATTTGCCCCTATACCCCGTTTCCAGTATTACGGCCTGTTACTTCATAATTGAATTATAGCACAACAGACCATCCCTTATGTTGGAAATGATTGTTTCAGAGCATGGCAAAAAGCCTTTGCAAATGGTAGAATCTTATTTGTAACCGAATTCGGATTAAAGTAAAAAGTAGAGGAGGGAAACATGAACTGGTGGATGTGCAGCGAATGCGATTATGTTTTGCAGGCGGACGTACCGCCGGAAAGATGTCCCCATTGCCACGCCGAGTGTATTTTCAGCGATGTGACCTGCTATATACCGGAATGCGGCGGCCCCGGTCATCTCAATATGAAAATGGTTGCCCTCAAAGCGAATGAGACCAAGGGAAAGAAAAAGTAGCTAGTCGCTTTGTCCCCCAGACAATACGAATATCCTGCCTGGCATTAAACAGGCCCTTGATTCGTGTTGCTGTGGCAGTAAATCAAGGGCTTGTTGATTTTAATCCTGCTTGTTTAAATTTTTTCTTTCCACCAGGTCGCCGTACATAACGGTGCCCCTGTCGAGCTTCTGGCATGTAATTTTTTTGTCATCGGCCATGGAAGGGTAGTTATCCCTGGTTAATTCCTTCCATGTGCAGACTCCTGCGTATATGTTATAGCCGATGCTCAGATTCCCGTGGCACGATATTGCCAATCCGGCCCTGATTCCCCATCCGGCTTCGATATCCGTACCGGCTTCGATGCGTTTCTCGGACTTGATGTCGTTCTTCGCTTTGATGCTTTTTCCGGCCTTGATTCCTTCACCCGATTCGATCCCGAAACCGGCGTCGATATCTGTTCCAGACCTGATATCCCAGCCTGCCTTGATTATTTTACCGGCTTTGATTTCGCCGCCGGCATCGATGCAATAGTTTGCCTTGATATTCCCTTCTGCGATAATGTCCATGGTGGCGGTTATACTCTCGGCGGATTCGATATCGCCCCCCGTTGCATTGATATTGCCGCCTGCTTTTATGTATCTTCCGGCTTTGATGCTCTTATTGCTTTTGATATTTCTGTCGGCCTGGATATCGCCTGTAACAAAGAGCTTTTGGTCAAGCTGGATTTCAATGCTCGCTTCGCTTTTCAGGTCACCTTCCAGCTTGTATTCCGTTTCCTGTTTCTGAATCCCGGGGTAATTCCCGTCAATAGTGAGATTTCTGTTTATCCCTTTCGTTTGCATAATTTAGAAATACTCCCTCCTTTGAATTACATCGATTTATTATAATAATTTAAACCAATAATTAAAATTGTGCAAAATTCTTTAGCGTTATCCACAGTTATATATGAAAAATTATTTCAGGTTTATATCTATATTTTAAAATACTGAAAAATGCTATAATAGCCGGAGATAATTGATGGAAGAAAGCAAGACTCTCGAAATCGAAGGCATTCCCGTACTTTTCAGACGCAGCAGGAGAGCCAGACATATAAGTATTTCGGTTGCCCCGTTTTACGGTGTGCGTGTGGCTGTGCCTTGCTCGTCTTCATTTCAGAAGGCTGAGCAATTTACCCTTTCCAGGATGGGCTGGATAAAGAAACACTTCGAAAAGTTCAGGCGGTATGAATCTGCCGGCGCATCCGGAAGCAATATCGGCGTTTTCGATAGTATCGATAAAACCGCTGCCAGAAAGATTCTGGCGAAAAGGCTCGGATTTCTGGCGGAAAAGTATGGTTTCTCCTATAATCGTTTAACCGTTCGTAACCAGAAGACGCGCTGGGGAAGTTGTTCCTGCAGAAATGACATCAGCCTAAATATGAAGCTGGTCAGGCTACCCGAAGACCTGATGGATTACGTTATCCTACATGAGCTTGTACACACGCGGGTAAAAGACCACAGCCCTTTTTTCTGGGCGGAGATGGACAAGCTGGTAGGCGATGGCAGGCAATTGCGACGGCGTTTGAAGAATTATGGCGGCGTATTGTGTATATAAAGATTTCCAGTCATCTGCCGGTTTGAATGATAGCCTGTAAGAGCCGGGTGTTCAATTTAACATAGCAGACATGCACAGATATTATACTCCCGTAATATAAATCAAGGAGGTATTCTCTCGTGTCAATCAAGATTGTAACCGATAGCACTGCCGACCTTCCGCAGTCTTTAACCGAAGAACTTGGAATAATGGTAGTCCCCGTATACGTGCAATTTGGCAATAAGACTTATCGCGACCGCACGGATATTTCCGAAGAAGAGTTTTATGACAGGTTGTTGAATTTCCCGGCTCACCCCACCACTTCCCAGCCGAGTCCGCAGGATTTTGCCGATGCCTACAAAGACCTGGGCAGTAGTGCCGACGGCATCATCTCGATTCATATTGCTGAGAAGTTGAACGGAACCTGTAATTCCGCGCTCAGAGGGAAGGAAATGGTATCCCCTGCATGCCCGGTCGAGGTAATCGATACCAATCTGGTATCGATGGGCATAGGGCTTACGGTAATAAAAGCGGCTGAAATCGCCGCCGGTGGCAGGGACTTCGGACAGGTAGTCGGCGAAGTGAAACAGATGATTACCCGCACGGATATCTGGGCGCTTTTCGATACACTGAAATACCTGGCTATGGGCGGACGTATCGGCAAGGGGAAAGCGTTATTGGGAACCGTCTTGAATATTAAACCTATACTGACGCTCAAAGACGGGGAATTTATACCTGCTGCCAAGGCGCGCAGCCGTGAGAAGGGTATGGATATGCTTTGCGGTTTTGCCGAAAAAGCGGGGGATATCGAGGATATAGCCGTGATGTATTCTACTACCCCCGATGAAGCGAAACTGCTGGCCGGACGCCTCGAATCTTTATGCGGCAGGCCGGTCACAACGGCCAGGTTGGGGCCTGCGCTCGGTGTGCACGCGGGGCCCGGTGCGCTGGCACTGGCTTTAAGAAGGGCGCAGGGGAAATAAAGCTGTGCCCGTGAGAGAAATCGGATGTTGCGGGGCTTATTGCAAGACCTGTATAGGCTGCAAGCTGGGATAATCCTGTACTTCCATTTTTCGGGGAAGACTAAGAAGAATAAAAAATCCGTTCGTGTTCTTCGTCAGGCTCAGAATGCGCGGAATATAATAACAAAACTGTTCCGAAGAATGTTGAGTTCCGTAGTTCGGAACGAAATCCCGACAGGTCGGGATCAAATCCATAACGGATTGGGAATTAATTGAATGATATGTCCCGATAAATCTGGATCGAAGGATGTCAGAGTAGAGGGGCATCATTTGCCATTGCGAGTCCATTCCCGATAGGGAAGGCGAAGCAAGCTCTACCGGTTTTTTTAATACTGCTATTCGGTCTATTCGGGAAAGATTGCTTCGTCCACCTGCGGTGTCCTCGCAAAGACGGTAAAAAAATCCGTTCGCCCTGAATTTATCGAAGGGTCAACCGAACGGATTTTAAACCATATTGCTTATGTAATTTTACCGTTATTGTTAACTTTCATCGGCAGTGATATGATTAAGCGAATTCGTAAAAAGGAGTATTTCAGTGAGTATAGTCGGTTTCATAATCGGCATTCTTACCGGTATCGGTTCTACCCTTTCCGTTATTCCGTTTCTGGGATGGCTGAACTGGTTGAACGTTCCGGTGGCCGGATTGGGTTTGATACTGTGTATCGTCGGCGTCAGCAAGGGAAAGAATAAGGGGCTGGGTACGGCCGGTATCGTTATCAATGCCGTCCTGGTGGTATTCGGCATAGTCAGGCTGGCTACAGGCGGTGGTATAGTTTAACCGGAAATCCGCGCTTTAGATTGAAGTAACCGGGTGCTGCGGGATTTCCCGCAGCACCTTTCTGTTTTTTCTGCTGCTGATGAAATGTTTCCGTCAAAATGTATTGACTTGAACGGTATCCGCTATTAATATTTAGGTATGGATGCTCGGGTGAGGGGATACGTTCTCCGGTGGGAACTGCTGGGTATCGCAGTTGTTGTCGTACTCGGTGCCCTGTGGCATTTCCTGTTCCAGCTTACAGGTGATTGCAAGATTATAGGCGCTCTGGCGCCCGTTAACGAGAGTGTCTGGGAGCATTTCAAGCTGGGATTCTGGCCCATGTGCATCTTTGCCGCTATCGAGTTTTATTTTATAAAATGGCGCACTGATAATTTTCTTATCGCCAAAGCAGCAGCCATTTACATCATCCCCGTAATCATTGCTCTTGTTTTCTATACCTACACGGCGATAACCGGTCATGCGATACTGGCAGTCGATATCGCCACTTTTGCAGTAGCCGTAGCTATCGGGCAGTTGATAAGCTACAAAATAATGACATTCGATGAACTTCCCGGGTATTTAAACTATATAGCGCTGGCTCTCGTAATTGCGCTGGCGGTGGTATTTGCAGTATTTACCTTCTATCCGCCTGACTTGCCGATATTCTTCGATAGCGAAAGCGGGATTTACGGGATACCTTGAGGGGGGATTTTAAATACCTGTAAAATACCGTATAGCTAATACACCCATTTCCAATATGAAGAAGGGCGTGCAGGCATTAAAGATATTTCGTGCAATATCATTTTGGATACCTTGTTGAGTTTAATGCTAGCTTAATACCAGAGTTTTTTCATATAGATTAAATAATTATTTAATGTTTAGGGCAAGTTTTATTGACAAACCTAATTTAGGGTTTATAATGCTTATAAGATATGAAAGATGAATTAATTTTATTTGTAAAGCAGTTGAAATCTGATACTCGGTTACGTTCGTTTGATGAAGCAGCTACGAAACAAGTTGTTTTATTGAAATTTTTATCAATTCTGGGGTGGGATATTCATAATATAGATGAAGTGGTGCCAGAGTTTGTAGTTGGAAGTCAAAGAGTTGATTATTCATTACGTAATTCTAATGTCAATAAAGTTTTTATTGAAGTTAAAAAGATAAATGAAGAATTAGATAGACATCAGGAACAACTATTAAATTATTCTTTTAAAGAAGGTGTGAAACTTGCTATTCTAACAAATGGTATTAGCTGGCGGTTTTATTTACCGCTATATGAAGGTAGTTGGGATCAAAGAAAATTCTATACAATTGAGATTTATGACCAACCTATCGAAGATATTGTGAATCGATTTATTGACTATTTAGAGAAAACGAATGTTTGTTCTGGTAGGTCTATACAGATAGCAGAATCGATTTATAAAAATAATCAGAAAGATTTTATTATTCAACAAGCATTGCCAAAAGCTTGGAATAAGTTGTTATCTGAACCTGATGAATTACTTGTTGATTTAATTGCAGAAGCTACAGAAAAATTGTGTGGGTATAAACCAGATAATTCATATGTTGAAAATTATATATCTTCAAATATATTAATGGGGTCAACTAATTCTGAACCTAAAAAAATAAAGGAACCAATAAAATTACAATCTACTATTATAGCTAATATCCCAAGTAGCTATATTGGAAAAACAGTATCTGAATTTATCTTCAAAGGCAAAAGGTATGAAGTTAAATATTGGATAGATGTTCTAACGCAAATTTGTAAAATTATGTATGATTTTCATCAAGGTAGTTTTAACAAAGTATTGCAGTTGCAAGGAAGAAAAAGGCCATACTTTACTAGAAATCAAGATGAGTTAAGAGTTCCCCAACAAATAGAAAATAGTGGTATCTTTATGGAAACTAACTTAAGTTCCAATCAAATTGTAAAAATATCTCTGAGTGTAATATCTTTATTTGGGTATTCAGAAAGAGATTTTACCGTAAAAGCTCGGTAATAGTAATTTGTTTGATCTATCTGTTATCACCTCAACCCACCATTCCTAATCAAACCGTATAATTTACTCCAACAGTGACATTCCCCCTCATTAATCCTATAATTGAATTATGGAAGAAAAGAAGTGGTTCACTTACAGGTGTATTCATTGCCGTTTTATCTGGCGGCAGTTCGTTCCGGAAGGGACTCCCAAGCCGAAAACCTGCCCCAAGTGCGGTGCGCCTGACTGGCATACGAAAACCGACCTGGAAAAAAGTTAAGTTTTAGCGTATTTCAGAATTGACCTCTACCACCGCTCGTATTAATCTGCTAGTATTTATAACATGCAGGAAATAGCGACCATAGTGCTGTATTCGTTTGCCTCCGGAGCCACCATCATCGTCGGCGGGCTCCTGGCGAGATTCGATGTTTTTCATAAAGGCGAACTGCACAGAGAGGTGTCTCACGGCGTCGTCGCCTTCGGCGGCGGGGTGCTGGTGGCGGCGGTGGCTTTCGTGCTGGCTCCGAAGGGGATGGAGGCACTGTCATTATTCCCGATGATAATCGTTTTCAGCCTCGGCTCCCTCTTTTTCCTGCTGCTGGACAGGTCTATAGAGAAAAAAGGTGGTAAAGCCGCCCAGCTGATGGCCATGATGATGGACTTCATCCCCGAAGCTATCGCGCTGGGAGCCGTCTTTGCCTACGATAATAAAACAGGCCTGCTGCTGGCTCTTTTTATAGGTTTGCAGAACCTGCCGGAGAGCTACAACTCCTTCGGAGATTTGCGTTCCTCCGGTTTTTCGCCGAATAAGTCGATGATGATCCTGGTGCCTTTCAGCCTGGTCGGTATCGCGGCGGCGCTGGCCGGTTACGGCTTGCTGGCAGGGCAGGATAAAATAATAGCTTCTTTGATGCTGTTTGCCGCCGGGGGCATACTTTACCTGGTTTTTCAGGATATCGCCCCGATGTCCAGACTGAAGAATCACTGGACACCGGCAATCGGGGCGACCCTCGGATTTATGCTGGGCATGATAGGGGCTAAACTTCTGGGATAAAAGCAGATTAACTATACAGGGAATATTCATTTAAAGGTATCCGAAAAGGAGATGAAAATGGCTGAACAGGATGAAAAACCGCAGAAAGAAAAAGAGTTCAAGGTCAGGGTAACCGAAAACGGTCCCTATGTGGTAACCGGCGGAGTGCCGCTGGCGGAGCAAATCATACAGGTCGACGGCGATAACCAGTGCCACGGGTGGAAGGAAGGCAAAAAGTACCCCGAACAGGAAAGCTACAGCCTTTGCCGCTGCGGCAGGAGCGTCAACAAGCCGTTCTGCACCAGTATGCATGCCATAACGAAGTTCAATGGAGAGGAAACGGCAAGCCGCAAGCCGTATCTGGAACAGGCGAATGTTATCGAGGGTCCGGAACTCAACCTGACGGATGCCGGGGAACTGTGCGCCGGGGCGCGTTTCTGCCACCGGGCAGGCGGAACATGGAAGCTGACGCAGCAATCTTCTGACCCAGAGGCGCGCAAAACCGCTATCGAAGAAGCCTGTGATTGCCCCTCCGGCAGGCTGGTTGCCCGGGATAAGGAGGGGAATGCTATCGAGCCCGGTTTCGAGCCTTCCATCGGCTTGGTAAAAGATACGCAGGCGGGAAAGGACGGGCCGCTGTGGGTGAGGGGTGGCATCCCCGTCGAATCAGCCGATGGCGAAACATACGAAGTACGTAACCGTGTAACGTTGTGCCGCTGCGGCAAAAGTTCGAACAAGCCCTTCTGCGACGGCAGCCATGTGAAGTAAGAGGATTATCATCGTATTCGATATTTTTTATCCGTTTAGTATATAATTACCGCAAGCGGTACTAATTTTAAGGAGGTATAAAAAATGGGTGGAGCAGCAATTGCCTGGATTGTCATCGGTGTTGTCGTACTGTTATTTCTCTTTGCGGGCATCTATACCGTCAAGCAGCAGACCTATGCTGTTGTTGAGAGGTTCGGCAAATATGCCAGAACAGCCGGACCGGGGCTGCATGTCAAATGGCCGATAATCGAGAGCGTTGTAGGGCGTGTTTCGATGAGGGTGCGTGAATTGAACGTGGAGGTCAAGACCAAGACCAGCGATAATGTCTTTGTCGACCTGCTGATTGCCGTTCAGTTTTATGTGACCAAAGAGAAAGTCTGGGAGGCTTTTTATAAGCTGACGAATCCGCTGGCGCAGATGGAATCCTTCGTCTTCGATACCGTCAGGGCCAAAGTCCCTCATATGAAGCTGGACGAGGTCTTCGAGAAAAAGGAAGATATTGCTGACGATATCGAGGCTAAACTGGGCAATATCATGCCTGAGTTCGGTTATTTTATAAAAACAGCCTTGATTAACGATATTGTTCCCGATTCTAAGGTAGCGGCGGCTATGAACGAAATAAATGCCCAGGAAAGAATGAGAGTTGCCGCGGAACATAAAGGCGAAGCCGAAAAGATACTGGTGGTCAAAGCCGCCGAAGCCGATGCCAAGAGCAAAGAGCTGTCCGGTGTCGGTGTTGCCAACCAGAGAATGGCGATAGTCAAGGGTTTAAGGGAATCCGTAGAGGATTTTACACAGGCTATCAGTGGTGTATCAGCCAGGGATGTCATGTCGCTGGTGCTGTTGACACAGTATTACGATATGCTGACCGATGTCGGCAAACATTCCAACAACAATACCATTTTAATCCCGCATTCGCCGGGGGCAGTGGGCGATTTCCAGCAGCAGATTTTAACCTCTTTACTGGCTGCCGATAAGTCAACGGGCGAGCATAAAAAATAGTTTTTAGTGAATAGTAAACACTATGCTTCGCCTCGACTTGTCGGGGCGAAGCATCTGCGTTGGGGTAACTAAACTGTCATTGCGAGATTTTCCAGAGGAAGAGCGCGGCAATCTCTGCCGGTTATTATAATACTGCCATGCAGTCTATTCGGGAAAGATTGCTTCGCTCGTCCCTCTCGTTTTATATGAGATTCATTCGTCTTCGACATAGAATGACAATGTAGAGGGACTCCTCGCAATGGCATTATTATACTTCCGTCTCTTTTCGGAAAGGGTTAAATATGCAACCGGAAATGATCCACTTGAAGAACCGTCTGATGACCGGCACGGAGAGCGAGGCATTGTTGCTAAACGCTCAGGTCGGCAGAATTGCCACGATATGTCATGATGGTTCACCTTATATTACTCCCGTCAACTATGCTTACGAACCATCAACGCAGCGCGTCTATATACATCATGCGGCTAAGGGCGGGATGCTGCTCGATAATCTGAAAGTAAACAGCCATGTTTGCTTCGAAGCAGACGCTCCGCTGGACGTAGTAAACACACATACGGGAAACCATATCTGCGATATTGACCAGTCTTATCGCAGCGTTATTTGTTGCGGCAGCATGTCGGTTGCCGGTGACGAAGAAAAACTGAAGGGGTTGAGGCTGCTGGGGGAGAAGTATGCGGCAGTTGACATCGTAAGGCAATCAAGCGCGTTCGAACAGCACAAGCTCGACAGGCTGGTGGTACTGGTAATTTCTATAGAATCGATATCAGGCAAATGCCGCGAGCCGAAGACGCAGATATAATAAAAATCCCGCCACGAATGTTGAATTCCGGCTTGCCGGAATAAAATCCCGGTTCATCGGGATTTTTCTTGCCTTTATTTCTCCCTGCCATTGCGAGTCCATTCCCGATAGGGAAGGCGAAGCAATCTTTCTCGAATAGTCCGCATGGCAATATTAAAATAGTCGGTAGAGATTGCAGAGTTGTCCCTCAATGATTTATATTAGATTCATTCGTCTTCGACTTAGACCGATATTCTCAGTCCTTTACGTCTCCAACATCCTTTCCCTGCATTCGGCACATCTCCTGCGTAATTCGAATTTATTGGCTTCGGTGTCGATATGCCCTTTCCTTAAAGTCTGCGGCAGTTTACCGACAGGCGAACAGTGATTGTATCCCCTGCGCTTCATTTCTTTTACCAGTTCGCCGTGGCGGTGTCGGAGGAGGGTGGGGTCTGCGAAACCCTTCTCTATATAGCCGTTTATATTTTCCCCCTTCTTAAGACATCCTGCCAGCATATGCAGTTCCAGATGCTCCCCCAAAAGGTGCTTGCGGCACATCGTTTTCGGGTCAACCAGCCACATTCTCATGGATATAATCTCTGTTGAAAAAATTATTATTTAACAATGCAACTCGTCGGGTTCTCGGCGATTTGAGTTTTTCTGTGGTATAAACTTTACTATCTTACCGAACTTAATGCCCCGACCGTGAGGGCGTAGGAAGTTTACTTTTTTCTCGCGTTGCTTTATAAACCTTATAAGTAGCAGTGTTATGCCCGCAATGGTTGAAACCAGTAAGATGTAAAAAATTATCGAAAGTCTATACTCGGAAATGAAAGTCCCAAAATCATATCCTAAAACATCCCCGCCACCGTAATATACTATAGTTCCGTCCTGCAAGACTCCTTTTTTCATAATGTGGACTTTAATCATGGTGGAAAGAGTCCATAACACAAGGTTTCCAAGTGCACCTATACTGCTAAGTACGATTCCTGTCACCAGTAATGTTTTCTCTTGACACGTCTTTTTTAAATTAGCGAAGTTTTTCCTCATCGTAGGAATGTGCGTTTCACTTTCAATGTCGTCATTTAGCAAATAATCAGTAGAAACATTAAAAAACTTGCTCAGGTGAAGAAGATTGTCGATATCAGGCATGGATTCACCTAATTCCCATTTTGAAATTGCCTGTCTTGATGTTGCAATCTGTGATGCAAGTTGTTCTTGTGACAATCCTTTTGATTTCCTTAGAAGCTGTAATTTATCGCCAAAAGTCATTTCGCCTCCCGGATATTATGTTATAGTTAGTTTAGTATTATTCCCTTTCCAGGTCTACCAAACTGACCTTGAAGTTTCGCTACCAGCAGTTGCAATCCTTATCTTTATCGATTAAAGTGTTCCAACCCACAAAAGTTCTTCAGGGATAATTTCTACTGTAGTCTTTCACTATCGTGGTTTCCAGCATTTTAAAGCAAGCGGCGGGCTTATGAATATAATTGCATTTAACGGGTTGAAAGCGGAAAAAACGGGATATTTTAAAAGCGGGATGGTAGCCGTAGTGAAGTTCCGGATAGACAGGGTGTAAACTGATAATTATTTTACAATCCTGCTGATGGCCTTGAACTTCTCCCCTTCGGCTATTTTGAGCAGTTCGAACAGTGCCGTCTCGGTGCCGGTAACGATAATTCCCATTTGTCTCATCAGGTTCAAGCCGATTTCTTTGTTTTCCGCTGTTCGCGATGAAACGGCGTCGGCGGCGACCTGTACTTCGTATCCGGCTTCTTTCAGTTCCAGGCTCGTCTGATAAACGCATACATGGGTTTCTATGCCGCAGACAAGAACCTGTTTCCTCCCCGAAGAATCCAGCACCCTCTTAAATCCTTCATCACCATAGCAACTGAAGCTGCGCTTGGGCAGCGGTTTTATATCTGGCATCAATTCTGCTATCCCGGTTGCGGTCTTTCCCAGTCCCTGCGGATACTGCTCGGTCACCAGTATCGGGATATCAAGTGCCTGCGCTCCGCGAACCAGCTTTTGAATATTTTCTGTCAGTTTTTCTCTCCGGCAGATAACGGGGACCAGTTTTTCCTGCACGTCTATTACGAGGAGAATAGTGTTATTGATTTCGAGCATATTTGCTGCTCTCCTTGATTAATATAGGGTTTGTAATAAAAACCTCTTATCGGTGATGCTGAAAATATATCCGGATATCTGTTGCATAGCTTAAACGATATTAAAAGGGGCGATACCGGCTCTATTTTACCAGGCTCATTATGATAAAGACCATCCACAGTATGATAGTAACCACCAGGGCGACTATCGAAATGATGAACTGCTTCCTGGAACTTTTTAAAGCGGCCTTGGTTTGAGTTTCATCGAATATCTGGGAGACCAGTTTTTCGAGGTGTTCCACTCTCAGGGAAAGCGCCCTGAGAGTGGAAGTCTCGATTATACCAGGGGCTGTCTGGAGCAGGGATTCCAGCTTTTCGCGCTGTGAATTGAGGCTGTTGGAAACATTTCCCCATTCCGCATGTATTTCTTCCACCTGGCTTTTCAGCGTCTCGATTGCGCCCTGGTAGTCCTTTTTGTGCCATGTCTTCCAGCTGTCTACCTCGTCGCTCAGGTGTTCGAGCATGTCTCGCAAGTCGCCCACTTTTTCGGGCAAGCTGGTATCCGTTACAGTCGCTTCGACTGCTTCTTTAATTTCCTCCACCTGTTTGATGGTGTGTGTCGCATCGGCTAAATCAGGCCGGGGAAGGTTATTCTCTTCCGGTTCCAGAGTTGTTTTGGTCAGCTCTTCGCTCATATCCTCTCTTTTTCATGTTATCACATGTGAAACAATAAAACCATATGATATTCCAGTGCCTCGATAGAGAAGTAGCTGCAATTCTGCTAATCCCCTGAGGGTGGACTTTAATACTAATGGTTTTTATCGAACTGTTTCGGCGGCATATATTCTTTAACGGCTGCGGTGACAATCTTGTCTATTTCATTCTTTTCCGATAATACCCAGCGGATAAACGCCATCAGGTATCCCCGTGCCGGGTTGTAGCTGGTATCGTGTTTCCCCGGGCCGTAGTTGAATTCCCGTTTTATCATCAACAACTGGGCGCAGACCATGTTGATATCGAGCCCGTCAAGTTGCATCGGAAAGGTTTTATTCCTGGCGCTCTCGATCAGCGGGGTGCAATCCTCCCCTTCGTATATGCTTTCAAAAACTTCGCAAAGCGGATCGCTTTCATCGGGATTGCTTATTTTTTTCAGGTGCAAGTCTATCAGCAGGCGGATGAATGTCGGGTTGAATTCCTGCTCATCCGGCTTTTTTAAGCCAATCGAAAAATCGTTTATGGTGAGCTCATCCGTTCGAATTGCAAATACCTCGGTGCCGTCGCCTGCGGTATAAAACACCTGCCTGTCGTCCGGACTCAATGAAGTTAAAAATTCCCTTGCCTTTTCTATATCCATGCAGACAGTTTTTCATGCCGGGCGATATTTGTCAATGTTCTGAATATAAAAAATACATATTGACAAACCGTTGATATGGGGGGCGGCGGGTAGTAAAATTATCTTGCCGGTAATGAAACACTTCTACAAAACCAGTTTTTATAGGAGGGTATCATGGCAGAGCAGTACGATTGGACAAAAGAAGAATTTATCCTGCTTATGAGCAAATCCGAATTCCCCGACGACGGATTTTCTGAAATTATACCGGGGCGAAGCAAGGAGGCGATCGGGGCGGTGCGTAAAGGGGTTCACAATTTCCATACCGGAGGCGATACGTCGATGCTTTCCAGGATGATGAAAACGTTGCTGGGGTCGAAGAAAACCCTGGTTACCTGCCCGGTATGCAAGGTATCGTTCTAGTCATTTTTCTGCCCGTGAATCGCTTTTCAAAAGGCCGTTTATCAAGCCCTTTTATCGCGATTACTTCCCCATGAATATCTGGTAGCGGTGTTGGGGCAGCTATCCGCGCAGGTGCCGCAAAGGATAATATTATATACTGTGTTTATATTAAATATGATGGAATTATAAAGTATAATTAAGAGGGCCGGATACACATATCACAAGGCGGCAGGAGGGATTATGCCACAGGAAAATCAGGAGCACAGGACGGAAACGGTAGAGAGCTTTGCAGGGATATTTAAAGATTTCGGGCAGGCAATCGGCGATATATTCAACGACCCCAAATTGAAAGAAAAGGCGAAAGAATTCGCCGAAAGCGCATCGGTTTCTGCGAATAGCCTGGCAGATAGACTCAAAGAAGAGGATGTTAGAGAGAAATTCAGGGATGTGGGTAAAGCGGCTGAGGAGTTCGGGAAAAATATTGCCGGTTATTTCAGTAAAGATAAGCAATAATTAAAAATTCCGGTGCCGGTTATCCTGACATTCATGTTACGTTATATATGATGGCCGAGTCTAAAATCTTTCTGTGAGAGATGTTGTATGAAAAGGCTGGTTTACGTTTTTGGCGTCAACCTGATAGTAGCTGCCATAACTATTATTTCCCTTTTTACGGGTGGGTGTACTGTCGATGAAAGCGGTAAAGGTTTTGCCATCTACTTAACGCAGAATGACGTTCCCCCTTCACAGATGGAAGCCCTGAGCCATGTCGAAATCGCCGACCGGCCTGTTATTTCCGAAGACGATGTCATTTATTATAATTCCAGAACACACGAACTGAAATTGACTCAGGATGCTTTTGAGCGTGTCTTGGGGCTGGATGTCCCCGTTCAGGGCAGGTCTTTCGTGGTTTGCGTCGATAAAGGGCCGATATACTGGGGGGCTTTCTGGACTCCTGTCTCATCCCAATCCTTCGGCGGCGTTACCATCTGGAAACCTCTGGGAAGCGAACTGCCGGAGATTATCACCCTGGAACTTGGCTATCCTTCGGCTTCTTTCTATGCCGGGGAAGATCCCAGAAATAACGAAGCGGTGCTGCAATCCCTGGGACAGGACGGAAAACTGGTAACAGCCTTAACGATAAACGATGTAGACGAGCTGCCGTCTTCCATGAAAGGCTACGAACTTTATTCCTGGCAGCAGGATGGACAGTGGAACTTCACCTTGATTACGGGGACGAACAGAATCAAGTATCCGGAGGAGATAATATCGGGCGAAGATATCATCTCCGAAACCGGCTGGATAAAAATAAGCGTCAGCAGCGTTGAAGAAATCGAAACGGTTTTATCCAAACTCCCCGGGAACGAGGAGGTCTTCTGGTCGGAGGGTTTGATGTCATCGGCAGGGGTTTCGGTTATGGAATTGCCGCCTGAACCAATTGTCTCTGACATCAAAGAGTTTGCCGCTGGCATCGGGTTGAACCTGGCGGTATCATAATCTTTGTCCGGAAAGCGTTTTTTTATGCCCAACTCCCATTGATACTTGCCGTGTTCTGGAGTAAAATTTTATTAGTTAGAGATGATGAGGAGTTGCTATGTTTAAAAAAATACTGGTTCCGCTGGACGGCTCGGAATTGTCGGAATCCGCCCTTTCGTACGTCTTTGAAATTACCAGGGATTACAGCTCTCTCGAGGTCGTTTTGATGAGGATACGCGAACCGCTGGACCCGAACGTCATCGGAACGCTGGATGCGAAGATTGCGGTGGAACTGGACGAGGCTTACCGTGATGAGGCTTCGCATTATCTTGATAAGATAGTCGAAGGTCTGAAGGAAAAGGGAATAACTGCCAGAGTCGAAGTGCTGGCTGGTAATCCTGCGGAGGAAATTCTAAAATACTCCCAGAAGAACGATATAGACCTTATTATCATGTCCACCCGCGGCAGGTCGGGTATTTCCCGCCTGGTATTCGGCAGCGTTGCCGAGAAGGTAATCAGGGGCTCGACGATTCCCGTCCTGATTAAACCGGCTGCGGCAAGCAAGAGCAGTTGATTAACGGGTTAATTCGGTAACAAGCACTGATGACCTTCTCCCGTTTCTCATATCGATTAGAGAGAATTTACAGGAGAAGGTTTTTTGTGCCCGTATTTTCTGAATAATACAGACTATATTCGAAATTTAAGGTGTATAAATGACGAAGTTGTCGAATGAGACTTTCGAATAATCCCCGTCCATAGATGATACTTCCAAACCGACTTCACCTGTTGTACACGTAGAGTCTGTAACCTGCGCTAAGATGTGTCCGTTTACGGTCAGGCTCAAACTGTTCCCGATGCATTCGACTCTTACCGTGTTCGTGTTCCTGCCTTGAAGAATATATTCCGAATAAGTGGTTTCTACTAAAGAATCGTATTCATATGCGGTGTCATCCCATATGCCTATCGAGTAGTAACCGTCAGCACTGATATCGAAGTAGTATAACGAATCACCACTGTATCTGGCCATAACACTCTGCCAGTTGTTGGTCGAGCCTTCAATAAAGGTCATATCGACTTCAAGTATGAAATCGGTAAAGCTTAAATATGGATAGGTATCACATGAATAATCGCTGTTTGTATAATTCAGGATGTGCAAAGCTCCATCCTGGAGATTGACATATCCATAATCTTCCGAATAGGTCAGCCAGTTTGTATTAGTTCCGCTGAAAGAATCCGAGAAAACAATTTCCCCGGTTGGGTTTGCCTGTGTTGTCGCCGGGGTAGTAGTTTTACCGTTGCAGCCTGTAACTGTAAATATTAACATGATTGTTAACATGATTAGTACCGGCATCCAGTAAACAAATTTCATCTGTTTCCCCTTTCACCTCGGATGATTAGAAGTTTAATGTTCTTCGCAGTGCATATTAACTTAAAATGTTAAATTATTATATTCTTGTATGCATCTGAAAATGTAATGGAAGCAGACATCCGGCATTCTAAAGTTCGATGTATGTCTTGGGAGCGAAGTTGTCGGCCATCGTCCAGACAGTAGCCTTTCCTTTCAAACGGTATAGAGCTACCACATCGTACCCTTTGGCATCCACCGTCGGTTTCATAAACGGGCGGTCGGCGACTATCTTCTTCTTTAAATCCGGGTCTTCTATTATTTCTACCCTGCCGCTGACCCTGACCTGTATCATTTCCTTGAAATCGTTGAAGCACAGTTCGACTTCGGGATTCTTGACTATCTGCCGGTGGATGTCCTTTATCTTCCATGTCTGTATGATAATGCCGTTCTCGTCTGCACTGTAGATGCCGATGCCTCGCACGTGTGGCCTGTTTCCCTCGACGGTAGCCATGAAGCAGTTGGGGTTGTTGTTAATGAGATTCAGTATTTCAGTCTTGTTCATATCCATCCTCAAAATTAATTAGCAATATTCCTCTGCATAGCCCGTTTTTATCAGCGGTATGTCGGTCGCTTCTATAAGCGGGGATTCTATTCCAGGGGGATAACCTCGCCGCATTTCGGGCAGGTTATGGTAGTCCTGTAATATGACTGGTGCTCGGCTACGTAGCTGCCGATGCGGAAGACGGCATACCGGGTTCCCACGTTTTTCTTTGCCAGTTCATCGGCCTTCTTCTTGGTCTCTTCAAGATTACCTTTGAAATCCAGTGTGGTTTTACCCTTCGGATTGTATCTGGTTTCCTCTATCTCGTACAATACTTCTTCCATTACATAACCTCCTCTTATTCTGCCACTTCACATTATAATACGTCATTTACTGTTTTAACAGACATTGCAAAGATATTTTCCCCTATTTAAGGATCCCGTTTTTGGATGTATAATATCTTCACGTGATTACGGAGGGAGGTATATATGGCACAACTTGGTATAACGGTTTCGAATATTCATTCATACGGCGGACCGATCGATGGAGTAAATAGCATCAAGATATTCAGAGGGCAGTACAAGTACAAAGACCTCAAGGATGATGAGCAGTACATTACCATTTCGATTTCGGGGAAGAAAAAATCCAACAGCTTCTGGGAGGGCGAACTCTCCATGCCGATGTCGGTAGCCAGGTTGCTGGGGCAATCCTTGGTGGATGTTACCCAGAACCTGTCGGCGGTGGAATTGCAACTGGAGTAAGTCTGCTCCTGTGGTCATCGATTAAATTACGAACATCGTCGAGTATATAAAATAGGGGATAGGCAATATGCTGTATTTTGTTCCGCTGATTGTTTTGGTTGGTATACTGGCATGGATGCTGCGGCCTATAGAAGGCCTGTCCAAAGCTGGCAGGAACTCTATTTTACTGGTTACAATTTCGTCTTTAGTATTGGCTCTGGTTTCTGTTATTGTGCAGCTGGTGCAAAATGCCAACGGGAACACCGATTTGTCGGATATTTCGAATATCCTTTTTATTATCGGTGTATCGATAGTTATCGCAGTTATCGTCCTGATAACCTTTTTCGCCATTAAGCATAAGGGTGAATTTGTCAGGGCATTATCTTTCGGTGACTGCATATCCGTAATCATCTGCCTGACCGAATTATTCGTGCTGGGATGGCTGGCAGGGGATTTTTAATAATCCGATATTACCGTATCAAAACGACAGGGAAACAGGAACCGAAGATATTAGATATTAATTTAATCTTTCAGTTCAAGGGCAAATTCCGGTAGAAAAATGCTGCAGCAACAGATAGGCGGTTTATAGCCCTATCGTATTTCAAGTACAGTAGGGCTTTTATATCCGGGATACCAAAAGTAAAATTTTTATTAACGGGAATATTTATCAAAAAGTACTTGACAAAGCAGGGATTTGGTGTATAATACTATCTAGATATATCTAGATAGTATTTGAGTGGTATGCTGAAAGGAGGTTGAAATGTACAGGCATTCGCACTTTGACGAAGACCGGTTTTCGCGCGGTTCACGCCGTGCAGCCTCATTTCAGAAGGGTAATCTCAAATATATAATACTGGACCTGATAAAAGACAGGCCGAGGCATGGTTACGATATTATCCGTGAACTTGAGGAACAGTCGCACGGCTTTTATAAACCCAGCCCCGGCGTTATATACCCGACCCTGCAGATGCTGGAAGAAATGAGATATGCGAAATCCTCGGAACAGGAAGGGAAGAAAATCTACTCGATTACTGATGAAGGGTTAAAATTTCTGGATGACAGAAGCAATATTGCCGATAGCGTAAGAAGCCAGATGAAGCGTAAGTGGAGCTTTAAGAATGCCGACAAAGTTGCAATGATTATGAAGGAATACCGCGAAATTGAAAATTTGCTCGGCAGCGGTTTTTACAGCCTGGATGGGGATAAGGCAGAACGGATACGCCAGATTCTTGTTGAAGCATATGAGGAAATCGATTCCGTAATACGGGAATAAAATATAAAGGAGAACTAAAATGGGGTACTTCAGAATTTTATCGGCGATACCTGGTTTCTTCTTGAGTTCACTCTTCGTAATGCTCCTGTGGGATGCCATCGCTTCGAGGATGGGCATTGCGGCAGACATTAACTATGTAACGTCCATGCTGATAACCATCACGCTGTGGATAGCCGTGGCTCCTCTGGCGGCAGTGGCTGGTAAAAAGAAATTTTAATAGATAGGGTAGTTTTATGAATACGTCCCCCTGCAACGAAATAAAGACAGAATATGATGCGGACAGTTGCACCTACTACGTGGTCTGGCAGCCGCCGGTCGTTATCGGAGCGGGGCAAACCGAGAAAGAGGCTCTTGAAGATATGCGGGATGCAGTGCGCTTTTGTATCTGGGAAATGGTCGATTTGAAAATAGGAACTACCGGTTGAAACAGGCGTCCGGAGCCGAATAAAAAAGTCAGGTGCTACATCGATTATATGAACGAAGGTGTTTTCGACGTCAGTCATGCTCATAAACTGGATAATCCGGGGCGTATCGAGAATTTAAAACCGCGAAAACTGCTGGAAGAAGTGGCTCTGGTTGCACCAGGCGATGTTTGTGTGGACTTCGGGAGCGGCACGGGGGTGTTTGCCATACCGATGGCGGAGATGTGCGGAAGTACGGGCAGGGTTTTCGCTGTCGATAGAAGCCCGGAGATGCTGGGGCATATCATAGATAAAAAGCCACCGAAAACCCTGGTTTTGGTACATAGCGACGTACAGGAAACCGGATTATGCGATGGTATATCCGATGTCTGCCTGATGGCTTTTATACTGCACGAAGTGGAAGTGCCCGGGAAGCTGATTGCCGAAGCGTTGCGCTTGCTCAAACCCGGCGGCAGGCTGATTGTCGTCGAATGGAAAGCGGAACTGGATTCGCCGGGACCTCCGCGTAAAGTTCGCATTTCGCAGCAACAGGTCATGAGTTTGTTCGATGAAAACGGGCTGACTCGGGCAAGGTATATAGATTGGGCACAGGATTACTATGCGGTCGCTGGTAGTAAGTCAGGTTAGTGGTTGCCAGAATTCGGCTGCTCATAGATTGACAGTGGATAATACTGCCGGAAAAGCAACTTTGTTTGGAAGGCAGGACGTTCTAGGAAATATCTTTCTTTATTTGTTCGAACTCTTCTTTTGAAATCTCCCCCTTTGCGTAGCGTTCGCGGGCAATTTCTATCGATTTATCCTTTCCGCTGCCGCCTTCGCGTTTTGTAAGTTTTATTATCAGCCATACAATGAGAGCAATTATCGCTCCCCAGAAGAGTATCATGAAAAACAGGCCGAGCCCCATACCCCATCCCCATGTGATATCCCACATCATAGTTTACCTCCTTGACGTAAATCTTAGAGTCTACATCCTTTAATAGTATTATAGTACAAATGGCTTTTTGTATGTGATTTATATTACCGGAGGTAGCATAGGGATGGGTTGATGATTAAAAAATTGCGTCCAGAATATTCCCGAGGTCATCCCTGTTGCCTTCCAGTATATCCAGGTTATATACCTCCGTATATCCGCAATTGGTACAGGATGCGAAAACATAGCGGTTATGTTGAATATCCAGCAGCTTGGAAAGCCCGGTTCCCGACATCGCCAGGCTTTTTACCTCTGCGCCGGTGGAATGGCATTTCGCACAAACGAATCTGGATTCTATCTCTGTTTCGATTTTCTTCATTGTGCCCCCTTAATCTACAGGAATAGTTTAATAATAGCAGGGATTGTCCGCTATTGCCATATTTGTGTTTACCTGATGAAAATCTGCGGAACAAGTGATATAATCACCCAAGAATTAAATTCCGCAAGGAGGGAATATGTATATCGCAGGCCTCATACTGACGTTGATAGGGTGGTTATTCCAGGGGTACGAAACCTTTATCAGAAAGACACATAGAATAAATGTTTTTCTCCCGGTGACCTATTGTGTCGCCTGTGTCCTCTTCGGCATCAACAGCTTCCAGACGGATGAAATATTATTCGGGGTTATAGATATCGTAATTGCATTGATAGCCGGGGCTATCTCCTTCTTTATAATCGCCAAGAAATAACTTCAAAAACAGTTCGGGGTGTTCCACCTCTGTTTGCTATAACATAATTCGAAGCCGCCTGTGGTTCGATACCATGGCGGCTTTTTAGTTAGTTTTGTATTATAGATGTTGCTTTTCCCTCTCCCTGTTTGACAGGTGGGGTATAATATAGCAAACATCCGAGGAGGACGCTATGATCGAAAAGAGGAAAATCAACTCCAAAGTATATGCCAGGGCGGTAATCGCCATAACTTTAATCGTTGTCTGGCTTTCAGCCGCGCTGTCTGGTCTGATTCTATGGCTTGCCCCCGATGTGCGTCAAGCGGGGCAACAGGAATTGTTGTTCGGTATTACGAAACAGAACTGGGGAGATATACATTTCTGGATTTGTGTAGTTGCCATAGTAATAACGGTATTGCATATAATAGTGGACTGGAAGGCGTTATGCTGCATCGTCCGCTATATGACGAGTGTGCACAGAGATACTATTACAAGAATCGAATAGCAATCGAAGCGGGCAGTAAAAAAAGCAGCAGCGGCAGGCGAAGCGAGGATTGTATTTCAAAGCTAATTCGGTTGATAATCATATGATTGAATGATACTGTACTCGTCTGAAGATATTGTCATTTCGATATAAAGCCCTGACTGTGTTATTTTTAATCCGTCTATTATACTTACATTCAGCTCTATCTGTTTTTCAATTCTATCGCCTGCAGCGATTGTGCCTACTATAACCTCGATATAGTCCTCTCCGTTTAGCCTGATGATGGAATCTCCCGAGAACGCTTTTATCTTAACGCTTATGTTGTGTGCATCGGCATCACCTGTATTCGTAAGTTGTGCGTCCACAATGCGTGATAATCCGCTGCCGGAGATTTTTATGACCGAAAATTCGAAATCAACGCCCGCTTCTTTTGTCGATGAGGTTGATGTAATCTGCGGAGTGGTATCATTTTCACCGGCCATAGATGATGTGACTAAAGAGGCTAATTCCGTTTGTTGTGCCGTTGTATAATTACCGGTTTGTGGTGGGAGAGTCGTTGATGCAATTGATGTAGTATTTGATGTAGTAAGGGTAGAATTTGAAAACAACGCAGCCGTTTGAAGGTTATTTTGTTCTGCGCCAGGTCTGATAAAGGTAATAATAGTAACGATAACTGCTATTAAAATAATTATGCCTGTTGCTGTAATTAATTTGTTCATATTGTTTTTTAAGATGTAGAAATAATAATCGTTTGTTAACGGCGGCTCCCGAGACTGTTTCGGGGGCCGCTGTGTAATGTGCTGTATGGCTAAGCATTATTCCTGGGGTACGACATCGATCTGAATAATCTTGAAACTATCGCTGTTGTAAGTGACTGTTACGCTTGGTTCGCCAGTCAAAACGGCAAGGTCTTCCAGAGAAGTAATTTCGCCGTTAACGGTGATAACGGTTTGCTGTGGATTTACGTTGAGAACCAGGGTTTCTGTTTCGCCAATGGGGAGAATGGAGACGGTAGATTCTTCCATATCGATGGCGGTAATCGTCCCTTCTACTGTGGCTATATTCTGTGTTTTTCCGCCGGATTCGACAGTTAATTTAACCACTGGTTTTACTATAACGGTCGATTTCGAGTTTTTCCCCGACCCGGTGAATGTTACAGATTCGCTTGCTATAAAGTCCAAAACAACGGTTATTTTTTCTCCGTCAGATATTTCGAAAGGACTTACGAATTTCAATTCTCCGCTCGGTAACTCTGCCTCTACAGTTGTATATTCTGCGTCCCCTTCGAGACGGTAAGTCACCTCGACTTTGTCTATTTCCATCCTGATCTGGGTATAATGGCCGGCAGGTATCTCGAGCATTCCGAGAAGCATTTCCTGGTCCTGAAGCAAACATAAATCGAATGGATTGTCTCCCGTTATAGGGATTGTTATCCATTCCCCGTTATCTTCATGGTTTTGTTCCTGCGTTTGAGTTTCTGTCTGTGTTTGCGTGTTATTTATTTCCTGGTTTTGCTCTGTTTCCTGTTCTGTCACAGCACGGTGAACCTGTATTCCATCTTCGGCTACCGTAACCATGATACTCTGAATCTCGTATTCAGCAGGGGCATCGGTTACAAAAACTTCGATTGATCCTGTTTGTGCCTGAATAACCGTCTCATCACAACCTGTGAGTATAAGTCCTGCAATCAGTAAAGCGGCAACCATGCAATTGACGATAAGCCTGTTCATACTAATATTCTCTCTCCTTAATCCGGTTAATATCTTCTATAAGTAATAACGGAGAAAAATCCGTATTGTCAGCATGGTTCGGGTTATTTTCCTCTGGTAATAGCCTTGCTCTCGCTTGCTTGAGGCTTCAGATTATATCTTATGCCGTGTTTCGAGTTGCCTGTGGCAACTACAGTAATATCGAAAGTAAAACTGGTGATATTTGCTGAAGATATCTGAAAAGATGTCGCCAATTGAAGTTTGCCACTGGGAAGTTTTGCGTTTATTTCTTCGCCGGTAGATTTTAAAACCCCTTTTATTTCGGAGACATAGACAAAAATCTTGCTGTATTTGCCCTCCGGGATGATTCCGTTCCATAATTCCAGGGAATTATCTCCTTGAAGTAATGTCAGGTCGAACTCCGTAATACTGGGTACGAATTCTATCAGTGTATCGGAATCGCCGCTCCTGAGAAGTACGATTTTTTCGACAGTGATATACAGGCTGCTGAAGTCTCCGATGGCATTTTCCTCATCGCTGACCAGAAAGGTGAAGTTTTTATCATTATCCGTTTGGATGGCCGATACAATCTCTACGCCTGTTGGTATCGATTCATCAGGCGGAATGTCGATAATCGTTTCAGGTGCTTGTGGATTTAAGAGTAGAAGGGTGATTACTATAAGAAGGCCTGTTACCAGTGGTAATGCTATCAGGTTTTTCCCTCGTTTCCAGAAAGAACTTTCTTTCTTGTCCATTTCCTTGTAAAGGTTCAACCGCATATTCCGTTTGGTGTCCTCTGCCGGAGTAAAAGCACAGGCCGAACTGGTTTCGATATATACTCTGAGCAGAGGCTCGAGCTGGTCGGCATATTCCTGATTATCGGCTAAGCATTGTTGCAGGCTGTCGCCATGATGAAGCCTGTCAATGCAATTATCCAATATCCAATCAAATTCTTTTGACATAATAATTATCCCAGAGGTTTATCGTTGGTTAGTAACCTTCGCATTTTTAACAGTGCAGCCCTTTGCATTTCACGGACAGCACCATCGCTTTTTTTCAATAAACACGCTACTTCGCGTGACGATAATTCCCCGAAAAATCGCAATCTGATTACCTCTCGCTGGTCTGGTGTAAGGAGTTTTAGCGCTTTTTTTACCCTTTCTATTTCCATATTGCGTTCTGTTTCTGCCACATGGTCTGTTTTGTCTCTTATTTCAGTTTCCTCAACCGAAACCGTTTTATTTTTTGCAGTCTTTCTTAGATAATCGACTACAATATTGTGGGCTATCCTGAACAGCCATGCCTGCATAGGTATACCCCTTTCCTGATAACTGTTCAAGGATTTAAGCGCTTTAAGAAACACCTCTCCTGCAATATCTTCAGCTTCGCTACGATTGCCGATACGTACGTAGACATACCTGGCGATTTTGTCATAATAATCTTCATAAAGACCGGCAAGCTGAGCTTTTTTATCTGCGGCTCTCACTATTTCCAGCCTTTCTGTTTAAAATTATATTCAGGTCTTGTTGAAAGTTTCATGTTTCTAATAATACACCAACAACAGAAATTTAAAAGCTGGAAAGTCCCGCTTCTGTTGTATATAACGAATTTACATGATATTTTGTCAGGTTGTTGAAAAATATGGCATGTGTTCTGAATTAGTTTATTCCCGTCATGTTTTATTAGAGAATATAGATAATTAGGATATATCTTAAAAATAATAAACAAGTAGCAGCGGATGGAGTCGAACCGTGCCCACAGAGCTTTCGATTTTCGGTCTGAAATATTGCTTTCAGTGTCTTTTATTTAGTTTTAAAAGCGTTCTTTAACTTCGATATGAATTCGGCGCGCTGGGTGGGATTGGCAGTACCGTCTTTGATGGCTTTCCATGTCGCGGAGCAGTTTTTATAGGATACGTTGACGATTTCATGAATTTTCCTGTCTATCTCTTTTTTATTATCCTGCGTGACCGTGATACCGGCTTCTTCCAGTATAGAAGCCATATGTCTGAAATAGCACGACATATATACCTCCGTATTCACGTTGTTAATCTTTTTAATTGCGATGATATTAAATATTAATTCTATTTGGGGCATTTGTAAATATGAAGAGCAGATATTTCACAGGGTAAAGTGCATGTATTATGTGCAGGATTATGAACGAGAGATGGATATTTAAATTATACAAAATGATGCTGCCTGCGGTTAAAATACAGGCAAACGTATGTTATAATATGTATCGATATAATTTGAGGTCGGTTTTTATGAAGATCGAAATTGAACGTGAAGAAGACGGCCGCTGGATTGCCGAAATTCCCGAACTCCCCGGAGTTATGGCCTATGGGAATAAGCGGGATGAAGCTATAGCAAAGGCACAGGTATTGGCTTTGCGTGTCCTGGCAGACAGGCTTGAGCACGGGGAAGAAATCCCGGAAATAAACGAAGTGTTCGCTGTGTCGGCATGAGTCAATGGTCTTCAGCTAAAGCTGACAGAGTTTTGGCTGCCCTTTTAAATATCGGTTGGATTATCAAGCGGCAATCCGGTACTTCCCATCGGGTGTTATCCCGTCAAGGATGGTCGGATTTCGTTTTTGCCTTTCATGAGCGGGAAGAGATTTGTCCAAAAATGTTAGCGCGTATCGGTAAGAGAACAGGGTTAACTCCTGATGATTTCAAACATTGAATTTGCCTGTATTATTAATCTAGTCGAATAAAAAAATGGCAGCGACCGGAGTTTAATTTATTTCTAACAAATCTATTTTAAAGGTTAAATCTTCACCCGCCAGCGGAGAATTGGCATCTATTGTTACGTTTGTGTCGGAGACCTCAATAACTTTCACCTGGGTGGTATTTCCGCTGCTGTCCGTCACTGAAAGGTAGTCTCCTACTTCGATATTTTCTCCATCTTGTATTTGGCTTCGTTTTATTGTAAATACAAGGTCTTCCCTGTATTCTCCGTATGCGTCGGCTGCCGGAATAGTAATGGTTTTGGATTCTCCGGCCTTCATGCCTATTATGGCTTCTTCAAAGTCGGCGAGATACTTACCGCTGCCGATTACAAGTTCAAGCGGGGTGCTGCCAACCGTCGTCTGGTACATAGTCCCGTCTGACAGGCTTAACGTGTAATCTACCCGGACGGTGTCGCCGTTTTTAGCAACAGCAGAGCCACAAGCCGATAACATTAAGGTTCCTGATAAACAGGCAAGTATTAAGCTACAAATAAAAATAAGGCGGATATTTTTCACTATCAATGTCTTCCGTCAATATTTAGAGGGTCAATTTATTTTTATAGCACCTGAGGGGTATTTTCTTTCATCGGATAATAAAAAAAGTAGCAGCGACTGGAGTCGAACCAGTGACCAAGGGCTTATGAGTCCCCTGCTCTGCCTCTGAGCTACGCTGCCACGCTAAAAACCGGCGGTATCACCTGAAATATTGTATTGTCCCGCCAGCCTGTTGTCAAATACGATTGCTTAAAAACGCTATCTTTTTTCGTATTCCTTGCAGTATGTTGCATTGGGGCGTTCCCGGTTATGACAGGCGCTGCGCCAGTTCCATTTGCAGCTGTCGCACAGGATCACTTTCATCCCCAGCGCTTTTTTAATGCTGATTATTATCCGGTTTATTAATGGAGGCTGTTGCATCTTTTATCGCAAATTGGAGTAAAATAATAAATAGTACTAAATTCTGTATGAATTATTATAACAATACAGATGCTAAATGGTAAAGTATGTGCTAGAATAAGCAGGTTTACTTTTCAGGGGGATTTTTTGTGATGGCAGATGTTCAGAAGAAAAAGGAAGAAAAGCTGAATATCGATACGCTGAACTGGAAGGGGATGACCTGGGTGGATATCGCCCCTCCGAGCCAAAAAGAAATCGATTACCTGGCGGAAAACTATCATTTTCATCCCCTCGACCTCGACGATACGCTGAGCCGCCGGCAACGCCCCAAGATAGACGAATATAAAGATTATCTGTTCATCGTTTTCCATTTCCCCATTTACAACAAGGAAGAGCAGCTGCTTTCGGTAAGCCAGTTGTCGGTCTTCATCGGTCAGGATTACCTGATAACCATTCACAAGGGCGTCCTGAAGCCGCTGGTGAAACTGTTCAGGGAATGCGAAATCGATGAGGAATCCCGCGAGGAGTACCTGGGGCAGGGAGCCGGATTTCTCCTCTATCGCATACTCGACCGTCTCGTCGACTACTGCCAGCCGATATTGAACAAGGTCAGCGATGGTATCGAGGACGTGGAAGATGAAATTTTCAAGCAAACGGGAACCAGTACGGTTCGCGAGATATCGAGGCTGCGCCGTGACGTTATCGCCTTTCGCCGCATTATCTGGCCGATGAGGGCGGTTGTCGGGAGGCTGGAACCGAGAATCCGCCGCTTTATAAATATCGATATGTCGGTTTACTTCGGTGATATGGTCGACCATCTCGACAGGATCTGGGACGGGCTGGACGAATACAAGGAAATCATCGAAGGCCTGAATTATACCCATGATTCGATGGCGACCAACCGCACCAACGAAGCAATCAGGATACTGACCATAATTGCCACCATCATGCTGCCGGTGACTGTAGTGGGCAGTCTGTACGGTATGAATATCAAGATGCCTTTTGCCGATTCCGATTATGCCGTTTTTATAGTTTTCGGACTGATGCTGGCCATTATATTTATAGTTCTCCTGCTGCTGCGCAAGTTACGCGTTATATAGTTATATCTTGTCATTCAATTAACGAAGGATAGTCATCAATGAACGTATCGCACCGTTTTGTCATAATTGCCGCCGTTTATGTTACCTGCCTGATAACCGCCAATATAATTTCGGTCAAGGTTATCGGCTTCGGCTCCGTCGTGATGCCGGCGGCGATTATCGTTTTCCCTTTAAGCTATATTTTCGGGGATATCCTGACCGAGGTTTACGGATACCGCTGGGCGCGCCGTATAATCTGGCTGGGGTTTATATGCAATCTGATATTCGTCGTTTTTGCCTATATAGGGCAACTGCTTCCGGCGGCTTCTTTCTGGGGAGAACAGGAAGCGTACGAAAGCATACTGGGTTATGCTCCCAGACTGCTTTTGGCTTCGTTTTGCGGCTACCTTGTCGGGGAATTCGTCAATTCCTTTATCATGGCCAAGATGAAAATCGCTACCGGTGGACGCTGGCTGTGGATGAGAACTATCGGCTCGACAGTGGTCGGTCAGGGGTTGGACACGGCGCTGTTCATCGTTATCGCCTATATCGGCACGGCATCCTTTGTTCCCTTGATGATACTGTATCACTGGCTGATAAAAGTGGGTATCGAAACGCTGGCGACGCCGCTGACCTATAAAGCAGTCAACTATTTGAAAAGAAAAGAGAATACGGATATATATGACAAGAATACGAATTTCAATCCCTTCAGACTTTAGAGTTCTCGTTTATCCGGAGAAGGTATCATTATGAAAATAAGGTTTTTGGGGGCGCATAACACCGAAACCAGGGATACGAGGCTTGCCGGTTTGCTGGTTGATGACGTTCTGGCGCTGGATGCCGGCAGTCTGACCTCCAGCCTGACGCTTTCCGAGCAACTGGGGCTCAAGGCAGTCTTGATAACACACCAGCACTACGACCATGTAAAAGACCTTCCTCTCCTTGCCATGAACCGTTCACTAAACAGCACGACGATAGATATCTACTGCCTCGAAAGTACGGCTGAGGCCATCTCCGGCTCATTGCTGGGGGGCAGCCTCTATCCCGATTTCCTCAAAGTGAACGGCAACGGGAAGGTAACGGTCAGGTTGAACCCGGTAAAACCGTATTTGAAGATGCAAATCGAGGGATATTCGGTCGTCCCCGTTCCGGTGCCGCACTCCGTGCCCGTCGTCGGTTACCGCATCACTGCCAAAGGAGGCAAGTCGTTCTTTTATACCGGCGATACGGGGTCGGGATTGTCTGATTGCTGGGAGCGAGTCTCTTCGAAATTGCTGATTACCGAGGTAACCGCCTCCGACGATTACCTGAAATTCTGCCGCGATAAGGGGCACCTCTGCCCCTGCCTGTTGAAGGAAGAGCTGGTCAGCCATCTGAATGTAAAGGGATACATACCGGATGTAATTGCGGTGCATATGAACCACATGCTCGAAGAAGATATTAGAATCGAACTGAAGCAGATAGCCGAGGAGCTGGGCATCTCCATAACCATGGCTTTCGAAGGCAAACAAATCGTAATATAAACTGCCGGGGTTTGGCGGATGGATATTTTCAGGTTTATAGTCGACCAGAATGCCGGCAAGCTGGTAAAGTGGCTGCGCATGCTCGGCTGCGATACTGTTTTCTTCAAGGGCGGCGACGATGCGGAGCTAGTATCGATGGCGCTTTCGGAAGGCAGGATGATACTGACGAGAGATACGGGTATAACGAAGCGGCGGCTGATAACTTCCGGCAGGGTAAAAGCCCTGTTACTTGACAGCGATAATCCCCGATTGCAGGTGCGGCAGGTTCTCCGCATATCGGGAATCGGTAATTGCCTCTCCCCTTTTACGCGCTGCATGGAATGTAACGCTATACTCGAAGCACAGGAGAAAGAAGAAGTGCATGACAAGGTTCCGCCGTATGTCTTTAAAACCCAGGAGAAATACATGGAATGCCCTTCCTGCCGGCGTATTTACTGGAAAGGGACTCACTGGCAGGCGATGATGGATAAATTAAACCGGTTAATACAGGAGGAAACTGATGGAAGTATTTGAAGCAGTTACAAAGAGGCGTTCGGTGAGAATATTCAAGGAGGAAGCGGTCGATTACTCCGTTTTAGAGAAGTGTGTCGAATCGGCCAGGCTGGCGCCTACCGCCATGAACAGCCAGTTATGCGAATATTTCATAGCCGACGATAAAAAGCTGGTTTCGGAAATACTGGATTCGGTGGCTTTGTGGGGGGGAGTTCCCAAACCGGCGGGCGGCTGGTCTCCCGAGAAGAAACCCGTTGCTTATATTATTGTCCTGATAAATCTCGAACTGGAAGAGGAGCGCGGCTGCGGCAGGACTAACGCCTTTATAGACGTCGGGATAGCGCTGGAAAATATGGTGCTGGTGGCTCTCGAGCAGGGCGTCGGTACCTGCATCATGACGGGAATCGATAAAAAGAAGGCCGAAAAGATTATCGGTGCTCCCGAAAAATACGAGGTAGCTGCCATGCTGGCGCTGGGGTATCCGGACGAAGAAATTGTTCTGGAATCAACCGCCGGTTCCGTAAAACGCTGGGTGGATGAACAGGGTGTACGCCATGTTCCCAAGCGCAAGCTGGAAGACATCCTGCACTGTAACAAGTTTAAATAGAGGATGTCGTTGCGAGGACGCTGTAGGCGGACGAAGCAATCTTTCCCGAATAGACCGCATGGCAGTATTAAAATAATCGGTAGAGATTGATTTGCCTTTCCTGCCGGGAATGAACTCGCAAAGACATTGAATCTTTACTATTGACCCTTGATTGCGGTATTGCTAAACTCTAATCAGGGGATAATCTAATATGAAAGTTTTGACTGCAGCCCGCATGAAGCAGGCGGAACGGGAATGCGTACAGTCCGGTATCACAGTCGAGACCCTGATGGAGAATGCCGGCAAGCAGGTGGCTGCCGAAGTTCGCAATATACTGGGCGAGGCGTTCAACAAGAATATCATAGCTCTTGTCGGCCCCGGGAATAACGGAGGAGACGGGCTGGTTGCCGCCCGCTATCTGGATGGGTGGGAAGCGAAGGTGCACCTGTTCCTGCTGGGTGAAAGGCCCGATAGTGACCCGAATTTGAAGCTGGTTAACCAGAGCCGGATTCTGGTATATAAGAATCCGGATGAACTGGGGAATCTGCTGCGTACAGCGGATATTGTCGTAGATGCCGTATTCGGCACCGGCAGCAACCGTCCCATCGGCGGTGTTTATAAAGAAGCGCTTTCCATGGTTGCTGAAGCAAAAAAGAAATATTCAGGGTTCAAGATTGTTGCAGTAGACCTGCCTTCCGGTATGGACGCCGATACCGGGTACTGCGACCCCTCCTGCCTGTCTGCCGATTATACCGTAACGCTCGGATTCCCCAAGACAGGTCTATATATTTCTGCGGGAGCTGCCAAAGCAGGTATAGTCATAGTGGCAGATATCGGCATTCCCGATTATATGGTAAGGGATGTAAAGCTCGAACTTCTGACGGGACAGTGGGCTAAGGATGCGCTCCCGGCACGTCATATAGATGCCAACAAGGGCACTTTCGGCAAGGTGCTGGCAGTTGCCGGTTCCGTTAATTATACAGGTGCGGCTTATCTTTCCTGCAGCGGTGCGATGAGAGCCGGAGCCGGTCTGGTTACACTGGCGATAGCCTCGAGTCTGAGTCCGATACTTGCCTGTAAATTGAACGAGGTTACTTATCTGCCGTTATCGGAATCTATCAAAGGGGTTGTTTCGGGAGAGGCTTCTTTCAGTGTTCTTTCGGCTTTGAGTAATTATGATACATTGCTGATAGGCTGCGGACTGGGACAACAGGAAACGGCAGCCGGTTTTATCAGGTCTATTCTCTTCGGCAACAAACCGCCGATGCCGCTGGTTATCGATGCCGATGCCCTCAATGTTCTGGCGAAAACGGCGGATTGGTGGCAAAGGCTGGTTGCGGATGCTGTATTGACACCGCATCCGGGTGAAATGGCCAGGCTTACGGGAATACCTGTCGAAGAGATACAGGCAGACAGGGTCAATGTGGCAATGCGTTTTGCGCAAAAGTGGGGAAAAACCGTTGTGCTTAAGGGCGCTTATACGGTAATTGCTTCTGCGGACGGCAGATGCCGGATTTCGCCGTTCGCCAATCCGGGGCTGGCGTCTGCCGGCACCGGCGATGTGCTGGCAGGAATTATCGCCGGGCTGGCGGCACAGGGGCTGGATAATTTCAGTGCTGCCTGTCTGGGCGTCTGGCTGCATGCACAGGCAGGGGAAGCGGTAAAATCCGAGCTGGGCGATACCGGGATGCTCGCCGGGGATTTATTACCGGTACTCCCGAAGGTAATCAAGAAATTGAAAGAAAATTAAAATAATAATTAAAAAAAAGAAATTGTCATTGCGAATCCCGATTTATCGGGATGAAGCAATCTCTCCCGATCTAAATAGTAAATGCTACGGGTAAAATGTGCTAATGTTAGAGATTGCCGCGTCAGTCGTTCCGATTGCATCGGGGCTCCTTTCTCACAATGACAGTATAGATTATAACAGCGTAAAATAAAACCAGTGTTTTTGTAGTTGGGAAATAAGTATCCTTCAAAGAGGCGAAAATATATGTTATTAGCAATAGATATAGGCAATACGGAAACGACTGTCGGTGTCTTCGACGGTGAGCAAAAGAAGACCACCTTTCAAATGACAACGTCCATTCACCGGACGGCTGATGAAACCGCTGTGCTGATGCTCAGCATCCTGAGAAACCGGGGGCTGGAGACGGCGGATATAAAAGAGGTGGCGTTATGTAGCGTCGTTCCTCCGCTGACGGTCATTTTCGATGATATGATAAAGAGATACTTCGATATATCGCCGCTTATCGTCGCCGCCGGTATCAAGACAGGTATTCGTATCTGTATGGATAACCCCAGGGAGGTCGGCGCCGACCGCATAGTCGATGCGGTGGCCGCCCGTCATCTTTACGGGGGGAATGTGATAATAGTGGATATGGGAACGGCAACCACTTTCGAGGTCGTTTCGAAGAATGGGGATTACCTGGGGGGGGCGATTGCCCCGGGGATTATGTCATCGGCCGAGGCTTTGTTTCAAAGGGCTGCTATGCTTCCCAGAATCGAGCTGGCGGCTCCAGGTAAGGTTATCGGTACCAACACCATTGACGCCATGAAATCGGGTGTGGTTTACGGTTATGTGGGGCTTGTGGAAGGCATGGTGCAGCGTATTCGCAAGGAATTGGGGGCTGACGTAAAGGTAGTAGCTACCGGCGGTTTCTCGGGGCTGATTGCCAGAGGAACCAGGGTTATCGATGAGGTCAATCCGGACCTGACGCTTGTAGGTTTGAGGCTTGTCTATCGCATGAACCGGGAATAAACGTTTTGCCGGAGGTTCTTTTCAACGAGTTATCAGCTTAAAGAACGTTGCAGTACAGCACCCATGAAAAGGTTGCTGTGAAAATAACTATGGAAGTAGCGATCACGCTGAATTTATATTGCCAGGGTTTCTTTTTATAAAGTAAATAGGCAAAAACACCGGAAATCAATAAAGCGCCAAGCAAGTATGATGTCAAAACAGGCCATCCCAGTGAACCATTATTAATAATATAGTATAAAACGATTGTCACCGGAACTACTGCGTAAACTGCCTTGGATAAGACAGACCTGTTCGAGCGGAAAATAACCAGTGTAAGAGTTGTCAGGACTATAGCAAGAAACAAATATTCAAGCGGTGAAGTTAATGGATGCGAGTGAATAGGACGTCCAAAACTTAAAGATGAACTGTCCAGGATGGCAACCAGCGGGATTACGATTAAGATGGAAGCCAGTATAGCCAGTGCGGAAGGGAATTTTTTAAGAGTGTTTTCCATTTTTGCCTCCTCCTCCAACTTTTCGTATGTTATCACTTAAAGTCAGTTCAGGCAAATGTCCGAGTGGATTTGAGGAAGCTGTAAATATTTTTTAGCAGACTGGAAAATATATCCGCCGCTTTTAAAAAAATCTTGCATAGTAATATGGTTTAAGGGTAGACTTAGATATAAATTATTCGTACGGTGGCAGGTATGATATGGATTTATTAAACGAAAAAACGATACTGCTGGGAATAACGGGCGGAATATCCGCTTATAAAGTGTCGGATGTTGCCAGCAAGTTGTGTCAATCCGGGGCTGATGTCGATGTGGTAATGACGGAGTCCGCCACCCGGTTTATCACCCCGTTGACCCTGCAGAGTATTACCGGAAGGCAGGTATATACGGATATGTGGAAGCCTGTCCCCGAGTTTAAAGCCTGCCATGTGGCGTTGGCGTCGGCGGCAGACCTGATATTAATCGCTCCGGCAACGGCGAATACGATTGCCAAACTTGCCTGCGGGCTGGCAGACGACCTGCTTTCGTGTACCGTACTGGCAACCAGGGCTCCGGTTATCATCTCTCCTGCGATGAACGATAACATGTTTCATAATCCGGTAACACAGGAAAATATAGCAAAGCTCAGGGAAAGGGGTTTTGTTATCATCGAGCCGGGTTACGGGCATCTTCTGTCGGGAAAGATCGGGCAGGGGCGTTTGCCGGAAACAGCCGAGATAATCGATATCATAAAACTGATACTGGCGCGCGGAGGCAATCTGTCGGGGAAGCGTGTCGTGGTAACCGCCGGGGGAACGCGCGAGGCCATCGACCCGGTGCGTTTTATCGGCAACCGCTCTTCCGGAAAGATGGGGTTTGCCATAGCGCAAGCCGCCAGGGACAGGGGTGCCGAAGTCGCATTGATAACTACTGTTCCGTTTTCACCGTCGGCGGGAATCGATGTTGTCCCTGTGGAAACGGCTCTCGAAATGAAAAAATCAGTAGAGAATGCAGTCGTTAATGCTGATGTATTAATCATGGCGGCGGCGGTAGCGGACTATCAGGCCGAAAAAGTATCCGGTAGCAAGATTAAGAAAACGGGGGCTGCACTCGAACTTAAACTGGTTAAAACACACGATATCCTGTCGGAAATCAAGGGGAATTTTGTTAAAGTGGGTTTTGCTGCGGAGAGCGAAAACCTGGTTGAAAATGCCGCTTCGAAGCTCAGGGCAAAGGGGCTGGATTTTATCGTAGCCAACGATATCACCGCCAAAGACAGCGGATTCGGCGCCGATACCAATCGCGTCACCATCATAGACAGGGATGAAAGAACTGAAGTTCTGCCGCTGGTAACCAAGCGCGAGGTGGCGGATAGAATTCTGGACAGGGTGAAAGAGATACTTTAAGTCTCCCCTGTAGAATAATTGGGAATCTTCGAGGGGCGGTGCCCCTCTCTTTTAATCGTCATCTCTTTCGGCAATGCCGAGTGGATGTTAACTAAATTTTAAAGGGGCAAGCATGTTTGAATCTGAACAAAACGAAATGCCTAAAGCCTATGAAGCGGCGCAGGTAGAGACCAAATGGTATAAATACTGGATGAAGAAGGACTATTTCAAGCCGAAAATAGACCCGGCGAAAAAGCCGTTCGTAATCATGATGCCGCCGCCCAACGTTACCGGCGGTTTGCACGTTGGGCACGCCCTGACGGCAACGCTGGAAGATATCATGATACGCTGGCACCGCATGCTGGGAGAACCGACATTATGGCTCCCCGGTTTCGACCATGCCGGTATTGCGGCGCAGGTGGTTGTCGAGAGGCAACTGGCACAGGAAGGAACCACCAGGTATGATTTAGGGCGTGAAAAGTTCGAGCAGCGGGTGTGGAAGTGGGCCGGCCAGTGCCATGATACCATCATGCACCAGCACCAGCGTCTCGGAATCTCCTGTGACTGGAGCCGCGAACGGTTTACGCTCGATGAAGGCTTGAGCAAATCGGTGCGCGAGGTTTTCGTCCGCTTATATAACAAGGGTTTGATATACAGGGGTGAGCGCATCATCAACCGCTGTCCGCGTTGCGCCACTGCTCTTTCCGACCTCGAGGTCGACCACAAGGACGTAACCGGGAATCTCTACTATATCCGTTATAAGCTGGCTGGCGATGATGGCAATTATCTTACGGTTGCCACTACCCGTCCCGAAACGCTTTTGGGCGATACGGCGGTGGCGGTAAACCCGGCGGACGAACGTTTCGGCGGGCTTATCGGCAAGATGGTTGTCGTCCCTGTAGTCAACCGCGAAATCCCCGTTGTCGGTGACGAAGCGGTAGATTTGCAGTTCGGTACCGGCGCAGTGAAAGTTACTCCGGCGCACGACCCGGTCGATTTTGAAATCGGGCAGCGTCACAATCTGCCTCTGATAAATATATTGAATCCCGATGCTTCGATGAACGAGAATGCAGGGCCTTATGCCGGCATGGACAGGTTTGTCTGCCGTAAAACGATAATCGCTGACCTCGACAGGGACGGGTTGCTGGTTAAAGTCGAGCCTTACAATCACTCGATAGGCCATTGTTTCCGCTGCCATACCATCGTAGAACCGGTTGCCAGCAAGCAGTGGTTCGTTAAGACGGAGCCGCTGGCAAAACCGGCTATCGAAGCGGTTACTGACGGAAGAATTACCATCCTTCCCGAGCGTTTTACCAAGGTCTATCTCAACTGGATGGAAAATATACGCGACTGGTGCATTTCACGCCAGCTGTGGTGGGGGCACCGCATACCGGTCTGGTACTGCAAAAATTGCGATGCGCTGACGGTGGATACGAAAGACCCGCAGCGCTGTTCCGCCTGCGGTTCTGTGAAAATCGAGCAGGACCCCGATGTGCTGGATACCTGGTTCAGTTCCGGTTTATGGCCTCACTCGACGCTGGGATGGCCTGACGATACGGAGGATTTGCGCTATTTCTATCCTACCTCCGTAATGGAAACTGCTTACGATATACTCTTCTTCTGGGTAGCCAGGATGATAATGATGGGTATCGAGGATACGGGTGAAATACCCTTCCGCACCGTTTACCTGCACGGGCTGGTGCGCGATGAAAAGGGCGAAAAAATGAGCAAGACCAAGGGCAACGTGGTCGACCCTCTCGAATTGATGAACCAGTACGGAACGGACGCCCTGCGCTTTGCGCTCTCCACCGGCATCTCGCCGGGCAACGATACCAAGATTACACCCATCAAGATGGAAGCCGGCAGGAACTTCGCCAACAAGATGTGGAATGCCACACGGTTCGTGTTGAAGAGCATGGAATCTTACAAAGGCGATATGAAAATCAGTAAAGAATCTTTGCCGCTCGAAGACCGGTGGATTTTGAGCCGTCTGAATGCCACCATCGCCGATGTCGACAGGTTGATGAAGGAGTTCCAGTTCGGCGAAGTCCAGCGGCAAATCCACGATTTCCTGTGGGGTGAGTTCTGCGACTGGTATATCGAGATAACCAAGGTGCGCTTGAATGCCGGGGAAGGCGTTGTATCTCCCATTCCCGTTCTGATAGAAGTGCTGGAAAAGTCTCTGCGTTTGCTGCATCCGTTCATGCCGTTCATAACCGAGGAATTGTGGCAGAATATCGTAAGTAAACTGCCCGAAGATAAATCGAGGCCCGACTCTATCATGATTGCACCTTATCCACAGGCGGATGAGTCTTTCAAAGACGCTACTGCGGAAGAAGTGATGGCTTCGGTAGTCGAAATCATCCGCTCCATACGCAACGCACGCATCGAATACAGGGTGGAGCAATCGAAATTGATTGAGGCGATGATATATGCCGGTGACATGGAAAAAGATATCGCTGCTTATGCTTCTGCGATACAGACGCTGGCAAAAGCCGTTCCGTCGATTCTGCGAAACAGGGAAGGGGCTCCGCCCGAGAATTCGCTGGTTATGGTTCTCAAGGGGATAGAAGTTGTCATTCCGATGCAGAGCATGGTAGATATCGAAGCGGAGAAGAAACGCATACAGAAAGAAATCGAGCAGTTGCAGAACGAAGTTATCCGTCTCGAAGGCAGGCTCGGGGATGAATCTTTCCTGTCCAAGGCTCCTGCACAGGTCGTCGATAAAGAGAGAGCCAATCTGGCGGGGAAGCAGGAGAAACTGGACAAGCTCAAAGAGCACCTGGCTCACCTGGAAGCGTAATTACAATTGTCATTGCGAAGTCCCTCTGCAATGTCATTCTGCTCCCGATTTATCGTGAGAATGAATCTCATATAAATGAGAGAGGGACGAACGATTGAGCAATCGCTACCGGTTATTTTAATATTGCCATGCGGTCTATTCGGGAAAGATTGCTTCGCCTTCCCTATCGGGAATGGACTCGCGAAGACATCCTGTAAATAAATGCTGGAAGAAGCACTCCGCGATTGTCTCCCTTTAGCAAAGGGAGACAAGGGTACAGACCGGATACAATGGTAACAAAATAGACCGGAGACATAGGTAACAGTTAAGGTATAAGCGAGGCGGATAATATGTTCCGCTCGCCCTGAGCGTGTCGAAGGGTCTTTAGAGCGGAACAGTATTGCGGCTGGTTATCCTCGCCGCTATTGGATTCGATCCCGACCTGTCGGGATCTCGTTCCGAACTACGGAACTCAACGTTTTTCCGAATGGCTTTTCAGTTCTTTTGTCACGCTGAATTCGTGGTGGTCGAATGAAGCATCCGGGGTGGAGTGGTTTTAGCCTTCCCCTCGGGGAAGGTGGCATTTTACGAAGTAAATGACGGATGAGGGTCATTATTCTCACCTGATGCCGTGGTCCCGATTTATCGAATCTCTTATAAAAAAACAAAGCCGCTCTATAATCAGAGCGGCTTTATCGTTTCACCCTTGAGTATCGACTATTTCTGTTCGATTTGTTTTCTGGGGTAGAAAAGCAGCAGCGCGATTAGAAAGACAGCATTCAGAGCTATTCCGAACCATATCTGGCTGAAATCCACATAGCCCTGCCAGAGTCCGTAAAGCGGGCTTACCACGAACAGGCTGCACCACAGTATAGCGAATTTAATGGCATTGATATTGCGTAGCGGGTCGAGGATGGTCATTATAAACCAGACCCCGGCGGCGATAAAGGCACTTCCGATGATAGTCATCAGAAAAGCCATGCTGTCGGTCAGCGCTTCAAAACCGTATAAAGTGGTTATTCTGTCCGGGGCAACGAGAAAGATAAAACCTTCTGCTATATATATAGCACCGCAGATTATCAGGGTAGCCTTTATATTGCGCATATTACCTCCCGATTTATATTCTGTTTTGTTAATTGCGATTAACTGAATCTGCTGGCAATTCTGTCATATTCGGGGTTGTCGTGTCAATGCTACTTAACATAATAATTACAGACCGTTCGTATTCCTGCCTGTTCTTTCCTTGAGCCAGGCAATAGCTTTTTTGGTATCGCTGGCGATACGTGCTCTGTCGCAGGTTTTCAGGCGGTATTTAAACGACCAGTATGTAAACTCCTTCAGGGTGGTAATATCCATTTCATGCAGGTAGTGATATCCCTTCTCCCTTTTGAAAAGCTTTAACATCTCGGCCTGTGTCTGGTCATAGATGCGTTGATAGGCTTCATTGGTGATGCTTTCTTCGCTGATGTAATCGAGGGACTGTTCCTTGCGCACCTCTTCTTCCACTACCTGTAAAAGGACTTCTTCAATCGTTACTCCGTAGAAAAAGTTGAGGTGTTGCTGGTATTTCAGCTCTCCTATCATCTGTTTGAATTCTTCCGTCTCGATTTGAAGCGGTGGCACGCCGTTGAAAAGAAGAGCCTGTTTTTCATCCTGAGGCAACATCTCATCGACTGTTTTACACAGTCTTTCAGCCAGCAGCAGCCAGTCGAAGGCGTCCCCGCCGATGATGTATTTATATTTGCGCTTTCCCACCTTTTCTTCGGGTATCTGCCACAGGTTAACGGCTTCCAGCAGGGCAAGGTACCAGTGTTTGCCGTCTGCTATGGAATCTTTTAAATGCCTGATAGCTTCTTCCTCCGGCGGCGTCGGGTGATTGGTATGTATGTTCATCTTTATCCTGAATATGTTTATTATTTTAATATTGTCGAACGGTCGTATCTATACAGTCGGGGAAAATCCCCCTTAATCCCCCTTTTCCAAAGTGGGAGAACCGGTCTTGTTTTAACCTGAAGACTGTTTCCGATTAATTGAAAAAACACTGGTTTGCGAATAATTAAAAAGAGCGAACCTTATAGTCACTTCTCCCTTTAACAAAAGGAGATTGAGAGGGATTTCGGTTAAAAACGTTTTCCGTTTTTTGCATCGTTCCTAATACCTCGACAAGCCGGACTGAGCCGGTAATGCTGCCGCCTTACTTCCCGCAGCACTTCTTGAATTTTTTGCCGCTGCCGCAGGGGCAGGGGTCGTTTCTGCCGATAGTTTTCCCTCCGACCTTCGGAGCTTTCTGCGTCTTGCTCTCTTTATCCTCACCGGTAGCTCTTGCCATGACGTTCACCGGTTGAGGCGGCGGTGCCCCTTTCTTGACGGTCATCCTGTAAATGGCGTGTACCACGCCGTTCTGGATGGAGGCCATCAGGTCATCGAACATCTCGTGGCTCTGTTGTTTATATGCCACCAGCGGGTCGCGCTGCGCCATTGCCTGCAGCCCGATGCCCTGTCTCATATATTCCATAGCCGTCAGGTGTTCCACCCAGGCGGTATCTATGGTGCGCAGCATCAGCAGCCTCTCCAGCAACCTCATGTTTTCAGGGCCTATTTCGGTTTCTCTTCTGTCATATAATTCCTTCGAATAATCTATCAGATTATCCCTCATCTCTTCGGTGCTTAATTTGGAGAGCGTTTCGGTATTTATATCAGGAGATAAGGGCAGGATAGCGCCGACTTCGTTGACAATCGAACCGGCGGCTTCTTCCATATCATAGCCGTTGCAATTGGCATCCACGATATTTTTTATGTCTTTTTCCACCAGGGACAAAATATTGGCCTTGAGGTCTGCCCCGCCGATTATCTTGCGGCGTTCGCCGTAGATAATTTCGCGCTGTTTGTTGATGACATCGTCGTATTCGACAAGGTGTTTGCGGATGTCGAAATGGTAGCCTTCCACCCGTATCTGGGCATTTTCGATGGAGCGGCTGATGAGCTTGTTCTCGATAGGGGTGTTCTCATCCAGTCCCATAGTGTTCATTATACCTTTGATACGGTCGCCGCCGAAACGCTTCATGATGTCGTCTTCCAGCGATACGAAGAAGCGGGAGCTTCCCGGGTCTCCCTGCCGTCCGGCTCTGCCGCGCAACTGGTTATCGATACGGCGCGCCTCGTGGCGCTCGGTGCCTACGACATGCAGTCCGCCCAGTTCAATGACCTGGTCATGCCGTTTTTTCCATTCCTGCCAATCGTTGCTGTTGGCATCGTCCGGCTCTTTTCCCCCGAGTATGATATCGACACCGCGCCCCGCCATGTTGGTGGCAACGGTGACCGCTCCCGGTTTCCCGGCTTCGGCGATGATATTGGCTTCCTTTTCGTGCTGCTTGGCGTTGAGTACTTCGTGCTTGATGCCTTTTCTCTTCAGCATTTCGCTGAGATACTCGGATTTCTCAATGGAAACCGTACCGATAAGAACAGGTCTTCCAGTCTTTTTGACTTCGTCGACTTCCCTGACCACAGCCTTGAACTTGGACTCGATATCCTTGTAAATCTGGTCGGCAAAGTCCTCTCTTGCCAGGGATTTGTTGGTGGGGATGACCACCACTTCCAGTTCGTATATCTTGTGAAACTCCTCCGCTTCGGTAACGGCGGTGCCCGTCATGCCGGACAGCTTGTTGTACATACGGAAGTAGTTCTGGATGGTTATGGTGGCATAGGTGCGACTTTCCTGCTGGATTTTAACACCCTCTTTGGCTTCGATTGCCTGGTGCAATCCCTCGGAATAGCGTCTGCCGTGCATCATTCTTCCGGTAAATTCATCCACGATGATTACCTCGCCGTCTTTTACGACGTACTGATGGTCTCTCTTGTAGAACTCGCGCGCATTGAGGGCGTTTCTCATATGCCGCATCAGGTCGGCATTTTCGGGGTCGTACAGTCCGCCTCCCGATTTCAACAGCCCCTCGCGGGCAATCAGGGTTTCCATCTTGGCAAAACCCTCGTCGGTCAGTTCCGCAATGCGTTCCTTCAACTTGATTTCGTAGTCCTCTTCCGGAGTAAGCCGCTGTATGAGGCGGGCGAATATCTGGTATTTCTGTCCGGCTTCCATATCCGGCGCGCTGATAATCAGAGGCGTACGCGCTTCATCTATCAACAGGTTGTCCACTTCATCGACGATGGCATAGTTCAGAGGCCGCTGGACGCATCTGGCGGTATCGATTGACATGTTGTCCCTGAGGTAGTCGAAACCGAATTCCGAGGAAGTTCCGTAGGTAATATCGGCTTTGTATGCTTCCTGACGCGTCACCGGTTTGAAATGTTTCCATGCATCGTTTTCCACTCCCGAATCGTAATCTGGGTCGAACAGCAGTGAAGGGGTGTGGTCATCCGCTTTTTGCATCGGGTAGATGCTGGCGACCGTGACGCCGAGGGCGTGGAAAACAGGCCCCATCCAGTACGGGTCGCGGCGTGCCAGGTAGTCGTTGACGGTTACCAGGTGGCAGCCTTCCCCTGTGAGCGAATTGAGATACAACGGGAGCGTCGCCACCAGCGTTTTACCTTCGCCGGTTTTCATCTCGGCGATTTTACCCTGATGCAGGACGATGCCGCCCATCAACTGGACATCGAAGTGCCTTTTCCCGAGGGTGCGCCAGGCGGCCTCGCGCACGGCGGCGAACGCCTCCGGCAAAAGTTCGTCGAGTGTCTCTCCGTCCTTCAGCCTTTTCTTAAACTCTTCCGTTTTGGAGCGGAGTTCTTCATCGTTAAGTTTCTTGAAATCGGGTTCGAGCGCGTTTATCTTATCGACTGTCGGTTGCAACCGCTTGATTACTTTTTCGTTGGAGTCTCCTGACCCTCCGAATAATTTAAACATCTTTTCACCTTTGTTAAATTGATATCAGCAGGTTTGTAAAGAACAGAAACTCAGTCTTCTTCCTGCTGTTTTGGAGAATCGGATTTGTATTCCGAGCAGATAATGTTTTTTGCCTCTTCGGCATATGATTCCGATACCATTACCTTGACTTCTCCCATTCCATCGAAAAGGAAGCTGTGAACAGAGCTGGCAGCGTTGGAGCGAAGCATACAGGGTATACCGTAACTGTCCAGCATCCCTTTGATTATCTGGGCTTCCAATTCCCCTTTAGCTTTATATACTTCTATCATACTACGGTTATGACTTGGGCTCAAACAGCTCGCCGACCGATTGCCCTGTATGAATGCGCTTGATGGCCTCACCAAGCAGCGGGGCGATGGGTAAAACAGTAATTTTGTCCAGTTTTTTTCTGCCGTTGACCGGAATCGTATCGGTAACGACCACCTCTTTTACAGGTGAAGCGGCGATGCGTTCGATGGCAGGCCCTGAAAATACCGGGTGTGTACAACAGGCGTAAACCTCCCTGGCCCCGTTCTTTAAGAGGGCGCTTACGGTATTGACCAGCGACCCTGCGGTGTCGATTTCATCATCCACCGTAAGAGCGATTTTCCCTGCTACGTCTCCGATTATATTCAATGTCTCCGTCTGGTCGGCATTGCCGATGCGCCTCTTTTCCATGATGGCCAGGGTGGCATTGAGTTTGGCGGCATAGTCGCGGGCACGCTTGGTGCTTCCGATATCGGTTGCCACGACTACCAGGTCTTTCAGGTTCTTTTGCTTGAAGTAATTGCTGATGATGCCGATAGCTGTCAGTTCGTCTACCGGAATGTTGAAGAAGCCCTGTATCTGGGCGGCGTGCAGGTCTACCGTCAGAATACGGTTGGCTCCGGCCACCGTCAGCAGGTCGGCTACCAGTCTGGCCGTTATGGGTACTCTGGGCTGGTCTTTTTTATCGGTGCGCCCGTAGCCGTAATAGGAAACGACGGCGGTAATGCGGCCGGCTGAAGCCCTTTTTAAGGCGTCAATCATTATCAGCAGTTCCACCAGGCTCTGGTTTACGGGGGAGCATATCGGCTGTACCACGAAGGTGTCGCGCGAGCGAACGTTTTCAAGTATGCGCACGAAAGTATTCTCGTTGCTGAATTGAAGTACTTCGCATTTCCCCAGCGGTATATCGAGATATTCGGCAACCGCTCCGGCAAGAGCCGGATTGGCGTTGCCCGTAAATATCTTTAATTCGTCCATTGAAATTCCTCTGAACATAGCTGAATACATCCCCTGCATTTATTTATCGATTCCCGGAACCGGAAAACTGTGGCACATCCCGATGACTTCCTTCTTTACCTGTTCCTGTATTTCCGTATCGTTGATGTTGCTGATTACTTTCATTATCATGTTGGCTACCCTCTTCATTTCCTCCGTGCCGAATCCACGTGAAGTTACCGCGGCGGCTCCCAGCCTCATGCCGCCCGGAATGCGGGCTGAAGAAGCGGTGCCGAAGGGAACGGTGTTGCGGTTGACGACGATAGCGGCGCGACCCAGAGCCTCTTCGGCTTCCTTGCCGTTGACGCCGGTGTCCGAAAGGTCTACCAGTATCAGGTGATTATCCGTTCCGCCGGAAACCAGTCTCAACCCCATTCTTTTAAGCTCGGTTGCCAGGGTAAGTGCATTTTCTATTATGGCTTTCTGATATTTATAGAAGTCCGGCTGCATGGCTTCCCTGAAGGCGACTGCCTTGGCGGCGATGACATGCATTAACGGCCCTCCCTGCATCCTTGGGAATACCGCCGAATCAATGGCTTTAGCCAGTTCTTCCTTGCACAGTATAAAACCGCCTCTCGGGCCCCTCAGTGTTTTGTGGGTGGTCGATGTTACCACCTGGGCATAGGGGACGGGCGAAGGATGCAGCCCGGCGGCTACCAGCCCGGCGATGTGAGCCATGTCCGCCATGAGTATGGCGCCGGCTTTATCCGCTATATGGCGGAAGCGCTCGAAATCGATGATTCTCGGGTAGGCGCTGGAACCGGTGATTATCATTTTCGGTTTATGCTCCAGTGCCAGTCTTTCGACTTCCGCATAATCGATGCGTTCCGTTTCCTGGTTGAGTCCGTAGGACACGACATTGTAATATTTACCCGAAAAGTTGGCAGCTGCGCCATGCGTCAGGTGCCCTCCGTGGGAGAGGTTCATCCCCATGATGGTATCACCCGGATTTACGAGCGCGAAATAGACCGCCATGTTTGCCTGCGCTCCGCTATGCGGCTGCACATTGGCATGTTCGGCGTGGAAAAGCTCTTTGGCGCGGTTTATGGCGATTGTTTCAATGATATCTACGTCTTCGCAACCGCCGTAATAGCGTTTGCCGGGATATCCCTCGGCATATTTGTTAGTCAAGAAAGTGCCCTGTGCCTCTAATACTGCACGGCTGGCATAATTTTCGGAAGCAATCAGGTTTATCGTTTCACGCTGGCGTTTTTTTTCAAGCTCGATGGCATTACTGATTTCGGGGTCGTTTTGGCTTAAAGAATCCATAAATCTCCTTCCTGAGGGACGAAAAGAATATATTTAATTGTACTATTGTTCCGACTGCTTATCAACCTGAATTTCTTCGGGAATTTCGGCAATCTCCGCAATCCCGGCCGGTTGAAGGTCGGATGAAATTTCGAGCGGAATACCGGCATCTTCCGGTGGTATGGCTTTCTTGAATATGCCCATGTTCCAGATGATATAAGCCAGCAGTATCAGGCACAGCGGGATAGACAGCCACAGCTTCATCGGTGCCAGGACGGTGAATGCGGCTGCGTGTCCGGTGAGCCAGACCAGAACGCCCCATTTCCCGATGCGGTAATTGTTTAATTTTGCCATTACGATTGCCATTGCTATGGCTACCGCTCCGATAGTAGAATAGAAATAGAAATAATATGTCAGGCGGTCGGTAATCAGAACTACGGGTATCCACATCAGGTATGTTCCGCAGAACCACATCATGCTGAAAAAGCTCTCGCGTTCCCGCTTTATAAAGCGGTATATCAAGTATCCGAAAACAGGGATAACGGCGTATAACAGCGTCGGATTGATAAGTCCCTGCCACCTTATTTTGTCTGTTCCATAGAATATCGGGTCCTGGGGAACAAAAATCCACAGCCACGGGTAGGCTTCCCATCCGCCGCTGTAATCTTTGAAAGTAAGGTCGCCGGCGCCCGACATCATGCTGATGAAATCGGTTAACGGATTAACCCATTTCATATAGATTATGGAATCGAATACAAATAAACCTGCGAAGAAGACTATAGGCACCATGTAGGCCGAAAGCAGGAAGCGCAGCGGCTTGCGGTGCCCGGCGAAGAGCCAGTGCAGCCCGATAACGACGCACCCCAGGGCTCCCGTCATCTTGCAGAGCATCGATAGTCCGAGGCAACTGCAGGCCAGGAAGAACTTATCCTTCAGGTATAACCAGAAAGCCAGCAGCATGAAGAACAGGCTGTAAACATCCAGCATGTCGATGCTGGATATCAGGAAGTTGAGATTCTCCAGTGCCAGCAGGAAAGTCGCTAAAGTCGAGACCATCACGGAAAGCTTTAACTGTCGGCAAATCAGGAAGAGAAGTATCAGGTTGGCGATTCCGAAGAGGATGGGGGGCAAGCGCCAGCCGATGGGATTGTCGCCGAACAGCTCGATTCCGCCGACGATTATCAGTTTGGAGAGGGGGGGGTGTTCGGGGCGGTCGGTGGTATGCAGGTCGATAATGTTCTGGGCGTCCTTGATATAATAGGTCTCGTCGAAGATGTAGCCGTCGGAAGGCTGGGTAATGACGCTAAGGTGCATTACCAGCGAGAACAGGACTATCAGAAACAGTCCGCAGTACTGCCAGTTGATGAACTTGAAAAATGCGAGTTTTATTTTTTCCATGTCAAGAAATTGTTTACAAGATAATTCCAGAAGAAAGCCACGACAATACCAATCAGTACTGAAACAAGGTCATAAACACCGAAAGTAATGGCAAAAAGGTTGCTTATACCTATCTGTATCAGTGCTCCGATGATGCATATCAGGTTGAAATTGACCAAACGTTTGAAAAACTCTCCGATTCCTTTGATGTTGCGGTCGGAGAAGGTGAAGAAATTGTTCAGAATAAAGTTGGTGATGATGGCTGTCTCGATGCTTATAGTCAGGGCGATATTGCCTGAAAGAATACCGCTTGAAGTATCATCTATGGGAGTAAATCCAGCGAACCGTGTCAATATTCCGTATAAACCGACATTTACGATAACGCCGCTGCCGCCGACGATGCAGAATTTAATAAACCTGGCAAGCTCGCCGGTGCGCTGCATCAGGCTGTAGATATGCTTCAGGTAATCCATCTGCTGTTTTGCGTTCAGCTTGCTTTCGCCCCTTGTGCGTGTAACGAACATAAAGGGTACTTCCACCGCCGAAGCCCATTTCCCCAGCATCAGAATCTCCAGCAGTATCTTGAAGCCGGATGGATTCAATTTCGCTTCTTTTACCACATCCTTCTTTACTGCGAAGAAGCCGGACATGGGGTCTTTTATTTTTCTGGTCGAAGGCAGGAACAGGTGTGACAGAAAGGCGGCGCCTTTCGACATAATCCGGCGCAGCAGGCTCCATCCCTCGCAGCCGCCCCCCTTGATATATCTCGAACCGATAGCAATATCGGCGCCGTTTTCAATAGCTTTAATAACCGAAGGGACCACCTCCGGCGGGTGCTGCAGGTCGGCATCCATTACGACGATAATATCGCCGGCAGCATACCCAAAACCATCCACCACTGCCGATGCCAGTCCTTTTTTGTCGTGCCTGACGACAATTTTGACAGGGTATTCGGCGGAAAGAGTTTTTACCAGTTCCTCCGTCCCGTCCGCGCTGTTATCGTCCATGATGACTATTTCGTATTTATAACCGGCAAGCGCAACCGCAAGCCTTTTTACCAGCGGCTCGATATTATCCTTTTCCTTATAGGTAGGTATGACCAGCGAAATGTTTTTACTCATTTTAATAATAGTTTAATAATCGCACTCAGAAGATTTCGTCTATTCTATCATAAAGATGCGTATAAAAAAACCGATGCTATGCGGATATAAAAATTGGCCGCCGTTTTTCGGCTTGAAAAATTTTTAATGTTGACCGGCTATCTGCTATCATATTATATAACGATATTTTGAAGCTGGAGATAGTATTTATGGAAGCAATGAGAACAGGTATATTGAATTTTTTACGGGAGCCGAAGCAATTGATTCTTCCCGACAGCCAGACACCGTATAGTTGCCCCGAAGAGCAATGCAGGGAAATACTGGATACCGTCATTCGTCTTTCGCAGGATGAATCCGTGAAAGAGCACTTCATCGGTTCCATAATGATACTGGAAAAAGGGCTTTTTTGTACCTATGAAATCCCCAAGCTGGTATTGATAGACGGGCATCAGCGGCTGGTAACCGTCAATTTGCTTCTGGCGGCGCTGGCAAAAATTGCAGGCGATGACGGAAGCGGCGAAGTAACCAGTAAGTACATATATGACAACTATTTTACCAACAATATATTGAACAGGGATGAAGACAGCGATGCACTTTATTACAAGCTGGTTCTTTCCTCGACCGACAACAAGGTTTATATGCGGCTTGTCGAGGGGAACGACCACCTGCCTCTTCCCTCTTCGCATCCGATGGTAAAAACATACAGGTTCTTCAAGGAGGCAATCGGTGAAAGCGGCATCTCTCCTGCCGATATCTACAAGGGAATCGGGAAGATTACCGTAGTGGACATCTCCACGGACAGGTGTTATGAGAACCCGCAGTATGTATTCGAAAACCTGATGGATTCCAAACTGACACTGGAACAATCCAAGCTGTTGCTCAAGTGGCTTTCCTGCCTGCTGGCGGTCACCTGTATCCCAGAGCAGATTCCGGTCAAGCGTTAGGGCATTATTTATTATGCAATCTGCAAGCCCGGCTCCGGGGGGCCGAGGGCGAATATAGAATCTACCTTGATGATGCCGACAGCGGGGATGTCCATGTTTATCTGTTCTTTAACGCGTTTGGCGTAGCTGTCGTATATTTCTCCCGAAGTTTCGAACCCCTGAAAAGTTCCTTTTATCTGGTAGCCGACCGGCAGCATCTGGATGCAGAATACGGTTACCACCGCTTTCCCTGTGGCTTTGAGGTTGTCATTGGTCTTGTATCCCCAGATATCGGCAAAAACGATTGTTTCCTGGTCTGTCGCATATAAGGTTTCTTTGGGGACGGTATTCAAATTCCCTTCCGCATCGCAGGTAGTCAATACCTTGGGCAGAACGGGATTGGCGTTGAGCATTTCCATTACGTTCGGGGTCATTTTTGCCATTATCGGTCTCCTTGATTATCAATTCTTTTGAGCTTTGACAGAAATAGTATATATCAATATGAAATTTGATGCCATTCATAATTAAAGAGAGAATATTCAACGTTTCACATCTATTGCCGAATATCGTTTTTGGGGGATTATCCGGGGATTCGATTCCATCCGGAACTACAGGAATTTTTTACATTCTCATTGTCACTTCCGCCCTTAACATCTATACTATAATTATGCCGCAGTTTAAAATCGTTTCCGATTTCGGTTTGACCGGCGACCAGCCGCAGGCGGTAAGCAAGCTGGTCGAAGGTCTCAATAATGGATATAAAGGGCAGACCCTGCTGGGTGTTACCGGCAGCGGCAAGACCTTTGCCATGGCAAACGTTATCGAACGCGTGCAGCGGCCGACGCTGGTCATCAGCCATAACAAGACGCTGGCGGCGCAGCTTTACTCCGAGTTCAAGGAGTTCTTCCCTGATAATGCCGTCGAGTACTTCGTCAGCTATTATGATTACTACCAGCCGGAAGCCTATATCCCGCGCACCGACACCTATATCGAGAAAGAAATCGATATCAACGAGGAAATCGACAAGCTGCGCAATGCCGCCACCCGTTCGCTCTTCGAGCGGCGCGACGTGGTTATCGTCGCCTCGGTTTCCTGTATTTACGGTTTGGGTGAACCGGACGAATACCGCAGTTTCGTATTGAGCCTCGAAAAGGGGCAGGTATACCAGCGCAACGACGTCCTGCGTAAACTGGTGGATATGCAGTACGAGCGCAACGACATCGATTTTTCAAGGGGAAAATTCCGCATCCGCGGCGATACGCTGGAAATCCAGCCGGCTTACGAGGATATCGCTTTGCGCATCGAGTTCTTCGGCGACGAGGTCGAGCGCATCATCAGAATCGACCCGCTCAGCGGCGAATTCTTAGCTGTTCTGGATAAAATCGACATCTACCCGGCAAAGCATTTTGTAACCTCCCATGAAAAGTTGGTACTGGCGATTGAAACTATCAAGCAGGAGCTTGCCGAAAGGCTGGAGGAGTTCAACAGGCAGGGGAAAGTGCTGGAAGCGGCAAGGCTGGAGCAGCGTACCAATTACGACCTCGAAATGCTGGCGGAAGCCGGCTACTGCAACGGGGTCGAGAACTACTCGCGCCACCTTTCGCAGCGCGCACCCGGCAGTTCGCCATACACTCTTTTGGATTATTTCCCGAAGGATTTCCTTCTCATCATAGACGAATCCCACATGACCGTTCCTCAAATACGCGGCATGTACAACGGCGACCGCTCGCGCAAGGAAACGCTGGTGGATTACGGGTTCAGGCTGCCTTCGGCGCTGGATAACCGTCCTCTGAACTTCGACGAGTTTCAGGGGCGCATCAACCAGGTCATTTTCACCTCGGCGACGCCTGCCGAATATGAACTTAAGAACAGTGCCCAGGTCGTCGAACAACTGGTACGTCCTACCGGGCTTTTAGAGCCGACTATCGAAATCAAGCCTACGAACGGTCAAATCGACGATTTACTGGCCCAGATCAAGCTCAGGGTGTCCAGGAAAGAACGCTGCCTGGTGACCACGCTGACGAAAAGGCTGGCGGAAAAGCTGGCGGATTATCTTATCGAGATGGACATCAAGACCCAGTATCTCCACTCTGAAATCGAGACATTCGAACGCGTGGAAATACTGCGCGACCTGCGCCTCGGCGTCTACGATGTGGTGGTCGGCATCAATCTTTTACGCGAGGGTTTGGACCTGCCGGAGGTCAGCCTGGTTGCCATACTGGATGCCGATAAAGAAGGCTTCCTGCGTTCCGAGGGGGCTCTCATCCAGACGATGGGCCGGGCTGCGCGCCATATCGACGGGCACGTTATCATGTATGCCGATACGATTACAGGCTCCATGCAGCGGGCTATCGATGAAGTCCAGCGGCGCCGCCGCATACAGGAAGAGTATAATACCGAGCATGACATCACCCCGCAGGGCATTAAAAAAGCCATCAAGGATATCACCGAGCGCGTCAGAGTAGAGGTTGCCGCCGAGCCTAAAATAGAGTATACTGCTATTCCTCAAACAAGAGAGGACATCACCCGTCTCATAAAAGAACTTGAAAAACAGATGAAGGCCTTAGCCAAAAACATGGAGTTCGAGAAAGCCGCATTACTGCGCGACCGCATTGTTGAACTACGGAGAGAACTTATTGTAAAGGAGTTGCCGGAATGAACAATGAAGAAATCGTAATCGAAACCAAGCAGGAACGCCGCGAGAAGAAACAGCAAAAAAAGAAAGAGCAGATGCAGAAGCACGGCAAGAGCACGGCAAGGATTTACATCGATTCTCTTTTCAAGAGGTTAGCCAGAAAGAAGAAGTAAGTTCTCTTTTGGTATACTGTCATTGCGAGTTCCGATGTATCGGAACGAAGCAATCTTTCTCGAATAGACTACGACCTGTTCCTCTGCTGTATCAAAGAGGTTAATGGATTATTGTTGTTACGAGGATAAAGCAATCACTCATGTTAGATAAACAGTACTATATCTATTTAATGACCAATGATAATAATACTGTCATCTATACAGGTGTGACCAATGACCTTAAAAGAAGAGTTTATGAGCATAAGGAAAAGTTTGTAAAAGGCTTCACGAAAAGATATAACATCGATAAGTTGGTCTATTATGAGGTATGCGGAGACGTGATAGCGGCTATTTCTCGTGAAAAGCAGATTAAGGCTGGTTCGAGAAGTAAAAAAATCTCGTTGATAGAAAGCATGAACGATGGTTGGCGAGACCTTTATAACGAGTTATAGGTATATAATGTCATTGCGAGTCCATTCCCAAAGGGAAGGCGAAGCAATCTTTCTCGAATAGTGATAATGGTGGATATTAGTAATTTATTCGGTAGAGATTGCCGCGTCAGTCGTCCCAATTGAGTTGGGATTCCTTCCTCGCAATGACACTGTTAAAGAAATGTCCTTAAAAGAAAAAGCGAAACAACTAAAAAACGAAACCTATGCTCTCTATCTGGCTTCGAAAGACAGGAGAGTACCGTGGTATGCCAAGGCATTCGTGGTTGTCATTGTCGCCTATGCCTTGAGCCCCATCGATTTAATCCCCGATTTCATCCCTGTACTCGGTTATCTGGACGACCTGATTCTTATTCCCGCCGGCATCTGGCTTGCCTTGAAGATGGTTCCTCGTGATGTTATGGATGATTGCCGCGAAAGAGCCACACAGGAGATGGGTAAGGGAAAAACGAACTGGCTCGGCGCAGCCATTATCGTTGTCATCTGGGCGATGATATTGGGGCTGGTTATCTGGGTGGTGTGGGGGGAGTAAGATAGTATTGTCATGCTGAATTCGTGAGGGACGAATGAAGCATCCGGGGAGGCGGAATAAAAACTCAAAAGCCGCTCATGGTGAGCCTGTCGAACCATAACGGCGGAGTATTGAACCAGATTTCCGTTAAAACCCTTCGACACGCTCAGGGCGAACGGAAATCTAATTTTTCTTTGTCACTCTGAGCGAAGCGAAGAGTCTCTATGCCGTTCGATAACCCGTTAGATTCTTCGTCCAGATTTCATCAGGACTCAGAATGACAAATAGCTATAAAGAAACCAAGTATCCCTCATCCGTCATTTACTTTGTAAATGCCATCCCGACCAGTCGGGACTTATAAAATGGCTTCCCTTGGGGGAAGCTGTTGAGCGTAGCGAGACTGATGAGGGGAAGTAATCCGGGTGGTGTGTGGAGGGCTAAGGAGCTTTTTGTTGAGTTATCTCTTCTTTAATTTCTTTTTTAGGTAATGATGACAAAACCTGTTTTAATGTTCGCCAACAAGTTGCAATTAGAACTAAAGCAATGCCCACCACTATTGCTGATGAGTTAAAGATTATTGCAGTAAGTTGTTCAGAAGCTTCCCAGGTCAAAACATTCCTCCATTAAATTTTAGAATGCAATCAACCTTATCTCTCCCTTACCCCTCCGCCCCTCCGTCGTCAATCACTTTCCCCAGTTCTTCCTCCACCTGCTCCATCAGCCTGGCGGCACGCGGGTAGCCGATGTGCAGTTTACGCTGCAAGTACGAAGTCGAAACCTGCTCGTGCTCCTTTGCCAATTCCAGCGCTTCCGCGAGTAGCGGGTCTTTGGGATATTCGTCCTTCTTCCCCGCAGTAACGATATCGGGAATTACCACCTCTTCCAGCTTGAGCGAAGGGGCTTCGGCGCCTTCCTGCTGCTCGGGTTTCTGGCTGTTCCAGAAGTAAACCAGTCTTTCCACTTCGGAATCGGAAACAAAGCAGCCCTGCAGACGCTTGGGCTTGGCTTCTTCGGTAGGCATATATAACATATCGCCTTTGCCCAGCAGTTTCTCGGCGCCTACCATATCGAGGATGGTGCGCGAGTCTACCTGCGAGGTAACGGCAAAGCTGATACGCGTCGGGAAGTTGGCCTTGATTAAACCGGTAACCACGTCTACCGACGGACGCTGCGTTGCCACCACCAGGTGGATGCCGATGGCGCGGGCAAGCTGTGCCAGCCTGCACAGGATATGCTCCACTTCATCGAAGCCGGCCATCATCAGGTCGGCCAGTTCGTCTATCACCAGCACGATATTGGGCATCTTGTCCTTGCCGGTTCTGGTCTTGTTGTATCCTTCCAGGTTACGCGCTCCGGCGGCTGCCAGCTTCTGGTAGCGCATGTCCATTTCCTGGTTCAGCCAGCGCATGGCGTTCAGCGCCTTGTTGGTATCGACGATAACCGGAGTCATCAAATGCGGCAGGCTGTTGAACTGCACCAGTTCCACCCTCTTGGGGTCTACCATAATCAGTCTGGTATCGTAAGGCGTATTGCACATCAGCAGGCAGCAGATGATAGCGTTCAAACAGACGGTTTTACCGCTTCCGGTAGCACCGGCGATTAGAAGATGCGGCATCTTGGCGAGGTCTCCGGATATGGCTTCGCCTCCGGCGCCTTTGCCTAAGGCCATCGCCAGCTTGGATTTTGCCAGCAGCTTCTGGAAATTGTTGCTCTCGATGACGCTTCTTAAGCTGACGGTGCCGAACGAGCTATTGGGCACTTCGATGCCGACGGCGGACTTGCCAGGAATAGGGGCTTCGATTCTGATGGTCGGCGATGCCAGCGCCAGCGCCAGGTCGTTGGAGAGGGAAGTGATTTTATCTACCTTGACCCTGGTACGTGATACCTCTTCGTATCTCTCCCTGACGTTGCCGTTCTCGTCTCTCTCTTTTATCAGCTTGGTTTTGACATCCCAGCCGGGCTCGATTTCAAACTGCGTAACGGTAGGCCCGACGTTTATCTGGATTACCTTGGCGTCCACGCCGTAGCTTGCCAGCGCTTCGTCTATCTTATGTGCCCGCAGGGCATTATCCGCCTGCCCGTATTCCAGTTCGACAGCTTTGTCCAGTATATCGACGGGCGGCAGTTTCCAGCCGTCCAGCATTACCAGTGATGAAGATTGCCCGTACTTGCGCCAGACATCCTGCGCTACCTGCGTTATATCGGATTTCTCCGTTTTTTCGGTCTTCTCCGGCCTCGGTTGTGCGGCGGCTGCCTCGGCTTCCTGCTTGTTCTTCATGGCTTCGGCCACCAGAGAATCCGCAACCGGTTTCTTCCTGTCCACTTCTGGAGGAATCAAGACCTTCGGCGGGACTATCTTCTCGGTCAGCGGTTCGTGTTTGTCCGGCTCGCTGACAGGCTGCACTTTGGTTTGATGCTCTTTTACCAGCAGTACATCCGGCGGCGGCACGGTCTTCTTCTCCGCAAACTTCCTGTTATAGTAGTCCGGTGTCTGAAGTGGCGTCTGATAGCCCGGTTTTTCCGGTTTGACCTGTGTCGCCGGCGATGTAAAAGGCTTCGTTATCCACATGGAGAATTTTACCCAGCCGTGCAGGCAGGCGCGCGGTGCAATCAGTATAATGCCCAGCACGAACAGTCCCGCTACCCTTAAAATACCGATAAATGTATCGTAGCTTACGATGCTGCGTCCGAAGCTGCCGCCCACATCGGACAGCCCCAGTACCCCCCAGACGGCGAAGAAGATGGCGGCACCGCCCAGCCACTTGTTCCACAGGTAGAGCCTGTAGCGTTGTATGAAAGCGCCGAGCGGCTGGCGGTAGATTATGCAAAGAATGATGATAATCGCCAGCAGGATGAGTATGATTCCCCATCCCAGGACGCCTATGGTATCGGTAACGGTGCCGGTAATCCAGTTATAAATGTTGTCCCACTGCCATGAGAGAACCGCCAGAATGGCGATTAACAGGATTGTGCGGCGCACCCATTTCGAAAAGAGAAAACGGAAGAAGCCCTTAACAGGGGAGCCTCCGCTGCTTCTTTTTAACGGTTTGGGAGCGGCAGCTCTTACCGGCTTCTTCTTTGCCGGGGGCTTTACTGCTTTGGAGGCAGGCTGTTTTTTAGCTGTAGTTTTTGCCATAGCATTTCACCATCCCGGTATGACCTTATACCTTGACCATCACGGGGAGAATCATCGGACGTCTCTTGGTCTGGTCGAAATAGAATTTGTTAAGTTCCGCCCTGATTCTACTATCGGGGAAACCGATTTCAGCAGCAAATTCGCCCTCGTGATTCATGATTTTGGTTACGATATCGCGGCTGGCTTCCAGCATGTCCTTGCTTTCGTTGCTATCGACAAAACCCCTGGTGACGATATCGGGGCGCCCCACCAGTTTATCGTCCTGCTTTCTGACAGCTATTATGATTACCACGATGCCGTCGCGCGAAAGCATGCGCCTGTTGCGCAGCACCACGCCGCCGACGTCCCCGACGCTCAAACCGTCTACATAAACATTCCCCGATTCGACCTTACCGGCTTTTTTACCGCCGAGCGTGGTCAATTCGAGGATATCTCCGTCTTCCAGCGTGAAGATTCTCTCTGCTGGAATTCCGACACTTTCGGCAAGTCTTGAGTGGAAACTCAGGTGTCTGTATTCTCCATGAACGGGGATAAAGAATCTCGGTTTTACCAGGTTCAGCATCAGTTTCAATTCTTCCTGGGCGGCATGGCCGTGAACATGTGTCTGCGCCATCCTGCCGTAATATACCTCGGCGCCCTGTTTGAAGAGGTTATCTACAGTCCTGTTGACCAGCGATTCGTTCCCCGGTATCGGGGATGCCGAGTAGATAACGGTGTCGCCTTTGATGATGCTGATTTGCCGGTGGTCGTGGTTGGCTATTCTAACCAATCCGGATGTAGGTTCACCCTGGCTGCCGGTGGTGATGATGACCACTTTTTCATGTGGCAGTTTGTGCATATCCTCTATTTTGGCAAGCACTCCGTTGGGAGCCTTGAGATATCCCAGTTCGAGCGAAATTTTTACCGTTTCCGTCATGCTGCGCCCGATGATAAAGACCTTGCGCTGGTGCTTGACGGCGGCATCGATAACCTGCTGCACGCGGGTTACCAGCGATGCAAAGGTAGTTACGATTACCCTCCCTTTAGCGTGGGCGATGATATTCTCCAGAGCTTCCCCGACCACTTTTTCGGAAGGGGTATAGCCCGGCACTTCGGCATAGGTGGAATCGGAAAAGAGCAGCAAAACTCCCTGTGTGCCGACCTGCGCCAGCCTCGAGAGGTCTGTTTGCGGGCCGGTTACCGGGGTATGGTCCAGTTTGAAGTCGCCGGTGTGCACCAGCGTACCGATAGGCGTCTGGATAATCAGTCCTGCGGCGTCCGGAATGCTGTGGCATACCGGGAAGAATTCCACCCGGAACTTGCCCAGGTTGATTTGCTCCCCGAATGTTACCACGTTGAGTTGTGCTCCCGCCAGAGCCTTTCTCTCCTTGAGTTTCCCTGAGATAAGTCCTTTTGCCAGCTTCGTGCAATATACCGGAACGTTCAGCTGCGGCAGGATATACGGCAGAGCGCCCACATGGTCTTCATGGGCATGAGTGATGCAGATGGCCTTGATTTTTTCCTTGTTTTCCAGCAGGTAGCTGATATCCGGAATTACCAGGTCGATGCCCAGCATCTCCTGTTCCGGAAACATAAGTCCCGCATCGATGACGATAATCTCGTCACCGTATTCCAGGACGGTCATATTTTTCCCTATTTCACCCAATCCCCCGAGAGGGATTACTTTCAATTTACTTGGTTTTTTGAATTTTCTCACTTTTAAACCTCGAACATATTTAACTGTTTTGCAACGGGCTCAGATTCCTTTTTCTCTTCCTTTGCTTCCACGGAATTTTTACTCTGGGCGATATATCCGGGAAGCTTGAGAAAATCAGCCTTGATTACGTCTTTTAAGTTTCCCTGATGCAGCGCTGCCGCCGGGTGGTACATGGCAACGTAAAGCACGCCATCCCTTTTCTCAGCAGTGCCATGAATTTTACTGATGCTCTTCTGCGGAAAGAACATGGCCATGGAATAGCGGCCCAGAGTTACTATTACCTTGGGGCGGATAATCTCAATCTGTTTGTTCAACCATTGACGGCAGTTAAGTATCTCCTGAGGCAACGGGTCACGGTTAGCCGGAGGACGGCACTTGATAACATTGGCGATATAGACCTGTTTACGATTCAGATTGATAGAAACCAGCAGTTCGTCCAGGAATTTACCTGCCGGCCCTACGAAAGGACGCCCCTGCTGGTCTTCATGAAACCCGGGGGCTTCCCCGATAAACATTATTTCAGCATCTTCTGCGCCTTCACCCGGTACGACCTTGATTCGGGACCGGGCAATCTCACATCTCTCACAGCACCTAATATTCTCATAAAGCTCGCTAAGCGCTGACATTATTTCCCTGTATAAAGAAGTAAAAGTTTGAATCCCATCTTTCCACTATGATAACACGTGGTATATGTCAAGTCAATTAAATCGGTGGAGAAAGGCAGGATTGGCTGACGAAGAAAACTGCTTTTTCCTTAGCACCTTTTTCGATTTGCCAGCGAGCGATTCTCTTTACATTCCAGGGTAAAATCATAGATTTAAATGGTACAGCCCGTTTGCATTTGAATCGAGACTTCTAATAAACTGTTAACACAATCTCTCTTGATATAGTATAATCATAAACAGCATTAACAGGAGGGACGCATGATAGAACGGCAGGATATACAGTCGGCATATGATGATATTGTGGCTCATATAGAGAAACAGAGCGGCAAATATGACACCTGGTATGCAGACACCACCTCTGACTGGAAGGCCACTATATTCAAGGAGCATAAGGTTCCGCCTAAAGGATACTGGTGGATGGTGCGGCAGTGCTATACGCCGATTGCCGCCAGGGCTGTTAAAGATTCGCTGGTCGAACTGGGGTGTAAGGCCGGGGACAACACGGAAGACGGCAGAAACGTGGTTTATGTATATGCCTATTTGATGAGCGAAATAACGAAGCAGGGCGATGAGGATGATGTTCAGGCTCCGCCGGCGGCAGAGACGCCGTCCGAAAAATCATCTGAACCTCCGCCTGCTGCGCCTCAGTCTTAACTATAAAACTCGAACGTCGGTCATTTTTAAGTCGGGGATGCGTAAAAGTACCCCGGCTTTTTTACGCTCGTTGATTGTCCTTTACGAATTTGATATGGTAAACAGTAGTGTCATTCTGGAGGCCATAAGGGATGGCCGAAGAATCCGGGGGGGGGGAGAAGCAGCACAAAGGTATCTGCGGCAACAGGTAGGAAATTCTTTATTAACCATCGCTCCTCAGATGCTTCATTCGACCACCACAAATTCAGCATGACAAAAAATCGTCGTTGCGAAGACGCCTCAGGCGGATGAAGCAATCTCTACAATACACTCTAATTACCTCGCCACGTATATATAATTAAAAGCGCAACCCCGACAATATTGAACGGTAGAGATTGCCGTTATGGTTCGACAGGCTCACCACGAACGGCTCTGTTAGTATTCGCACAACCTGAGCCTGTCGAATGATGACAGTTTTATTATTAGAAAAGCGAAACGATGAAGAAGCCGGCCATCACCAGTATCAGTACGACTTTCATCAGGCTGCCGAAGAGGAAGCCGACGAGGGTGCCGAAAGCCGATTTGAAAGCCTGGTCTGCAGGTTTGCCTGCTGCCAATTCTCCGATAAGGGCTCCCAAAAGCGGGCCGAGGATAATTCCCCACATTTGAAAGATAATAATGCCCAGAAGCAATCCGATGGAGGCTCCGATAATACCCCATTTGCCGGCCTTGTATTTCTTGGCTCCCAGCAGCGGAGCGATATAATCCAGCAGAAGTGCGAATACCGTCAATGCGGCAAAGACGATGATGGTGGTAACAGAGATACGCTCCCAGTCCGTTCCGATGGCATAGATGAACAATCCCAGCCAGGCAACGGGGATACCCGGTAAAAACGGCAATATCACTCCCAGCAAGCCGACGATAATCAGCACCGCGCATATTATGGCGAAAATCACTGTTTCCATCTGTTTTTATCCTTTGTTTTCTTCAATTCATCGACCCTGCAATTATAGCAGATACCGTTATGGCAGCAAATCGTGGAGTGGCAATCAGGGCATTTCCATTTCTGTTCTTCCTTCTCAAGAAACTTATCCATCCCGTAATCCCGTATGTATTGCTGGTTCTCTATCATGCTCATGCGGTATCGTTTTTTATACGTGTCATCAAGCTTTTGCAATTTTTCACATGGGAAATCGGGACATTCGTAGCAGAACCGTATCTTTCTTTTACGTAATAAATCGCATTGTTTTTGCACGAAGGCGCATTTTCTGTCGCGCGGACGGCAGCCGGAGCAATATGTAATATCGACACCCTTGCCCTGAACATCGTTTTGCATCGCCAGGTATCTGGTACACAGCCCGCAGTTCATTCCGCAGGGCGCAATCAGTTCCCTTTCCATCTATTTTATGCTCTCCGCCAGTTGCCGCCCCAGTCTGCGGGCGGCTTCGGTCAAAGCCGGATTATACCTGGCGTCGTCCGGTTTTAACGCCAGACCGCTGACGACAAATCTTTTATCTTCCGGCACCTTCATCTCCCTGAGGAAAAGGTTCAAAGTTCTCACCGTGTCTTCCAGCCCCGACTCTTCTGCCACGACAATGATTCCGGCGGCTCTGGCTTTATATGAAGTCTCGTGTTTATATAAAAAGTAGTTCCGGTCTATGAATGTCTTCATCTGGGCGGAAGCATTATAGTAGTAAACGGGGGTTGCCAGTATCACGCCGTCGGCTTCACGGAACTTGTCGAGAATATCGACCGCATCGTCCTGATGAGCGCATTTAGTTAAAGATGCACAGTTGATATGCCCGTCGCAGGGATGAATCTTGTACTGATTCAAAATTATCTTTTCGGTGGTTGCTCCCAGCTTTCGGGCTTCGTCCAGCGCCTGGTCGACAAGATAGCTGGTATTGCCTTTAAGCCTCGGGCTGCCCGCTATAGCTAAAATATTCAACCTGTCCCCCTTTAAAAATCATCTGCCGAGTTTTCCGAAAGATATATGATACAGCAGATAATCCCATGAATTTCCCGTCAGATTGCCGAGACGTGTCATCCTGAGATTTAAATTGATAGCCTCTGCTTTTTCATCCCCGTATATATCCTCTAGTTTATTGACGGCATCCGCATCGGGGCGGGCGTTGGATTCAGCCCAGTACTGGGCGTAAATCAAGGCGACGGATTCATCTTCCGGGCAATTGGCAATGCTTCCTGAAAGCAGTACTTCGATTTCCTCAGGAGTCATTCCGCTTTTGAGAGCCTGTTTGGCATGGAAATAGGAGCAATAGCGGCAGCCGTTCACTGCGGTTACGGCCAGCATCAGCCTTTCCCTGAAGGCGGGGGATATTATGCCTTTATCCTTTATTTCCCGGATTTTCTTCGTGTTTTTGATTAGAAACCATATGTCCCCGAAGAATTCACCGGGGTTTTTGTATGTTCTTTTTTTAAATTTCATGATTTCCGCCGTTTATACGGAGCGGTGATATTTATATTCTGCCGTTGTGATTATAACACATTAACCGGTGGATTGGGGGGATGCCATATCTGAAAAATGACAGGCTTGATTCATTGGACATCCTGTGCGGTTTATGCTAGCATTTCTTATGGAGTATTACAAGCTGATTCTCCCAGAACATTTGAACCACAACGGCAAATTGTTCGGCGGCAACACCCTCAAGTGGATAGATGAGTTTGCCTATATCACCGCCAGCCAGGAGTTCCCCGGCAACGATTTCCTTACAATTGCCCTTGATAATGTCGTCTTCAGAAAAGCCGTAGAGCTCGGAGAAATCATGCGCTTCGTGATTACCCTCAACTACCTCGGCAGAACCTCGGTACAGTATAACGTACGCACTTTCGGCACCAGGGAAAACAAGGATGTCGATGAAGTCCTCTTCGAGACCAGGATTACCTTCGTGGCCGTGGATGAAGAGGGCAAGAAAACCCCGATCAAGACACGGACGGGATAGGGATAATTAATTCCATTCACCATCCCAAGTAATAAAAATATCAGTGACTATGCCCATTTCTCCTTCAGGAATATACCATCCACCACTAGGAAAAAGAAAACTCGGATTATACTCTTCCCCTACTTCTAAAACATTAACAATTGCATCATTATTAGGTGGTCCATAACTATCAGTATTTCCAGTATCATCTATATATATTATTCCTCTATCTGTTGTTTCAAAAACGACTAAAGCATGACCAGTATCAGATGGTATACCGTAACCAGACGAATCATTATAGTCAGATAAATCTAATGATACATAACCACAACGTATTCCGGCTTTTTCAGCATTGTTATGCAACATTTCTGCAAAATCGGCACAAATCCTTGGAGGATTGGGCTCTTCAATACCATCTATAATATTTTGTATTATATCTAAATCGACGTTACTCTCAGCACTTCCATAGTAAAATCCAAACAAGGAAATAGTATATTGGTAGGGATATTCATCCGTTTCGTCTGACCGTAAGAAATCTAGTAGTTGTGCATAAGTAGGATTGGTAGCGTTTTTATTATTGATAAGAACAACAAAGTCACTATAACTATTACTTAATACTCCATCTGGAGATTTAACAAGTCCTAGATAATAATTCTTGTAGGTACCAGTTTCGAAATCTATTCCTGTACTAGTGATTATTGTTGTTAATATACTTGTAGTGGAAAAAGTTTTGATAGATGTAATTGTTGTTGTTTTGGTAGTAGAATTTGTTTTTATATCTGCACTCGTATTAATAGAATGTGTTGTGGTATTGTTGCTCTTCTTGAGAAATTCAGAGATTTGTTTATATGATGAACTAAAAAAATCTATGGTATTGTTTTTATAGGTAGCCATCGGTTCTACGCCAGCAAAAGCGAAAACTAAAAATGCGATTATGAGACATAATAGAGTTAATTTCATGCTTGGGTGTCTCCAGCTATTTCGTTTAACAATTCTCCATAACCATATGAAGAGTACGATTTCGGCCAGGAAGATTAGACTACTAACAACTACATTTTCATCGAATTGTTGTGAGAATAGATTGATTCCGAACCAAATAAGAATACCTAGTAGAGAAAGTATGGAAAGATTTAAAATAATCCTATATAAAATACCTATGGCTTTATATTTTTTAGTATAGTAAACAAACCATCTGTCAATTGAAAAAATAACGGAAAAACCAATTAGTAAGAAAATAGGGAATACTTCATTAGTTAACAAATTTATTGTTAAACCTGCTGATGAACAGAGGATAATTAAAACAATTGCTGTTCCCCATTTAGGAATTTTTATTCTTTTATTTGTTCTATGTGTGGGGGTGGTTTTTCCTGAATTATCTATTTGGGTTGAGGTTTTTTTATTAGAGGGATTATTTTTAGTCTCTTCTGTTGTATTTGTATCTATATTTTGTCTTCCAAAAGCTTCCAGTAATTTATCCCATTCTTCAGGGGTTAATTTATTTTTTTGTGAGGGAATCCAATGAAGTTCTTCATTTTTTGATGCCCCTTTGCAGTGGCCGTTATGTTCTCTAGCAGATTCGATGCTAGAAAAGTGTTTCCCGCATTTAGCACATATAATATCCAATTGTAATTCTCAAACCGGGTAATTTTATGGTTATTATACATCCGTCTATTTTGTTGTCAATATAAATAATAAAGGGGGATTTTAATCCCCCTTTATTTCATAGTTTACAAATTTTGGATCATTGCGAGAAGTTCTTTAAGCGAGTCAATGATAATTGGTAGTAGCTCTTTAATTACTAATCCCACCAAAACACCTTGAGCAATTTTGTACATTCATCGTAAGACCTCCCTGATATATTTTGAACAGCAATGTTACGATGATAGTTCAATAATATAATTTTATCACTAAGAGGGTATATGCTCAAATTTAAGCGTTCCTAAAAATTTGTTCTTACACCGCAACCTCTATTTGTTCTACACTGTATTTTTCAGGGATAGGCTCGCCTTCTTCTATCATATGTTCCAAACATAATTGGATTACTTCGTTGATATTTGCCAAGGCTTCTTCTTTAGTCTTTCCCTGCGTAAAACAACTCGGCAGGACAGGTACTTCAGCGATAAAAAAACCGTCTTCGTCCTGCGTAATAACAACGGGTAATTTGAGCTTTTTCATTTTTAACACCCCGCTTGCTTTATAAGATGATTATAACACAAATTCGTAGCAAGATAGCTTAAAATCCAAAATCCCCCGAAATCTTTTCGAAATCGAGGGCTTTTTAACGTCAAGAAGGAATATTACTCCAGGTCTTTAAGCAGTTCTTCGGTAGAGTTAAAGCTCTTAACCCTTCCGGCAGCTATATCCTCATCAGCCTTCTTCTCGCCTTTCTGCCATTTTTTAGTCCAGAAATAGGATTGACTTTTATCCACCAGTTTTTGCGGGACTAAAACTGCTCTGTCATTGATTATTTCGATTTCCACCAAGTCGCCTTCTTCAATTCCCATACTTCTGCGTATGGTGGCGGGTAGAGTAATTTGTCCATTGCGTGTCACTTTACTGTATGCCGGCATTTTTATCTCCTAGGGATTTCCCAGCGTTTCATCGTGCTGTCCGATATTACGCAGGATAATCAAATCTTCTTCAATCTGAAACGTAATTCTTATCAAACGGTTAACTCTGGCTTCCCAAATATCTTTTGTGCCCTTAATTTTTCTTACCCTGAGAGCCGGATACCTTATATCGGCTAAAAGATTTTCTATGGCTTTTCGGGCTGATGTTTTTTGCTCTTCGGTTAATTCCTTCCAGGCTTTCTTGAAGCTTTCAGTTCGAGCAATTTGCACGATTACCACCTGCGTAAATACTATATTACAAAGTTACTATATTACTAATTTCTACAAATGTCAATCTCTCTTGAGAAAAAATTAATTCGTTACCAAAAACATATAGACTCTCGAAATCTTTACGAAATCATCAGCTTTATCCTTGAGAAATCCAACGACATGGTGTGCCCAATCATGCGCAATTGTTTTGAAGAGATATATAAAGCGAGTTATTATACTTCCGAATGTAGATGTGCCTGTGAGTGTTGACAAATACCGGCTCTTAGTCATAGGATTGATAGGAGAGAAGTTATTTTGGATGCACCCAAAAGGAAAAATGATTTAACAACCTTGAATTAATAAAGAAATTAGTTATGGAGGAATTACATGAATCCTGAAATGGTAGAGAAATTGTGGCAAAGGTCGGGTGGAAAGTGCGAGTGTAAGAAAGCGGCACATAACCATCCTGGCGGAAAATGTGATAAGGTTCTGGTAAAAGAAATGCTGGATAAGGATGGGGAAGGAAGCTGGAAGATACTCCAGGTTTTTGTCAGCGGCGGCGAAAATATTAATGCCTACGCCATTTACTGCACCGAGTGTTTTCAGAAATTACCGAATGCTCTCAAAAAAGAAGGCCGATTTAGCGGTAATCTCTGGGGTACCAGCAAATAAGAGCACCTGCATAAGCTGATTTAAGAATTCGATTTGAAAACTTCTAATTGAATAATTGTTTTTTGTCTTTACAAAGCCTCCGAAATCTTTATGAAATCGGGGGCTTTCAATTCTATCAAATTATTTCTACTTACAGGTTTTCCCTGCAAGCGATTCCGCCTCTATGTAAATACGCAGGCATTCAGGATAGGCACTCTGTATATTTTTCTCGATGCGGTGAATCGATTCGTGCACCTGCTCCGCTGTGCTTCCCTGTTTGAAGCAAACTCCGAGGTTCAACAGCAAATCGTGCGGCCCCATGTACATTGTCAGTATCTCAGCCACGCTCTCAACCTGCGGGTCGGATTCGATGCGTTTTCTCATATCTGCCAGCGTTGCCGCGTCCACTCCTTCACCGAGCAGCAGGCTCCTGGTTTCGAAAGCAAGTATAAAAGCTACTCCCATGAGCAGAAGACCGATTAACATGGAGGCGATGCCGTCCAGATACGGGTTCCCCAGAATATGTCCAAAAAAGATGCCCAGGAAGGCGAAGATAAGCCCCAGCAGTGCGGCGCTGTCCTCGAGCACTACGGTATAGGTGCTGGGGTCTTTGGCTTCTTTTATGTATTGCCAGGCGCCCTTTTTACCTTTGAACTTGCGGAATTCCCTGACGGCTACCGAGAACGACCATCCCTCGATAACGGCAGCCAGCGCCAGCACGATATAGTTTACGGTTGGGTCGTACAATTCCGCTCCGGGGGCTACATGCCTGATGTGAGAAATGCCTTCATACAGGGATAAGCCGCCGCCGATGCCGAAGATGGAAACCGAAACCACCAGCGTCCAGAAGTATAATGCCTTGCCGTATCCGAACGGGTGTAGTTCATCGGCGGGTTTCTTAGCACGCTTCATGCCGTGCAACAGCAAACCGCCGTTTCCGGTATCCACAAGTGAATGAATACCCTCCGATATCATAGCCGAGGAGCCGGTGATTATTGCGGCTATGAACTTGATAACGGCTATTACCAGGTTACCGATAACCGCTGCTACCACTGCAACTTTGGAACTGCCGTGACCTGCCATATTTTCTCTCCTTGATACCTGATGTGCCGGTTGTTTATCATATGACACACCGGGATAAAAATCAGTGATTTAGAATAAAAATAATATCATTTTGTTGAATTCGTGTCATCTCGAATATAATTGTGTAAAATGCCAGCCCTGTAAAAATTATTGTATAATCATCCAATACCGGCTGTAGAGAGGGAGATACGTGTGAGACAAAATCCTGGCATTTTAACGGGAATCAGAATTTTTTTGCTGTTTGTAATCCTGTGCGGACTGCTGCCTGCGGTTTCAGCCTGCCGGTCTTCCGATATCGAATTGACAATCATGCATACAAACGATAGTCACTCTCATCTGGATAATATTGCCCGCCTGGCAACTGCCATATCTGAAATACGGGACGAAGCTGGCGCCGGCAACACCATGCTGCTGGATGCCGGTGATGTTTTCGGCGGCACTGTTTATTACAGTCTCTATCGGGGGCAGGCCGACACCTATTTTATGGAACAGCTCGGGTATGATGCCATGTGCCCCGGAAACCATGAATTCAATGACGGAATCGAAACCTTTTCCTCATTTATGGGAAGTATCGATATTCCCGTTGTCTGTGCCAATATCGAGTTCTCGTCTGATAGTATAATGAACAAGCCCCCCCTCCCCTGGGTCATTATCGAAAAGAACGGGGAACGTTACGGAATCTTCGGTTTATTGACCGAGGAAACCATGGAAATCTCCAGCCCCGGAGAAAACATCGTAATAAGCGATACGGTAACTGCTGCTCGTGAAGCGGTAGCAGATATGCAGGAGCAGGGGATAACCAAAATCATCGCCCTTACTCACCAGGGTTGGCAGGATGATTTGGACATTGCCTCATCTGTCGAGGGAATCGATATCATTATCGGCGCACACAGCGCTATGGTGCCGGATGTTTATCCAACTGAGGTATCTGTCTTCGATGCGCCGACGCTGGTAGTCCAGGCCGGAGATTACCGCGAGTATCTCGGCAGGCTGGATGTGGTATTCGATAAATCCGGTGTTTTAAAAAGCTGGGCTGGGGAACTGATTGCTATCGACGATACTATCGCTGAAGATGCCGGTATTGCCGCCGTGCTGGCTGTTTTACAGGAACCGCTAAGCGAGTTTATGAACGATGTAATCGGACAAACTGACGTGTTCCTTGACGGCGAGAATGAGAATATACGCAGCGGCGAGACCAATCTGGGCGACATGATTGCCGATGCTGTGCTGGAAAAGGTAAAGGCTGCCGGAACCGATATTGCCATTGTAAACAGCGGCGGTATCCGGGTTTCTGTTCCGGCAGGCGATATCACGCGGGAAAAATTGATAGAGGTTTTACCGTATGAGAATTACCTGGTACTGGTTGACATTACAGGTGAACAGCTCATTGCCGCACTGGAAAACGGTGTAAGCCAGACCGAAGAATTGAAGGGGAGGTTTCCACAGGTAGCCGGCATCAGGTTTACATGGAACTCGGCTAACGAACCCGGCAGCCGTATAGTAAGTGTCGAAGTCCGGACGGAGAACGGTTATATCCCCCTCGATGCAACAGCTACTTACCGCGTTGTCATTAATGATTATATGTATGAAGGCGGCGACGGCTATACCGTTTTTCAGAAGGGGATAAATTACACCGACGTCGGCTTTATTTATTCGGAAATAATGATTGATTATCTGCAAAACAATTCACCGGTTTCGCCGCAAACCGATGGAAGAATTATCGACCTTGCCGAATAACGGATAAAAATATGTTTTATATAAGAGAGGACTTTACACACAGCGGTATTTAAGGATAAAATGCGCATTACAATCGTTGTCAGATAAAATCTATCTTCAAGTAATTTATAGATTAAGGGAAAGAAGTGAGAAAACTACTCGAAAAAAGTAATTATCTTGTCCTTATAGCAGTTTTTTCATCGTTGTTGGCATCTGTAGCCGCGTTCGTATGGGGAGCGGTCAAGTCGGTTAAGGTCATCATCGATATTATTATAAATATCGGTTCGGAGGCTAATTTTATCGTACCCCTTATCGAAGTGATGGATATATTCCTGATTGCCACCGTTCTCTTTATCTTCTCGCTGGGCATGTACGAGTTGTTCATCGGGAAATTATCGCTGCCGCAATGGCTGGTTATCAAGAATCTCCACGACCTCAAGGTGAAGTTGAGCAGCGTGGTCATAATGGTCATGGGCATACACTTTTTGAAACACCTGGTCGAGTGGCAGGACCCGCAGGGAACTCTCTTCTTTGGCTTAAGCGTGGCTGTAGTTTCGGCCGCCCTGATCGCATTCAGTTACATCGGTTCTAAAAACGAATAATTTTCAATATAATGCGGCAAGCCTCAAATAAAAATAAGCCTCCGAATGTCATTCTGAATCTCGCTTTGTCGGGATGAAGAAGCTAAGGGTTATCGAATTGTATCCAAACTCTTCATTCCATTCAGATTGACAGTATTTCTTCATCCACATGTTCATCAACCTGTTTTTTGTTTTCGTTATCAACCTTGTGTGGCTGTAAACACTTTAAAAAATAATGTTTATATCTGTTTACAGATAAGGGACAGAAAGATAATTTGTTTTTACTATCTCTGGATTGTTAGTAAGGTATGATAGCAGCTATGATTGAGAACCGAATGAATTAATTCGTTGACAATGAAAATATCAAGAAGTAGAATGAATTGTATGTAATATTTTTATATCCTGCTTATTCCTTTTGGAATAATCTTTTCTCCCTTATTTTGCACTTCCTCTAATTACAGTAAAAGGGAATATTAATAAAACTCACTTTCACCGTGGAATGATATTAGAAGATGAATCTAAATGAAAACTCTGAATATAAAATCTAATACAAAAGCCAGAGGGAAAAATGAAGATACTAACAACGATGCAAAATCGCTGATTTTACATGATTATTTCAATGAAATAATCGAGAATACTCAGGAAGGTTTTTTCCTGATTAATCTTACTACCCATAAACCGGAAATAGTTAATGAAGCTTATTGTAATATGCTAGGCGTCAGCCGGGATGAGGCTATGTCTTTAGATAATCGGAAATTTTTCGGTGATGAGATTGTAGAACAATGGGCGGTGGATTGGAATAAAGCATCGAAGGAACTGGATAAAACAGGTCATGATCAATATCTAACACAAACAAAAAATTCAAAGGGAGAAATTATTGATACCATAGTTCACCGTATAAAGATAAATGTTGGTCCGGGATATTTAATCTGTATTCATAAAGACCTTACTGAAATTAATAAGTTAAGGAATGAATTGTATACATATCAATCCAGCCTGGAGACCAAAGTTGTTGGAAGAACAAAAGAGCTGGAAAAGCAAATTCAGAATAGAATCCAATATAATCGGGCATTGGTACATGAACTGAAAACGCCGCTTGCCCCTTTATTATCGGCCAGTGAATTTCTTTGTTCCGAACTGAAGGATAAATTGACACTGGATTTTGCCAATATCATCAGGCAGGGAGCTTTAGATTTATCTAAAAGAATAGATGAACTGCTGGAGCTGGCCAGAGTGGAAACAGGGATGATGGCCATAGAGCCGTCTGCATGTAATATCAACTCTATTATAAATGATGTTGTAAATTATATAGAATCCGAGCTGATTAAAAGGAAATTATCTTTAGCCACGGATATTGAGATAGAAAATCCGGAGATTATCGCTGATGAAGAGCGTATCAGTGAGGTATTGCTGAATCTGTTAAATAATGCTATAAAGTTTACTCCGAGCGGAGGGAGCATCAGCATTAAAGCGATTCAAAGGAATAAAAGAATATATGTGGATATTACCGATACGGGAATCGGGATAGCCGAAAAAGACCAGAAACATCTTTTTCAGCCGTATCATATGTTGGAGAATAAGATATCTCATTCAGGGGGATTGGGGCTGGGTTTATTCTTATCGAAAAGTATCATAGAGGCACATGGCGGGAAAATATCGGTAAAAAGCAAGCCGGGTGAAGGGAGCACTTTTTCCTTCTGGCTGCCTGTTGAAGGTAATAAAAAGGGAAATAGAAGTTGAAATTTTTAATAATAGAAGATGACCGGACAATGATAGAGCTTATCTCGTTGTTAATGAGAGTAAGCTGGCCGGAAGTGGAATTGATATCAGCTGAAAATGGAAAAGCGGGGATAGCGTTATCGAAAGAACACAGCATCGATTTAATCATTCTCGATATCGGGCTTCCGGATATGGAAGGCTTTGAGGTATTGAAGGCGGTGCGTACTTTCTCCGATGTGCCTATTTTAGTATTGACGGTAAGGTCGAGCGAGACAGATGTAGTTAAAGCAATCGAGATGGGTGCTAATGAATATATAATAAAGCCTTTCCGGAACCTGGAATTTTTAGCCCGCATCAAGCTTTTGTTGAGGAAACAGGTATATCTGAAGGATGAGCAGTGTTTTAATATCGGCAAGTTTCTTTTTGATTTTTCACTGCACAGGTTGGAATATGATAATAAAAAGATTGAACTCACCAGTACCGAAGCACTTATTCTGTACCACTTAATACGTAACCAGGGGCAGGCGTTGAGTTTATCCGTACTGTCACAAAAGATATGGGGGGAAGACTATCCGGGAAGTTCGGATGCCATAAGAGTCTATATCAGGCATTTAAGGCAAAAGATTGAAGAAGACGCCGGTAATCCGAAAATAATTATGACCAAGCTGGGAGTAGGGTACATAATAGAAAAATAGTAATTATTTACCAATTAGACATTCTATAATAATCGAGGCTATTTTAGTCCTCGATTATTTTTTTAGCATCTTCGATAAACCCGCCCTGAAATATTATGAAATCTTAAACTGTTTTAACAAATCATAAACTCTTTAAACAAGTTATAAGCCCCGCATTTCGACATTATAAGCAAATAATCGTCAAATTAATTTGGTTTATAAGGTCTCTATTTTATATTTATTAATAAAGGGTCCGATACTTATTTATGAATGTAGAAAATGAAAGTACTGCTTTGTACGGATGATAACAATACTCAAGAAGATATATGTTTGATTTTTAAACTTGCTTTTCCTGACTGCAACTTGATAGTAACCGCTACAAAAAATCAATGTATTGATTCGATAAACCAGAATCCGGATATTTTCATAGTAAGTGTAAATGATATAGATGGTACATTCGATTTTAACTTTATAAAAAAGCTTCGCAACCTATCTCCAAATCCTATAGTTATTATTTCTTCTACCTCCGATGATACCAGGGGGCCCGATGATATGGTATTGCTTAAAGTCATGAGGTCAGGAGCAGACCTTTATATCAGTGAGCCTGTAAATAATATAGTTTTTATAGCTAAGTTAAGGTCGTTGATAAACAGAGAGGTCAACAGAATTAATAAAAATAAGCCGTTATGACTTTTGGTTTTTTAAAAGGATATAGCTACTAATGAGAATATGGATTGCAGATACAAATCCCGAAATAAAAGAAGATGTCCGGCTGGCCTTAAATAGATGTCAGCCCGATTGGCAGTTATCTGTCGTTAGTACAGGAAAACAATGCCTGAATATGATAAGAGGTGGCAATTGCCCCGATGCAGTGATTCTGGGTATGCAACTATTCGATATGTCCGGGTTAGAGCTAACCGGGCTTATACGTGATGATTCCGATGTTCCCATCATATTTTTGTCGAATAGCAAAGACGTAGAAGTGTTAGTGAAAGCCTTTGATGCCGGTGCTAATGACTACATGGTTTTTCCATTCAGTAAAGCTATATTTATGGCCCGCGTAAAAGCGCAAATCAGGAGGAGAATGTGGGATATTTGGGCAAGAGATAGCTCCATGAAGATGACGGCTGAACGGCAGGAATGTATATCTTTGTCCTGGAAACTGGGGAAACATCTGTCAGCTTGATCCCTTCTCCATTATCGTATATGTAATCCTGATTTTGTTGTAATTAATCATGGATGTTTTGCATAAAGAAATGGAGGTGATGCCTATACAACATTTTATTACTGCGTAATAGGAATATATGAAAGGGAAAAATGAAATACAATGAGAAAATTATATGCTATTACATGCATTTTACTTGTAACTGTTTTCCTTGGTCTTGTTGGATGTACAGCAGAACCAGTGACGACAACAGTTACACAGACTAAAACTGTTACTGCTGCACCACAGACGGTAACAAGTACGGTAACAGCGCCGACAGTAACTGTTACCCAATCAACAACTGAAGTTATAACCCAAACCGTAACGGCGACACCGGCAACCACTGTTCAGACTACATCTCAGTCAACTGATTCATCCACAACCACATCGCAGGGTGGCGATTTTGATCCGTCCCTTATTGTAATAGAAGTAGATAACGCTACAGGCGGCATGTTAAGAGATCAAAATATCAGGGTAATGTTAGCGGAAAACAATGCCTTACTTATTAGAGGAGAACTTCTTTCCCCGACTCCTATGCAACTCATTGCGATTATAACTTGCACATACTTTGACGAAAATGGAACTGAGCTTGGTGTTTCCGAAGAGCTTAGAATTCAGTGCCCCGGTTCCGGCTCAGTATCTACGTTTAGCTTTGAATATGACAGTGAAAATCTTTCCAAAATTAGCAGATGTGTAATTATGGTTAATACGTAATCAATATATGGAGGTGATGCCTATACAGCATTTTATTATTTCGTAAGTGAAATCTATGAAAGGAGAAATAATTGAAAGAAGAAAATAAATCTTTAAAAGACGAAAAGAAACAATCCGGTGAAGTAACGAGAAGAGATTTTCTCGTAGGGGCCGGGACTGTGGTCATCGGCGGAGCCGTCGGCGCCGGATTACTTTCCAGTTGTAACGGCGGAGAAACTGTAACCAAGACAGTTGAAAAGACCAAGACAGTTGAAAAAACAACTACTATTAGTGGAGATAGTGCAGTTACGGTTACGGAAACGGTAGGTGGAGGGGATGCTGTTACAGTTACTACCACTGTCAATGGTGGTGCATCTGAACCGTGGCAAGAAGTCGAGGAAACATATCTGCGCAGAAACAGGCAGGTCGGTTGTGTCGATGTTAAAAACGGTAAAGTTATCAGGCACAGACCGTTGCACTATGATGCGCAATACCCAGACCTAACAGGCCCGATGTCATTCACAGCTCATGGAAAAACTTGGGCTGCACCTATGAAGACTCCTTTGGCCCCCCAGGCACTGGCTTTCCGTGCATTAAAGGATAATCCGACTCGTCTTCGATATCCGATGAAGAGAGTAGACTGGGAGCCGGGCGGTGACCCTGAGAAGATAAATGCTCAAAACCGCGGTATAAGCAAATATAAGAGAATTTCATGGGATGAGGCTACAACTATAATAGCCGATGAAATAACCAGGGTAGCCGAGCAATATGACCCATCGGCAATAGGCCAGCTTATCCGTGTAAGCTCCTGGAGTTTTGGCTTGAATGTACAGGGCGATGGTTTCTCCATTGCACCGTTCCTGCATTACTATTTACTTTCAAAGTACGGAAAAACTATGACGGAGCGCCATTATACAGCTGACAGCCATGTAAGCGGTATAACCGGTTTGCAATTCTACTGGGGTACTCAATCATCGGGTTATGAAGACCAGACAGGCGTATTTAATGATATAGCCAATAACGCTGAAATGATCTTGGGTTGGGGATGTAATTCATTGACACGCGCCTGGTATGAAGGTGATGGAACGAATGTAGGTGTTTTGTGGAACTGGTTTAAAGAACTTGGAATAAAGAGAGTATTCATTAATCCCGATATGAACAAGGGTGCAGGCATACATGCCGATAAATGGATACCCATATTGCCATCTACAGACGGCGCTCTGGCATTGGCTGTGGCTTATATCTGGTTTACAGAAGATACCTATAACAAGGAGTATATTGCCGATCATGCATACGGCTTTGATAAATGGCAGGCTTATGTTATGGGTGATGAAGACGGTATTCCCAAGACACCGGAATGGGCTTCACCCATATGCGGCATTTCAACTTGGACTATCAAGGCTTTAGCCCGTGAGTGGGCATCCAAGGTAACATCAATATCCTATGGATTTAACGGTCATGGCGGCGGTATATGTAGAGGCCCATACGGTCCTGATGCAGCAAGACTTCAAATGTACCTTTTAGGTATGCAGGGTTGGGGAGGACCAGGAGTACATAACCTTAATAGCACAGGTAGCGGTAGCGCAGCCACACCTCCGTCAATTGGAAGTGTTGGCGGTCTGTCTCAATTATATACTGCAATGTATATGAAGTTCGGGTACGCACCTAATGCAGCCGATACAAACAGGCAGTTCTTCCCTGAAAACCTGGTACATCTTTTACCCACCGCCTCGCCTGAAAATCCTGTAGAATGGTGGGCATTCGAAACCCCGTTTATTAAGCGTACTTATCCTATGGAAGGTTTCTCCGAGATCCATATGGTCTGGACTGGCGGTTCACACTGGACATATTCTTGGGGAGGTGGTTTCGAGAAGCTTAAATCACTTCGTAGTCCGAAACTGGAAACTATAATAAATCAGAGCATATATATGGAAGAAGGTCCATGTTATGCGGACCTAGTATTGCCCATTATTCAGGGATATGAGGCCGGTGAAGATATTCAGGACGCTACAGGCCCGTTCCATGTGCTTTTCCACTATAAAGAAGGCATCAAACCTTTGGGTGAGGCTATGACTGACAAGGCTGTGTTGGGTGAAGTCGCCAAGAAACTTGGGATATATGAAGAGTTTACCGGCGGAAAGACCGACGCTGAGTGGGTTAAACAGGGTTTTGACAACTCAGGCTGGACTGATTTAATCAGTTGGGATGACTTTGTAGAAAAAGGATATGTCTGCCAGCCGGTAAGCGACGCTGCAACGGCCGATCCCAAGTCGCTGGCCTTCTATCAGGATCCTGCCAAGAATCCTTTGCGTACACCGACCGGTTTGCTCGAATATGAATCAAAAGACCTCGAGGACAACTTCCCTGATGACAAGGAAAGAAATCCTGTTGCTCACTTTGTAATAGGGGGCTCCGAGGAATCGGGCTGGAGCCATGATGAATCTCTGTCAAGCGAAAGGGCCAGAACTTATCCCCTGTTGATAGGAGTAGCTACATCTGATTTTGGGTCACATGGTTCATATTATAATATCCCGTGGTTAAGGGAAATCACCCGCACTATGTATAGCGACGGATACTCCTATACAAAACTGTGGATGAATACTGCTGATGCCGCGGCTAGGGGTATTAAGGATGGGGATCTGGTCAAGTTCTATAACGAGAGAGGAGCCGTACTGACCTGTGCTGAAGTAAGCGAAAAGATAATGCCCGGAACATTGCAGATATCACAGGGACAAGGAGACGATTGTATTATTCGAGAGGCTCTTAACAGAGGTGGCAATGCCAGCAGCATATGTCCGGTGGGTAATCAATCTCCTCATGTCAATGGTCAATGTACATACACCTTCCTGGTAGAGGCAGAGAAAGTTACCGGAGACCAGATGGACGAATGGAGAGAGAGCTATCCTGAAGCATTTAACAGGGAATATGATCCGGCTTATGGGCAATCATATAGAAATATGGTTGTAGAGGGAGGTGAATAAATAATGAAGGTTTTTGTTTCTGATGTTGAGAAATGTCTGGGATGCTACTGCTGCCAGATATCCTGTAAAGATGAGTACTGCGGTAATGACTGGATGCCTTATTCCAAGCCGCAACCGATGACAGGGCAATTCTGGAGGAAAGTAGAAGAACATGTTAGAGGTACTGTTCCTAAGGTAAAGGTTGCATATATTCCAACTGGGTGTATGCACTGTGATGACGCTCCCTGCATCAATGCATGTACTGATAATGCGATATACAAGAGAGAAGATGGAATGGTCATCATTGATCCTCAGAAATGTACAGGACAACAGCTTTGTATAGATGCATGTCCCTATGGTGCAATCTACTTCAATAACACGCTCAACATAGCCCAGAAGTGTACCGGATGCGCCCATTTACTGGATAGAGGCTGGCCTATAAAAGAGCCGAGATGTGTCGATTCCTGTGTTGCGGGAGCATTAGTGTTCGGAGAAGAATCCGATTTCAGTGCAGAAATAGCTCAGGCTGAAGCATTGAAGCCCAATTTCGGCGAGACGCCGGCGGTTAGGGTTCACTATCTCAACCTGCCCAAGAGGTTTATTGCAGGACTGGTATATGATCCTGCTGTTGAGGAAGTAGTTATCGGTGCTACCTGTACCCTTACAGGTGCTGATGGTACCGTTACTGCTACTACAGACGGGTTCGGAGACTTCTGGTTCGAGGGTTTGCAGGAAGGCACCTTCTCGCTAACGATAGAGGCTGATGGCAAGACCAAGACTATAGATAATATCAGCACCGAGAAAGATGTCAACCTCGGAGAACTGGCATTATCCTGAAATATATTCGTATAGCTAATCTGTGTTAGCTGTATAACTCCAAAATACTGTAGAGGGTGGGTTAAAACCTCATCCTCTACAGTATACCAGGCTGATGGGTAGTCAGCAGAGACTTTTTAGAATAAGCAAAAAAAGGAGGAATAAGGAACATGAATAATACTGTTAGAGCATGGTTATTTCGTGTTTTAGTTTTAGTCGCAGGAGGTTTACTGGTATTCACATGGTTTCAACCCTGGTGGAGTGCCTATGTTGAAACGTTGAGCGAAACCGCGGTTATAATTCATCCGTATGGTTTTGAATCGTTTGCTCCGCCGGAGTATGAATACTTGATGAGAGGTGCTGCCGATAAAATGCCCGGCTGGTTTACCCCTTTTATGTGGGCATATATGGGATTAGCTGTAGTAGCCTTGATATATAGCCTGTTTGCCAACAGTTCCAAAGGTATTAGTATCGGCAAATTTAGGATGTCATTGCCCACGTTACTTGTTGCCGGTGTCGGTTTTTCTTATATCGTTGTTGTTATAGCGGCTTATCTTACCATCAACATAAATTGTCAGGAAATGTTTAATATGCCTATAAATGGACAAGTATATATTGAGGTGTTGAATAAGGAAGCCAGCTGGGTAACCGGTTCTCTGAATAACGGTTTTTGGATGGCATGTGGCGTAGGCCCGGGATTACTTCTATTATCCTTACTTCGCAGGTTCATCGTTGGTAAATCCAAGGTTAGTGCATAGGAATTTTCTATCTGAGCTATATACCGAAAGGAGATTAGCTCAGATAGAAAAACTGTTCCGGGTACCGCCTGGGGAATGATAATGCAGGTAAACATGGTGCCCAAAAAATTGGCCTCTGTCACCTGAAAAATGCGGAATAACTATTAGTATAATTGAATGCGTATCGGGTCATTATGAACAAAACTGAATTAAATAGAATACTTTCAAAACTGGATCCGTATAAGATACCGTTTGATTTAGCTGTGATTAATACTGCTGATATAATTCCACGGTACATGGGGTATTCCGATAGCTATTCCTGGGGAACGAAGGATCTGCCCGGCAACATCAAATCTATTGTCGTCTATTTATTTTTTACAGATAAAGCATTCGATTATTATATAAGGGATACTTTTACACCTCGATTAATATATTTTATGAAAAAACATTTCTCAGAGTCGACTATTTATGATGATTATAAAATTCTGAGAAAGGAAGCTGCTGCTCTTGCCGGATTAGGCAAAATAGGGCGTAATTCACTTTTATTCAGCAATAAATTTGGATTTAATTGCAAGATAGATTTATTTTTAACTGAAATAGAATTTGATCACTACGATAATGCAGGTATTGATGACTATCACCTTGAATATTGCCGGAATTGTCGGGACTGTATCAATTCTTGCCCAATGAGTTGTTCTATGGATTTCAATATAACGGATTGGGAAGAATGCGATCGATTTATATCTCCGCAAATTCCGACTCCCATGAAAATGTGCCGTAGTTGTATCACAAATTGCAGATATTCTAACGAGATTCACGCGAAAAATTTAAAAGAGTTTAAACAGAATGGACTACTATTGTTTTAGTTTTAAGCGTCATGATGGCGGGAGAAAACAAAATTACCGGGGATATTATTTTAATATAAAGGATGCCGTATGAAAGTACTTCTTATTTTTCCCCCGAACTGGTCGCCTTACAGGCCATATTTAAGCTTGCCATCTCTCAGCGCTTATTTGAAAAGCAACGGCATCAATGTGATACAAAAAGACTTCAACGTAGAAGCCTATAACATAATTATGTCCAAGGATTACCTTAAAAAGCTGGAAGTACGGTTGCAGAAACAGTTCGATGTACTGGATTCAAAAGATAACCTGATGCCCGGTCTTGAACAGGAATATTATTGTGATCTTTTTAAAGCAAAGGCCGGTTCCGCATATATAGCCAGGAAAATAGAGTATGCTAAAGGGATTTTTAGAAGCAGAAGCAAGTTTTATGACATCAATGAGTTTGATACTGCCTTTAAAATCCTGACTCAGATGCAATCAGTTGTCTCAATAGGGAGTTTCCCTTCCGGGCAAGATTTGTTTTGGCCTCTGAATGTAAGAATCCAGAGGTCTTTCGAGGATATTAAAAAAATTACACAAAACGGGAACGAAAACCCGTTCTTAGAACTTTATGAGAATAATTTGCTTCCATTTATACTCAAGGAAGACCCGGATATCATCGGCATTTCGATTATCGGTGAATCCCAGCTTATTCCGGCGCTTACTCTATCACGATTGATCAAGGCGCATCATAAAAAAGCACATGTAGTGGTTGGCGGATATGCCATTTCAATGCTTTCCGATGTATTGATAAAATATGAAGAGTTTTTTACTGATTTCTTTGATAGTGCTGTGGTTGGCGAAGGTGAACGTCCTCTATTAAAACTTGTACAGAATATATCGAACGGAAAAACATTGGACGATGTCCCGAATCTGATTTATTCCGTTCAAGGGAAAATACGGGCAAATGAAGTTTTCCCGCCCGAGGATATGAACTTATTGCCAACTCCCTGTTTTGAGGGAATGCCGCTGGATTTATATCTAAATCCGGAACCGGTGTTACCGATACTTTCGTCAAGAGGATGCTACTGGGGCAAATGCGCTTTCTGTTCAAACAACGAATCCTGTCATGGGAAGTACCGGAGACGGGACCCTAAAAAAGTTGTCGATGATATGCAGGAATTATCAAAAAAACACGGAGTAACTAATTTTGCCTTTTCCGATGAAGCTATCTCTCCGGGTTCAATGAGTTCATTGTCCGATGAACTTATTAGCAGGGAGACGCATTTTAATTGCTCGACCAATGTAAGATTGGAGCGTCAATTTACAGCCGAGCTATGCAATAAGATATATAAAGCCGGTTTCAAATTGCTGTACTTCGGGCTTGAATCGGGGTGCAACCGTATCCTTGATCTCATGGACAAAGGAACTACAAAGGAGACGGCTGTCGAAGTTTGCCGAAACGCTCATAATGCCGGCATCTGGAATCACTTATATACATTTTTGGGCTTCCCGACTGAATCCTGGGAGGAAGCACATGAAACTATCGAATTTCTGTTCTCCAATAAGAATGTAATAAACTCTTTCAGTCTCGGCAATTTCGTCCTTAACAAAGGGGCATCGTTGCTTAACGATCCTGAGAAGTACGGGATAAAAAATTATGATGCTGGGCCGCATAAAGATTTTTGTCTTGCATATGATTACACAGTAAATTCAGGTTTAACAAGCAATGAAGCCATGGAGTTAAGTGAAAGATCTCGCAGCAAAATAATCGAAGAATATGATACCAAAGAGATTTTTAAATTAAACTATGAGGATATTCTTTTGTACCTCTCTCATTATGGAAATAGCGCCTCTCTTTTAAACATATTGACTCCCCCCAAAAAGGAGAAAAAGTTCCCTCATGAGACAATTACAAAAAAATCGATCCCCAAAATCAAAAGTAATATTGTATTGGACAGGCTCAGGTTTAACATTTTAGATATTGAAAGTAACATTGCCGAAGACAAAAACACGCCTGTATATCCGGAGACAAATCCGGTGCTCTTCAATCTGGTTTCCGGTCAAATATCACCTGTTAATCCTTTATTCATGGAAATTCTTACCCTGTGCGATGGCAAGAGAAATGTACAACAAATCGCTTATGTATTATCCCAAAAATATAACGGCCAGGTTTTTAAAATAGAAGAAGACTGTATAAAATTCCTGAATATTTTGGAAAGAGAAGGATATATTATTTTCTAGTGTTTAAGAGGCGGGTAAATAACCTTTGCTTAGATAATAATGTAAGAGGTTTATAATGGCAGAATTTGAGTTTTCTATCCCGTATAACAATGATATCGATACGCTAAACGAAGTCTTCCGGTTAAAAAAACTGGGTAGTAACAGTATCAGGGAGATCTATCTTTCGGGGCCTCAGGAGTTTTCCGGCTCGGGCAGGGAATGCCCCCCGATAGATATGCTTGCTTTCAAAGAGATTGTGGATAAGATACACAATGAAGGAATCCGGGTAAATTTAGTCATGAATTCGACCTGTGAAGGAGGCGAATGGTATTCCCCCGATGTGATAAGGACAAAGATGGAATACCTGCGACTTGTACATAAAGAATACGGTGTAGAAGCGGTAACGATGGCTAATCCTATCTATATAGAGGAGATCAGGAATCGATTCCCGGACATAGAGATATGCGCATCGGTATTGGCTGATGTGGACTGCGTGCAGAGGGCGGTCATCCTGAAAAAGGCCGGAGCTGACGTTATAACCATCGATATGAATATCAACCGTGACATAAAAGTGCTTAAAGAGATAAAGAAAGCTACCAATGTAGAAATAAAACTGATGGTAAACGAAGGCTGTCTCTATAAATGCCCCTACAGGAAATTCCATTTTAATTACACTTCACATAATTCAAAACAAATGTCTGTTGATAGCAGGGTATTTTTCAATAGATGCCTTCGCATAGCAGCTTCAGACCCTTCCCAGGTTTTAAAATCCAGCTGGATAAGACCTGAGGATATCTCTAAATACGGCGAAATAACCGGCTTTTTTAAGATCGTGGGCAGGGAAATGCCGGGGAGTAAAGTAATTAGATGTGTTAAGGCATATATGCAGGAAACCTGGGACGGGAACCTTCTGGATATTTTGTGCGCCAGTTTAAATAATTTCAATACGAACTACGGTATTTACCTGGATAATAAAAAGCTTGAAGAAAATGGATTCTTTGAAAAGGTTAGTTCATGCGATAGAGACTGCAACCGGTGTCACTACTGCGAGGAATTGGCTAAAAAACTAATCAGTTTTAATAACTATTCACAGGAACTTAAGAAAGATGTGACGGACGTACAAAAATTACGGTTTAAGGGGACAACAAAGTAAACATCCGATATCAAAATAAAATAGAGTATTTGTAAGAAGATCATGAAAATAGACGATCAAAACAATAAAAATATAAAAAAGTCCAAGCTATCCATAAACCGAAGAACATTTTTGGGGTTGGGAGGGAAAATAGCGATTGTAATTGCCTTCGGTGGTTTAATTCGATTATTGGAGCGGGATAATAAATTCGAACGGCCGCTGACAGCTTTACCGGAGGATGAATTTCTGGCCCTTTGTAGCAGATGCCAGAAATGTATAGCAGCCTGTCCCTATAAAGCGACGACTCCTGTTCTTCTTAGTGAAAGCGTGACCAGCGCCGGTACACCTAAACTGGTCAGCTCGTGTTTATATGGCGATAAGAGTTATATGGGATGCCCCGGCTACTGTGCTATGGAATGTCCTACGGGCGCTTTGCGGCTATAAAAGGATTGTATTGTGACTAAGATAAGAATAATTCGTATCATAACGGCTTTACTATTTATCGGGTTAATTGTCTGGGGTGTTTTCAGTAATTTCAGGTACGGCGGCCTGTGCTCTTTTGAAACCGCCTGGCATATCGGTACACTGGAACTCGGACTTGCCTGCCCCCTGGGTTTTTTACAGAGGTGGCTGGCCGGCGGCATTCTTTTCCCCCAATGGTTCCCTGCAGTATTAGCTATACTCTTGATTATCATACTGGGTAAAATCTTCTGCGACTGGTTTTGTCCCACTGTTCTTATGAAACGGTCGTTTAAAGGTAAAGGAATCTTTGAATCCAAATACAGTATATCTCCTGCAAAGATGAAGGGAGAATCGTATTCCCGCTATGCTATTCTGGGCGGGGTGTTGCTATCGACGTTTTTATTCGGATTTCCCGTTTTTTGCTATGTTTGCCCTATCGGACTCTTTTTTGCTTTTATATTTGCCGTAATAAGCCTTTTTACAGGACAGGTGTTGATCTGGCAATTGATATTATTTCCTGTTTTACTGATATTCGAACTATACATTTTAAAACGATGGTGCCGTTCAATCTGCCCACTGGGAGCTTTAATGGGCATTTTCGGCAGTCTCAATCGTTTCTTCCGGCCGACTGTTAAAAAAGACAAGTGCCTTACTTCACAGGGTATAAATTGCCAGGTATGCCGGAAAAATTGTTCTGAAGGGATCGACCTGGTCGATAGCAAGGGTAATTTTGCTCAAAGAGAGTGTACCAAGTGCCTGGAGTGCTACGAGAAATGTCCGGCAAAAGCCATAGAAATACGGTTGTTTACTCCTTTCCGTCGAAAGAAAAATAAAGAGTAACTATATAACAGAACCGGGCATCATAAATAAAAAGAACCATTGGTTTCGAAGATAATAGAATGTGTATTTACCGGAATAAGTCATTAAATCCCGTTGCCTTTATTACCCTGGCAATCGTTATCGCTGTTTCATCCCTTGTTGTAACGGAAAGAGTTACACGTATAGCGATCGAAGCGCAGCAAGATACGGAAACACTTTCGTTATTGCAGCAAATATTCACTGATACGGATTATTATTCTTACAATGCCGATACGGGGATCTATATTGTATACGATAACAGCCGTAATGAAATAGGTTATGCATTTTATGGCTCGGACAGGGGGTTTAGAAGTGATATTACTGTTCTTATCGGGCTTGAAGACAAGAAGACGATAAAAGGGATTGTTGTGGTTCGACAAAGTGATGACTATCAATACTGGCAAAGGCTGGTCTATGGTAATTTCTTCGAACAGTTTAAAGGATTGAAGATAGAGAACTGTTTTATTACGGGATATGGCTTGGGGTATGGGCATGTGGATGCGGCATCGGGAGCGACTATAAGTTCATGGGGTGTAACGGATGCAGTGAGAAAGGCGGCTTTGGAAAAGGTTAAATTGATGGAGTAGGACTTTAGCCTTTTGTGTGCATTACAATGGGCATCACAGTGTAGGACATGTATCTACTTACCATTGAATGTAGCAGGAAGGCTTCATTCTATTAACTGTCGTTTGAAATCTATGCCACCACTCTATTCCAGAATTCCAATTTGTCTATCGCCTCTATTTGTATCAAATGGTTGGAGTTTATTATTCCCATGGTTGTTGTATGTGTAATTGCTGTTATCCCATGTATCTAGTTTTATCCTGCTTATGAATTACATCTAAGTACTGAAAGCCCGATGCCTTTGCTTGTAACATTCAGACCTTCGAAGTCCTGTGTCTTTGGCTACATCAACGAGAAGTACATCCCTGGCGATTGTCTTTTTAAAATTGTGTTTTGTTTTTATAGCCTCTTCAAGAGCGAACATCCTTGTCCTCAACGTATTCTGGTAACTGTTTTGGCATACGTATCTTTACAGTCCAGCTATAACCGAGCCAGTCAAAGAACTGTTTAAGTAGGGCATTGTAGCGATAGACCGTAGCGGGTTTGCAGTTGGAAAATGAGGTTAGAAAGCCTTTCCCAAGCTCAACAGTCGGGGGAAATTCTCCCAGGAATTGATGGAAATGTCCGAAAAAACGTCGTGATTCGTGTAGTGTGTTAGGGGTTCTGTAACGAAGGATTAACTCATTGTCCCATAGTTCGAATAACTCAGTGTTTTGAAGGTTCCGGAGTCTTAGCTTTCGTTGCGCACCCTCATCCAGTAACAGGATGAGTAATTCCCTTAGAGGAAGATTATTAAGAGAACTGTCGTTTTTGGTAGCGGGGGTAGGATTTGAACCTACGACCTTCGGGTTATGAGCCGTTAAATTAGCTTCATCTGTGAACAGTCCCAATGTACACAGTTTATTCCTTAATTCAGTTCTTGGTGTTCTTTGTCCAGATAGAATCATGCTTAAATAGCTTTTACTTATTCCTAATTGCTTAGCTAATGCATTTTGACTCATCATTTTTATTTGTTATACTCCTTTTTTGATTTACGTCCTCCTCCTAATTTTCTTTGTCTACAATAATTTAGTTCCAATACTACCCAGTCTCTAGCCAATTTAACTCCTTTAATTTCACCTTTGGCTAATAACCGCCTTACTTGACTGGTGTCTAATCCTAGCTTGATAGATGCTTCTTTTACACTATACATAGTTATATTATACCTGTATACAGGTATAATTTCAAGGCAAAAATGAAGAAAAATTTATTGCCATGTATATTGTGTATCTGATGTATCAAATAGTATTATTATCACTATGGAAGAAAGCGAATATAAGAGAACAAAAGCTATATTAGATACGGCTAAGAAAAGAGACGTTCCTGACTTTGAGCATACATTAGATATGCGTAATGAATGTATTAGATTATTAATGATAAATTTGGTTCAATATCGACCTTTCATTGAGAGGATGAATCAATTAAGACTGAAATATGAGAAATGTGATGAAATAAAGGAAAGACCATTAGCTTCAATAGAATCTCTGAGTCAATCTTTCCAAACTATGAAAAAGCAGGCACAGGAATATCTTAAAGATATTTCATCAATTGTTAGTGATTATGGTCTTAATCCTGATTGGGCAAGAGAACTAATACATGAAGGTATTAATGATTTTGATTCATTAGCTACTGGATTAGATTGTAAAACCATAGATGAAGAATTTAGTTTTAATATAACTTGGAATACAGAAAAATTGTCTAGTAAAAAAGAAGCCTTTGCACAAGTAAAAGAGCAATTTAACGAACAATGGGATTTATATGAGCAATATTTAAAAAGTATTGGATTTAACAAAAGAAGAAAAAAGGGAGCATTAGGAAATCATGTTATATGGACTTTTAAGAAAGTATGTTTGCATATGGCATGGCATGAGTTAGCTCAAGACGAAGGTTTATTAAACGCAGAATCATTAAGGAAACCAGTTTATCAAATTATTAAATTATTAGGGCTTAATTCTACTAATTAAAGAGATAGATGCCTAAGAATAAAGTTAAACTTCAGCATCATATCTAATTAGAGAATATAATTATCTCCTATAGCGTCAAGGATTAAAAATCATATCTATACATTCGGAGAAATATTAAGGCATATAAGTTAATTTATTTGCGTTTTTTGGGCTCAGTAAACTTCGGCAATTCTACGCCATCGCCTGATCTATCAGGTTTGCCACTCTTAGTTATTCTAGGCGGATTACCTTGTTTTTGTGTCGGAGTTCCTTTCATTTTGTCCTCCTTGTTAAAAAACAAATCCATTGTAGCATAAATTCAAAACGATATACTATCAAAGGTGGGTAATTTTTTATTTATCTCTTTTTCCCAATATTACTACTGAAAAAAGTATGTTAGCCTTTTATTAAGGTGAAAAATGGAAAAGAAGAAAACTGTATATGAAATACATTCTGGTAAAAGTGCTATTGAATCAGATATTCCAGAAGTAGACTATATTATCGAACAAAAGCTAAGACATCAAGCCAAGATTGCAGTAATAGGAAAATGGAAAACTGCAAAATCATTTTTAACTATACAGCTAGGTATGGCTATTGCTTCGGGTAATGATTTTCTAGGATTTAAAACCACACAAGCCAATGTTCTGTATGTCAATTTTGAAATCTCAGAAGAGATGTTTGCTCAAAGAATACAGGATATGAATCATGCTCTTAATTATAATCTTGATAATTTTAATTATTTAACCATTACTGACCTTAGCTTGGATTTGCATACACAGGAACTTGAGGAAATTCTGACACAATGTATTACTGAGGGATTTAATGTTGAAGTTTTAATTATTGACCCTAGATGGAAAGCGGTTAAAAGAGACAGTAATCAGGATGAAGTAATTAACGCCTTTTGTACACACCTTGACCAGATTATTCAGAAGTACAAATTGGCTGTCATTGTTGTTCATCATGAGGGTGCTAGTACATCCTCAGATAAAGCTGGTAAAGGTAGCACGGTCTTTGATGCTTGGCTTGATGGTTGGTTTAAGATTAAACCACAGTCTTTAGACAATAAAGTAAGAGAAATAGATGTGTGGTCTAGAGATAGTGAAAGAGAAACCATTATAGCTACCTTTAAATATCCAATTCATGAAGTGTCATCAAACATGGTAGCAGAAAGAAAGGCAAAAACGGATAAAGCTAAATTAAGCATACTTGAATTCATTAATTCGGGAAGTAAACCGGAAAAGGAGGTGAGATTCTATGTACTAGGTAAGGGACATACTGACTATGCTTACTGGAGAGCGAGGTCAGAATTATTAAAAGAAGGAATAATTGAAGTGGAAAAAGCTTCAGGTCCAGGAAATAGAAAAATCATTTCATACAAGAAATAAACTAGAAAAGGAGATAATAAATGAGTTTTGCATCTTATTTAAAGCGGGGGAAAAATTATCCTACACTTACATGTGATACTTGTGGACAACCAATTCAAGATGTTACCTCAGCTATAATAACATTTAAAGATTTGAGCGGATGTCCAATAAGCCATGCGACTGGCATATATCACAAGGTTACATGTGACCCTGGTCATGAAGTTCAGCCTTATTGCGATGAACTTCAAAGCTACTTGTGCCAATTAGTTTTTAACTTAAGGCTAGGAAGAGTAGTAAATAAAAATAGTAAGCAAATAATCATTGATATTCCACAAGATGAACTATAAATTATAAGGGTTTTTAAAATAGAAACTGCAGTTTCTTAAAACTATTTGATTGAATATTATATATTAAGTAGATATTTCGGGTCTCTAGCATTTTTGTCAAATGTTCAAATATTTGATTATTTGATTATTTTTTATAAGAGTCCGTTAAAAAGAATTCTAGCTTTGACTTATTAACATTTTAGAATTATAACAGCACAAGATATATACATTGTATCTGTTATTGATTTAGGTTTATATTTAAGCGGCTAGTTAGCTATTTGACAATATCAATAGCAGTCTATTAGGGTAAAAATCTTAATACCATCCTTGTCCGAATAGTGATTTAAAAACACCTGTAATAGCGGTTATCCCACCACCTATTATGAGAATCCACCCTAAAACAGGCATTGTGACTTGATAATAAGCGCCATCCCTCAATTCAGTATAACCTTCAAATCCCGTTATATAGCCGACATATATAATAAATCCACTAATTACTAATGCAAATAAAAACCCTAATAACCGCCATAAACCACCTTTTTCAGCACAACTCTCCGCGACAAATTTAACCAAGGTAAAAAGAAATATAAAGGGGAGTAAAATTAACCAACCAAAAAATCTCATAATGACGTCACTCCTTAAATATCTATTTCCCTTTATTATGGGTTATGACAACTCCCTCCCAACCAGTTAAAATAGTCTAAAAAGAAGTCTTTTTGGGTTTTGTTTAACTATGCTAACCCTTTTGCCTATAGCTAGGGGTAGTTCGGTTATATAGGTTAATAAAAGTGTATATATAAATATCACAATCACGGCTCTCATAAACGGATTTTATTCTAACTTACACGCCAGGTCCATTTTTTTTCAATGATTCCAGTCTTGCATTTCGGGCAGGTTTTATCAACCATCTCTATCACTGTTTTAACATTTTCTGATTTGCACTTGGGGCATATTCTTTGATCTCTCCTTTTATTAGTTCCATATGAGTGAAACATGCTGTATTTACAATAATAATATCGCACAGATCTGTCATTGTTATCTTCAGCCCCTTCATCGTCGCCTATGTCTAATTCGAACTGGTGCAAACAGTTCAGGCAGACACAATCCGAATTGTAGCCTGTTCGATCTAAAATCATTTGTTTAGTCGCTTTTTTGCCAAGGATTTTACGAATTGTTCTGCCCTCATCGGGATGTGGGCAAACGATTCTTTTTCCGTTATCATCAATTACATAAAGATATCCGCCCCAACCTTGCGGCAGGGAGAAATGACAGTTATTGCATATATAATCGTTTATATCTGGCATATTCTAATATCCTTATTTAACCTACCATTGATTACAATATAAATTCTAATACTGGGCTACTGCCACTATTAACTATTCTTTTTAATATTGGTTATCACCATAATTGTTGTATTTAGGACAGAGTATTTCCTCATTACCACAAGCTTTTGTCCGCTGACCTGAACCCAATGTAATAGGCTGTTAATCGACTTTTTTAATTTTACAGCATCAATGACTATGACAGGGTTGCAGGTAACCAGACTGCGATAGCTTTCCTACTCTTCATAAATAGTTACCTTCAGATATGCATCACAATACTCTAATGTCATTGGCGACACGCTTGTCAATATTCGCAAACTATACTCGCCACTCACGGGGGCGATGAAAGCGAATTTCCAAGGATAACTTTGTATGCTTATGTCTATCATATCGCCTTGACGACGTAAGGATTGTTTAATGGTGTCTCCAAACGGGTCTTTTACATCAGAAATTACCGGCACTGGGTTAGTAAGTGCAAACTCTTGCCTAGCTCCACTACTAAAGGAATAGCCTTGTAAACTTACCTCTCCTTCAACTCTGCTACCGGCTTCTACCTGAAAGCGGAAAGTGCCGCTATCTAGTGCCTCTTTAACCATATCTGAGTTGTTTAGCCATAAATAATAGGGCACTGGTTTAATATCCTTTTCTAGCACTTTGGGAGGCGTGGGGGTTAGCTCTGATGTGGCATAGGAATACTCCACTACTGTTTCTGTATACATTTCTCTTGGAGTTGAACCTGTATCAGTTGCTGTCTTTTGAGTGTAAAAAGCATAACCGAGAACAGCTCCTAGACAAAGGCTAAGGATAATTATTACCGCTATCAACAATCTGTTAATCATTTTCGGACTTCTAAGAAAGTATAATAAGCCTATAATTTTCATTTGTCAATCCTATATAGTGTCAATTATCATCTAAATGTGCCTAATTACTTTCCGCATTTTAACATTATATCTAAATAAGGAGTGTTGAGAGTGGGAAGAAAGAAACCACAGAAGCAAGAAGAAAAGATTGAGCGGATATTTCTTACTTTCACCGAGGCACAAGAATTTCTAGGAGTAAGCCACCAGACTATATATAAGCTAATGAAAGAGGGTTTACCCTCTCACAAGATAGGTAGGAAGCGGGTTTTTTTGAAGGAAGACCTTACCAAGTGGATAAAAGAGCATTAGATTTTAATTTTGAGTAAATTCCCAGAGTGGACTTAGAAAAACAAAATATTATCTCAAAATAAGTTGACCCGTACCAATATAACATGAATACAGTCGTATTTAGCTTTAGTTTGTGAACATGTTCAGCTTTAGACTATAGGACTATTACCCCTATTGTTGTGAACAGTTTTAAGAGCATCCTCAAATGTTAATGAAGCTGAATAACGTTCAACCATGCTTAAGGTAGTCCATCCTCCAAGCGTTTGTACTACTCTTGTAGATAGTCCACTCTTTACATTATGGACTGCAAAGCCTCTTCTGAAACTGTGAGGATTACATTTAATACCAGTCTTAAATGCTAATCTTTTAAGCATAGTCTGTATACCGCTAGTATCTATGCCAAAGCTATCATTATTATTAAACCATGTTTTTACTATATCATTACCACATAAGCACTTACGATAGCGATTACCTTTACCAAGTACAATGACCGTGCCTTCCATCCAATCAAAGTCCTTAGCTTTCACATTAGCAGCTTCAGAGACTCTCATCCCACTATGCCAAAGTAGAGAGATAATAGCTCTATCCCTTCTAGGACAAGCATTTATTAATGTTTGATATTGGGCTTCGGTTATTGCTGGAAGTAACTTCTTTTGCCGTTTTGGTGCTTCTACAAGTGTGATAGGATTATTCTCTATATGTTCATTTTTAAATAACCAATTACTTAGTGCTCTTAAGCATTTGAAGTAATTCCATTTTCCATTTGAACAGCTTAGATTATCAAGGAAATTCTTTATACCATCAGGGCTTAAAGGATATCCAATGAAGCGTTTTAATCTCCATTCATAATCTGAAATTGTTCTTGCAGATAAACCATTCGCTCTACTTTTTAAAAAGGCAGACAGCATTTGGCTTGTGAACAGTTGTTGTTCTTTTGTGAACACTTTGAAGCTGGAATTTGTGAACACTTTATGTTCACTATTGGAATGCTCAGGGGATGTTTTTAATGGATTTTGAAGCTGAATTTTGGTAGCGGGGGTAGGATTTGAACCTACGACCTTCGGGTTATGAGGCTGATGAATAATCTGTTATCACCTGTTTTTACGTTTGGAATCGTGATTTTTCAAAAAATCTAAAATCCATACTCAATCGTAAAATGTTACTTCATTTTTCCCCATTATTTTCAATCCGTTAGCAAATGGTTAGCAAAAAGTAATTATTTTAAATAAACATATTGACTATCCACATACCTAGATGTACAATCCCTTTAAATGTATTAGCTACTAAAAAAGATTTATAAATGTCTGATAACGCTAAATTACAGCAATATATAAATGAACTATCTGCCCAAACTAACGATCCTATCCACATAAGATTAATTTCTGCATACATTGGTGCGAATCCGAAAGAATCGATAGAAGAAGAACTTGGAAAGATATTAATCGAGATTATAGAAAATGAAGATTAATAATCTTACTATAAAGGGATTCCGTGGTTTTAATGATGAGAGAACTATTGTTTTCCATCCTAAACTTACTACGATTTATGGCCGAAATAGTTATGGAAAAACAAGTATAACTGAAGCTGTTGAATGGCTTTTTTACGGTAAGACGTCTAAAGTCGAAAAGGGAGAATCTAAAGATGAATACAAAGGTTCATATCGTAATTGTCACCTTGAAAATGACGATAGCGTATATGTAAATATTAGTCTAAATATTGATGATCAACAAACCACATATTCTGCAAAATTAATAGATAAAGATAATTACTGTAGGTATATTAATGGAGAAATAGTTGATCAATGGCCAATAGACTCTGAATCAGCTAGTATATCTAGACCTTTTATAATGCAACACGCTCTTAAGTATTTACTCCTAACCCCTCGTGATTCACGTTTTACTGGTTTTACAAAATTACTTGGATTTGATGAGTTAGATATAATACAAGCCGATTTCATTTCGGTATGTACTAAAATTAAATCAACATTACCAACTCAAGTAACTAAATATATCTCAAATATTAATAATATTGAAAATCGATTAGCCGCTTGTTCAGATTTAAAAAATATTTATAAACTGTTTAAAAAGGGAGAAGGTTCTTTTTCTGACTTTGTTATTTGTGTTAATACTGAATGTACAAGTCGTATTCCAGTTGATACCCCAGAAGATAAAATAATACCGAGTTTGTTAAGAATACGTGATGACGCAGTAAAAAAGATTTACTCTGGAAGTATTAATTTAACTCCATTTTCTGCCAATGATAATACTAACAATTCAGCAGATTTAGAATACTTTCCAAATTATGCATCGGAAGAATTAATACAAAGTTATTGCGGATTACTTGCCCTTGAGACTTATAAGGTAATAAGTGATGAAGCTGAATTTTATCAGATTGGATTGTCATTTTTGGCAAATAATCCTTACATTTGTCCTTTCTGTAATCAAAAAACTAATGACAGCATAAATGAACATATAAAAAAGAAACACCAGGAATCAATAACTAAATCTGAAAATGCAAGGGTGTTATTAAAACAAAAACAAGAAATTCTTACCTCATTGTCAGAATTAACTCAACGATTAGACAAATGCCAGAACAGACATATATCCAAACTGAATGCTTTTCTAAAAATTAATGATTCTTTTGAAAAATTAAATGAAATTTTATCACCAATGCATGAACCATATTTAATAGCTATCCGTGATGCAATTAAACAACTAACTGCAATTAAAAATCAATTGGATCAATGTTTTAATAATATCACTAAGTCAATAATTTCCTTACAGAATTCTATTCAGCAATCTAAAGAAGAAATTACTATAATTCAAATTCTAGGAAAAGAGCTAATAAAATATTCAGGGGTATTATCTTCTTCTATATCAACAATATCTCATTTTATTTCACCAATGGCCGATGCTAATGAAATACTTAAACATGAATTGGATTCTATAGCGAAGACTGAAGATATCAGTCTACTAGTAGATTTAAAGGAAAATCTTAGCCATATTAAAAAAGGTATGAGAATCAACTCTATCCTTGATAAACTACCGGAACTAAGAAAAACAGTTGAACAGTATATTGGTTTAAAAATGTTTAACGCGGTAACAAAAGAAATGACCGATGATGTAATGTCTTGGTATAAACAAATTCGAACTAAAGGTGATCCTGATGTGCATTTTACTGGATTCGATATGGACAAAACTAAATCAGGAGATATTAAACCAAAACACATTAAAATTAATGCCTCATCGTATGGTAAACAACTTGTAAGTGCAGTATCATCTCTTAGTGAATCTAAGCTTAATGCACTAGGTCTTTGCTTAAGTATTGCAACTAATATGAAACCAGATTGCCCATTTGATTTCCTTTTTATTGACGACCCTATTCAATCTTTGGATGACGCCCATGGGGAACGTTTTATAGATATTATTCGAGATCTTGTTGATAGAGGTAAGCAAATAATTCTACTTTCTCATAATAAAACTTGGATTGATAGTGTTCGAAAAGGCTGTCGTTCAATTAATGGATTTTGTTATGAAATAACAGGCTACGATAAAAATGGCCCTATAATAATTCAAGAAGATTGGTGTACTTGGAAGCAACGTCTTGATAGAATTAGTGCAATAGCGAACAATACGAATTCTAGTAGTCTTTCGCTTCAAGATGCTGAAAGTGAAATCAGACTTGCTATATCAGAAATGACTTGTACATTATACTTAAAAATAAAAAATATACGTAAAGATTCCAATAGTATGAATTATTCTAAGGTAGTAAAATGTTTAACTGAATGTAATATTCCCAATGTTTTAACTGATTGTATTGGGCAATCATTTAATACTATTGACGACTCTCATCATAATCCAAACTATAATCCAGACCCAGATAGGATTAAATGTTATTTAAATTATCTATATGAGTTATCTAAATACTTAAATGTCCAAATCTAACTTTTTGTATCATTCCTTGTTCTATAATGTCTTCAGGGATACCTTTTCCCCAACTATCAATAAGTAATAATCTAGCTTTAGAATCATCTATGTCAGCGCACAATCGAGCATATGCACTGGCTAAACATCCCTTAGCTTGTTTTACTAAAGGTCTCCAATCATCGTTAACTTGTTTATGCGGAATAACGCCCTGACGCACGCCAAATAAAGCGGAGCAATCTTGAAATGTTTTCCAGTAATCCATCACTTTGGCACGTTCCCGGCGAGTTGATGTCGCTGGATTAACTATCCTCAGAAATCGATCAGTTCCATAATTCCAGATGTCAGCTTTGCTATCCTGAAATATTCCGAAGTCCATGACACCATCGAAACGCCTTAGTCCTTCACGTCTCAATTGAAGTTCCAACCTGGATACCGGGCTTTCACCATCCCAGCCGTTTTGAATCCATAATGGCTTTATATGCCCGTGTCCTTTTATGGCTATTTCATAGGTTTTATCGTAGAAACGGCAGGCGATACCCCCACGCCCGAAATGATAACCCGTATTGCGAATTCCCCTTTTATAATCACCGCCGTAATAAATATCCTTATCTCTTAATCTGGTAACTACCTGGCTTTTGCGATTTATATCCGGCAAAGGCATGATTTTATCAACACATAAATCAGCCCTTGAAACAGTGCAGTATTCTAAATAAATCCATTCATTAAGAAATTCAATTACTTCTTTATATGCCTGAATATCGCCCAATCTCCAAAGGTAGGGAGAACGAAATATTATCCTTATCTCTGGAGAAGGGTTGCCCCCTTTGGCATCAGGCATGATCTGTATTTCAATATCACCATTATTGATCACATATTCATAGCCACCTTTAGAACCATGAGATTGAATCATGAATTCTTTATTAAACCAATCTACAGGAAACCCTTTCCTGCTCTTATACCCACCTGAAACAGCCTGTAGCTTAGCATCGCTCAATTTTTGGAACTCATAAGGGTTGATATACCTATCTACACCAAAATTCAATTCCAGAGTGTCCACCCCAACAGCTAAGATATCCGGGTACAGTTTTTTATCGATTTTATAGCTGTTGGTGGTGTTAGCAGCCCCCGTGAGACAAGGGAACGGGGGCTGCTTATCGGGGCTATCCTCGATGCTGATTATTTCAGCTCCATATTGATTTAGCAAATAATCAACAAGGGGATTTTTACCCTGTTTGTAATCGTTATTCTCGACTATATCATCAATTTCAGCACCGTAATTATTGATAAGATAATCCACTAATGAGGATTCACCTGGTATATATCCATTATTTTCCGTCATCTACCGCACCTTCAAACAAAACATTCAAATCTTTAACACTAACAAAGCAATACCGGCATAAACCATATTTCTTATTGAAATTGATACAAAGGAATCTATTTCTGATAACTTCTTTTGATTCATTGCTTATCCATACACGACAATTGCACTTTTTGCAATAGAATTCAGTATCAACAGAAATAGGCTTATCCTTTTTAATACCACCAACAAACACAGGAACAGGCGAGCCGTTAAACGTCTTTTCATTAGTAACTGGTTGCCAATTCTTTTCATATTCTATTTCTTGTTCATTCCGGTGATCCCTTGGATCGTCTCCATTCTCAAGATTTGTATTTCTATTCATAATGTCTACTCCTTAAACTCTGTTCAGTTAAGGCGATGGCTGGCTTCCGCCTCCACCATCGCCTTTTGCCATTTTCGCTTTTTTCTAAAGACCAATTTCATGGTCTTTAATCCATTGCTCTAAGGATACTTTGGATATCCTCAAACATCTGCCTACCCGAATACTGGGTAGTTCACCTGATGCCAGCATTTCATATACCTTAGATCTACCGATGCACAGCACTTCTTGCACTTCTTCAGGCTTTAACAATATCTTCTCCATAATTCCCTCCTTTCCATGTTGACAATATTCGTTTCCATGTATTATTATGTCTATAATAGTTATAACAAATAGACGTTTGAAGTGTAAATAATATTCGTTTAGACGCAATATCATACTAAAAAATTCGCTAAATATTCGTTAAAGGAGAAAATATGGGAGCTTGGACAACGCCAGAAGTAAAAAATTTAATTATAAAAAACTGGTTGTATTTAAAAAATAAAGGATTGAAATGTACAGCATTGGAAGTGCGTAAATTCACATTAAACGATCCGTTGGTTAAGACTAAGAAATATACGAATATTCCCGATATTCGTGTAATTCAAAAGATTATTAAAGGAGCTAAGGAAGCTTTAAAATCCATATCAAAATCAGAAGATATGATTGATGAAATATGGACACCAGCTTTATTAACTAAGGTCAATTTGCCTGATAATTCAGTCCCTAAAGTGGTTGATGTATGGAAATATTCCTTATGCACATTCGAAAAATTTACAGATAGACAGGCAAAATGGGCAAGTGTTTTATATCATTTTTTTGATGATATTACTCTGCTTTGGTTTTGGTCTCGTGTTTATGCAAACCATGAATTAATTTCAATAGCTGTAGGGGAACCTAATGATACTCGTATATCTGACTCTAATGCTTTTTTCAGCCATTGGGGAAAAAAGACATTAGATGCAACCGACTATTTTTATAAAATTAGATATGATTGGGATAACACCTTATTTCTTCCCATAGCAAATGATGGAGAAGTAATAGAGGAGTTATTACATGGAATTAATGATCCTAATATGATGATTGTGAAAAACCTGATTAAAGATGAAGAAGAAATTAATCAAAGAGATGAAGAATTAGTTGATTTAATTCATGATTTACCTACTTTAAAAGCACTCAACTTTGATTTTGAAACTAAACTGGTTTATTTGAGATTTTTTAATTATATTCTGAAAGGTTCTAAGTGGAATGAGTTATCCGCTCAAGAAGCAATCGATATTATCAAGCAATTGAGAGCCTGGGTTATATCTAAAAAAGAGGAGATGCAAGGTAACAAAAAATCCCGCAGCGAAGAAAAAATAGATTCTTTTGAATTGGACAAAGAAAATACTATTTTTATCGAAGGAGGTATTGATGAAATATTGGATATGCCTGTTATGCCAGCGAAATTACTAAAAAAGGTTGGATATCGGGTATGGACAGGGGGTGAAGAATGAGAGGACATATTACAAAAAGAGGCAAAGACAGTTACTCAATTGTTATCGAGCTTGAAAAAGACCCGATAACTGGCAAAAGAAAACAACACTGGGAATCCGTAAAGGGCACTAAAAAAGCAGCCGAAAAAAGGTTATCAGAACTTGTTAATCAACTGGATAATGGCATATTTATAAAACCAGATAAAACTACTTTAGCAGAATACCTTGATAAATGGCTAAAAGATTATGCATTAGTTAATTTATCCCCAAGAACCGTCGAAGGTTATGAGCATATTATTAAACGTCATATTATTCCAGCTTTAGGGAATATCATGTTAAGTCAACTCAAGCCCGAACATTTACAAAAGTATTATGCAGATAAGTTAAAGAGCGGAAGGTTAGATGGCGAAGGAAGTTTAAGTACAAAGACAGTAAGACATCATCATGTTACTATTCATGATGCACTTCAGACAGCAGTTAAATGGGGTTTAATTATAAGAAATCCTGCTGATGCAGTAACTCCGCCAAAACCGCAACGTCATGAAATGCATACTTGGAATGAAGAAGAGATAAATAAGTTTTTAGAAGCTGCGAAGTTAACAGAATACTATCCGATATTTTATTTGGCATTGTTTACTGGTATGCGCAGATCTGAAATATTAGCACTTAGATGGCAAGATATAGATTTTATATATTCTCAAATCTATATCAGCCGGAGTTTACATCATTTAAGAGACGGCAGTATTGTTATCAGACAACCTAAGACAGCTAAAAGTAATCGTAAAATAGCAATATCGCAATCAGTATTAGCAGTTCTTGAAGAATATCGTGATAAGCAGGAAGGTTTACACTTGTTATCAGGTAACCCTTTAACCGATGATAGCTTGGTGTTCTGTCATGAAGATGGTAATCCTTTGTTACCGGATACCATAACTCATGCATGGATTAAACTTGTCAGGAAAACCGGATTAAAAAATATAAGGTTGCATGATGCCAGACATAGCCATGCATCGTTGATGTTAAAACTTGGCATTCACCCAAAGGTTGTTCAAGAGAGATTAGGACATTCCAGTATTCAAGTTACATTAGATACTTATAGTCATCTTGCCCCGGGGCTTCAAGAAGCAGCAGCAGAAAAGTTTGACCAGATGCTAAATTCACATGTCTAATTTATTCCGTTAGCAATCCGTTAGCAAAAATAGAAAAGCCCCCGAAAAATAACTAATTCGAGGGCTTTTTTAGCTTTGAAATTGGTAGCGGGGGTAGGATTTGAACCTACGACCTTCGGGTTATGAGCCCGACGAGCTGCCACTGCTCCACCCCGCGTCAACACCACTCTCTAAAGTATAATCCTTTATAGCTTGCGATGTCAAAGTAAGCGCAGGCAATGCAGCGTTCGGGATAAACCGCTATTGTGCCTTTTCATTCTTTTCCGGACGCCATTTTTTCAGGCGTTCGGCTACTTGTTGTTCGTTGCCCTGGTCGCCGGGCGTATAGAACTTCTTATCCTTTACAGAATCCGGCAGGTTTTGCTGTTCCACGAAATGCCCTTCGTAATCGTGAGCGTATTTATAGCCTTTGCCGTAGCCGATGTTCTTCATCATGGGTGTAACCGCGTTGCGCAGGTGCAGAGGCACCGGGTCGTTTGAGCCTTTCTTGATTTCTTCCTGTACCGCTGAATATGCCGCATAGACGGAATTGCTCTTGGGCGCGGTGGCAAGATAAACGGCAGCTTCCGCCAGCGCCAGGTTGCCCTCCGGCAATCCCAGGAAATGCACCGCCTGCTGTGCCGCCATGGCTACTACCAGCGCCTGCGGGTCGGCCATGCCGACGTCTTCGGTGGCGAACCTTACCAATCGCCTGGCTATATACAACGGGTCGTCTCCGGCTTCCAGCATCCTCCCTAGCCAGTAAAGAGAAGCATCCGGGTCGGAGCCGCGCATCGATTTATGAAGGGCGGAAATGGTATCGTAGTGTTTGTCTCCGCCTTTATCGTAGGATATGGCCCTGTGCTGGATGGTATCCTCGATGGTGGCTAAGACGATCCTGCGCCTGCCGTCGGCATCCGGAGAAGTCGTCAGTGTAGCGGTTTCCAGCGTATTCAAAGCGGCGCGTGCGTCGTTATTGGACATGGTTATCAGGTAATCCAGCGCATCGTCTTCTATCTCTACTTTATATGCTCCCAACCCTCTGAGAGTGTCTTTCATGGCATGCAGCAGGATTAATTTTATCTCCTCCTTGGTTAGCGGTTTCAAGACGAACAACTGGGAGCGGGATAACAGTGGGGAGATAACCTCGAAAGAAGGGTTTTCCGTAGTGGCGCCGACCAATGTTACCGTGCCGTCCTCCACGAAAGGCAGGATGGCGTCCTGCTGCGCCTTGTTGAAACGGTGGATTTCATCGATGAAGAGTATGGTCTTTTTCTTGTTGAGCAGGCGGCGTTCTTTGGCTTCCTCAATGGTCTTTCTGAGGTCGGCGACTCCGGCGCTGACGGCGGATACCGGGCTGAAATGAGAGGAAGTAGTATTGGCGATGATGTTTGCCAGCGTCGTCTTGCCGCTTCCGGGAGGCCCCCAGAGCATTATCGAAGGCAGGCTGCCGGACTCAATGGCTCGCCTTAAAACCCTGCCTTTTCCGACGATATGCTCCTGCCCGACGAACTCGTCCAGAGTGTTCGGTCTCATGCGCGCCGCCAGCGGTGCTTCTTTCAGTTTCTCTTTCTCGAACTGCTGCTCGAACATGTCCATCGTTTTTTCTCTGACCGGTTATGAATTTTTAGAACTATAGTTCTATATTATACCGGTGATTCAAGGAATATACAAGGGGTTTTTGATATTTTTCACATTGTCGTTTCACAATGATACTTCTCTATCTGTCATGCTGGATGGTGGTGCAAATATAGCAATAATCGGCTCTCCTCGGATGTTGAGTTCCCGTTTGTCGGAACTCAGTATGACATTCTTATTCGTATTAAAAGCGTCTCATCTGGTTTTTAATGGTATTGATAACCTCTTCTGGATTGGAAGTCGAGAATACGAACAGCTTATATTTATTGGTCTTAAGCTCGACCACCACTCTTTTATAGCCGATACTGGTATATGCCAGAGTCAAACCCTGTTTGAGTTTGGCCATGCGCACGCCCCAGCCGCCGTATGCCAGCTCCATCCTTTCGTCTGTATATACGTCGGCAATATCGGTAAACGGTGTTTCGAACTTGATAAAGCCGAAGGATGCCTTCAACTTGTATTGCGTGATGCTGATATCCAGTTTTCTTAAAGTGGTCAGGAATACAGTGATTCCCAGCATTAAAGCGGCCATTATCAGCCATACAAATGCCGGGGCGTCCTCGTCAGGGATAAAATTGCCGGATAACTGGAGAAAGAAGAAGACCAGGAATAAAACCCCGATAGCTCCTTCCATGAAAATAACGTAGTACATGAATTTGAATGGGATGGTTTCGCCGTAGATTTCATCGTAGTCTCTCATGCGGTTAGTCCCTTTCTGTTATTTTTATTTTAACTTCCGCCGCGCATTTCTCGATTCACCAAGACAGAGTATGAAAATATCATTGCGTCATTTCAAGCCACTCATTTATCGGGGTGATATTATATTCGAAGCCGCTTAGTTCGACAAGCTCACCACGAGCGGCGTTGTGGGATTTTTAGATTGCTTCGGCCTGTGTTGTTCCCGCATATATGAAAGCATTCATATTACTGGTATCTCTTGACCTCAAAACGGTAGAGCTGTACTTTTTCGTAAGGCATGATGCCGGCTTTCTGGCGGCAGATGCTGATTTGCTGTTCTGCAGTGTCCACTCCTTCGAGGTCCGGCAGCAGCAGCCCTTTACGGTAGTCCCTTTCCACGATAACGCCGTATTTTTTCGGGTCTAACTGGCTGACATCTGCGACGGGCTCGGGTTTTGTCAGCACGTCAACCTTGTAATCTAGGTGTTTCAACTCATCTGCTGTAACGGGAGAGAAACGAGGGTCTCTGGTCGCCGCACTGATGGCGTTGGAGATGATTTCCTCGGCTATATTATCGTGTGCCGGTTCGAAGGTTCCGATGCAGCCGCGTAGATTTCCGAATTTATGCAGAGAGACGAAAACCCCCGCCTGCTCCTCGAAAGTGGGGGGCAGGGGGTCGGGGGGAGCTATAACTGTCCCCTCCGTGATATAGGTTTCTATGGTTTTCTTCGCCAGTTCTACCGGCTCCGGCAGCTCTTTATCCTTAGCTTTCTTTATTATCAACCCGGCATATCCGACGACGCTGGAGTAATCACCTGAAGCATCTCCGCTGGTCTGGTGCTTTACCAGTTTCGCTTCCCTGGCGCCCAGTTCCTTGGCAGCCGCAATCAGGCTGACGACCGGGCCGAATCCGCACATCGTGATATTGTATTTCTGAACGCGGCTCAACAGCTCGTCCTCATCCAGTTCCAGTATCGGCTCAATTGCCAGGTTGTCCTTTTTGAGCGCCGATTCATGGGATTCGTAGTGCGTCATATCGCTGGAAGCAATGATTAAGGCATCTTTTCCCGAATCTTCGATGGCTTTGACAATGGCGCGCCCGATTTCGCGGTAGACAGTTCCGGTGGCATAGGTGAGGATTATGGGAACTATCTGGATGTCTTTATTGAAATACTGGAGGAACGGCAGTTGTACCTCTATAGAATGTTCCGATATATGTGCCAGGCTGTCTTCGGATAAGAACTTGGAATTTGCCAGGACTCGTTTCGCCAGTTCGGAATCGATTTTAACATTTCCCAGCGGTGTTTTCCATGTTCCATCGGTCATTATACTGAAAGGTCTTCCCATGCTCGTGTGGTTCGGCCCCATGATAATGCAGGTGCCCTTTATTTTTACTCTGGAGATAGTTGCTCCGGCTACGTTCCCCGAATAGATATAGCCGGCATGCGGCATTATCAGTCCGATAGCATCTTCTTTTGTGGCTTTTTCATCGACCATTTCCGATATCATTTTCCTGAGTTCGGAAGAAGAACCGGGATAGAATTGACCGGCGACTGCCGCTTCTCTGTTCATAACTTTCCCTCCGTATCGGTTCTGAAATTCAGGTCTGCCCCGCAGTAACCGCATTTTCCCTCTTTTAAGCCGAGCAGCTTCGTCTGATATCCGTGTCTCTGTACGGTCATTTTGCCGCAGGCATAGCAAACGGTGTTTTCGCTGTCATGCCCGGGGATATTTCCGGCATAGATAAACTTAAGGCCGGCTTTTTTGCCGATATCTATGGCATGCTCCAGCGTTTCTACCGGGGTCGGTTGAACGTCCGTCATATTGTAGTTCGGATAGAACCTGGTTACATGCCAGGGTGTAAGTTCTCCCAGTTCTTCTTTTATCCAGCGGGCGATGCCTTTCAGTTGAACATCATCGTCATTTATGCCCGGGACGATATTGGTAACCGCCTCGACATGCATATTCCACTTCTCTTTAGCTCTTTTGGCATTATCGAGAATGCCTTTCCAGTGGCTGATTTTTGCCAGTTTCTTGTACGTCTCGTCATTGAAACCCTTTATATCCACACGGTAAGCATCCAGGTACGGTCCGATGGCATCCAGCGCTTCCGTAGTCATATATCCGTTGGTAACGTAAACAGTATAAAGGCCGCTCTCCTTCGCCAGTTTTGCCGAGTCAAGCGTGTATTCGAACCAGACGGTCGGTTCGTTATAAGTCCAGGCGATTCCCCTGCAATCATATCCCTTTGCCAACATTACCGCTTCCTGAGGTTGTATTTGCCGTCCGTGCAGTGGTATATCTACGCAGGAGATTTCCCAGTTCTGACAATCCTGGCAGTGGAAGTTGCAGCCCCAGCCTCCAAGTGAGAATACGTTACTCCCAGGGTAGAAGTGAAACAGGGGTTTTTTTTCGATGGGGTCGACGGCTGCCGATGATGTCTGCGCATAGTTGAGGTTATAGAGATTTCCGTTTTTATTTTGATACATTTTGCAGACGCCTGTCTTATCGACGGCGATGTTGCACTGCCACTGGCAGGTGTTGCAGCGCACGCGCGAATCGGTCAATTTTTCATAAAGCAAAGCCTGATGCATAATCAACCTCAGCCATATTATACACTATCTCGGGAGCCTTTTGTTTTATTGTTTATCCAGTATGAGCGGTTTCCTGTTTCCTTCCCTGATGGATGTATCAGCGGTGCAGCTTTCTTTTTTTGACACTGAAAGTGTAAAGGAATAGTATTTTATATACTAAAAATTCCCTCCGGAAAATCGAGCGGTTTCTCCACTTTCCGGCGACAAGCAGGCGATAGTGAATCAACCGGAAAACAAATTAAGTAAAAATGTCATTTTAGCCGTAGCTACCATGACCTCGTTCCTGACTCCTTTCATGGGGTCTTCCATCAATATCGCTCTTCCTGCCATAGGCGAGGAGTTTTCGATGGATGCCGTATCCATGAGCTGGGTTGTCAGCGCCTATCTGCTTGCGTCGGCGGTCTTTTTATTACCTATCGGGAGAATCGCCGATATATACGGGCGTAAAAAGATTCTGTTGTCGGGGATAATCGCCTTTACGGTCTTTTCCTTTTTAGTAGCAATTACCACATCGGCGCCGGTTTTAATCGCCCTCAGGGCTTTACAGGGCGTCGGCAGCGCTATGATATTCGGTACCGGGGTTGCCATTCTTACTTCGGCTTTTCCTGCCAGGGAAAGGGGCAGGGCGCTGGGGATAAACGTGGCATCGGTCTATATGGGGCTTTCCCTGGGGCCTTTTCTGGGCGGAATCCTTACCGAGAACTTCGGCTGGCGCAGCATCTTCTGGGTCAACGTTCCGCTGGGTTTGATTGTAATCTTCATGATACTTTGGAAGCTCAAAGGCGAATGGGCGGAAGCGAAAGGAGAAAAGTTCGATTTCGTCGGTTCTTTTATCTATGGAGTCAGCCTGGTAGCCGTGATGTACGGACTATCGTCGCTGCCGGGACTGTCGGCTGTCTGGTTTTTGCTGGCAGGGGGACTCTGCCTTCTGGCTTTTATCGGATGGGAATTGAAGACTCGCAGCCCGCTGCTGAATCTGAATCTGATAAGGCATAACGTGGTTTTTGCTTTTTCCAATATGGCGGCGCTTATAAATTATAGCGCCACCTTTGCCCTTGCCTTTCTTTTGAGTCTTTACCTGCAATATACACAGGGGATGAGCGCTCAGACCGCCGGTCTCATTCTGATTGCGCAACCTGTGGTGATGGCGATTGTTTCCCCGATTGCAGGCAGGTTATCCGATAGAATACAGCCACGTATATTTGCTTCTTTAGGTATGGCGTTGACCTGCGGCGGCCTGCTGTATTTCAGTTTTATAGACGACGGCACGGCGATGGGAGTGATTATCCTTGGGTTAGTGGTCGTAGGTCTTGGACTGGCTCTTTTTTCATCGCCCAATACGAATGCCATCATGGGTTCCGTCGAGAGCAGGTATTACGGAGTAGCCTCGGCAGTATTGTCCACGATGCGCATGATAGGGAATATGTTCAGCATGGGGGTGGTAACCCTGTTATTCTCCCTGTTCATCGGCAGGGTCGAGATTACTCCCGAGTATTATACCCCTTTCCTGCAGAGCATGAAGACGGCCTTCCTGATTTTTGCCGCTCTCTGTTTCTTCGGCATCTTTGCTTCTCTGGCCAGCCGTAAGTCAGCGAAGTAAGAAGCATCAACCGTTTGTCTGTTTGTTTATCCTCTGATTGTGTCTTGTTAATCTTGTATCAATCGGCGTAAAATAGCGGCATGTGGTTGACTATACTGTTATGGATTGATATAAAAGATGAGAAAGTACAATGCAGTCATTTTCGATATGGACGGAACCCTGCTGGATACCCTGGAAGATATTGCCGGCAGCGTGAATTACGCCCTGGGCAAGCTCGGTTTCCCTACGCGTGATATATCCCAAATCCGAAAGTCCGTTGGAAACGGGGTCGTACGTATGCTGGAGCTTTCGCTGCCCGGCGGAACAAGAAATCCCCGTATTAACGATGCCGTCAGCCTTTTCAAACAGCACTACAGCAAAAATTACAGGAACAAAACACATCCGTATACAGGCGTCACGAATTTATTGCAAAATCTTTCCGCAAGCAATTATAAGCTGGCGGTTATCTCCAACAAGTACGATGAAGCCGTAAACGAATTGAATGCCTTCTATTTCTCGAAATATATTACTGTTGCCATCGGTGAGAAAGATGGTATCAGGAGGAAGCCGGCTGCCGATATGCTTTTAGCGGCATTGAACAGGCTTGGTGTTAAAGCGGACGAGTCGGTTTATATCGGCGATTCCGAAGTTGATATCGAAACTGCTTTAAATGCCGGTGTCGATTGTATTTCCGTTGCCTGGGGATTTCGCGACCGGGATTGGCTTAAAAATCACGGCACTAAAACAATAATCGATTCACCGTGGGAACTGGCGGCATTGTTATAGGTTTCTGCCTCCGATATTATTCTCTTTAAAAAAATATTTACAGTTATTACTTTAATGGGTTTTATTATGAATATACCTTATGCAAGGTGGTATGAAGCAATCGGAAAAAGAAGGTCATACCGTACATACGATAAGAACAGGCCTGTCGAAGCGGAGAAACTGGCGGCTCTCGATGCGGTATGCAAAGAGTTCCCCCCTTTTACTCATGCGCGGGCTTGTCTTGTAACCGAATCTGTGGAAAAGGTATTCAGGGGCTTGGTGGGGGCCTATGGCAAGGTTAAAAATGCCCCTGCCTTTATTGTTTTTGTCGGTAATACGGAGAGCCCTTTTTATAATGAGCAGACAGGATATACAGGGGAAGGTCTTATCTTAGAAGCGGCAGCTTTGGGATTGGATACATGCTGGGTCGGCGGTGCATTCAGTCGGGAAAATGTTGCTTCTCTGATAGAGGTCGGTAACACTGAACGGGTGTTGGCTGTATCTCCGGTTGGATATGCCATTAAATCCGAAACATTCGAAGATAAAATTATGGCAGGTTTCGGACGCCATCATAAGCGGCTGCCTGTCGATAAACTGGTCAGCGGCTTGAGTTACGAACAGTCTCCCGATTGGATAAAGTCTTCAATCGAGGCTGCCAGGCTGGCTCCCTCGGCGTTAAACCGCCAGCCGTGGGGATTCGATATCGAAGAAGATGCAATCACGGTCTATATCAGGAGCAAGGGAACTGATACAGGGATTCCTTTCCGCCTGGATTGCGGGATTGCCATGCTGCATATGGAAGTAGCGGCTCTGAATGCCGGATATAAGGGTAGGTGGGAGTTTTTACAGTCTCCACAGGTGGCGAGATTTAGGGTGGGTTAATCGAAATTTGTTTAAACTGTTATTGCGGGGAGTTTCTGTATAAAGGACGACGAAGCAATCTCTACCGTTTTTTATTAACTAACTTTTGTAGGGACGCTCATTACCTGTCGATATTTAAAAAGTTTTGAACGTCCCTACAAATAATATGTCTTTAAGCAGCCCCGCCGCTGGCCAAACGCGCTTTACGTTGTTCCAATCTGGATTGCGCCTGAGCTATCATAACGTCCTTGTCTACATCATTGTTCATATCGCCGAACACCTGCTCGAACTTGGCATCGGCAACATCGGCGCGCCTCTGGATGCGGTCTGCTACGGCATCGACGGAAACATCACCGCCTGCGGAAGTGATCTTACCTGCCTGGCGTATAGCTGAGACGGCGCTTTCCTTGGCTTTGGTTGCCCTGTCCATCGCTTCGAGGCGCTGTACCTGCTGTACCATGTTCTGGTATCTGGTGCGCAGCGTGGAGGTTGCTTCGGCAAGTGCCTGTGCCGTTTTCTGTCCTGTGGTAATCTCCTCGTCCTTTGTTGACAGGCGCTGTTCCAAACCGATCAATCTGGCTTCCATCGGAGTGGCGAGGTGGTCGTTCTCAGGTTTATTGTCGCTCAGTATGAAATCGATATTCTGATTGAGTTCCTTGATTTGTGCTTTAAGCTGTTCCGCATCGCGTTTTACCGTTTTTACATGACCGGCCGCTGCCGCTGTGGCATCTTCCAGGTCTTCGAGAGCCGATTCCAAATCCCTGACATACTGCTTGACCGCTCCGATAGAGTTCAGGTCGACAACCTTGTCAAGTAATGAGTGCGCTGCGCTTAATGCAGCTATGCGTGCTTTTTCAAATAAACCTGCCATTATGTTTCCTCCTTTTATTTCCTGTTTGGTTATATATTTTACAACAGTTTTATCTCAAATATCAGAGGGTATCCTTACCAGCCTCTCGAACCGCCGCCGGCATGCCCTCCGCCGCTGAATCCTCCGCCGCGACTGCCTCCGCCTCCCCAGCTTGAAGACCCCCCGCCGCTTCTCGAACCCCAGCTCGAAGAGCCGCCTCCGCTGCGTCCGCCGGAAGAAGAACCGGAATACCTGGTGCCCCATGAAGAAGGCGGGGCATTTCTTGCCGCGAAGGGTGTCGGGATAAATATTGGAATAACGGTACTGGCATTATTAAAATCCCTCTTTGCCAGAGTATATGCTTTCTCTGCCGCTTTTTGGGATTTTTCAGCCAGCGCAATCTTCATTTCCGTATCGACTACGGTATCGAACAAACGCAGGGAATCCTCTGCATCCGCCAGGGATTTTTTAGCTTGCGTTTTTACCACCCCGCTATGGTCCTGTATATATTCTTTAGCTATGGATACTTTGGAAGTGGCGTCGCGTTTGGCGCTGGCGGCTTTGGCTCGCAGCCTCTCCGCTGCTTCGTGTTCGTTGCGCGCCTGGATGAGTATATTATCCGCAGATTCGTTGGCTTCACGCGCCAGCCTGCATACCATGAAGAAATCCGGTTTTTCTTTATTCAATTCGCTGCGCGATTCCTCGACTTTCTTTTCGGCGGCTCTCAGATCGTCTTCGAGGCTTTCGCGGATGTCATCGTCGTATTTGTTTATATAATCACAGGCTTTTTTAATATCCGCTTCGGCGGCATCGATTTCAGCCGGAAAGTCCCGCTCTGCCGCTTTCAGATTAATTTCCAGTTCGATTATAGATTTTATAAGCGACTCGGCTTCGGTAAGCCAGTTATTGCCTTTTTCGACCATATCCATGGCCTTCAACCAGTCCTGTTCCTCATGTTTGGCGGCCAGAACGGCTTCATGGTAAGCATCCGTTGCCCAGTCGATGCGGTTTTCCGCTTCGGTGCCGTTGCCGCGCACCGATTCCCATGTGCTTTCCGCATATTCCATAAACAGCCTGTTGAATATGTCTCTGCCATTATCGATTTCACTCTTAACCGTTTCAATGCGTGCAGCCAGAGCCGGAATCGCCGATTGCGTTTCCTGTTTCTTTTGGGGCAATTCTTCCAGCGTCTTTGTGATGTGTATCGCCTGTTCCATAGCGGCATCGGCATATTTAAGCGCTTCGGCGGGTTGTTTCTTTTTCGATAAAACCTGTGCCTGTTTCAGCGTCGCTTTGCTTCCGGCAATCAGCTCGTTTACATAATCCGTACGGTATCCGCTATTCTTCAGTTCTTCCTGTTTAGCCAGTATCCCGTTTACCAATGAGTTGAAGGCTTCAATTTTTTGGGGTATGGCTTCGATGGCATTCTGGATTTCGGATAGCTGTTTTTCCACATCGTTTATGGCTTCCCGTGTCTCCCGCAGTCCTTCAAGAATCTTTCTGTATTCCGGTTCGATTACCTTGAGCTGTTCTTCTCCCAGCTTCGGATTTTCCGGGTCTCCGGCGCTGTGCGATAATTCACTGTAGGTTACGGAGCAATGGTCAAGTCCTTCCCTGGCTTTTTCCATGCCTTCCTTGAGCGGTCTGGCTTCATCCGCAGTTACTTTTTCCGTTATGACATCCACTTTAATTTCCAGCATCTGCATCTTTTCGGTCAGCTCATTTATTCCCGAGGCCGCTCCCTGTTTTGCCAGTACGGCTTTTTGCCTGGCAGCCTGCTGCCTGTTGCGGTTTTTGCGATAGGTATTCAGCATGAACGAACCGGGAACGATGCACAGAATCAGGATGATTACCAGCGGAGCTATCCAGCCGTTCGATGAACTCGAAGATGCAGAACTGGTAGTGGTTGTCTGGCTTCCCTGTAAGATTAAATTCTGTATATCTTCAAGCCCTACGATTACTCCGTCGGCGTAATCGCCGCCGGGGAAGAAAAAGTTCATGTTATCTATTACATCCGGCCATCTGTCTTCGAGAAGGTTCCCCCAGTAAGAGCCGTAGTACAGTCCGGTTTTCTGCTCTTCCAGAGCGATGATGATTACTATCAGGTTGTTCTTGCGTTCGCCGTCCTGCCCCTGCCAGGAAGGGCTTTGCTGTTCCAGTTGCTCCTCGTAGAGGTCGAGATTACCGGTGTTGCCGTAGGTTTCGATTGTCCTGATGCGTACATCGGCGCCGAGGTCTTCCAGTTTGGCTGCGGCGGCTTCGACGTTATCGATATTGTTACCGAATAAGCCGGCGTCGTCGATGACGGTTATTTTATCCGTATCTTCCGCCGATATTGCGACAGGGCAGATAAAAAGCATCGATAGGGTGAGTAAACCGGCTAAAAAGAAAACAATTTTACGCATGATTTCCTTTTTGATAAAGATAAACCGGACTGGTGCGGCGATAGCCGGATTAGAAGGATACGCTGTTTATAAACCCGGCTGACAGCCTGAAGTGATTTAGATTATGATAGAAAACATATCCGATGTCAATCATGTGTTAAATCATCGGGAGACTAGGCTTATCAGGACGGAAAAGAAATCCCCGGTATTCTGCCTGGTAAATTCGCCGGCTGTATTATTTTTAACGGTAGAGATTGCTTCGTTTTTCCGCAGGAAAAGCGAAGCAATGACAGTTTATTACCTTTTCTTATAGTGGGTTTGTCGAAAGGGCTAAAGAGCCGCTCGTGGTGAGCCTGTCGAATCATAGCGGCTTATATTATTATCCCACCCCGGATGTTGAGTTTCGGCAAGCTGGAACGAAATCCCGAGTTATCGGGACTTCATTCGTCCATCACGAATTCAGCATGATAGAAAGAAAAGGCTTCCCTTGGGGGAAGCTGTCATTGCGATATAATCGGGATGACTGATGAGGGAAAAAAGAGGGGCTTTCGCCTCTCTAAATCTGTTTACACTTAATTAAATCTGCGGCTTTCTCTTGTGCCAGTCGGTAGCCTGCTGGTAGGCATGGGCGACTTTCAGAATATTTCCCTCGGCGAAGGGTTTGCCGATAACCTGCACGCCTATCGGCAGCCCGTCGGCAAATCCGGCCGGTATGGAGATTGCCGGGACGCCGGCAATGTTTATGGGAATCGTAAATACATCCGAAAGATACATTTGAACGGGGTCCTGTACTTTCTCTCCTATCTTAAAAGGCACGGTGGGGGAGGTGGGGGTCACCAGCGCATCGTATTTCTCGAATGCCTGCTCGAACTCCCTGCGGATAAGCGTGCGCACTTTCTGCGCTTTGAGGTAATAGGCATCATAATAACCGGCAGATAGAGCATAGCTGCCCAGCATGATACGCCGCTTTACCTCGGGCCCAAACCCGATTTCGCGGGTCTTCTCCATCGCTTCCCACATGTTCTCCGTATCCTTGTAGGAAAAGCCGTATTTTACGCCGTCATAGCGTGCCAGGTTAGCCGAGGCTTCCGACGGGGCGATGATATAGTAAACTGCCAGGGCATAAGGGGTACTGGGCAGCGATACGTTCCAATCGATTATGGCGCCCAGTTCCTCCAGTTTAGCAACAGAGGCTTTAACAGCATCCTCGACCTCTTTCTGCATTCCATCCACGAAATACTCTTTGGGAACGCCGATGCGCATGCCCTTGATGTCTCCCGTCAGGCATTTCGTATAATCGGGTACGGAAGTATCCACCGAGGTCGAATCGTTGGTATCGTAACCCGATATGGCGTTTAAAACCAGCGCTGCATCGGTAACATCCTGTGTGAACGGGCCGATCTGGTCCAGCGAACTGGCGAAGGCTACTAATCCATAACGGCTGACTCTGCCGTAGGTCGGTTTCAAACCGGTAACGCTGCAAAAACTGGCCGGCTGACGGATACTGCCTCCGGTATCCGAACCGAGAGCGTAAATCGCTTCGCCTGCTGCTACCGCCGCCGCCGAACCGCCGCTGGAACCGCCGGGAACGCGGCTCAAATCCCATGGATTATGCGTCGTAAAGAAAGCCGAGTTTTCGGTAGAAGAACCCATGGCGAACTCGTCCATATTCGACTTGCCAACCATCACTACGCCTTCGGCATTCAGTTTGTTCATAACCGTAGCGTTATAGGGCGGTACGAAATTCTCCAGCATTTTCGAGGAGCAGGTGGTCTTGACACCTTTAGTACAGATGACATCCTTAATCATCGCCGGGACACCGGTCAGCGGTTTACAATTTCCCGAAGCTATCATTTCATCGGCTTTTCTTGCCTGTTCGATGGCGAGGTCGGCAGTTACCGTTACGATAGCTTTTACCTGTGAATCTAGCTTTTCGATTCTATCTAAAGCGGATTTGGTCAGTTCGACAGATGAAATCTGCCTGCTTTTCAATAATTTATGGGCTTCGCTTATAGTTAATTGTTTCCCGTCTAACAATTCAATCTCCTTATATGTTAATCCAATCTACTCGAGCACGACCTTGACCCTGAAGTAATCGCCGTCTCTCTGCGGTGCATTGGCCAGCACTTCATCCTGCGGCATGGAAGGCTTGACGACATCGTCTTTTAAAACGTTGGTTAAGGCATTGGGCTGCGCCGTCGGTGGAACATCGGTAGTATCTACCTTGTTCAATATCTCGAAGTTCTCCAGTATATTGGATAGCTGCTCGCTCATCCTTTCCACCTCGTCATCGGTTAATCCCAGCTTGGCAAGGCGGGCGATATGCAAAACCTGTTCCTGGCTCAGTTTCATAAGTTACTCCCGAAAATTGTAATATTGCCAATTATAACATTCACGATTGAGTATCACAACAAAGAAGAGAGATGGGGTGTTTTAAGATGTAATTCTTGCCAGGATTTATCAAGCGTGGTATTGCTCTGAGAAAATGTTCGAAAAAAGCAGGGTAATCTGCTTGTCTTAGGCTCTTTTCCGATACATCGTGACTCAGAGTGATAATACTGCATTATTTTTCAGGGGAATTCTCAGACATGGAAATTTATATTGCCCTTGACATATAAATCCCTTTCCAGGTTTGTAGAAAGGCATAGGTTTGGTCATTGACAATTGGTTGTCTTTGGGGTTCCACTTACTTAATTGTATAAATAGATTACGTAAATCTATACCATCACTCTATCTCCAAACTCCAGTCTGTCTATTGCATCTATTTCCTCTTTGTTCTCGATTTTAATATATCTCATGGTAGTATTCAGGCT
>DAOUFJ010000031.1:0-11738 GCA_034429935.1 Dehalococcoidales bacterium
TGTTTTTAATGATTTTTTCTTCTGTAGTCACTGACATTTCCTTTCATATTCTCCTTATAATTTATTGGAAATGTCAGATTAAGTCTAGACTACTACAGTATCGCCCACCATTTTAGCCTTAAAAATACGGTAAAGCAGTTAATCTCCTCTTATATAAGATTCAGTTCATTTAATAGATTGAAAGTTTTACTCTCTCATTATTCTCTGAGCTAGCACTAAAAGTATAGCAACTTATAACTCTTAATGGTTCGTTGCTCGCAATTTTAATGTCTCGATATTACATAATATTCACTTGGAAATCAAAAAATTGATGCAATATCCGATGACGCTGCAACCAGCCCCTATCAGTATAGCGGTAAAAGCCCATAACAACGCTGCTTTCATATTATTTGTCCTCCTGTAATTTACGAGATATGTAAATGATTGCTCATTTTTTATATATGTGATTACTTATCTTCTATGTCACAAACAACGTTAAGGGAATATGTACGTACCATATCACCTGATTGCGGTTTAAATATAAAATGAAATTGTCTGACAGAATTGGCTTCAATATCTCTTAATATGATGACTTTGCTGCCTATTTTTTCATTATTAGAATCTACAAAATTAGCCACTAATGCTGCATCTGTTTTACTTTCACTTATATTCTTAACTATCCCACTAATATCTTCACCTTCTGCAGTTGTTTTTATCATTTGATTGCATATTTGTACCTTTTCTATATCTGCTGTTATAGCTCTTTTTACTTTAAGATTATAACTCTTGATTTTTATTTTATCCGGGTCTTGCCATGATATTATGTTGCAACCCCGACTTGTATTTGGTCGTAAATGAAGTTCGGTGTGCTTTACTGTATCTGCGATATTGCCCTGTGCGTCGTAAAATATTGCTTCAAATGTAATAATAGCCATAATTGACTCTGAAATGTTTCTAATGGCAAATTCAATGCAGAAAAATGGTTTGGCACCAGCACCGATCCTGCTTGTATCTATGTATGATAGTTTGTGATTCAGTATAGCGATTTTATCATTACCAGTTGCCGCTGGTTCCGGAAGCTTGGAAACTGCCTGAATTTTTGCTGCAAATTCATCCTTACTGATTGTTTCTTGATGTGACATTGAATTCCTCCTTAAGTTATTTCCGACAGGATTTTAAACTGCACTCATAATTTTTATATAAACTTTATTTTTCCCAGGATGGTTTCTCTAACCGTGTTAAGTACCAATTTGGAACTTATAGTAGCCCCTGATACAGAATCCACCTTTCCACCTGCTTGTGTAAAATAAGCGTCTTCAAGTTTAAGATCTTCGAATTGATTAAAATAATTCCGATTGACCATGTACTCCCAGGCTCCGGGAGTTTCAGAATGAGATAGCACAAATATACTTTTTAGGGTTTCTTTATCCTTAAGACCAACCATGATTATTATCGGGCCGGGAATTTTTGTCCCCATTTGTTTACCATCGATGTACTCGCCCATTCCTTTGGCATAAAATGCATAGCCAATTTGTTTTTTACTATTGTTGTAAACAGTATATATTTCGGATACAGCATCATATGTATAGAATGTGGCTTCTGAGAATACGTTCTGGAGTAACTTAATGTTTTGTTCATCCTGGAGATAATCAATGCCGGAGCAGCCTGATGATAATACAATGGAAAAACAGTGGAATATTAAAATAAACACAAATATCATCTTGTACACAGGTTTAAGACCATATAACAAATTTGTTTTCAATTCGTTACTCCATATCAATCAAAGTATTTTTATCATGAAACCGGATTGCCTTTTATAATCCAATCATAGAATCGATATCAGGCAGCCCAAAGGTTCTTTCACACAGATGGCACATGTAGCATTGATTCCTGCAGTTTTTTAGTCTCTGTTCCAGTCTTTTAACTTCATCCGTTGAAAAAAAGTTATCATTTATATCATCTTTTATTTCGCTGCAATCCGCCTTAAAGTTCGAAGAAATGCCTGGGATCGGATACCATAAATGTAAGGGTTTCAGATTGTTTTCTATGATTTCGGAAAAGGATTCTGCTGCGTAGCTGTCTTTTAACTTTACGGGATAATTCTTTAGCTGCCATCCGAATTGTAGATTCCCCTGCCCCCTGAAAGAAATGGAATCGACCAGTCTTCCGCTGTGTTTAAATATATCAACCAGTTCCGCATATTCTTTGAAGGTGTCTATACTTGCCCAGAAACAATTGGTGCCAGACCTGGGAATGAAACTTTTGCCCATGCTATCTCTCCACGTTCTACATGTCATAGCTCCTAATTGACTATCCCAGTAGTCTATTTTCTTGAAGTATATCTGTAGATCGTCATGCTCTCTTTTGAACGGACATGAAGGCAAACAATCTTCCCAGACCAGCATGCAGGTCTTAACATATTTATCCGGATGCTTGTTCTTGTAATTCTCGACCACTTCTTTTATTCTCTTCAGTTCATCCATATTCCTGTTCAGTGACCTGTCAAGTTGAACAATGTTGAATCCAAGATATAGATAATCGAGAACCTGTTGTGCATTGGAAACCTGCTGGTTTACGGTATTTTTCCACTTCATCTCAGGAAACCGCTTTTGTAAAATCCCTGATCTAATTAAGTGATTATTGGCCAATGTACAGGATCTTAATCCCCTTTGATAAAATTCCTCCATCCAGTTTAAAAAGGCCTTCAGAACCCTGTTATTTACACTGTAAAAGATTTCGAGGGGTATATTGAGCTGGTTAACGGTAAGGGATATCTCTATACCGAACTCATTCTGTATTTTAAAGAGGTAGTCAATCTGTTTATTAGTAGCCTCTACCCCCATGACATTTCCATAGTATACTTCATGCGTTCTGGATTTATCGTCGTATATATCCCTGCCATCGTAACTGTAACGGAATATCCTGCCAAAATATATATCGTATATCTCGTCTCTGAACTGCTGTGAAGAATTGCTTAAAATTTCATAATAAAAGGATGCAGTAGGCCAGTTGTCGAAATGGGGCAGGGAGAATTTTTTATTTAAATTCATTTTGTTTTCAATTACCTCCGTGCAAATGCCGGGTATATGAAATTTCGGTTGGTACTAAATATTCAATACTTTGTTCACTGCGTCGATTATCTCCCTGTCGGCTTTTACGTAGTAGGTTAATGCTGCCTCAGCTTCTTCTGCACTGTAGAATCCATATTGCTTCCTGAGATTAATGGAACGCTCCAGCGAATCAACAATTAATTTAGTAATAGCTTTTCTGTCCAGGAGCTTTGTTTCATATGATATCCATTGATTCCATACGGGTAGTGACATACCCTTAATATAATCCTCGAGGTTTTTAAATATAAGGGTATATCCTTTATCCGGTGAATTATCGAAACCGATTGACCCGGGGTCGAGAAGTAGCATAGGGCCAAACGCATAGGAAACCAGTTTATCCCCGGGAATTTTCAGGTTTTTTATACATATCTGTTCCCACATCTGCCATGTCTCGGCAACCGTTCTGGGTGTATCTTTTGCTAGAGCAATCATTGTAGAGAGGCCCAGTGTTATCCCGTATTTTTTACAGTATTCCACAGTTTTGAATATATCACCGGTAGTGTAGCCCCGTCCGTGGCTAATCCTCACGCTATCAGAGCCTGATTCAGGTGACATCGTAAGATTTATCGATATCCCTGTCCCCGCCAATTTTTTTATATATCCTTCGTTAGCCGGGCCAAAAAGCTCCATGGTAAGGCCGTTTAACTGAACATCAGAATTACTTAGCGTCGTTATCAGCCTGTTACAGTATTCGCTCCCTCCCATGCGGGGATCCTGAAAAAGAAAAACTATATATATACCCTGAGCATTCAGTTTCTGTATATCTTCGACAATTTTCTCCGGACTCCTGAACGCTGGTTTCTTCCTCCCCATGTATTTCCTGTAGCTGTATGCGGCCCCTCCACAACTGATACAGTTATGTATACACCCACGGCAAATCGGTATTGACCAGTGTGGCGGAGTGCTTTCAGGATAAACTGCCTGTTTCGGTTCCAGCAGATCCAGCCTTGTAAATTCGAATTCATCCAGATTGCTACATGGTTCCATCAACTGATTAATTCTCACATTTCCATTATTGTCGCGAAAAGTAAGATTGGGCACTTCATCCAGTGAATTTCCATTCTCCAGAGCTCTCATAAGCGCCAGGAACGACTTTTCCGCTTCTCCACGTATAACGGCATCGATAAATTCGTATTTTTCAATGATTTCACTGCTGAAAACGGTTGAAGTTAATCCTCCCATAACGACCATTGCATCGGGATGTAGCTTTTTACATAACTTTGCTACTTCTATTGCTCCCTGGCTGTGGACGCACCAGTGTAAACCTATGGCATATACTTTTGCTGATATGCGTTTTATATGTTCTTCAGCATCGAATATCAGGTTGTACACCATCCGTTCGCCCAGGTTGTCAACCACTACCTTATATCCGTTTCTATCCAGATAATCGGCTATACTGAGTATTCCTATCGCCGGGATAATGAACTGATCGGTGCTCTCTCTAACTGTGTATCCTACAGGTCCATATGATAATATCTTGCTGCGAAAATCATATATTGCCGGTGGATGTATTAAAATTGCATCGTACTGCATATTCATGCTCGAAATACATAAACTTTATTCATTTTGCTCTTGTTTTTGCTATTCATCCGTTTCTGTCACCACTATTCTGGGAAACTATCTGGTAACAGTGACTGTTTCAGTATAAAAATGTAAGACAGTATTTCTTCTGTTGATAGATACCGAATAGGGTAATCTGATGAATAGTCGTATATCCAGATACATTAACCTTCACTTATCACGATTATGCATTTTTTTACTGTAGCGGTATCTTCCGTAATATATTCGATTTCAGCTACTCCGTAACCGGGCATTCCAGGCAACATTATGGTCATTTCGGAAGAAGTCCCAAGTAGGCTATCGGCAGCATCATAGAACTCTCCGAATATATTTATTGTGTATCGCTGGAAGGAAGTAATGTTTGCCTCTACGATTATCGAAGTAGCTGTCGAGTACACGTTATATTCGTTAACTCCGACGTGACTCTGTACTGTTCCCTCGTATTGAATCTCTACTTCTACTCCGGTGATTTCTGTTCTGAGTTCTGTTGCCGAAGATGAGGTCGTCGGGGATGTAACTATCGAGGCCGCCGGTGTTCCGGTTATTGTCGCCGATACTGTTTCCGTTACCATTTTAGTTGTTGTAGTCGTTATTTTTTGCGGTGTCACTATAATCGTGCTTGTTTTTGTAACCGTTTGTGCAGGAGCGGTGATTGTGGTTATAGCTGTTGTTGTTATCGGCTCTGCTGTACATCCGATCAGACAAAACAAAGCGGTTCCCATCAGAGTACACACTACAATGTATATCTTATTCATTTATACCACCCTCCTTTTATCCTCATTGCATTGACTTCTATATATTGAATTACTCTTCCTCACTTATGACCAGTATGCATTTTGTAACTCTGGACGGAGCATCGAGGGAAAATTTTATCTCCACAGTTTTAACCGAGCCGGCCTGTGCAATCCTTACTTCCACTACTGAAGAAACCCCCAGCATATTATCATTTGCATCATAGAATTGAGCTTCTATATATGCGCTTTTTTGGTACATGGATTTTATATCTAATTTAACAAATACGTCTGTTGATGAAGCCGTTACAATAATGTTGTCTATAACAAAATCCCATTTTGCCATTCCTGCATACTGAACTTCCGTTTCCACCCCTGAAAGCGTACTTTTTACTTCTGACGTTGCCGAAATGCCTGCTGGTGAGGTCGTTACTGGAGTAACCAGATTCGTTTCCGTTATCGTTTCTGTCTTGGTTACCGTTATTGTCTGAGGCGCGGCTGTAATCGTGTTTGTCGATGTTATCGTTTGTGTCGGAACTGTGACTGTTGTTGATACCGTTGTTGTAACAGGTTGTGTCTTACATCCACAAATGCCAAGTGACAAAATTATCGGCAAAACAATTATTACGGGCCATAATTTTTTCACCATCATACATTAATCTCCTTATAAGAGTATGTTCGTTTAATTATTCGTGCCGGTCTTTTAAAGTTTTCTATTGCATAACAGTTCGTCTAGCTTTTGCCTATAATCTTGTTGTGAAGCAAAGAAAGGGCGATTAAAAATGCACCGACCCCACAAGCCAGCCAGTAGCCGAAGTCGAGGGTGCCATCTACCCAACTCATCATACCCCCACCCATAGATATGTAATATCGTTTTATGAGTGTGAGCCCGTCAATATCCCCTGTCATAATTGCAGCCACAATAACGGCTATAATAACGACAACTACATATGAAAAACCGGAGATTCCAACGAGCCATCTTGAGATATTAAATTTCCTGCCGAATAGATTTATGTCTTTATTTGTAAAGATGGCTGCTGCTAAAAGCGCTATTATAACCAGCCCGAAATATATCCACACGACGGGTGTGAACCATGGAGGCAATCCGACTCCCAAAGCTTTCGACAAATCTGATGTATCCTCAAGTCCATAGGGATGAATAATAATTGCATCAATCTTCTGGAACGATTCTATATCCAGGCTCCACCAGTTAAGAAACCATGATAAGATTAATAAACCGATTCCGATTAGTATGAACCCGCGATATATCCATATTCTTCTGTTATTCATTTCCCAACTCTTCTTATATTAGTATTTTATAGGAGGGGAGGGATTGAACTCTTAAAAACCCTCTCCTCCTATATAAGCCCTTTATTTCGACCTTCTAATGGATTATTAGGTTAGTGCTATATCACCCAAGCCAACATCGTTATTTGTTGTGTCTCCTGTTATTGTCTTGGTTTTACCGTTACCGGAAATTGTGAGTGTAAATGCTCCTTCTCCCAATCCTTCCAACCAGAAATCACCGAACTCGTCGGTTTCAGCACTTTTACTCCCCGTAGTACCGCTTATAGAACAGGAAGCTCCAATTACTACTTCATTATTGCTTGGGTCATATACCGTTCCGGCTACAAACCTCTTGGGCAAGTTTTTGTAATGAGCTCTTGTCTTTAAATTGTACTCAGGATATAAAGTTTCTGTGTCGCTTAGATTAAGTGATGATTCATCTCCGAACTGTATTGCTTCGTGAAAACAGACATCTGCACACCTTCCTGCAAAAACAGCTTCTCTATCCACAAGATGAGCACAACCGGTGCATTTCTGAGCCAGTTGAAGGTGTGAGTTGTAGAAAATACAGTCATAGGGACAGGCATCGATGCAAAGCTGACACCCTGTGCACTTTGTCGGGTCGATAATCACCAGTCCATCGTTCCTGATGTATATACCTCCATCTACAGGGCAGGCATCGATGCAGGGAGCGTCTTCGCAATGCTGGCACGGTATAAATATATGGGAAACTTTAACCTGAGGACATTTTCCTCTTTCCCTGTAATCCAACCTGCCCCAGAACTGCCCGGTTTCCGGTTGCGGTTTGGCATAAGGTGTCCAGTCATTACCGCAATGCTCGTCTTTACAGGCCATCTGGCAGCAATAACATCCACTACACTCATCGACATCTATAAGGAAAGCTTTCATCAGTCATTACCTCCTTCAATCCAGGCACTGAACAATACACCGTAGGCTGGATCGTAATTCCTTGCAAAAGCACCCGGATATTTTTCTCGCCATTCCTGCATTTCATCACCGGATACTTTGGCGACCTCAACCAGATATGAGCTGACAATCATAAAATTCTGAAGGTATTTAGAAGAATGATCACCTTCACACATATCCGGGCATATCTGGTTGATATTTCCGGCCCTGTCAATCCATTTATTTATTCTGTCTTCCCAATCATCTTCTGCTGTGTTGAGCATGTCTATATTGGCCCCATGGTCCATATGTACCGCGCCCGGTATTATTCTCTCGCTTACCCACGCACCGCCTAGCACTATACCCAGATTATTGAAAATTTTAATAATATCCCCGGTTTTAATATCCCTAGCCTCGGCATCTACAGGATTGATCCAAACTGGTTCATACATATAGCCGTCATACCCTTTAACTTTGCAGGTTGGAATCTCTCTTATCCAGGGTATATCGTCGTTCTGTGATTGTTCTCTCCATCTCGGGTGTTGTGCATTCATTACTAAAGGATATGTTTTCGCTTTTTCACTCGAGAGACTTTCATCAAGTGGCCATCCTTCTGATGCAGGTCCACCTGTTACACATCGGGGGTATGGTTTCCTCTCTATACAATCGGGGGTGCCATCGGCTAAAGCTTCGCTGTAGAACTCCAGTTTGCCGGTTGGTGTCGTCAGAGGATGGTTTTCAGGGTCTTGGTAGAACTGTATTAAACAATGCGGTACCTGGTCCCAACCTTCCGGAGGCGGCTGAACTATGTATCCCTTCCCTTCTAAATCTTCCCATGTATAGCCGGCTTCCGTTGCGCCACATATGTCAAAGCTTTCCTGTGCCCATTCTTTGAGCGTCTTATTTTGTGTTAATTTTTCATATAAGCCTTCGTAAATGCCCCCATATGATTCAAGTTCCTGGGCTATCAACAAATCTATTTCGACATCTGTCTTGCTTTCGCCTACAGGTGGAACAGGTTGTTTATGCCATCCGATTACATGTTTCTGCGACCCGCCGCTAATCGAATCTTCCTCTTCATAATTGGTAGTTGCCGGGAGCAGTATATCGGCATACAGGCAGTCTTTCTCCATCCAGATATGCTGAATGACATGGCATTCTATCTTGTCGCTTCTGAGAGCATGAATGTATTTGTTTGAATCGCACCAGCAACCGGTCTGGCAGGCATGATCCTGAATTATCATATGAAATTCGGTACCTCCGTCCTCTGCCGGTATCGGATAGGTATATTTTGTCCATTGGTCGCTGGGGGGATTTCCCATGCCAAACATCATAAAACCAGAAGTGCCATAGAATTCCAGATGACCTTCAAGTATGGCTTCGGAAACCCTTGTCTTCGGCACGTGTTGTGATACCTGAGGAGGAAATTCAGTCATCGCTATTCCACCTAATTGAGCACATGGACCTACTCCGGTAACACCTCCTCCCATGTTCCATATACCACTTACCATCAATCCTGTGGTGGGTGAATGAGCTCCTTCATAATCGCCGGTCCAGTTGCGTCCTGGAGCTCCTAATCCCTGCATTCCCATCATCACAGGCTCCCATCTGGCACATTCATGTGTGTAAGGGCCTCTAATATAAGAACCACCACAATGATGCATTGTTGATGTTCTCTTGGATGCCCATTGCCGTGCCAGAGCCTTAATTGTCCATGCAGGGACACCGCATAACGGGGCAGCCCATTCAGGGGTCTTTTCTACCATATCATCCGAACGACCCATAATGTAATCTTCGATGTATTCCATGCCAACAGTATGGGTCGCTACATATTCTTTATCCCATGTATCTTCTTTTAACCAGGTATGTACTATGGCACATTGCAAAGCATCATCCCTGCCAGGTATTACGGGAATCCATTTATCCGGGTTAGAGGCATTTTGAAAGTTCATATCAGGTGCTATATATATCTGTTTGATTCCGAGGTGTCGATACCAGCGTACAATCCGGCTTGGCCATCCGCCCTGTGTTTGTGCTGTAGTATCCCAGTCACAGCCCTGGTATACGATCATTTCGGCATTCTGCCCGTTTTCCAATACCTGAAGCGAATTCGGTTTTACAAAACCGTTAAGACATGCTCCGGAAACATGCGAAGCACCATAGTAATAACCTTCCCAGCTATCGGGGTTCCTGGTGGATCTGGTATAATCACCGCATCCCATAAGAAGTGGTCTGGTAGCTGCAAAGGTAGTTGCTTTATTAATCCTGTGACACGAATCCCCCTTGTCGAGAATGCCCAGTAATCCGTATTTGTCGTGTATTCTCTTTATTTCACTGGCGACAGTTTCTATCGCTTCATCCCATGATATTCTCTTAAACTTACTGATACCACGGTTCTTGGCGTTGATTTTTGACAGGTCGCCGCCAGGTTCCCAGTCAATCCTTTTTAGAGGATAGAGAATCCTGTTGGGGGAGTAGACACGCTTTTTATATGGGATGGACGTATACGTTGGTGTGGATCTGTTGAGCGGTTTAAGGGGGATAGTTTCTCCTGTTATTCTGTGAGTTGCCTCATATTGCCAGTCTGTAGCAGCAAGCTCTGCATCGGTGTACTTTTCGTTATAATGTAGCGGTCTGGTCCTGATGATTTTGCCATTCTTGGTATCGACAGCTGCATTTTCATAAACAGAAGGCCCGGGAATCATCACATGAGTTTCTTCCGGTTCCTGCCATGGTTCAACACCTCCTACTGTTTTGGTAGAGGTAGCGGTTGAAGTAACTGTTTGACCGGCACCTACTGTTTCTGTTGCGGTTACTGTGACTATACCGTCGCCGCCGATTGTAGTTGTCTTTTCAACGGTCTTGGTTTTTTCAACTGTTGTGGTAACTGTATTTTCTCCGCCGCAGCCGGAAAGCATTCCAGCACCAATGGCACCTCCAACAACTACCGTCCCTGCTCCAACCAAAAAATCTCTTCTTGAAACTTCACCTGATTGTTTCTTCTCTTCTTTTTCTTCCGGTAATTTGTTTTGTTTCTCTTTCAAATTATTTCTCCTTTCATAGATTACGAATACTTATATTAAAATGCTGAATAGGCATCACCTCCGGTTATGAAGAACTGCACATGTTTTATTTAACTTTTACATTTGCCAGCTTTCTTTCTATCGCTTGAATATCCCAGTTTCTTCTTCTGACCAGTGCTTTTATCCGGGCTATAAATATCGCTTTATTAAATGGTACGGCTACGAAATCATTGGCGCCTGCATCAAAAGCATTCACAAGTATTTGTATATCATTGTCATCGGAGATAACCATGATGGGGATGTCAGAATCGTCACGAATATGTTCTATTAATTCAAAACCGGACATATCGGATAATTTCATACCCACTATAACTATGTCGTAACAAATACCGTTTTCTACTATATCCAAACATTGTTCCCCAGCTTCAGTGACAGATAATTGCCAATCGGGTTGATATTGATTGAAAACCATCCGAACATTTTCTATCACTTCGGAATTTGTATCTGCAATAAGTATTTCCATTATCATCTCCTTGAGAATTTTTTATACTTTTGCAGTGATAAAATAGCACTAAACATTTATTTAGTTGCTATACGTGATAATTGCAATGAAACGGTACAATAGTAATCTAAATCAATTAGCAGTAATCTATCTCTTTATTTCTAATGTATTTCTTGTAAATCATCTATTTGCTGATGATATCTCTTCTTTTTACAAAATAATTCCCCTGATACGCTTACCTCTTTCCCGATGGGGGGCATCCACTACTGGTAGAGAGCTGCAAAACAAACAACTCTTTGCGATTGGGAAGGGGGCATGAAAAACTTTTTAAGAAGAATTGCACCAAAAAGTTGACAAAATAAATGTTTAGTTACAATTCTAACCAGAGGGATAAGGAGGATGACATGAAAAATGAATTGAATGGATTCCTTCACTATTTTGAGGTTGAAAAGGGTTTTTCGCCGGGAACTATCTCCGCCTACAGGCTCGACATATCAGGCAGCTTCCTGCCGTTTTTATTCAAAAAGGGTAAATGTATTGCAAAGGAGATTACCAGGGAAGATATAAAGGCATACATGGACTACCTGACTATCAACAGGAAAAACTCTGTGGTGACCAGGGCCAGAAAGCTGGCTGCCAT
>DAOUFJ010000032.1:0-49976 GCA_034429935.1 Dehalococcoidales bacterium
AGAGACCTCACCGCAGCATTGGCAAAATCCCTCCTTTGCGCTATTATTTGGATAATTTTATATCCCCTAAAAAGTCCAATATGTTATGGACGCTGACAACCTATTGACTTCATGCCTGATTAAGGTTAAAATTTGTTTGATTTTTATAAACGCATAAGATCAGATTAAATTTAAGGGAGAATGGGATGAGAAGGAAAATATTCGGTATTCTGATGACACTGTCGTTATTGTTAAGCCTGTGCCTTGTAACGGCGACGCAGGTGACGGCCGCAGTGATATTATATGTCGATGTCAGCCATACCGGAATCGAAGATGGAAGCCAGGCAAATCCCTACAATACCATTAATGAGGCCATTACCGCTGCCTCCGCCGGCGATACGATTATTGTTTCGGGAGGAACATATGCGGAGAATGTAAGTGTAGACAAGCGCTTGATAATAAGAGCGAAAAGCGGGGAAACGGCAACTGTCAGCCCTGCCGGCGGTGACGGGTTTAATATAACCGCTGACAGAGTTACCATAGACGGGTTTGCCATAACGGCTGCAAATGGAATAATAATCAATTCGGTATCTTCCTGTACGATAACCAACAATACGATAACCAATTGTACCTCTAGATCTATCGATTTATCCTCTGCAAATACGAATGTTATTCTGGGGAATACGTGTTCGGGTAATACAGGGTCTTATAACATTGAGGTGAGTAACTCCAACGGCAACATTATTACGAACAACGCCTGTACGGGGAATACATCAGGTACAGGAATGTATGTCGTCGAGGCGAGCGGGAATACATTTGCTGGCAACACATGTTCCGCCTTTGCCAATGGCATCTTTATACAGGATGGCATAGATAATGTCTTCACAGCAAATACATGCTCTGACAATAGCACTAATGGCATTTATCTGGTTGCCTCTTCCACAGATTCTTTATTTTCGCGCAACACTTTCCTGTACAATACGCTGGATGGTAATGCTACCGGGATGATTATTGGCAATACAGATATAGATGCAAGCCTGGTGTATTTCAAAAACAACAATATTACCAGCAATACAACCGGGGTTGCCAATAGCGGAACCGGTTCACTGGATGCTACTGCTAATTACTGGAATGGTAATACAACGGCTACAAGCGGTACTGTGGATAGTACCAGCCCTTTGGCTTCTGCTGCAACCAATACAATGCCGGTGGCATCAGTGGTTACGACATCAATTACGACATCAACTACAACCGAAATATCTACTACAACTTCGATAACAACTGCTGTTGAAACCGAAACAACAACTGCCACGACCAGTCTGACGACGACCAAAACTGATACCGATACCGTAGTGAGGACACAAACAAGTATTTCCACCGTCCCCGAAGGGACCGTTACCCTGTTGAACCCGACGACGCTGACCGAAACGCAATCGGTGACGTCGACCGGTACTGAAATCAGGACGACGACCCACTTGGCAACGGTAACCGATACGCAATCTGCGACGATGACCGTTGTTTTGCCGCAGACGTTTACGGCAACAACGACCTTTACCGTAGCTCAGGAAACTATGAATTGGCCTGCGACGATTTTCATATCCGTGGGGGCGCTGCTGGCGGGTGGTTTGATAGTTACGATAATTGTGAGGAAAGTATAGCTGAGGCAAGTTCGGCTTGATAATGAGAGGGCTGTCCCGATATCGGGACAGCCCTTTTGCTTTTATACCAATCTGTATGTGGCCTTTAAACCCTTTCGTTAACCAGTGTCTCCACGACGCCAGGGTCTGCAAGTGTAGTAATATCCCCCAAATTACTGATATCGCCGTTGGCGATTTTAACTAAAATCCTGCGCATGATTTTGCCGCTGCGCGTCTTGGGCAGCCCCTCGGCAAACTGGATCTTATCGGGGCTGGCAATCGGGCCGATAACCCTTCTTACGTGGTCTTTCAGTTCTTTTTCGATGGCTTTGCTCGGTTTCTCCCCGTGTTTTAAGGTGACGAAGGCATATATGCCCTGACCTTTGACCTCGTGGTGAATGCCGACAACGGCGGCTTCGGCGACCTTCGGGTCGGAAACGAGGGCGCTTTCCACCTCGGCAGTGCCGATGCGGTGCCCCGAAACATTAAGAACGTCATCGATACGTCCCATTATCCAGTAATACCCGTCCTCGTCCTTCCTGGCTCCGTCTCCGGTGAAATACATCCCTGTAAACCTGGAGAAATAGGTATTCTTGAACTTTTCGTGGTCGCCGTAGATGGTGCGCATTATTCCCGGCCACGGTTTCTTGATGCACAGGTATCCGCCTTCGTTGATGTCTACTTCGTTGCCCTCTGCATTGACAATAATCAGTTCCACTCCAGGGAAAGGCATGGTAGCGGAACCCGGTTTTGTCGGAATAGCCCCCGGAAGGGGGGTAATCAGGTGTCCGCCGGTCTCCGTCTGCCACCATGTATCGACGATGGGGCATTTTTCACGCCCGATAACCCGGTGATACCACATCCATGCCTCGGGATTGATGGGTTCTCCTACAGTCCCCAGCAGTCTTAAACTGGAGAGGTTGTGTTTCTTTGGCCATTCCTCGCCGTCCCGCATTAAAGAGCGAATCAGCGTCGGTGCCGTGTAAAAGGTGTTGACCTTGAATTTTTCAACTATATGCCATAGTCTGTCGGGTCTGGGGTATGACGGCGTTCCTTCGAATATGAAGCTGGTGGCGCCTGCGGCCATAGGCCCGTAGACGACGTAGCTGTGTCCGGTTACCCAGCCGATGTCGGCGGTGCACCAGAAAACGTCTTCGTCTTTAATATCGAAAACCCACTTCATGGTCTGAAGCGTGTGCAGCAGGTAACCGCCCTGCGTATGCATTACGCCTTTCGGTTTGCCGGTGCTGCCGCTGGTATATAGTATGAACAGGGGGTCTTCCGAGTCCATAATTTCCGGTTCGCAAATTGGCGATATATCCTCGGCATCCATTTCTTCATGCCACCAGCGGTCTCTGCCTTCGTTGATTTCGATGTGCAGCCCCAGTCTTTTAACTATTATCAGGTCTTTTACATCGGGGCAGTCTTTCAATGCTATATCCGCCGAATCCTTGCACCTGATAATCTGTCCGTTGCGGTGGTAACCGTCGGCGGTAATGACTATCCGGGAACCGCAATCGAGGATGCGGTCTCTTAAAGATTCGCCGCTGAATCCGCTGAAGACAACGCTGTGTACGGCTCCGATACGCGTGCAGGCAAGCATGGCAAAAGCCGCTTCGGGAATCATCGGCATGTATATGGTAACGGTGTCGCCTTTTTTAACTCCCAGTTTCTTCAATACATTGGCGAATTTGCATACCTCGTGATGAACTTCCTGATAGGTGAATGTCCTGACCTCGTCTTCGCCTTCGCCCTGCCAGATTAAAGCCGCTTTATTCTTGCGCCAGGTATTCAGGTGCCTGTCGAGGCAATTGTAGCTGACGTTCAGCTTGCCTCCGATAAAGTATTTGATATCGATTTTTCCGCTGAAGGAATATTCGAGGACTTTATCCCATTTCTTGTACCAGTCCAGTTGTTCCGCCAGGTGTCCCCAGAAGCCTTCGGGGTCTCTTATCGACCAGTTATATAAGGCTTTATAATGCCGTATCCCTGAAACCGCCGCTTTATCGACGAATCCCTGTGGCGGGTCGAAGATTCTTTTTTCTTCCATCATCGAGGTAATTTCCTGATGCTTTTCGCCGGGCTTCGTTTCGGATGTTTTGGCTGTAGCGCATCTGGATTGGGTATTCCCGATTGCTTCATCGATTATCTTTCCTAATTCTTCCATGTCAAACGGTATGGTTAAGTAGTCGAAAGCTCCCAGTTTCATGGATTGGGCCATTGAGTCTGTGGAAGGTTTGGCGGTGATAATCACCGTTTTAATATCCGGCTGGCGCTCGACTGCGTCCGCAAGCACTTCCAGCCCGCTTTTGGAAGGGATTTCAAGGGATATGATAGCTAAATCGAAACGCTCTTTCCTGAGCGCATTTGCAGCTTCCTGTCCGCTGGATGCTACAGCAGTGTGATAGTTCCGCTGCTTTAAATAATCTGCAACAGAACTGCGCAGATTGGCATCAACCTCGGCAACAAGTATCGAAGGACTACCAACCGGGTTTTCTTCCTTCGGGGGGGCAGATTTGTCTTTAGACATATGAAACCTCCTCAAATGAAAAATCGATAATTCTTTGATTATTAAAATTCGAGTTCGAGAGCCAATATCATATCAGTAAAAATATGTATTTGTCAATACATAAAAGTATGTACAAAATATGTATAAACCAGGAATAATCGCTTTGTTGATGATATAGTGGGTGATATTGGCTGCTCAGAAGGTATAAATTTAATAAAATAGTATTTGACATCAATAATATATGTATTATAATAATAATATGTATAACACATAGTAAAATCGGTAAAAGGGTGAATTATGAATAGTAATGCGGATGCGAAAGAAGAAAGATTTCTGGTTCAGTTGAATAAATTGAATTCTTTGATGACCGAGTTGATATCCGACGCTCCCATCAATATCTGTTCGGATGACAATCTGACGATGTCACAGTTGCGAGTCCTTTTACTGCTGAAAATCAATAACAGTATGAAAATGGCCAAAATCGCTTCATGCCTCAAGATACATGTTTCAACAGCTACAGGTCTGGTAGACAGGTTGATAGCCAAAAAACTGGTAAAGAGAGAAGTCAGCGAAGAGGATAGAAGGGTAGTTTTGTGCAGTTTATCCGATAAAGGGGAGAAGATAACGGATAGCGTCTGGAAAATCGTCTGGGAACATGCTCATTCCCTGTCCGATTTTATTACCATGGAAGAACTGGATATTATCGGCTCTGCCATAGATATTTTGCAAAAAGCCTGGGTAAACAGGAAAGAGAAACTGGGGAGCAGTGTAATCGCCTGAAACAGGTTAAGTACATAATCGGAAATTATTTTATTGTGAGGTGAAAATGTTTAAGGGATTGGGAGGCTTTGCCTCCAAATACAGGTTCTTGATAATCTTATTTTGGGTGGCGCTTGCCGTGTTCATGGTACTCTGGGCGCCGACTCTGAGTGAAACTGGCAAGCTGGATACATCCGACTTCCTGCCGTCAGGCAGTGATTCCGAAAAAGCAGCCGAGCTTATTGCCCAGTATTTCCCCGAAGAAAATACTGATTCCTCCGCTACCGTTGTCATCTATGACGAAGGCGGTTTAAGCGCTTCGGATATGGCTTTTGCCCAGTCCTTCTCGGAATGGCTTACAGCACAGGGAGCAGATTCAGGAATAGAGTCGGTAACATCGATCTATACCAATCCTGCGCTGGCTTCCAGTCTCGTATCTCCCGATAACACCACGATGCTGGTCAATATCGGCATCAATATAAGTGACTCGGGGAAATCTTCTTCGGAGATACTCGAATCTATAGGTACTTATATCTCAGGTAATGATACTTCTTCCTCTATGGAGGTATATGTATCCGGCGAAGCGGGGATAATGAACGACATGATGTCCTCTTTGACTGAAAGCATCGATATTACGACTATCGTGACTGTGGTTCTTGTTGTAGTTCTCCTTATTTTTATTTACCGTTCTCCCATAGCTATGCTGGTACCCCTGTTTACCATAGGGGCAGCCTATCTCATCAGCCGCGGCGTTCTGGGATACATGGGTGAGTGGGGCATCAATTTATGGTCGCAACTCGATGTATTTATCATAGTTCTCATATTCGGAGTGGGTACCGATTACTGTCTGTTCATGGTGTCTAGGTATAAGGAAGAGCTCAGGCGAAACGGAAGCCGGCTGGAAGCCCTGCGTGCCACCGTTGGCTCCATCGGTTCCGTAATTACAGCCAGCGCTTTTGCCGTGATTATCGGTCTTGCCGGTTTGACGGTTGCCGAATACGGTATGCTGCATACGATGGGGCTGGCTCTGGCTACGACTGTATTGATTACTCTCCTGGCAGCTCTGACTTTGAATCCGGCGCTGTCGGCACTTTTCGGGAAGTTTATGTTCTGGCCGGGAAGACAGGCCGATGTTTCTAAAGCCGGAACTGTTGAAATACGTGAGAACGGTTTCTGGCGCGGAGTGGCTAATATTACCACCAATCACTCTTTTATCATTACTTTTCTGATAGTTATTGTCCTTGCGGCGGCTTATATTCCGTATTTTAAGATGACAACGTCGTACGATACGCTGGCAGAGCTGTCGGACGATACGGCTTCCGTTCAGGGTTTCGAGATATTGAAAGAGCATTTCGATATCGGCAACATGATGCCGGCTACTGTGGTCGTCCCGGTTTCTTCCGGCAGTGCTACGGCCAGTGAAACCCTGGGAGAAATAGCGGAGATAACTGATAAGCTGCTGGCAGTGGACGGCGTTTCCAGCGTATTGTCCGTGGTTTCACCTTATGGAACCGGTGAAACGCTGGATACACTTACCGTAACCGGACAGCTTGCGCTGCTTCTGGAGCAATTGAGCACCGCAATCAGCAGCGCTTCGACAGACCCGACAGCTCTTTTCAGTTCCGATACCATGCAGATGTTCCAGCTTCTCGGGTCTTATCTGACAGAACTCGGCACTGCTTTCCCTGAAGTTACTACCGAGTCTTCGTACATCACTGCCGTGACGATTCTGAACAACATGAGCGCTGCTTTGAGCACTGTCGATTTGCAGAATATGGACATGGCTACTCTGGCTAATCTTCAGGCTACGTTCCAGACATATATAGGTGAATTTGTCCAGGCTTTGATGGGGCTGGCAGAGTATTTCGCCGGGCATGGGAATCCTTATTTTATCCCCCAGAGCTTGGTGTCGATGTATCCTGAACTCGGACAGTTAATCAGTACTTTTGTCTCTGAAGATAGCGATGCCGTCAAGCTGCTGGTAACGCTGGATGACTATCCTTATTCGGAAGCGGCCATGGATACGATAGAGGATATAAGAGATGTATTGCATGAAGGGAACGATTACCAGTATCTGGCTATGGACGAATCTGCGGTGGGCGGTTCGACATCTGCCATGCTGGATGTGCGGACCGTGCTCTCGACCGATTTCAACCGGATAATGATTGTGGTTCTGGTCGGTGTTTTCCTGGTGCTGTGCCTGCTGCTCAGGAGCTTCATCGCTCCCATATTTATACTGGCTATCGTTACTTTCGCCTACGGCGCCACGATGGGCATAGCTTCATGGTTGTTTACCGATGTCCTGGGGCAGGGAGGTGTCGGCTTCGTTGTCCCTATCATCGTGTTTGTACTGATGATAGCCCTTGGCGCCGACTATAACATCTTCATGATGTCGCGTATTCGCGAGGAAGCCCACGATAAACCGATGAAAGAGGCCATTCGCAGCGCTATTATGAGTACCAGTTACGTGATAATGGCATGCGGGTTGATATTGGGCGGCACCTTCCTTGCCATGCTGGTATCGCCAATCCAGACGATGTTGCAGTTGGGGGTTGCCGTGGCCATCGGCGTCTTCCTGGAAGCGTTCGTCGTAATTGCCTTCATGCTGCCGGCGGTAGCCAATATGTTCGGGCGTGCCTGCTGGTGGCCTTTCGGGCATAAGAAACTGGGAATCAAGAAAGATTAAGCAATCAAATGAGAAGGGGGGCTTTTAAGCCCCCCTTTTTGTATAGCTTGATTATTCAAGCAGTTTGCTTTTCTCTTGAGAGTATCCCGGCTGTAAATAGAAGATTAAACTTCTTCAATCATCACCTGTTCTGCGTAAGAGAATGCAGGCCCATCCTGAAATTCCCCGCTTATTTCCAACGGATATGAAGTATTATCTGCGAATCCGCCGTTAATTAAAGTCCGCTCCGCGTAAATGGTGTCGCCCGGCAGCAGGGGATTCGTATCGGAGACCTCGAATTCAAAGCTGAATTCCATATTCAAATCGAGAGTGGCGTTTAAAGAAACGATGTTTTCCTCGCTTATGTTTTTAATGGTTATACCGACTACCGGCCCTCCCGGGTTAATGGGGTCGAGGGGGCCTTCTACGGAAACGATCTCAAGCGGCTGCCAGTCTTGAAGCGAGTCAGCAACGAAATGTGCCAGCTCATCGACGAACTCGATATAGACCTTATCGGGAACTGTGATATTCCCGTTGTTTACATAAGAATCGAACAGGTCTTTATCAGAATTTTTTATCGAGAACTTTACATTGTTCTCTTTGACATCGGTATAGGAATCGGCAGCTATGTTCAGGGATTCGAGTAAATCTGAAAAATCCTTCTGTATTATCAGAAGTTCTGCGAGGGTTTTATCTGCCGTGCGTACTTCGACGACATCGGCCAGTTCTTCAGTCAGATATTTTCGAATAGTTGTCTCCCCATCGTGCGTGAACGCTACCACGACCTTGAATTCCGGTTGATGTACCAGCCATAATCCCGCAAAGGTATCGGCTTCGTTTGCCGTTAATGCAGCATCCAGGTCCCCGGCGGCATACTGCAACTCGAAACGGCGTAAAGCCTCGTCGATAGTAACGCCATTAAGTTCGGCATATATCTGGGCGTCGTAATTAAGGGGGTCTGTTGACTGTGTCCCTGCCGCTGTTGTTCCATTATCAGTGCAGGCAACAAGAGCGCTTGAAAATAAGACAGTCAGTAATCCGGTCATAAAGCAGATGATTTTGTGCTTTTTTATCATTTAAAAACTCCTCCTGCCAGTTATGCCCTCTTTAACCATAACGGTTATACGGACATATAGTTGCATATTTTGTCGTATCGGACTCGATTATATCATTAAATAATTAACAAATAATTGCAATGGGCTGCTTTTTTTAATCATTTACAATTTCAGAGACAAGCCAGCATGTACCTTCCCAGTCATCCGGTAAAGAATATCCTATAAGTTTTTCTACATTTGTGATAGGAGTTTCTCCTCCACCCACTTTTATTCTATCCCCAACTCTTGCAACAACCTCTCCATTTTTGTCAAGGACATGGATTTTGCCATTTTCTACCTTTACCGAATAACCATTAGGCCAGATAAGCAACCTTTCTACGCTAAAGACCAGAAAACTACTCCTAAGCAACAGGTATTTCCCATCGAATGTCAGCTTGCCGTATGAAGAATTGCTTGGATAATAAGCTTCAGCTTCTTCAAGAACAGGGAAATAGATATCGGATTCTGTAATATCGCTGTATGTATCGCAACCTGTAATGCCAATGCTGCTTACAATAAAAATCAACGATAGGAAGAGGAAACTTAATTTTTTCATATCAATTCTCGCAATTACTTATTTTTAGACTCATTATAATATATTAAAAACATTAACCGTCGGTTAGATTATGGCGGATTTTTGTCCCCGCCATAATCTAACTTCATTACTATTCTCTAGTCTATTGGCAATGTATATTAGCTACATCTATTTAATCTGTTAATAAACTAACATTAATCTCGCTTAGGTAATTAATAGCCATATATACACCATATTCACCATATGTTCCAGAATGAGTGCCCCAAGCTGTATTTCCTACAAACCATGGACCTCCGCTGTCACCCTGATCTGCTAATTTATCCCATAAATTAGGGAAAGAGTGTTCAACTAGTATAAAGGTCGGTTCACAGTTAGGGACGTAAGTGGGTTGAGCAGTTTTACATTCAATATAACCGGCTGTATAGCCTGTAGCCCTTCCATATTTACCAACAAAACTTCCAACTGCCTGTTGACTTCGGGATTTACTGCTGGTAATTTCACGGGTAGTATAACTGCTACTATCACGTATTAAATTGTCCACATCCATGTTGGTAGAATGCCATTGTATATCACCAAATCCTTCCCATTCTTCTTCTTCAAAAACCAACCAATTAATACCCCACCATTGTGAATTACTACAATGTCCAGCTGCAGTTACCCCCTTATTTCCTGAAGCATCCTCTACAGCAAACCCGCATGTAGATTCTTCTAAAATTATACCTTCTAAATGGAGCCCACCGTATATAGTAGTATTTGGTTTGGATAATTCATCAACAAATTCGATATTTACTTTTTCAGGTATAATCAACTTTTCTTGGTTTAAATAATTATTGAATATAGAATAATCAGAGTTGGCTATACTTACCTTCACACAGTTTTCATGTATATCAGTATACAAATCAGCAGCTATATCTAAATTTTTAAGTGAATCTGAGAACTTGGTCTGTATATTAATAAGTTCTGAAAGAGTTTTTTCAGCAGTACGAACTTCTGTAATGTTAGCCAATTCTTCTGTAAGATATTTTTGAATGGTCATATCTCCATCTTTGGTAAATAATACGACTACTTTAAATTCTGGAGTATGCTCAATCCATAATCCAGCAAAGGTATCCGCCTCTGTTTCTGTTAATACGGCATCAAGTTCTCCCGCAACATCTTGTAAATCTAAACGAATAAGAGCTTCTTCGACAGAAACTTCATTTAGTTTTGCATATAATTCGGCATCTTTAAGCAAGGGGTTTTCTGTTATTTCTTCACTTGGATTTATAGGATCTTCATTTGCATATACCGATATAGGAACTCCAATAAATGAAAATACAAGTAGTAATGTAATCGCTAGATTAGTTATTCTATTTTTTATTAACATTTTTATTCCTCCATGTTTTAAAATATGAATACTTTTTATCCCCGACGCTTTTATTAAGTCGGGGTTTTCTACTATCCACCTGCCATACTCCATATAGTTTTTGAAATGTTATAAACAATATATATTCCCTTATTCTTTATTTATATTTACTCTACCACCCCAACCTTAACACAACCTGAACGGACCTCTGTTTTTTGATAAATATTTTTAAAATTCATTAAATTTTCGCTATTTTTATCCGAAAACAGTGAAATATTATCCAACCTGAATACAATCTGAATGGTATTTACAATCATTCTATACAGGCATAATATATGGATATGCGAATACTGGTGATAGAGGATGATGAGCACCTGGCATGGTCTATCAAGTCCGGCATGGAGAAGAAGGGTTATGCAATCGATATACAGGCTGATGGTGAATCGGGGCTTGAAGCGGCTATAGCGTATACTTATGACCTGATAATACTGGACATAATGCTGCCGAGAATCGATGGATTCCATGTGTGCAAATCCATCAGGAAGCATAACATAAAAACGCCTGTACTGATGCTTACTGCAAGGAATAAAGAAGACGACCGCGTGCAGGGGCTGGATTCGGGGGCGGATGATTACCTGACCAAGCCATTCAGCTATCCCGAACTGGATGCACGCATCCGTGCGCTTATCAGGAGGTCTTACAACCAGCCTTCTTCAGAAATAGACATTGGTTTATTGCATATAGATACATCTAAGAAAAGTGTTAGCTATAATGGGAATGTAATATCACTTACTGCCAATGAGTATTCGATATTGGAATACATGGCTCTCAACCAAGACTCGATAGTTACACGTGAGATGCTGGAGCAGCACCTGTGGAATGCCGATAAGAATTCTTTTTCCAATGTGGTAGAGGTTTTGGTCAGCCGCATGCGTAAAAAGCTGGATGCGGATAGCAAAGAGGCGGTTATCACTACTGTGAAAGGTCTGGGATATATAATCAGAAATGAAAAGTCTTAGCTCAAAACTGGTATTGCTGTATATATCCTCTGTACTTTTAGTTGTTGTACTTGTCCTCGGCTATGTTGAATACAGGACTGTAGAGGCGAATTATGCGAATGCGATGGACAGAATGGAAATCGGCCCCGGCTATATTAACGGGGCTGTGCCATCTGATTATGATGATACGATAGAAGAAATTAATAATATCATCGAACAAAGTATAAATAGGCTGAATGCGGGCGAGATAATCAATACCTTTTCCCCAGTAATACCCGTATATGAACCAGATAGTGGCGGGATAGATATTCCTTCCATTACTACTGAAGTGGAGAATGACTTGTCCTTTATTACTTCTGTTATGAAGCTGGAAGTTTTGTCCGGCAATGATTATGACGCTTATTCGATAGATATCGATATTTCAACAATAGGCACTTTCATTTTGACCGATAATTTCTTCGGCGACAGCATCGAAGTCTATCTCGATGGTGACGGAACACGTCGTTTTTATTATCTGCCAATCGAAGGATATGAAGATGTTGTTGCCATAGTCTCCTTCGACAGGTCTTTTTTACCGGGGCAAGGCTGGATATACCGGATGGTGGCCGACCTGTGGATATCCATCCCTGTCATTATTGTTTGTGCGGTTCTTTTCGGCCTGCTGATATCCAAAAGTATTGTTCTGCCGGTAAAACGTATTGCCAGAAGTGCCGAAGTATTGAGCACACAGCGATTCGACCGCAGGGTGGAGGTCAAATCGAAGGATGAAATAGGCAGTCTGGCTAAATCCTTCAATCGTATGGCGGACAAATTGCAGGCTGCTTTCGATTCACAGAAACGCTTCATTTCCGATGCGGCGCATACGTTAAAAACGCCGCTGGCCTCGATGAAGCTTACGGTTACCGGCGCACTGGAAAATCACAGAAGTAATGAAGAATGTCAGCAGGTGCTTGAGTTCGTAGAGGGGAGGATAGAAGAGCAAGAGACACTTATAAACGAAATGTTGTTTTTGGCAAGGGTCGATGAAAAACGCATCACGGCGGCTACAGAGACCATCGATTTATCGAAAGTAGCCGTCGAAACCGGGGAGATATTCAGCTATCTTTTCGAGGAAAAGGGTATTGAGTTTATACGGAATATAGAGCCTGATTTGTTCATAAAAGCGGATTCCAAAATGATAACGCACCTTCTTTCCAATCTGCTGGAGAATGCCCTCAAGAATACGCTGTCGGGTTCGGTAGCACTATCCGTTTATAAAAATAAAGATAAAGCCGTTATCGAAGTGAGAGATACGGGTGTAGGCATTCCTGCAGAGTATATCGGACATCTGTTCGAGCGATTCTATAAAGTGCCCGATAGCGGTATGAAGAATAGCGGTTACGGTTTGGGGCTGGCGATATGCAAGAGTATAGTAGAGTCTTATAACGGCGAGATATCGGTGAGGAGTGGAGTGGGGGAGGGCAGTGTTTTTACAGTTGTTTTGCCACTGGGGGAGTAAAATGCCATTGCGAGGAAGGAGTCCCACGAAATCGGGACGACTGACGCGGCAATCCCTATCGATTAAATTACTGTTATAGCAGGCGGAATATCATCTCTCATTCGTCCTTCACGAATTTAGTATGACAATTATATTCGTCAGCCCTCATCCGTCATCCAGATTCAGGGGAAGTTTTTAGAAAATCTCCGCCGTTATGGTTCGACAGGCTCACCACGAACGGCTTTGGGATTATCAGTCTTGCTGCACTCTACACCTTCCCTCGAGGGAAGACTTAAGCGTTATCTGCCGTAAAGGGCATTACTTCATCGATAGAATCAGCATTACATAACAACATCACCAGCCGGTCTATGCCGAGGGCGATGCCGCCGCATTGGGGGATATGGGGAACGGCTTCGATAAATTTATCGGGCATCGCCGGATGCTTTCCCTGTTCCTTTTCGATTTGTTCGATGGCTTCCTGAAAGCGCTTCCTTTGCTCGTCGGCGTCCACCAGTTCGCTGTAGATATTGGCCAGTTCCAGTTCCCCGAAAAATATCTCGGCTCTTTCGGCAACTTTGCCATTACCTGGCTTAAGACGTGCCAGCGCTGCGGCAAAAGCAGGGTAGTCCAGCAGCACTGTCGGGTGGTCTTTTGAAAAAGCGGGAATGACTTTTTCCACCATGTCGATGTCGAATTTCAACGGGTCAGGGTTGGCGACGGGGTCCCATCCTGCGGATTTTATATAAGCATCGCGGACGGTTATTCTTGACCAAGGTGCGGAAATATCGAAATCCAGCTTACCGTATGTGATTTTTCTGAACCCGATAGCTTTTGCCAGATAGGTAACAAGGTCTTCTACCTGTTGTATGATGACGTAATAACCGGCGTCTGTGCAGTACCATTCCAGCATGGTAAACTCGGGATTGTGCAGGCGTCCCTGTTCTCCCTTGCGGAAACAGCGGCTGAACTGGAAAAGTTTTTTATAACCGGCAGCCAGCATGCGTTTCATGTGAAGCTCGGGTGAGGTGGATAGAAACCAGCCGTCGCTTTCGACCGGCACGATGTAAGGTTCCGGTGCGACAACGGGAACACGGACAGGCGTTTCCACTTCCAGGAAACCCCTGTCCGCGAAAAACTGGCGGATAAGCTTGTAGATTAAGGCTCTCTTTTTTAAATTGGATTCAAGATGAAGAAGCCTCTGTCGCTCATCATCCATGATTTACTTCTTGTTTATGCGTTCCACATAGGTTCCGGTACGCGTATCTACTTTTATAATATCCCCTTCGTTTATGAAAGAAGGAACGCCGATAACGGCGCCGGTCTCTATGGTAGCTGCTTTCAGCTGCGGAGAAATGGTCTGTGCCTTGATGGACACTTCGCTCTCCAGTACTTTAAACTCGATAAAGTTGGGAAGCGAAATATCAATTGGCCTGTCGCCGAACATCAGCATGTCGACAAGAATTCCCTCTTTCAGGAAATCCTTTTTATTGCCAATCTGAGTTTCGGTAACAAAAAGCTGTTCGAAGGTTTCCGTATTCATGAAAATATAGTGGTCTCCGTCCTTGTAGAGGTATTGTTCCTGCTGATAGGTGGTGTGAGCCTCATCAGCTTTTTCCCCGGAGTGGTAGGTTTTTTCAGTAAGACTGCCATCCAGTAAGTTCCTTAGTTTGAGGCGGTAGATCGCGCGCCCTTTCCCCGGTTTTGTAAATTCGAGGTCATCGACACTATAGGGAACACCATCGATCAGCAACTTAACATTTTTATGTATATCTGCGACATCCATATATTTCTGTTTCTCTACTCCTTTCGTAGAATATCAATTATAGCAGTAATTTCAGTGTGTGCAAATAGTACTCTAACTGGTACATCCGTAAGCCTCGGCAGGTTTTTCCCGATATTACGGTGTGACAAATCAGGCTTTTTGAATTGGAATCGGATTGCCTGTGTTTAAATACAGAAAAAACACATATCGATATGTTGACATTGTTATAACGGATGTGTTATAAATGACTGATTTCTCCGGAGCTGTTTTGCCTAAGGAGCGGTCTATGGCGGGCAGCCGGTAGATTAATAGTCTAGACGGCATTATCGGAAACGGTTTTGCTTCCCGTTGGAAAAGGAGAAGAGATGGTGTTTGACTGTCCTGGTCATGATTGCACTGTGATTTCCAATGTCTCCGCGCTCTTTCTTGCTGTCCATCGATGCCGGCAACAGATTTTAGATTCATGCTTGGTTGGTTATGGAAAGAGAGGTGGTCGATGTTCATTAAAGAATGAATAAGTGAAATGCCGGGCTAAAATATATTTTTAAATGGAGTATTAAAATAATGAAGAAAAGATTACTGAAGGTATTTCCCTGGCTCATGGCGATTGCCATGCTTTTTGCCCTCGCGGGCTGCGAAGCGGAATCGGTAACGACGACTCTGAATAAAACAGTGACTACTACGGTAGCCAATACCACTACCGTCAACAATGCTGCAACCGTAACGTCTACGGTTGTAAATACAAGTACTGTTACCAGTACTTTAAAAACGACGAAAACCGAAACGACGACAGTTGCTCCGCCGGTTACTTTAAACGTTTCTGCCGCTGCCAGCCTGACGGATGCGCTGGAAGCTGTAAACGCTCTTTATATGGAACAGCATTCCAACGTTACAATTGTAGCGAACTATGCTGCCTCCGGAACATTGCAGACACAGATTGAGCAGGGAGCTACCTGCGACGTGTTTCTCTCGGCGGCGGCTAAACAAATGAATGCTCTGGAAGATGAGGGATTAATACTGTCGAATACACGTATAAATCTTCTTAAAAACAGCATAGTTTTGATTGTCCCGAAAGCCAGCACGCTGGAAATCGACAGCTTCGAAGACCTGCTGGAAGACTATGTTACTATGATAGCTGTGGGAGACCCTGCTTTTGTCCCTGCCGGCACCTATGCGTATCAGCTTTTTGACCTTCTTGGTATAACAGATGAACTGGAAGCCAGCGGAAAATTGATACAGGGCAGCAGTGTAAGGGATGTTCTGGCTTATGTTGAAACAGGTAATGTCGATGCCGGCATCGTATATTCGACTGATGCGGTTATATCTGATGGCGTCAAGATTGTTGCTACTGCTCCCGACGAAATAAACTCGAAAATCATTTACCCTGCAGCCATTATAAAAGCATCCGAGAATCAGGCTGCCGCTGCGGATTACCTGGCATTCCTTTCCAGCGATGCGGCAATTGAAATTTTCAAAACATACGGCTTTCTCTCGGCAGTTGAGTAAAGTTATATAAATAATATATTATAGGTATCATGACAGATTATTTAGAGCCGCTGTGGATATCATTAAAAACTGTTGCAGCAACTACTGTAATAACATTTTTTCTTGGTATTGCAGCGGCTCGCTGGATGGCTAGATATAACGGTAAATTTAAGAGTATACTTGATGGCATCTTCGTTCTTCCTATGGTATTACCACCGACAGTAGTCGGTTATATCCTTCTCCTCTTGTTCGGTGTCAACGGGCCTCTTGGAAAAATACTGATGGCGATGGGTGAAAAGGTTGTATTCTCCTGGGAAGCCACAGTTATTTCCGCTACGGTAATGGCTTTTCCGATAATGTACATGACAGCCCGCGGAGCTTTTGAACAGGTCGAGCCTAATATCGAAGCAGCCGCACGTACTCTCGGTGCCAGCGAATGGAGAGTTTTCTGGACGGTAACGCTTCCTATGGCGAAAGCCGGAGTGATTGCTGCAACTGTTCTCGCTTTTGCCCGTTCACTTGGTGAGTTCGGTGCTACATTGATGCTTGCCGGAAACATTGCAGGAAAAACACAGACCATTCCTATAGCTATCTATTTTGCCATACAGGGTGGAGATAACGAAAAGGCGATGATACTTTGTCTGATAGTACTGGCGATATCCTTTACTTCCCTGGCTGCTATAGCTTACTGGAAAGGAATAGCTTTGAAGCTTAGGCCTGTTAAGGCCGATTAGTACCGGAATCACATTGAATATTCGGGAAAAACAAATTTAAAATGTTAAAAATTGCAGTAAAGAAAGCATTACCTGGATTCAATCTGGATGTCAATCTTTCCGCTGATAACGGGATACTGGCTATTCTGGGGCCGTCCGGTTCGGGGAAGACAATGACTTTGCAGAGTGTTGCCGGGCTTATAAAGCCGGATGAAGGTTGTGTCGAGCTTAACGGGCGTGTTTTATACGATTCTGAGAACAAAATAAATCTGCCTGTGCAGAAACGCAAGGTCGGTTTTGTTTTTCAGCACTATGCCCTGTTTCCCCATCTTACCGTGAGGGATAACATTGCCTATGGGTTGAAGGATAAATCCAAACAGGAAATACTTGCCAAGGTTGAGCAGCTTCTGCATACCATGAATATTGATGGCCTTGAGAATCGCTATCCGAGACAGCTATCGGCAGGTCAACAACAAAGAGTAGCTATCGCTCGCGCTCTCGCTCCTGACCCGGATGTGCTTCTGCTCGATGAGCCGTTTTCCGCGCTGGACCCTCTACTTAAAGAGAGGTTGGAATTGGAGTTGCTGGATTTGCAAAAAGTATTCGGTGGCAGCATACTTTTTGTGACCCATGATCTGAATGAAGGATATAAATTGGGAGCGATGGTGGCGGTTTACCATTCCGGGTGTGTTATCCAGCATGATACGAGGCAGGCTGTTTTCTCAAAACCGGCGAACCGTGATGTGGCCAGAATGACTGGCATGCGGAATCTGATTGAAGGCGTTGTTTCCGATATCGATGGTACCGTAGTGAATATCAATATTCCGTCGTGGGGGGCAGACCTTAAGGTTATTACCGGGGATTCTGCTGATTTATTTGTTAATCAGGAGATAACGCTGGGGATTCGTCCTGAGTATATCGATGTAAGAAGCTGTTCCGGAGAGAATATATTAGAAAGTAAAATCATTCATAAAATGGAAGGTATTGCCAGTAACAATTACAGATTCCATATAAACTCCGATACCTCTGAAAAAAGGTATCTTGAAGCGATTATATCCAAGTCAAGGACTGATTGCATATCTGAAGACGGTACTTGCTCTTTGTATTTGCCTCCCGAATTACTGGTTATTATGAAGGAATAATCCCTGTTAAAAACATGTTACAAATTCAACATAAAATAATTCCAAAGCTGTTTCCCCGGTTTTTAAGTTTGACAGCCGGCATCTTCTAAAGATATTATTTTATCCGAGGTCTTATTTTCTTTTAAAAGAATGACAGGGGCTGTATTTATCAAAAAATCTTTGCAACGGCTGACCGGCAGCGATTCATTTCGCTGCTGACGTCTAAAAAATTTTCCGACACTATTATCCATAGACAGTCATTCTTAATAGGGAATTAAAAGGGGGTATTGTAGTTTGGAAGAAATCCTGTCAAGCACCGATTTCCAGATGACGCTGCTGATGGTGGTGGCTCTTGCCGGTTATTTAATTGCATATAGAATAAATCAGTCTGCTGTTGTCGGGATTATACTGGCCGGTATCCTTGTAGGCCCGAGCTTTCTTGGTTTGGTCACTTATACGGATTTTGTCTCTTCGCTGGCGCATCTGGGTGCTGTAGTTCTTTTATTCACCATTGGTCTTGAATTTAATATCAAGGAAATCGCAAAGGTGCGCTACCTGGTGATTGCTTTATGCGGTGTTATTGTACCTGCACTTGTGGGTTTTTTGACGGCTGAGCTTTTCGGGTTCGATTTTAAGGCGTCGGTTTTTATCGGGACGGCTCTTACGGCAACGAGTATTGCTATAACAGCCAATGTTTTAAGGGAAATGGGGAAGTTACAGACCGAAGCTGCCAAGGCAATTATTGCCGTTGCCGTTGTAGATGATGTACTGGCTCTCTTATTTTTATCGATGGCGGAAGGTATTGTTTCGGGAGACATATCGGCGGTTTCAATGCTCGTTACGGCTGTTGTTGCTGTGGCGTTTATAGTTATCGGCATAGTAGTCGGCAAGTTTGTTTTTGCCAGGTTTATGGTGAAACTGGATAATACGGCGCTATGTAATAAATATCCCGAATCTATTTTTATCTTTGCAATTATGAGTGCCTTCCTCTATGGACTGGTAGCTGAACTTGTAGGTTTATCAGCTATAGTCGGTTCATTTTTAGCGGGAGCTTCTTTTTCCGAGGTTAAATTAAAACGCGGTGTTATATTCAGGGAAGGGGCAGAACATCTGCAGATTATCTTTGCGTCGATTTTCTTTGTCTCTCTGGGTGTTATAATGGATGTTCATTATATTACTGTCGATATCATATGGTTTGTGCTTGCGTTGACCGTGGTTGCCATAATAACGAAGATGATCGGCTGCGGATTACCTGCGAAGCTTTATGGAATGAGTTGGAAGGATGCTTCGATTGTCGGTGTGGGAATGGCACCTCGCGGAGAGGTGGGTATGATTATCGGTTTGATTGGTCTTAATCAAGGACTTATCGATATGGGAGTATATTCGGCAATTATTTTGATGTGCCTTTTAACTACAATTATTCCGCCTCTGATAATGAGAAACTGGATATATAAAGACAGGGGTAAGGAAGAAAAATGCGAAATTCCCGTCGATAAGTAAATAATTAATTAACGACAAAAGAGCCCCGTATTACCCGAAACAAAGTGATACGGGGCTCTCCTTTTGATTTTAAATATCGATTCCGAAGATAGCCCGCATTAAATAGCCTATGCCGAAGGAAATTGCGGCTATTCCGATGCTGAGCACCGCCATCTCGGAAAATCTTTTCATAAACGGCAGGTTCTGTGCCACGGATATATAGAAATTGAATGCCAGTATTACGATAATTACATTGCAAATCATAACCGCCAGCGCTATCAATACATTCGACAGCAGAAGGTATGGCAGTATCAGTATTGCAACCGTAAAAACATAGGCTATCCCGGTATAAAGGCTTGATTTCAACGGAGAACGTCCCGTGTTTTCCGCTTTGCTTGCCAGGTAGCTGGTACTTCCCATCGAAAGGGAAGCGGCAATGCCGGTGATCAGTCCGACCATGGCTACCATCTTTGTGTCCTGCAGCGCCAGTGTAAAACCTGCCAGCGAACCGGAAAGCTCTACGAGGGCATCGTTCAATCCCAGGATCATGGAACCGACGTAATTAAGGCGTTCCTCTTCTATGATGTTAACCAGTTCTTCTTCGTGCCGGTCTTCTTCTTCGGCAATTTCAACCGCTCCCGGGATTGTCCCGGCTATATCCCGATAATTGATTTGTGCCTGCCCTTCGCCGTTCTCCATCAACTTGATACCGAAAGTCAGCCCTAAAATCCGCGATACTAAATAGTAAAACCATACTTTTATCCAATCGGGTTTTACTTCTTTGCCTGTGAATTGTTTCCAGAAGTTGTAATGCCTGAGTTCGTCGCTGGAAATGCTCAGGAGCAGCTCTCTGTTATGAGAATCCTTTGTAACCTGCGCCAGCTTTTTATATATGATATGCTCTGTTATCTCCCCTTTCTGGGATGCAAGCAGTCTTCTGATGATTCCGCCAGTCAGCATAATCAGCCTCCGGTATGATTGTAGTATTTATTCTAGCTTTTCCGTATGGCATAGGGCAAGAATTTATATTCTTGCGATGCCCGTTGATTTCCCGATGTAATCTCCTTATGATAAACTGTGTTCGTATAGTTTTGCACAGGGAACATGTTAGATACCGGTTATTATGAATTTACAAATTCAATCATAAGTATATAATAACAGGTATGGTCTGCCGTTATTTAATCGAGAGGATGTATTTTTATGCCTGAATCCATAGCGTTGCCGGGCAGAGGGTAGTATTTTGAAGATTAAATTACATTATACCTGGATACCTGTGCTTGCCTTGATTACGGCTCTTGTAACCCTTCGTTTCGCCGAAGATTATTCGTTGTTCTACAGGATACTTCTTGGGGCAAGCGTTTCACTGCTGTTTTTGGCAACGCTGGCTTTTCGTGAGTATGTACTAAACATTCTGTCCTTCCGCAAAGAAACATGGGTGAAAAAGATGACCCTGTTCGCTTTCGGCGGTGTGTATCAGGAAAGCGCGGATAGATATTATGCTACTCATCCGCCGCTGTTGTATTTATCCAGATACCTGTCTAATTTTTTGTTGGCTGCAGTATTTTACGGGCTGTATGCCACATTTATCGATGCGGGAATTTTAGCGCTGGCCGGAGTTGCACAATGGCTTTCATATATATATTTTCTGTTTTTCCTGCTGCATTTTATCCCGATCTATCCTCTCGACGGAGGCGAAATACTGCGTTTAATTATATGGAGGAAGACCAGGGATTATTACAGGGCAACCTGGGTTTCCAGTTGTATCGGATGGGGCGCCGGTTTATTTTTGATTTTTGCCGGGGTGATGTTGCTTATCATTACATGGCAATGGGTTATTGACCTGATGGTTGTTTTACTCGGATGGATGATTCAAGTTGCGGCAGGGTATACCCGCACCCAGATAAAAATACATACTGTTCTCAAAACCATAAAAGCGGAAGATGTTATGACCCGGGAATGCCCGGTAGCCTCCAGAAAGGTCAATATCAGGCGATTGATTCGAGAGTATATCCTGGTTAATGGGTGGCAGTATGTACTGGTGGTTGACGATGGTAAATTAAGCGGGATTCTGACCCTTAAACAGATCAAGTCCGCCCTGAGGAAAAAACGGAATGAAGTCACCGCGGGCGATATCATGACGCCATACGAACAAATAAGGACGGCTTACAGGCAACAGGCGGCAAACGCCCTGTATGAAGACATGTATCAGCGGAGTATTGAATATATACCGGTGCTGGAAGAAAACGATGTAATCGGAGTAGTAACCATGTCTGCCCTGATGAATCTGGTTAAAATCCGCTCCGGATTTGGAATATGATACCTGTCTATCCTGCCGGTTTATTCCGATAAAATCTTTACCGGAAGCGAGTCGATAAGTTTAACCTGGCGGCTTTCCGTGTAATAGATTCTCCATTGAACCCTGAACCAGTGGAAGGGGCTTTGTGCCTGCGAACATATATGTAATCTGATATCGCATGGGTCGCTGGTTTCCCAGGCTATCGATTCGATGGCTGTAGCCTGGGTGCCGGTTTCTATTTCAACTTCATAATGGTTGCGTTCGATGCCAACCGGCAACAGACCCTGCTGATATACGCTCCAGGATACCTGCACGGTGCTTCGCGGGGCGGCCCGGGTCTTTATATATATCCGTCCGTCCTCGGGATTATCAGGGGCTACCCATCCTGTCTCTGTAATGCCGCTAAATATCGGGAAAGAGGCCTTTTGAGTGGTCTGGAAAGTGCTGCGAGTTCCTCCCGTGGTATATTCCCCGACGATATCCTCCCACTCTTGCCATTTGAACCAGGATTCGTTGAAGTGTGTCAATGTGCCGCTGTCGGCGATAAGCCCCCCCACGATATCCTGCCAGTAATCCGTACCCGGGAAAAGATCGGCTTTATGCTCGAAAGAACCGGCCCTGCCGAGAACCGAAAAATCCATATTCCCCCCGAAGATATAGCTCAGTATCTGGTCTCCTATATTATCGGCCACCTCTTCCAGTATTTTGAAGTCGCTGTGGGCATATTCGCCATAATAAATCACATCGGCGCCGTCGGCATACTGGCACGAAATCGGTACTATTTTATCATCCATATCTCTGGGCAGGAGGTCGATTCCGTTGGTATCGAATTGGCTGCTCAGCGGATAAGATTCGGTTGAAACCAGGGCCAGCCAGTGTTTATTGGTGCCTACCCACAGCCCGTCTTCCGAACTGTCGTAGTTGACCAGGGAATTAAGCACTCCCTGATCTGATAGTACCAGTTGAGCGCCTTCATAACCCAGTTCGGTGTCTCCTCCAACGAAGTAATAGTCAGATAATTTCTTTACAGGGCTGTTTATGGTCACCACCATAGCCACCTTTTCGGCGATATTGCCGATATTATGTGCGATAGCATAGAGCGCTGCTTTGCCTCCCATACTGTGTCCGATTAGTACGATATTGCTTTTACCGGTGAAACGTTTGTTAATGTCTTCAGCAATATTATTAGCCCATGTTTCGATATCCACATTGTTGGTATATGACCTGTTCAGCGTATCGGCAACAATATTCATGCCCGGATTGTCGTTTTCATATCCTGCGATATATTCCGGCAGTTTATCTGTAATGACATCCTCGAGTGGTTGAACGGAACTGGCATTGCTGTTGAAACCATGCAGGAAAACAAAATTGATTTCTTTTGTGTTGTCTTGAGTATCAGCCTGAGTGTAATTCTGGACGTTGTCCTGAATGCCGCTTTGAGTATTATCTTGTGAGGTTGCCTGTACCAACCCAGTGGATGCCATGTTAAAAAATAGGATGCCAATTGCTACAGTGCCTGCACTAACCAGAAAGTCACGTCTTGAAATCTCACCGGATTGCTCTTTTTTAAAAGATTCTTTCTCTTCTTTCATGATTTTCTACTTTTATAGATTCGGGTTAAGTAATATTGAAGTGCTGAATAGGCATCACCTTCGTTCAAAACGACCGGCAAGAATCTGCCCAGCTGGTTCGCATCTATCAATCTGTCTTATCTGGTGTGAGCATCCTACTCTTGCCTTCTAATTAGTGCCTTCATTGATATTACCGCCAGTCATTTCATAATAATATAACGGATTTTTTCCATGGCAGTTTTAGATTTGTTTAAACCCATAATATCACCGGTGTATTCGATAATTCAAGTAATTACGGAATAAATTCTTAAACAAAATGATGCCGAATGTGCTAAAATCATAAAAATTGTAAACAATAATAATTGTTGCGTTTTCTAATGTATTCGTAATAAGAGGGGTGACAATAAAATTAACCGTAAAATAGCTTCTATTGCAATCGCTGCTCTTATATTTTCCCTTTCGGCAGGTGCTTTGGTTTCCGCCGGCAGCTCGGCGTCCTGGTCTGCGATGACCAGCGGCACTGCGGCTAACCTGTATAGTGTCTGGGGTGTCGATGCCGACAATATTTTTGCTGTAGGGCAGTCGGGCAGCATCGTACACTACGACGGCACGTCCTGGTCTGCGATGACCAGCGGCACTATGGCTAATCTATACGGCGTCTGGGGCACTGACAGTACGAACGTTTTTGTGGTAGGGCAGTCGGGCACCGTTTTACGCTACGACGGCACGTCCTGGTCTGCGATGACCAGCGGCACTGCGGCTGATTTATATAGCATCTGGGGTATTGATGGCAACAATATTTTTGCTGTAGGGCAGTCGGGCAGCATCGTACGCTACGACGGCACGTCCTGGTCTGCGATGACCAGCGGCACTGCGGCTGATCTATACAGCGTCTGGGGGGCTGATAGCACCCATATCTTTGCGGTAGGAGAGTCGGGCACCGTTTTACGTTACAACGGCACGTCCTGGTCTGTTATGACCAGCGGTACTGCGGCTGATTTATATGGCGTCTGGGGGGCTGATAGCGCCCATATCTTTGCGGTAGGTGAATCAGGCGCCGTTTTGCGCTACGACGGCACGTCCTGGTCTGTTATAACCAGCGGTACTGCGGCTGATTTATATAGCGTCTGGGGCGCCGACAGCACCCATGTCTTCGCAGCAGGTCAATCGGGTGTTATTTTGAGTTTCGATGGATTTGACTTCAGTTCGATGAACAGAAATGCCGTAAACGATCTCCGCTCAATCTGGGGGGTATCTTATTCCGATATTTTTATATCTGGCGACTCCGGCATCATTTTAAGGTATTTTCCGCCGACGATATCCTCAATCTCTGCTGACCGGGGATATCAGGGAGAAACTCTGGATATTACCCTTACCGGCAGCAATTTTATAGGTGCGAGCGAGGTGCAGTTCGGTACTGGCATATCCGTTAACAGCTTTACCGTAGTCAGTTCCAGCCGGATAGACGCCAGCATCGCCATTATGGCCGATGCTTTGGTTGGTACCAGGGATATATCGGTCACCACTCCGGGAGGCAGTTATACATTGCCGGATGGCTTTACGGTAAAACAGGCACTTCCGGTGATTACATCGGTTAGCCCCGGTAGTGGAAATCAGGAAACAACGTTAGACGTGACCCTTACCGGCAGCAACTTTACAGGTGCGAGCGGGGTGCAGTTCGGTGCCGGTATATCCGTTAACAGCTTTACCGTGGTCAGTTCCAGCCGGATAGACGCCAGCATCACCATAGCGGATGATGCAGCTACAGGCATCAGGAATGTATCGGTTACCACTCCGGGCGGCAGTTATACATTACCGGGCGGCTTTACTGTAAAACAGGCGCTGCCGTTGATTACATCGATGGAACCTGATAATGGCAGGCAGGGAGAAACACTGAACATTGCCATTAGCGGCAGCAACTTTACAGGTGCGAGCGAGGTGCAGTTCGGTGCCGGTATATCCGTTAACAATTTTACCGTGGTCAGTTCCAGCCGGATAGATGCTGGTATCACCATAGCGGATGATGCAGCTACAGGCACCAGAAATGTATCGGTCACCACTCCGGGCGGCAGTTATACATTACCGGGCGGCTTTATGGTAAAACAGGCGCTGCCGTTGATTACATCGATGGGACCTGATGATGGCAGGCAGGGGGAAACTCTGAACATCACCATTACCGGCAGCAGCTTTACCGGGGCGAGCGAGGTGCAGTTCGGTACCGGCATATCTGTTAACAGCTTTGCGGTTCTCAGCGCTAACCAGATAGCTGTCAACATAACCATTACGGCCGATGCCGCGGCAGGCACCAGGAATGTATCTATAACCACTCCGGGAGGCAGCTATACGTTACCGGGCGGCTTTACGGTAAAGCAGGCATTACCGGTGATTACATCGGTTAGCCCGGATAGTGGAAACCAGGGGGCAGCACTCATTGTAATCGTAAACGGCAACAACCTGAGCGGGGCAACCTCGGTAAACTTCGGTGATGGAATTGAAGTCACCGGGTTCACCGACATCAGCACTACGCAGTTGCGTGTAAACTTGACCGTCAGTTCAGATGCTGTGGTAGGAGCCAGGGACGTATCGGTCACCACTCCGGGCGGCAGTTTTATATTGCCGGGCAGCTTCATGATAAAGCAAAAGCTTCCGATGATTACATCGATTAGCATTGAAAGTGGGAACCAGGGAGCAACGCTGAACATCACCATTAACGGCTCCGACTTTACCGGGGTGAGTGATGTGCAGTTCGGTGATGGCATATCGCTTAACAGCTTTACCGTAGTCAGTTCCAGCCGGATAGATGCTAACATTACCATACTGGCCGGTGCCGCAGCAGGCACCAGGGATGTATCGGTCACCACTCCGGGCGGCAGTTGCACATTGCCGGGTGGTTTTAAGGTAAAACAGGCATTGCCGGTGATTACATCGATTAGTCCCGGTAGCGGAAATCAGGGGGCGACGCTCGATGTCATTGTGAACGGCAGCAATCTGAGCGGGGCAACCTCAGTGAGCTTTGGTGATGGTATCTATGTTACCGGTTTTTCTAACATAAGCCCGACACAGTTGCGTGTAAACGTGGCTATCAGTTCAGATGCCGTAGTAGGGTTAAGAGATATACTGATTACCACCCCGGGGGGAAGCACAACCTTTGCGAAAGGGTTTAGTATCGAAGTGGAATCACAAAATACTTTGGCTCTGGTATTTATCTGGACGGGGATAGCTGTCGTATTTATTCTTTTAACAATAATTCTCAACAAGCTCAGGCAAAAAAGAGTTTCCCGGTTATAAGCAGGTCGTAAGGTTTTATAAAAGTTGGATTCGATGAGGTCTTAGAAGCCGTGTGCAAAAGATGATTTGTTAGCGGGTAAAATCTTTCAAAAATGTGTTGCTTCGCTTTAAAGCCTCTATATTATCAGGCCATTGTAATAACCGGAGCGCTTTTTCGAAGTTACACCATCTGAATTTATCGTGTTCATAAGACAGTTCCGGCAATCGCCGGTTATTTATCTCAGCAACAAATACATGCTCGACGATAATTTCCGTTCCGGGAACATAGATATTGCGCCACCTGTCTTCGATAGGGAACGAATAGGAATAATTTATATCATATAAATTAGATGTAATAAATCCGGTTTCTTCAGCTAATTCTCGTTTAGCTGCCTCAATGAGGCTCTCTTCTCCTTCAACTCCTCCGGTTACTCCCTGCCAGAAACCACCTCTGCTGGATATACGTCTCAACAACAGGTATTCCCTGTCTCCTGTTTCTGTTCGTTTTACGGGATATACGAGAACCTGAATTGGCTGTCTCATCGGCAATTACATTTATTTTAATGTCATGAACTGATATTTTGATTTGTTGTCGTGTTAGGGATTTATTGAAAATGGCGACCCCGGGGGGATTTGAACCCCCGATCTCCACCGTGACAGGGTGGCATGTTTGACCGCTACACCACGGGGCCTTGTTAAACGACTGATTTGCAGGGGATGCTTCTCAGTACCAGTAAAGTCTATCAAGGATGTAAAATTGTGTCAAATGCCTTACAGGATGACCGTGAATTGAAAGGTGAAATGACTTATAAAATATTGTTGAAAAATTAGTATTGATGCAGAGCGTTGTTTACAATTCTGTATGTATGCTATAATGAACAATAAAATTTTCGAGGGGATGAGTAGTGCCAAGAGCAACGATAACTAAAGACAAAAGAAAAGAAGCTGCGACAGCGGCTGGAGAGGTTGAGCAGAAGCGGAATTACGAATTGGTGCTGGTGCTCAATCCCGGTTCCGTGGAAGACAAGATAGAAACTAAAGTTGATGCTTTAAACCAGAATATAACAGCTTTGGGTGGAGAAATATCCGGAGTAGAGCAGTGGGGGAGAAGAAAGCTGGCGTATCCGATAAAAAGTTTCATGGAAGGCTATTATGTTTTAACCCGTTTTGTCATGAAACCATCTCAGAGCAATAGCCTTGAAGCAAAGCTTCGCATATCCGAAGATGTTATACGACATATGCTGATTAAAGTAAGTGATTGACATAATATATGAGCTAGGCGAAAAAGGAGAACGGGTAGGATGGCGAATCTAAATAAAGTAATGATTATCGGCAATGTAGGTAGCGACCCCGAGATGCGTTTTACCCCGAATGGTAATCCTGTAACATCTTTTCGAGTGGCCACAAACCGGGTTTATACAACCCCGGAGGGTGAGCGCAAGCAGGAAACAGACTGGTTTACGGTAGTAACTTGGAATAAGCTGGCTGAACAATGCAATCAATTTCTTTCTAAAGGCAGGCTTGTATACGTAGAAGGAAGGCTGCATAATCGTAGCTGGGAAGGTCAGGACGGCCAGAAGCGTTATAGAACCGAAATAATTGCTAACAGGGTAACTTTCCTGGACAGGCAGGCATCTTCGCAACTGGATGACGAGAAAGTCGAGGAGCCGGAAACCGTTGAAATTGAGCCTGATGATATTCCTTTTTAATGGTTTGATAAATTAGAAAAATATAATAGTGTAGAGGATAGATAACTAGTGGCTAAACGAATTGTTTCCAATACAAAAAGTAAAACCGGTTCATGGAGAAGTGGTGGTAAGTTTGCTCCACGGCGCAGAGTTTGTGCGTTTTGTACCGGCAAGGTAAAAGACATCGATTATAAAGACAGCTCTATGCTGAGCAACTATATTTCAGACAGGGGCAAGATAGAGCCGCGTCGCAGAACCGGCACCTGCGCTAAACATCAGCGCGCTCTGGCGGTTGCAATAAAAAGAGCCCGTCATATCGCTTTGCTTCCATTTGCTCCAGAACATATCAGCAGAATGGGTGATGTGGCTTCCATTAAGCTGCCTGTTAGGGGTGATCAGGCCAAAGCTGAGGTCAAGGCGGAAATAAAAGCGGAGACCGTACAGGAAGAGCCTGTAGCAGCAGAGCAGGAGAAAATCGAAAGCCCTAAAGAAGAGTAGCGTATCTGTGGATTATGCTGCTAAAATATGTGTAAAATAGAATACTTTCTATCCTGATTGCGGAGCTGTTTTTCATCTGAATAGCTATGCAACTGAGGTAGATAAACATTTGTTAAGGAGTTTACAGTGCCGAAGAGAACCTATCAACCGAAGAAAATTCCCAGAAAAAGAGAGCACGGCTTTTTATCCAGAATGAGCACACGCGGTGGCAGGTTGGTGTTAAAATCGAGGCGTCTTAAGGGACGCAAGCGCTTAACTGTTGTATAAAAACTGCACAGGGTGGCAGTATACGTATATTTCCCTCCGACTATATCAAGACGGCGTTTGCAAGAAGGAAGCCTTTCCTGAAATGGTTACAGGTGATGAAGAATAAAGAATGCATTACCAATACCGCGGACTATAATCTGATTCACAGAAAGGGTAAACCCTGGGGGAGCAGGTTCTTGGTAATGAAGACCCTGGCTAATAATATGGATTACTCCCGGTATGGTTTTGTAGTAAGCAAACGCGTTGGAAATGCGGTTGTGAGGAATCGAACCAAACGTTTGCTGCGTGAAATAATGAGGCGGATTAATATCAAGCCGGGGTGTGACATAATCTTCATTACTCGACCGGGAATATCCGATGCCGGGTATAATGATTTGAAAAGCATGGTTGTGAGGCTGATGTCTCAAGCCGGTTTAATAACGGAGAATCATGAAGATACTGGCCTTAGCGCTAATTAGATTTTACCAGCTAACTATATCAAGAGTCCTGCCTTCCAACTGCCGTTATCTGCCTACCTGTTCTCAATACACTTATGAAGCCATTTCCCGGTTTGGTGTGTGTAGAGGAATATGGATGGGGATAAAAAGAATAGCTCGTTGCCATCCATGGCATGAAGGGGGATACGATCCTGTACCGGAAATAAACGGGGGGAATGATAATATCCTGAAAGGGATTGTTATTGAGAGTCAATATGAAAAAAAGTAGAAATGTAATAGCTAAAGCGATTCTGGTTGTTGCTTTACTGGTTTTCGGTTTGAGTTTTGCCAGTTGTTCTTCGTCGGCTTACACGAACTACGGCTGGTCGGGAGCAACAGTAGACGGAGAGACTGTTTATGTCGCTTCGCAGGGGAAACTGGCAGCGCTTCAGAAATCGAATGGTAATGTGATATGGGAAAGAGAAATTAAAGATACCACATCGTCAGGCAGCGGCAGCTGTGGAATGTCGTCTTCGTCATCGGTAATATATGCCGACCCGGTGGTTGATAACGGCGTGGTCTATGTGGCGACTTATTCGGGCAAGATATATGCTTATGAAACGGCTACAGGCAATCTCTTATGGACATATCCTTCCGAGGGTTATGTGGAAGGAATTATCGGCGGATTGGTTATCAGTGACGGCGTTATCTATTTCGGTGCGGTCGGCGGAGCGGTAACTGCTCTGGATATTGATACACAGCAGGTCATCTGGCAATACGATACTGAGGATACTTTATGGGCAACCCCCTGTTTGTATGGAGATACCTTATATGTAGCTTCCTACGATGAAAATCTTTATGCAATCGATATAAATTCCGGCACTGAAAAGTGGACGGAGCCGTTCCAAACAAACGGCCCTATAGTTACTACCCCTATTTATGATAATGGCAGGATATATATAGGTTCGCTGGACCGTAGTATATATGCGGTGGATGCCGAAACAGGGGATGCGGTCTGGAGTTTTTCGTTTGATAGCGATGCGGCTTATACTCCTAAAAACTGGTTCTGGGCTACTCCGTTAATAACTGACGGGGTTATGTATGCCCCCAATATGGATGGTTTTGTCTATATAATCGATACCGATGCAGGAACTTTGATAAGTGCGTTGGATCTCGGGACTTCCATATCGTCATCTCCCGTACTGCTTGGTGATAAGGTTATAGTATCCACGCAGGATGGGGATATATATTATATAAATACCGGTAATAATACCAAATTGCTGCTAAAGGAACTCGACTTGACAGTTCAATCTGCGCTCTTCGTCGATGACGGGATCGTTTATGTCCACACTTTAAAGGATGAATACCTTTATGCAATAAACGGCGAATCCGGTGTTGCGGTCTGGTACTATGAGATCGGTTAATACAGGGAGTAAGGTGGTTTAATTTGAATATTGGAGCGATTTGGGATGTAGTTGCACTTGGCCCGATGATAAATATTCTCATCGGTTTATCTGATATATTATTCGGCAGCTTCGGATTGACCATTATTGTCCTGACAATACTTATCCGTGCAGCGATGTTTCCGCTTACACGTAAGCAGATGAACGCCACCAAAGCGATGCAGGACCTTCAGCCTAAACTTGCCGAACTGCAAAAGAAGCATGCTAAAGACAGCCAGAAGCTGGCTGAAGAGCAGATGAAGCTCTACAAGGAATCCGGTGTCAGCCCTGCCGGTTGTCTGCTGCCGATGCTTATCCAGATGCCTATATGGATAGCGCTGTATCAGTCGATAATGCGTGTTCTGGCGGTAGCTCCCAGTAATTTCCTGAATTTATCCGAGTATCTGTATTCATGGCCAGTGGTCTATTCGGCATTGCCTGTAGACAGTCATTTCCTGTGGTTGGACCTGGCGAGTGGTGATTTCCTGCTGGCAATACTGGTCGGGGCTTCAATGTGGGTAACGCAAAAGATGTCATCGACTCCTTCGGCCAACCCCCAGCAGCAGTCGCAAACTCAGATGATGACAACCCTGATGCCGTTGATGTTTGCTTTTATGTCATTGACCTTCCCCAGCGGGTTGGCCCTGTACTGGTTTATTTCCAATGTAATCACTATAGTTGTACAGTACATAATCACCAAAAGCTGGGGTTCTTTAAACGTTGAGAAATTTCTGGGGATTTTTAAAAGGAAAACACCCGTTAAGAAGGACAATAAGAAAGATAAAAAGCTCAAAGAGCGCATTGCCTCGGTAGAAAAAGGTAGTAAAACGGATGTTAAGGAGTTACAGGCGGATATTTCCGGTTCCGCTTCGGCAGGTGTAGAGGCTGGGGCAGAAGCCGGTGACAGAGAAGTACGCAAAGACAGTGGAGGAGGCTATAAAACCAGCTTTGATAGAGCTAAACAGAAACCGAGAGGAGGAAAAAATAGACATTCTAAGCGAAGGTAGCCGGGGTATTTTTGGAATGGAATTTGAGGAGGCCGTGGTCGGGGGTAGTGCCGGCGATTCCGCAAGCGAAGAAAAAAATGCTATGGATATCATTAAAGATACTTTAGAAACCATGCTCGATAAAATGGGGATAGAGGCCACAATAGATTATCAACAGGGAGAATCTTCCCCTGATGAAGACGGCGAAATCGCTCCATCTGTTTATAACATAGTAGGTGATGAACTGGGTATATTAATCGGGAGGCGAGGGCAAACACTATCGTGTTTACAATATATCGTAAAGATTATCGCCGCCAATCGTACCCATGATTCGATTCCCTCGATAATCATCGATGTTAACGGCTATAAGCAAAAACGCCAGCAGGTGTTGAAAGAGCTGGCGCAGAGCGTCGCTGAACAGGTGGAGAACAGCGGGAAGTCTTTTACGCTGGAACCGATGCCGGCCTATGAGAGACGTATTATTCACATGGCGTTGGCTGACCATCCGGGAGTCAAAACCGAGAGTGTCGGGTTCGGTGAAGACCGCAAGGTGTCCGTTATTCCCAAATATTAAATAGTTGTTTCCCCTTTAATCCTTTTGGCAATCCGGAGTGATTAAAGAGGGATGTTCTATTTGTAGATATTGATAAAAACAGAATATTGTGCTAGTTTTACTGAAAAGGCGAGGATGGAGAAGAGTAGATAGAAGGCTGCAGTCAGCGAGTCTGGTACGGTGTGAGCAGACCTGTCGATTTTATCGAAAATCGCTCCGAAGCTGCCAACCGAAAGATACTTCCGAGTAGGATTGGACGGTGTTGTCAATCGTTATTAATGACAGGGGCATGATATATGCCTTATTGAGTGCCTCCGCTGGTTGCGGGGGAATCGGGGTGGTACCGCGGGTTATAATTAATCCCGTCCCTAGTTTGGGGCGGGATATTTTTTTATAGAAAGGGAGTCGATATGTTTCAACCGGTAAACAGCAAGGCGGATTTTGCCAAACAAGAGGAAAATATACTGGAGTTCTGGCGCAGGGAAGACATTTTCAAAAGGAGCATAGAGGAGCGCAGCAATTGCCCGCGCTTTGTGCTGTTTGAAGGACCTCCGACGGCCAACGGGAATCCGGGTATTCATCATGTCCTGTCGCGGGTATTCAAAGATGTCATTCCGCGCTACAAGACTATGAAGGGATACTATGCGCCGCGTATAGCCGGTTGGGACACGCATGGTTTGCCGGTCGAGCTGGGCATCGAAAAAGAACTCGGTTTTACCAGCAAATCCGATATCGAGAAATACGGTATAGCAAAATTCAACGCCAAGTGCCGTGACAGCGTATTCCGCTATCTGAAAGAATGGAATGCCATGACGGAGCGTATTGCCTACTGGTGCGATATGGAGCATCCCTATATCACTATGGATAATAACTATATTGAGAGCGGCTGGTGGATAATCAAGCAGTTGTGGGATAAAGGATTAGTCTACAAGGGGTATAAGACTGCGGCTCATTGCCCGCGTTGCGGCACTTCCCTCAGTTCTCACGAAGTGGCGTTGGGTTATAAAGACGATACCGAGGACCCGTCAGTCTACATCAAGTTCAGGGTGTCTCCCGATGCTGTTGGAAAGATTAGCGAAAAGCTGGTTGGCAAACCGGTTTTTCTGATGGCATGGACGACGACCCCCTGGACACTGCCCGGCAATACCGCTCTGGCTGTTTCCGCCGCTTCGGAATATTCGGTTGTAGAAGTGGAAGGCGAATATATAATTATGGCGACAGCTCTGCTGGCTACGGTTGGACTGGCGGATAATCCGGTGGTATTAAAAGTCAATGGCAGCCATCTGGTAGGTACTCCTTATCAGCCGTTATATAATCCGCATCAGTACGGAACTGAGAGGTTGCGTTTTAAGAAACCCGGAAGTTCCGAGCTGGAGTTGCAACCTGACGATGATAACCTGACATACCGGGTACTGTCCACCGACTTCGTTTCCATGGAGGACGGCACCGGCATCGTTCATATCGCTCCGGCATTCGGTGAAGCCGACTTCGAGGTCGGCATGCAGCAGTGCCTGGATTTCGTACAGCCGGTCGATTTACAGGGTAAGGTTACCGGCAACTACAGTTTTGCCGGTAAATTCATCAAAAAGGCCGACCCTATGGTAATAGAAGAATTAACAAAAAGGGGGAATCTTTTTAGAAGTACAAAGATACGCCATACATATCCGTTCTGCTGGCGCTGCGATACGCCGCTTTTGTACTATGTTAAACAGAGTTGGTATATCCGTACGACGGCGGTAAAGGACAGGCTAATTGAGAATAATGAAATCATTAACTGGTATCCCGAACATATAAAGGAAGGGCGTTTCGGAGATTGGCTGAAGAACAATGTGGACTGGGCTTTCTCCCGCGAGAGGTACTGGGGAACGCCGCTTCCGGTATGGCAGTGCGAGTCATGCGGCAAACAGGAGTGCATCGGCAGCCTGAAAGAGCTTTCGGAAAAGAAAGGAATATCGGGGCTTAATGAGCCTGTCGACCTGCATCGTCCCTATGTAGATGATTTGACCTTCGATTGCCCCGATTGCGGCGGCAAGATGAAGCGTGTTCCCGAGGTTATCGACTGCTGGTTCGATTCGGGCGCCATGCCGGTGGCACAGTATCATTACCCGTTCGAGAATAATACATTGCTTACCGACGGCAGATTTCCGGCCGATTATATCTGCGAAGCCGTCGACCAGACACGCGGTTGGTTTTACAGCCTGCATGCTTTATCGACACTGCTTTTCGACAAACCATGTTATGAAAATGTGATATGCCTGGGGCATATTCTCGATGCCAAAGGCGAGAAGATGAGCAAGACCAGGGGGAATGTGGTCGAAGTCTGGCCGGTACTGAACAAATACGGTGCCGATGCCTTGCGCTGGTACCTGTTTACAGCCAGCCCTCCCGGCAACGCCCGCCGTTTCTCGGAGCAACTGGTTTCGGAAGTAACGCATAAATTCATGCTGACGCTCTGGAATACTTATTCCTTCTTTGTTCTCTATGCCAATATCGATAATTACAATCCGTTGACCGGGACCGGTAAAACAGTCTCCTCCACTCTAGACCAGTGGATTATCTCCGAGTTGAATAAACTGGTGGCGGATGTGGATAATGCACTGGATACCTACAATCCGACCGAAGCCGGCAGGCGGCTGGAAGGTTTTGTAGATGACCTTTCCAACTGGTATGTACGCCGCAGCCGCCGGCGTTTCTGGAAGAGCGAAAACGATACAGACAAGCTGTCGGCCTATGCCACTCTTTACGAGTGTCTGGTTACCCTGACGAAGCTGGTCGCTCCGTTTATTCCGTTCATGGCGGAAGAGCTTTACCAAAATCTGGTCAGGTCTGTCGATAAAAATGCTCCGGTGAGCGTGCACCTGGCAACATTCCCGGTTTCCGATAAGACGAAAGTCGATGAAAATCTGTCAGCCGATACCAAGTTGGCAATCAGATTGTCCAGCCTGGGGCGGGCGGCAAGGAGCAGGGCGCAGGTGAAGGTGCGCCAGCCTCTTGCCAGTGTACAGGTGAAACTGCTGGCGGGCAGTGAAAAAGCCAGTCTCGAAAGGGTCAAGTCCCAGGTCATAGATGAACTGAATATCAAGGATATCGAGGTTATCGGCGATCTAGGCGGTGCGGAAAGTTCCGGATATGTAATCGAATCAGACGGCGGATACAGTGTTGTCGTCAATCCAGATATCTCCCCGGAACTTCTGAAAGAAGGATTGGCACGTGAAATAGTGCATCGACTGCAGAATATGAGAAAAGAAGCCGGTTTCGAGATCGCCGACCATATAATCTCTTATTACGATGGTGGGGAATATGTGGTGCAGGTAATAACCGGTTATGAAGATTATATAAAGCATGAAACCCTGTCGGACGAAATCAGGAAAGGCGTTCCTGAAGAAGAAGTTCAATCCGGTAGTTACAAGATAAACGGGTACGAGGTGAAGCTGGCGGTAGCTAGGGTCAACCGGTAATCCGTATTGCAATCGACAATCCGGAATCGGTGCAGGAGGATGTGACAATATGAATTTGCTTTGCAAATGGTTCGGTCATAAATGGGATTACTGCATCTGCTCAAGGTGTGGATTTACGCGGGATGAGTCGCACAACTGGAACGGCTGTATCTGCCGGAAGTGCGGTAAACGCAGAGAGGAAGGACATGACTGGAACGGATGCAAGTGCCGGATATGCTATAAAAAGCGCGACGAAGGGCACAATTGGAAAGGTTGTCAATGCACGATATGCTATAAAAACCGCGACGAAGGACATCAATGGACGGGGTGTATCTGTAAAAAATGCTGGAAACATGCCGATAACCAGGTACATAACTGGGAGTTCAGTTTCCATGGCGTCATCTATGTTACCAGTATAAACACCGTTAAATGCAGAGATTGCGGCAAAGCGGTAACGTTTCCGGGTAAGGGCGACTATTGCCCGCGCTGCTTTACCAGTGGAAACTGGGCTTCTGTAAATGACGGTGACCGGATGTTTAACAAGAAAAGCTTCAAGTGCGGGGTTTGCGGATACGAATCGTATTACGAGATGAACGACAGTTATTAAGATATGTCCCGTTTATGGTATAAAGCAACGCCCTGTTGAGGTTTCCCTTCAAACAGGGCGTTGCTTTAACTTATCTTTTTACAAAGGCTGTAATCAGTCCACTTTCGGTAAATTGGATAACGCTTTTTTCATATCATCATCGGAGAAGGCGTAATTCTTTAGTCTTCCTGCGAAGTATTCCTCGTAAGCTGAAAGGTCAAAAAGCCCATGTCCACTGAGGTTTACGAGAATATTCTTGGATTCTCCCGACTCTTTACACTTTTTGGCTTCATCAATAGCTACCTTGAGGGCATGGGTGGATTCAGGAGCGCTCAGGATACCTTCTGTTCTGGCAAAAAGTATACCGGCTTCAAAGGTTTCAGTCTGCGGTACTGCTTGAGCTTCAATTAATCCTAATTTATAAAGATGCGAAACAATCGGTGCCATTCCATGATAGCGCAGGCCGCCGGCATGAACCGGAGCTGGCATAAAATCATGTCCAAGAGTGTACATTTTCAATAACGGGGTCAAACCTGCAACATCGCCGAAGTCGTAAGCATAAGGCCCTTTGGTGAGTGTAGGGGAGGCCTGCGGTTCGACAGCAATGGCACGCAGGTTGGGTTTGGCACCGCTGATTTTATCTCTAATCCATGGAACTACCATCCCGCCGAAGTTGGATCCGCCACCGACACATCCTATAACAATATCCGGATATTCCCCTGCCATTTCCATCTGTTTTCTGGATTCTTCACCTATCACGGATTGATGTAAGATAACGTGATTCAAGACGCTTCCCAGTGAGTAGTGGGTATCATCACGGGAAACAGCATCCTCTACGGCTTCGCTGATAGCCAGACCGAGGCTGCCGTTGCAATCCGGATCTTTTGCCAGCATAGCCCTTCCGGCTTTGGTTTCTACGCTGGGACTGGCTACACAGGTAGCTCCGTATGCTTCCATCATCATATGGCGATACGGTTTGCTGTTGTAACTTACCTTAACCATATAAACCTTGCATTCCATATTAAAGAATTTGCAGGCGATCGACAGGGCAATGCCCCATTGACCAGCGCCGGTCTCGGTGGAAATACGCTTGATTCCCTCCTTTTTATTATAGTACGCCTGTGCGATGGCTGTGTTTAATTTATGACTTCCTGCAGGACTGGTACCTTCATATTTATAGAAGATTTTTGCAGGGGTATCCAGTTCTTTTTCCAGCCTGTATGCGCGGTGCAGGACGGTCGGCCTGTAGGTTTTATAAATATCCATCACTTCTTCGGGGATTTCTATATAGCGTTCCGGGCTGAATTCCTGCATGATTAATTCCATCGGAAACAGGGGGGCTAGATCGGGCGGAGTCAGGGGTTTCCCTGTTCCCGGGTGTAGTGCTGCAGGCAGCGGTTCTGGGAAGTCGGGCAGGATATTGTACCATCTGGTCGGCATATCCTTTTGACCGAGGAAATACATTGCTTCTTTCATTTTTTAATCCTTCCTTTATAAATAATTTTTATTAAATCTCATTCAATGCTCTTAATAACAAAAAACCCTTCAACCAGAAACGGTTGAAGGGGCATAAGGTTCACCTTTGCGGTGCCACCCTTCTTAATCCACTGCTTTTACGGCGGCAGATCATCTCACTTGATACTTAAAAATATCAACGGATCTGATAACGCTTCCCTGCGGTAGAACCTACTGATAAAATTACTTTCGGCCTACGGCTCCCAGGCCCATTCAGCTTCTGCGCCGGCATCGGCTCGCACCTTTCCCGACTCTCTGTGCTTCGCTGGAAACTTACTATCCCTGCTCACAGCCTTTTGATATTAAATTAGGGACACTATAAAACAAACCGCAGGCATTTGTCAACTATAACGGCAAAATCGGGGATATTTTTGTAAATTGGCTTTGATAAGCATAAAAAATCGGATTGTGATATAATTTTATAAGCGTGTACAAACGTATATATTCAGAAAGGAATCGTTAATTGTACGATGCCGTAGTTGTTGGCGGAGGCCCTGTAGGCAGTTACATTGCAAAAGGGTTGGCCTGTAGGGGACACAGGGTAGGGGTGCTGGAAAAAGGCACCATGGAAAACAAAAAGGTCTGCTGCACAGGTATAATAAGCAAAAAGTGCTATCAGTCTTTTCTTCATGATAAAGATATCGTTATAAGAAACGGAAGAAGCGCCAGGGTATATTCCCCATCCGGTAAATTGCTCGCTCTGAACCATAAAGAAGACCAGGCATGTATTATCGACCGCGCCGCTATGGATTGCAGTATGGCAGGCGATGCCATAACTGCCGGAGCCGAATATTTGCAGAATTGCACTGTAAAAAGACTCGGATATGGGAAAGATTGTATAAGGGTTGAATATTCGAAGGGCGGAAAATTACTGGCTTCGGAAGCAAAAATAGCAGTTATAGCCTCGGGTTTTCGCTCCGGTTTGCTGGATGGAACGGGTTTGGAGAAACCCGGTGATTGCACTGTCGGCGCCCAGATAGAAGTACATCACAGGGATATCGATGAAATAGAAATATACACCGGAAAGCACGTTGCCCCCGGTTTTTTCGGATGGTTGGTTCCCCTGGATTCCAGGAAGGCACTGGTCGGGCTGATGACAAGAAAGACTCCCAATCGGTATTTAAAGGAATTTTTGTCTTTTCTGGAAGAGCGGGGGAAAATAGATGTCAACGGGGACGCTCCTTATTATCGGGGGATTACGCTGCAGCCGCCGAAGCGAACCTTTGGAGAGCGTTTCATCGTGGTGGGGGATGCTGCGGGACAGGTAAAACCACTTACCGGCGGCGGTATCTATTTCGGTCTGGTTTGCGCTGAAATGGCCGTCAATAACGTAGATAAGGCATTGAATGAAGGGGATTTCCGGGCTGTTAAACTGTCGGCTTATGAAAGAGAGTGGAAAAGTAAACTGAACGGAGAACTGAAAATATGCCGCCTTGCACACAGAGTATATGCAGGGCTGAGTGACACTCAGCTTGACAGAATATTTAACATAACTACTGGTTCCGGGATTGTTGAAGACCTTGTCTGCTCGGATGAACTCGATTTCGATTTTCACAGCAAACTAATTCGCAGGGCAGTCGGATTCCGGACGATATCGAGGCTGTTATCACAGGGAATCGCCCGGTAATATACTAATGAAGCTAATAAATATTGTCAGAAAATGGAGAATGAATGGATAACAACAACAAGGGAACAAAGGTAGCTGAGGTTGCCGCCTGTTTTATCGAGGGCCTCTCGCCTGAGGAGCGCGAATCGTATCAACAGATACTCACTCATTTTACCCGCTGGTTCGGTAAAAACCGGGCATTTTGCGAGATTATGCCTCCAGAAATTGCCAACTATGCCGAAAGACTGTCTGTTTCGGACGCCGAATATAACCGTAAACTGGAAATTATCCGGGTCTTTCTGGGGTATGCTAAAAAAGAAGGATTCGTAAAAATTAACCTGACCACGCATCTTAAGTCCAAGAAGTGCAAGGTAAAGGTCAACAACAGCATCAAAAAGGATGCCCCCCAGAAGGTTTCTCTGACACAGCAGGGATATGATAAAGCAAAAGTTGAACTCGAGGAATTGAAAAAGCAACGTCCTCAGGCTATAGAGGAAGTAAGCAAGGCTGCTGCCGATAAGGATTTCCGTGAGAATGCCCCGCTGGATGCAGCTCGGGAAAGGCTGAGTCACCTGGAAGGGCAGATTATGGATCTGGAGCAATTGTTGAAACAGGCTGAAATAATAGAGGAAAATGCCAAAGAAACTAATAAAGCGGGAATCGGCGATTGTATTGCATTGATTGATATGGAGACCAGAGAAAAATTTCAATATACCCTGGTAACTGCCAGGGAGTTTGATCCGTCTAATGGAAAAATATCCGATTCTTCTCCTCTTGGTAAATCCCTTATCGGTAAACGCGTCGGAGATGCCGTTGAGGTAGCAGTTCCTGTTGGGAAGCTGTGTTATAAAATAGAGAAAATAGAGCATGAAAATAAAGTAAAAAATAAACGGGGGAAATAAGAAAGTATTGACACTCCGATGGTAACAGTATAACCTAGTAACCGGCTATAATATTTTATTAAGCGGAGGGTAAAATTATGGGGAATACCGGGACCGGATTGCAGGAGAACATAGCTGCCCTGTTAAGCTATGTTCTGGGGTGGGTTACAGGTTTGATATTTTATCTTCTTGAGCCGAACAACAAATTTGTCAGGTTCCATGCCATACAATCCATGATTGTATTTGGAACGGTTACCATTTTAAGTATAATATTTAACTGGTTCCCCTTCTGGTTCGTGCTCTGGCCGGTTATTTCTATCCTTGCTTTTATACTCTGGATTATCCTGATGGTAAAAGCCTATCAGGGTGTTAAATATAAATTGCCCGTTTTCGGCAATCTGGCTGAAAAATGGGCAGAAAGATAGACAGGTCTTTAAGGCAACTCATCTTTGACCAGTGGAGAGGCTCTGTTAAAAATATCAGGCTTATTACAGGAGTGCTGTCAGTATGATACCGGTTGTTTCTTTTGTCGGCAGGCATAACTCTGGGAAAACCACCTTTTTAGAAAAGGTGGTCAAAGGGCTTAAAGAAAAGGGTTATAGCATAGCGGTAATAAAGCATCATAAAGGTGATTTTGAAGTCGATACGCATGGTAAAGACACCTGGCGTATGGCGCAGGCCGGCAGTGATGTGGTAGTCATTTCATCTCCTGAAAAAATAGCTATAATAAAGAAACCAGAAAAGGAATTGACACTCGACCAGATAAGGGAAATGGTTCAGGATGATGTGGATATAGTTATATCCGAGGGGTATAAGTTCGATAACAAACCTAAGATAGAGGTGTTTCGCTCTGAGGTCAGTGACAGGATATTAAGCAACGAAAAAGAGATTATTGCCGTTGTTACAGATCGTAAACTCGATTTGGATGTCCCCCAGTTTTCTTTCGATGACTCCGATGGCGTAGTCGGTTTTATTATTGGTAATTTCCTGTCGAAGCCGAAGGAACCCGAGGTTGCTTTAACTGTCAATGGAAACACGGTGGACATTAAGCCTTTCGTCCGAACTATGTTTGTAAATACGATTAACGGTCTTCTTGCCGCATTACATGATGCCGGCAATGCCACAGAAATTATGATAACAGTAGGTCATAACAGGGAAGCATGCCTGACCGCCGATGGGAATTCTGTGGAAATGAAGTCTTTTATTCGGGATATGGTAGTAAATACCACCAGAGGATTGGTGACTGCTTTGCGCGGAATTGAAAATGCAGAGGAAATTGAAGTCACCGTCCATCGTTCTTAACCTGGGGGAATAAAATGTCTGTACCGGTTAGTGCCATATTGCTTGCCGGGGGGAAGAGTTCCCGGCTCGGCACCGATAAAGCTAAAGTCAAATTGAACGGCGAGTCCGTTATGATTCGGGATATTGCCGGGAAGTTATCAGGGCTGAGCGATGATATAGTGGTGTCTACGAACGGCAGGCGTTATGAGGAGATAACGGTGCCGGTCAGGTGGGCAACCGATATTAACCCGGGAGCCGGTTCTTTAATGGGACTGTATTCAGGGCTCCTTGCTGTTAAATACGATTATGCGATAGCGGTTGCCTGCGATATGCCTTTTATAAATATCGAGTTGCTGAAATATATGATATCGGTGCCGCGCGATTACGATGCACTGCTTCCCAGGGTAGAGGAGAAGACCGAACAACTGCATTCCATATATTCCAAAAAATGCCTGCCCGTAATTGAAAGGGCGTTACAGGCAGGGCGCTTGAAAATATCCGCTTTCCTGGACTATATCAACGTCAAATATGTGGCTGAAGATATAATAAACAAATATGACCCCCAGCACCGTTCCTTCTTCAACGTCAATACGGCCGAGCAATTAAAAGAAGCTCAGGATATTCTTAAAAAAGAAGATTGAATTATTTCTACTTGAATTTCCTCATCAGTCTCGTACCGACCTGTCGGGACTTACCCCAAGGGAAGCCGTTTTTTGCCCCGATTTGTCAGGATGGCATACAGTTTAATCGAAATGACGGATGAGGGTCATTATTGACCTGATGTCGGGGCAACCTGTAGCCTGATTGTCATTTGTTATTCAGGCGGGCGACCATTGGTAGTCCCTACGTTTTTTGTCATACTGAGTTCGTGGTGGTCGAACGAAGTATCTGGGGCTGGGGAAAGGTTAAAAATCCGCCCACCTGTTCAGATGAGCGGATTCTCATACCGATTGAGATAACAGCTTTATTTAGAACATATCATTTTCGCTATCCTTGATAGCTTTTTGCAGCTCGTCGTTCAACAGGGGGGGGAGTCCTTCGATATCTACATTCAGGAAACCGCGGACTATGGTTGCCGTTGCATCGTCTCTGGTCAACCCCCTTGCCATCAGGTATTCCACCTCTTCTTCGGCGATTTTACCTACGGCAGCTTCATGAGACAGGTCGATACCTGCGAGAGTTCCCTTCAGTTCGGGGATGGCATGGATAGACCCGGAATCGCCCAGTATCAACCCGCGGCATTCCAGATGCCCTTTTACGTCCGGCGCATTCCCTTCCATATATCCCCGCGAAATGATTTCTCCTCCTGTGGTTATGGTGCGGGCGATTATTTCCGTCTTGGAACCTTTTCCGTTAAGTAATACCCGCGACCCGATGTCCATGCTGGAGCCGGGGGGGGCGACTATGACGCTGTTAAACCTGGCCGTAGCATTTTCGCCGATACAATTGGCAGTAGGATTCAATTGCATCGACCCCACCGGTTTCATGGCGACATAGTTATTAAGAAGTAACCCGTTATCTTCGATAATAACACCGGTTCGCGGGCGTACTCCTATTGCCGGTTCCCAGTTATGAATCATTGTAAAGGTAACCCTGGCACCCTTTTTAATATAGAACTCGGAAACCCCGATGTGCAGGCCGGGTTCGTTGTGCAGTGATGTCGTACATCCTGTAATGATATGCAGTTCCGAGCCTTCCTCGGCGATGATGATATTGTGGACATCCTGTATTGTACCTATCTTGTTCAGATATAGACATGCCTGAATCGGGAAGGTGGTTTTTGCTCCCGGTAAAGCCCGTATGAAATATCCGTTAGATTCATTAAGTTCGACATGGGCGGTATATTTATCGGCATCGACGGAGACGGCTTTCCACCAGTAGTCGCCGAACCAGTCGTATTTCTCCTTTGCCTGGCTGATAGCCATCACTTCCACGCCGTCCTGCCTGGAAGAGTAGTGAATCGGTGTGTTATCGACCTGTATAAAAGTTCCCATTCTCTGGCTGGGGTCATCTATCATGACGCCGGTCGATAACATATTTTCTTTATCTTTTGAAGAAAGCCCGGAAGGGTCTGTATTTACAGGTTTCTCGGATGCAGGTATTTTATAACTGTTCAGGTCTATATCTGCGCCCAGAGGGGCACGCTTATTGGCAGCGGCTCTGGCCTTTTCCATATTGTTCAATTTCTCAGACATTTATAACACTCCCGATATCCTTTTTCTTTGATGGTGTTAAGCATATCGAGGGGTTCTCCTTCGCATATAATCCTTCCCTCGAACATGACATAGCCGGTGCGCGCATTTACGTAATTCAAAATATGTCCGGTATGCGTAATGACGAGCCCGCTGTTTATTCTTTCACGGATAGGATGAACCTTGCCCAGCAGGTCGTTGATGAGCGACCCGATGAGGGCGATGTTCTCCAGGTCGACCCCCGATTCAGGTTCGTCCAGCAGGACGAGATTGGGGGATTGAGCCGATAGCTGTAATAGCTCGGAGCGCTTGATTTCGCCGCCGGAGAAGCCGTGGTTTATATCGCGGGCAAGAAAATCGGTCATATTGGCTTTGTCCGCCAGCTCTGCAATCAGTTTTTCCCCATCGTCTTTCTTAAGGCAGGCAGCCACCATATCGCGTGTCTTGACGCCTCGAACGACCGGGGGGCGCTGGAACATGATGCCGATACCCAGCCTGGCACGTTCGTCGACCGGCATATCGGTCACATCTATGCCTTTGAAGTAAATCTTGCCGCTTTCGATTTTATACCTGGGGAAACCCATGATGGTCATCAGCAGCGTGGTTTTGCCCCCTCCGTTGGGGCCGAAGATTACATGTGTTTCTCCTGAAGGTATACTCAAATTGACGTTATGCAATATTTCCCTGTCGTCGACGCTGACGGCCAGCTCTTTTATATCTAAAAGGATTTCTTTGTCAGGTCTTTCGGAATCCATAGTTGCAACCTCCTCTCTGTAAAATTTACGTTGATAAGAGCTATTTTAAAGATAAAAAACAGGGTAAGCCCCGATTATATAGGTATTCAGGATTTTTGCTGTGCTATCATTATATCACCTATGAGCCTGCTGGCAAAAAGAGGGGAGGTTGTTTTCGATAACAATAATTAATGGTATTAAACCGGCTATAAAAAGATTGGCCGGGCTGTCGGCTGGCATCGTATCGACCACGGCAGTTCCGGTCAGTCTTCAAAAAACACTTGTCAGGCGCCTTTACGCAATGTCAGCGAGGCGAGTATCGAGGTCAGCACGGCAAATCCGGCAAGCACAACAATTTCCACCCAGACATCTGCCAGGCTGAGTCCATATAGCATGATATCCCTGAGACCGTCTACGGCGTATGTAAGGGGTAGTATCACCGATAACCACTGCAGGTAATCGGGCATCTGCTCTACGGGCCATATAACGCCGCAGAGGAATATTTGAGGCACTATTATCAGCGGAATGAATTGCACCATCTGGAATTCGTTATGAGCAAACATCGAAATGAAAATCCCCAGGGTTACCGCACCCGTAATGACGACCACCTGGAAAACCAGTATCTGCCACAGGTCTCCGTAGAAATTGATTCCCAGTACATAGATGGTAAAAAGCACGATTATCAGTGTTTGGGTAAGGGCGAAGATAAAAAAACCGAAGAGATATCCCAGCACGATGTCCAGCCGTGATACCGGCGCCGCCATCAATCTTTCCATGGTTCCCTGTGAGCGCTCCCTGAGGAAGCTGATACCCGTTAACAGAAAGCTGAAAAAGAAAGCCAGCGTTACCAGCATCGCCGGGGCGATGTAATCAAGGACGGTTTGGTCGGGGAAACTCAATCCGATTAATGTCATTACCACCAGCGGGACGATAAGTATCAAGGCCATCGTTCTGCGGTCATGCACAATTTGTGTAGCAACCCGTCCGGCAATATTAAATGCATTACTGAACATTTATATTATCCTCCCTGTGGATAAAGTGAAGGAAGGCATCTTCCAGAGAAGCGTCCGTTTTCCCTGTTGCCTGTTTCAACTCGGCCGGGCTTCCCTGTGCTACAATCTTCCCGAGGCGCATGAAAGCCAGTTTGTTGCAGTGGGCGGCATCGTCGAAGGTATGGCTGGAGATAATCAATGTCGAGCCGCTTTTGGTCAGGTTTTCGAAGTAGTTCCAGAAATGCACCCTCAATTCGGGGTCCAGTCCTACAGTCGGCTCGTCGAGAAAAATGAGCGGGGGTTTATGCACGATGGCGCATCCGAGGCTGACACGCTGTTTCATTCCTCCAGAAAGGTTGGATATCTGTGTTTTCCGCTTCGGACAGAGGTCGACGATTTCGATAACCTCTGCCACCCTTTGCGCCCTTTCCTTTTTATTCTTCAAACCGTAAATACGGGCAAAAAAATCGATATTCTGCGTTACCGTCAACTCCGGGTAAAGTGCCGGCAACTGCGGCATGTATCCGATAAGGCGCGCCAGTTCAGGCGATGCGGATTTCCCCAGGCATTCGATACTCCCGGATGCCGGCCGCAGCAATCCGACCATGAGGCGTATCAAGGTTGTTTTTCCGGCGCCGTTGGGCCCCAGCAAACCGTAGCTGGTTCCGGTGCTGATACTCATGGACATATCGTCAATGACCTTCAACCTGCCGTAGCTGAAAGAGAGATTTTTTACATCGATTGCCGCATTCGTCATCTGGCACCATCCTTCATATTTATATTTTCGCCGGAAAGCCCACTGAAAACGAAAGTCATAATTTCATCGAGCAGTGTTGCGCGCGGTATTTTATTTATAGGGCTTTTATCGCCTTCTATAGTTCTTAGCATGACAAATCCGATGACCATGCCGCCTATTATTCTTGTAGCGACGGATGGATTCATGCTACGAATTTTCCCGGATGCTATCATATTGCCGTAAGCTCCCTCCATTTTTTCAAAGAACGGATGCAGAAACTGCTCCGCATACAATTTTTTCAGTTCGGGGTCGCGTTGTATCTCACTCATCAAAAGCAGAATATGGGATGTATCTTCGTTCTCGGCAAAGTTGAGCCTGTCCTGCATTATATCCTTGAAAACGAATGGAGTTCCGTCACCAGGCAATTTATCGATTAGTTCCATCAACTGCATCGAAACGATAAAGTTTTTGATAACCGCAATGAAAAGTTCTCTTTTATTGCGGAAATAGTTATAAATCGTCCCCTCGGCCACACCGGCAGCTCTGGCGATTTCCGCCGTAGTAGCCGTAGCGAAGCCTTTTTCGGAAAAGATGTCCATAGCGGCATCCAGTATCTGCTGCTTCCTCATTTCGGTGATATTCTTTTTTCTCTCGTTTCTGGTAGCTGCCATTTGTAATACCTCTATATTTTTTGAATGAGCACTCACTCATTATTACAGAATAATTATAATGAGGTTTTACTCTCAGTGTCAATACTTTTATACGCATAAAGTGAAAAAATATAATACGTCGTTGCGAATTCCCGATTTATCGGGATGAATGACAGTGTAGAGGGAATCTGGCAATAGCATTTATGGTTCTTATTAATGGTTGCTACGAATAATAATTCGAAGCCGCTTAGTTCGACAAGCTCACTATGAGCGGCTTTTTTAAGCTCACCACGAGCGGCTTTAGTTTCCATTTACATAAAGGATAAAAAATTCCGCTCGCCCTCTCGTCCTGAAGCGACAGCGTAGGAGAGCGTGTCGAAGGGTCTAAGAGCGGAAACAACCAAGATTGATTAAAATGCTCCTCATCTTAACATTGCCAATCCATCGGACAAGTGTTAAAATCTTCGCATTATGCTAGCAGTTGTAACGGGAGCTTCGGGGCACCTGGGGGTAAACCTCGTCAATATGTTGCTTGCCAGAAACTGGCAGGTGCGCATGGTTGTTCACATCAACAGCAAACCTCTTAGAAATTTAAATGTGGAAAAGGTTTACGGGGATACCCTGAACCAGATGCTGCTGGAAAAAGCCTTCACGGGAGCGGATGTGGTCTTCAACCTGGCCGCCAAGGTCTCGGTCGTCGGGTGGAACAGGCCCGAAGTAGAAGCCCTGAACATCAAAGGCCCTGAAAACGTGCTCGCAGCCTGCAAAAAATGCGGTGTCGGGCGTTTGATTCACGTCAGCTCCTTCCATGCGTGTGAGCAGGAACCACGTGTCCACCCCATCGATGAAACGCGAACCCTGGTGCAGGAATTTGCAGGCATCCCCTACGATTATTCCAAGGCCTGCGGCGAAAGGCTGGTGTGCCAGGCAATCGCCGCAGGCATGGACGCCGTGATTGTGGCGCCCACCGGAATCATCGGCCCTTACGATTATCAGCCGTCTCATTTCGGGGCGATTCTGGTATCTATCGGTAAAGGCAGACTGCCTGCCATCGTCGATGCCGGGCTGGACTGGGTGGATGCGCGCGATGTCGCCGCCGGTATGATAAGCGCAGCGGAAGTCAAAAAACCGTCTGCCAAATACATGCTTTCGGGGCACTGGGTCAGTCTTAAGGATATTTCCAAGCAGATAGCGCAGATTACCGGCAATCCCGCCCCGTCTTTTATATCGCCGATGTGGCTGGCCAAAACCGGCGCACCCTTCGCGGAGACCTACAGCCGCATCACCGGCGGACGCGCTCTTTTCACGGGGATATCGCTGAAGGCGCTGGAAAGCAATCATAATGTCAGCCATGAGAAAGCGGCCTCGGAGCTGGGATATAATCCGCGCCCCTTGAGCGAAACTATAAAAGATACTATCGAATGGTTCAATAACAACGGTTATTTGAGTTATAATCATAAATAATTATGGCTGAATACATTTTCGAACACATAACGCTCCTGTGGGTGATGCTGGCGGTAATCGTCTTCGTCTGCCTCTTTTTCTATACCGCTCCTTATGGCCGCCACACGCTAAAATCTTCCTCTCCCGCCGTTAAGGGGCCTCTCGGATGGGTTCTTATGGAGATGCCGGCTTCGCTGGTGTTTGCCGCCTGTTTCCTGGTGGCGCCCGGCGGCTTTACGGTTACCCAGATCGTTCTGCTGATTGTCTGGCAGGTGCACTATGCCCACCGTGCTTTTATCTATCCGTTTACGCTGCGCAGTTCCGAGAAACCGTTAGTCCTCTGGATACTGGTGAGCGGTTTTGTCTTCAACACAATAAACGCCTACCTCAACGGCAGTTATATTACCATGCATCCCCAGCAGTATCCGGCCGGTTGGCTTGTGGATTACCGCTTTATTCTCGGCCTGTCGATATTCATCCTCGGTTTCTTCATCAACCGGCAGTCGGATTACATCCTTTACAACATCCGCAAAAAGAACAGGAATGTCTACGAGATACCGCAGGGCGGACTCTTCAAGTGGGTTTCCTGTCCCAACTACCTGGGCGAGATGCTCATCTGGTTCGGCTGGGCCATCGCCGCATGGTCTCCGGTGGGGTTGGCGTTTGCACTGTGGACGGTAGCCAATCTGGCTCCCCGCGCCCGCTCCCATCACCGCTGGTATCACGAAAAATTCGATGATTATCCCGAGGAAAGAAGGGCGCTGGTGCCCGGCCTGTGGTAATATAGATAATAACCCGGGGGGTGAAAATGAGATATTTTGTAGATGCCGACAGAGAAAAGAAGACTGCCAGAATAGCTGTTACTGCCAATCCCGATAACCTTTCACCCGAAAATCTTTTAAAACTGGAAGAGAAGGTGAAAGCGTCCCTGGCAAGCGGATATTTGCCCTGTCCCGTCGCCTGGCAGATTGCGCTGGAATCAGGAGTATCCAGAATTGCCGTAGGGGAGATTGCCGACAGGCTGGGAGTACGCATCACCGACTGCCGCCTCGGCTGTTTCAGCGTAGACAAGATTCCCTTCGCAAATAAAATGCAGCCGAATATTCCCGGCGGACTTATCGAAGCGCTGGAAACGTACAGCAAAAAGAAGCGTATCGACTGCCCTGAAGTGTTTGCGCTGGCGGATAAGTTCGCTATCATCCCTTTGAGCGTGTCCATGGAAGCCGCCGCACGCGGGTTGAAGGTTCGCGGCTGCCAGTTGGGGTGTTTTTAATGTAAAAGGAATGCCATTGCGAGGAGCGAAGCGACGCGGCAATCTCTAACATTAACAATCAGGCTATTCGAGAAAGATTGCTTCGTCCTCCTGCGTCGTCCTCGCAAT
>DAOUFJ010000033.1:0-39298 GCA_034429935.1 Dehalococcoidales bacterium
TAGCTATCTCCTTCGCTCTCAGGTAAAAAGTTCGAGCATTTGAAAGAAATTATTTCGTGAATAATCACTACATTTCTGGAAGATAAAATAGCACTAAACGTTCATTTAGTTGCCATATACAATAATTGAAATGAAAGGATGCAATAGCAATTTAAATCAATTAACAATAATTTATCTCTTTATTTCTAATGAATATCTCATTAATCATCTATTTGCTATTGATATCTCTGCTTTTTATAAAATAATTTTCCTAATACGCCAGCCATTTTCCCGAGGGGATTCCTCCACTACTTGTAGAGATTTGCAAAACAAACAGCTTTTTACGATTGAAAAAAGGTCATGAAAAACCTTTTTAGAAAAATTGCACCAAAAAGTTGACAAAATGAACGTTTAGTTACAATTCTAACCAGAGGGATAAGGAGGATGACATGAAAAATGAATTGAATGGATTCCTTCACTATCTTGAGGTTGAAAAGGGGTTTTCACCGGGAACTATTTCCGCTTACAGGCTCGACATATCAGGCAGCTTCCTGCCGTTTTTATTCAAAAAGGGTAAATGTATTGCAAAGGAGATTACCAGGGAAGATATAAAGGTGTATATGGACTACCTGACTATCAACAGGAAAAACTCTGTGGTGACCAGAGCCAGAAAGCTGGCTGCCATAAAATCGTTCTTCAAGTACATGGTGGAAAACGAGATGCTTGAAATCAATCCGGCGGCGTCGGTCAGCAGCCCGAAGATTCCCGAAAAAGAACCTGAGTACCTGACTGAAGACGAATGCATCCGTTTCTTGGAGACGATATACAAGGAGAGTAAAAAACCAGTCCATTACAGGGATGTCGCTATAGCCACCCTGTTCCTGCATAACGGATTGAGGGTATCGGAGCTTATAAGCCTGAATCTATCTGACGTGGATTTTCCTAACCATCAGATAAAGATAACCAGGAAGGGGAACAAGGAACAGTATTTGCATCTCAATGGAGATACCATAAAAACATTGTTAGACTACTTTATTAGCAGGCCTGAGGGACAGAATAACAGGTTTTTCATAGAAACCAACGGGCATAACCTTAGCCGCAGGTATACGTATGGCATAATCAGGAGATACCTTGAGATGGCGGGAATCGAAAAGAGCAAGCATGGGCCTCACCTGTTGAGGCATACATTTTGCACCAGGCTGCACCAGAGGGGGGTAGACCCGTTTACCATAAAAGACCTGGCGGGGCACAAGAGCCTGAATACCACCATGCGATATATCAAAATCGAGAACAAAGAGGAAATAGATGCAATAGACAGACTGGAGTTTGGAGACAAAGTAATGGCTTAGCTTTATGTGAAGGAATATTGCCTTTACTTCAGATATTGTGAAGCTGAAGTAACATTTGGCAGCCCTTTTGAGTCATTGTTATAACAAGATTTTAAAGCGGCATTCGTTATCTCCGGCAAGGATGGTCTTTTCCATGAGAACTTTTACATCTTTCCCAAGGCCGAGCCTGAATTTCTTTTTGATATTTCCCAGTGTGCAGTAGCAGAGAGTTTTGGAGGCATAGCTGATATCTTCATTAACCAGCGGGCAATAGCACTTATCAAAAATGACGTAAATATTTTTACCTTCGGTTTTGACCCGCCATTCCTTTGATAATCTATCTATAAAATCAAGGGAGTTTGAGGATTCATTTTTTATTTTAAGCAGCTTCTCGTCGGGGAGATGAGTAAACGGGCATTTTTCGCCGCATTTTTCCATAATTTTAATTTTCGTTGCCTCATCGAGGTTTTCATCCAGATTTTTGAGCAGCTCTTTTATCCAGGTATTCATTTAACTTATCCCTTTTAAAATTTCTCTCTTGCATGTTTTAAGACTGCGGCTCTCTCAGCATCTCCCACATCGGAACGTCGATAACCGGCAGAGTTATCTGCTGCAGAACCTTGAACCCGAAGTGTTCATACATCTTTACATTGCCTTCGGTTTCCGTTTCCAGGTAAACCGGTATCTTTTCGGCCTCCGATTTTTCTATTACCGAGCCGATGAGTTTGCCTCCGAACCCGTTGCCGTGCAGTTCCGGGCGTACGCCTACTATCAATATGTACAGGTATTCCCTGCCTGCCATGTATCGGTGCCTGTCGTCGGAAATCGGTTTGAAAACGGGCAGCATCTTTTTGGAAATACTGGCACCCATTCTCATAGCGGCACTCATTCCGCCGCAGGCTAGGACCCGCCCCATAGTCATATCATCGAATTCCCCCGGAACCCAGCCGATAACTCCTTCCAGTTTCTCCGAAGGGGCATAAAGTCCGCCGTATTTCCGGCAGTGCCTGGCAGATACTTCCAGTAGATAGCTCAGCTTTTTCTTGTAATCGCTTTCGCCTTCGTAGAGCTTCGACCATATCGGGTCTTTTTCGAAGGCGTTCGCCAAAACCTCGGATGCCTGCCTGATATCTTTCTTTTGAACGCTGTAAAGCATTGGTGTAAGCCTCCTTAATTCAAGATTATGGGAGTCAATGTCTATAACGATATAGCAAGTCAGTGCTTATACTATCATCTGGAAAGGTCGAAGGCAATAAGTTAAATTATTTGCGGATGTGTCAGTAATTGAATTGTGAGCAGTGATATGATTAGGAATTATTTAATCGTCCGAACGAAGTATTTAATCATCACTCGTGAGTCATCGATTCGCCCGGTAACAAATAACGGCTTTAATATTTTTTCGAACGCCGCCTGTGAATGAAGGAAAGACGTCCGCCCCAGGTGTTTCTCCAGTTTAATCATGTCTAAAACATGCGGATGATTTTTATTCGGTATATCTATGACTGCCCGCGCCCCGGGTTTCATAACCCGGTTGAGTTCCATGAGCGCTTCCCCTATATATTCAAGTGTGAAGTATTCCATTACTCCAATCACCGCACAAATATCGAAGAAGTTATTATCAAACGGTAATCCGGTAACTTCCGCGACATACAACCCCCCGACTGATACCTGTTCGCACTTAACGAAGTTTTTCATTGCTTCAATCAACCTGGGGCTTATATCCACGCCATAATAAGTAGAGGGCCAATGGTCAAGCCTGTAATTCACGATATTTGCACTGCAACCGGCATCGAGAAACCGCATTCCGGCATCAGGAGCCAGATATTCTTTGATATCGGGGGCGCCGCTGCCTAGCGCCTGGTTGTCAACCTTCAGGAATTTGTAAAACGGTGAATTTTTAATATCATCGGGGATATCGTCCAGGGGATTGATTCCCTTCCGGTATTGTTCCACGGTCAGATCATAGGCTTTTTTGATAGTGTCCAGCTGGTTTTTCATAATAAACGCCATCTATGAACTATTACAATCAGTATAACCTTTCTTTTTCCGAGCGGCAAAAGAATGAATTTCCCTCTTGTATTTTAGTGTATGCCATGTTACAATACTATTTAGTACATATGTTCTATTTATTGGGAGGAGGGAGAAGCTGGATAAGTTGTTTACCCTCGTCAATGCAGCCCGGTTCGATTCCTGCGGCTGCGGTGCCGGTTCTGCGGCAAAATCCCCGCTGGGTATTGTACATAATGCCGCTCTGCCCGGTGGCGGCTGCGTACCTATACTTAAGGTTCTGATGACAAACGTTTGTCTCAACGATTGCGCTTATTGTGTAAATCAGATCAGCCGCGATATTCCCCGTTGTTCTTTTCAGTCGGAAGAGCTGGCCAAGCTGTTCATGGAATTATATACCAAAAGACTGGTGCAGGGTTTATTTCTCAGTTCCGGTATCGGCAGCGATGTTTCGCGTACTATGGAATCCATGATAAATGTGGTGGAAATATTGCGTTACCGTCATAAATTCACGGGATACATCCATCTCAAGATATTGCCCGGTGCTGGTTTCGACTTTGTTGAAGCGGGCTGCCGGTTGGCAACAAGGGTTTCGGTCAATATAGAGGCGCCGACCGCTCAGCATCTTGCAAGGCTTAGCCGGAAGAAAGACCTGCATAACGGTATTATCGAACGCATGCGTTGGGTAAAAAAGATCACTTCCCGAGATGATAGCCTGGTGCCTTCCGGGCAGACTACCCAGTTTGTCGTGGGGGCTGCCGGTGAAACGGATCGTGATATTCTGCGTGTCAGCAAAAACCTTTATAACGATGTAGGGTTGAGAAGGATTTACTTCAGCGCGTTCCGCCCGATAAGCAACTCCAGCCTGGAAAATCTATGTCCCACCCCGCCGATGAGGGAACATCGCCTCTACCAGGTGGACTGGCTGCTCCGGGTTTACGGTTTTTCTCCCCCTGATCTGGAACTGGCCCTCGATAACAACGACAACCTTTCTCTCGGGAAGGACCCTAAGCTGGTTATCGCGCAGAAACAACCCTGGCTTTTTCCTGTAGACATCAATAGAGCCGGCTATGAAGAGCTTATCCGCGTGCCGGGTATCGGCCCCGTATCGGCTAAAAGAATAATCGAAACCCGCCGGGGACACAGCATTTTCTTAACGCAGCAATTACAAAAAATGGGAGTCATGATGAAGCAGGCGCTCCCCTTTATCCGGTTTAAAGGTATGTCCGGTGAAGAAAAACAACTGTCGTTCCTGTCTCAACTGGATGAAGATATGAACCGGAAAGAGCTTCCTTCTCCCGAAGCCACGCCTGTGATTTAGATTCGGTGGTGAAGCTGAAGTATCGATAGGCAAGTCTTTTAAGGTTGGTTTTTAAGCCTTCTATATTAGTTTTTAGTCTCAACATTTAAATTTGAGTCTTCTTCAAGAAACCCAATCTACTAAAAGTGACAACAGGTACTATCACGTAATCATCGGCATCAATGTTCTACTCCAGGTTAGTAACATTTACGAAGGTGCCCGGGCAGTATCAACAATGGCAATTTTCATAACTGACTACCTGTCGAACGAGATTTCATGGGAGCGAGGCAGTACATGGCCCAACCCATATATTGGCGTTGGAATTGTAAATAATCATCCTGGTCGGTACGAAAATACTTGAATACCTGTTCATAGTCAGTGTGGGTGGGATTTTCTTCAAGCCAATTTATTAGTCCATACCAACTATCCGAGATATACCTATCCCAGTCGTCGTTGCCGGCACGGATGATGTATTCGAGTTCAAAGCCTTCATCACGGGTAAATTGAGCTAATTCCGGTTCTGTGTGGGTAGTCGGCTGTTTTTGGGCATATGCCGGATGTACCTGATTGCTAAGCCAGTGAGTTTCACCGATACCAAGGCGTCCACTCTGATGGATAGCCCGCTTCATTGTCTGAATCGTCTGCTGATAACCGCCAAAAACAAACGTTGCCCCAATACATGTTGCGGCATCAAAAGCCCCGTCTTCGAATACATAGTCAGCCGCGTGGGAGCAAACGATTTCAATTTGGTTCGACAATCCTCGCATGACCAGCTTGTTCCTTGCCCGGTCACAGAAATCTTCGGAGATATCTATGCCAATACCAGTGATACCAAATTCCTCAGCCCAAAGAGCGAGGGGCTCAGCACAACCACAACCGAAGTCGATGACCCGGTTTCCTTTTTTTAATTTGAGTAATTTGCCAAGTTTGATGATTTTTTCAGGCGTGGAAGGATTTAGTATCTCCATGTAGCGGTGCGATATATCCATAAGGTCAAAAAATTTCATATTTCAAGCCTCCTTAACGCCAGAGAGTTTTGCCTTTTGATATTTTAAATGGAATAGGAAGCTAAGTGGAGCTGAGGGGATTCGAACCCCTGACCCCTGCGATGCGAACGCAATGCTCTCCCAGCTGAGCTACAGCCCCAACAGAGAAGATTATAGCATATTTTATATAAATATTTTCTATTTTGAGGCTGAAAGGGGAAGTCTGCCAGTTTTGTGGTAATTCTGATGTGTTTCTCCCGTCTTAAGTCAGAAATAACTGCCTGGAATAATATACTCCCCTTTTCATCCTTTTCTGCCCTCCATTTTTTGTTTTGTGTCCTCTTAAACCATCCTGTGAGGGCTCCGTCCACCTGAGAAGACCTTAATCACCGCCGGACTTTCGTGATATACTTTACTACCTTGTCAGTTAATTTCATAGTTGTTATACTGAATAAGTTATTCAATTGCAGGGAAGTATTAGAAAGATGGAATTCGAAACTATAATCGGGCTGGAAGTGCACGCCCAGCTGATGACTAAAAGCAAGATGTACTGCCGTTGCAGTGCAGATTATTCAAACGACACCCCCAATACCCATGTCTGCCCGGTCTGCCTCGGGATGCCGGGGGTTTTACCGACCGTCAACAGGCAGGCAGTCGAATTCGGCATGATGACGGCGCTGGCACTGAACTGTACCATATCCGAATTTACCAAGTTCGACCGCAAGAACTATCCCTATCCTGATTTGATGAAGGGATACCAGATATCGCAATTCGACCACCCGGTGGGAACCCGGGGCTGGATGGAAATAGAAGTGGACGGGCAGAAAAAGAAAGCCGGTATAACGCGTGTCCACCTTGAGGAAGATGTCGCCAAATTGTCGCATCATCACTCCGACATGGAAGAATCATACACGCTGGTGGATGTCAACCGCTCCGGCATGCCGCTGATGGAAATCGTGGGAGAGCCGGATCTGCGTTCTCCCGAGGAAGCCAGGGAGTACCTTGTTAAGCTGCGCAGCATATTGCAGTATCTCGGCGTTTCCACCGCTAACATGGAAGAGGGGAGTTTCCGTTGCGATGCTAATATCAGCATCCGCCCCGTCGGAACTACCGAATATCTGGCAAAAGTCGAAGTAAAGAACATGAACAGCTTCAAGGCTGTCTACAAAGCGCTCGAGTACGAAGCCGAAAGGCAGCGCAAGGCTTTCGCCAAGGGTGAAAAGATTACGCAGGAAACGAGGGGCTGGGTGGAGGAATCCGGCAAAACCGTATCGCAGCGCAGCAAGGAATATGCTCACGATTACCGTTATTTCCCGGAGCCGGACCTGCCTCCGTTAACTATTTCATCCGATTGGGTAGAACAGGTCAGGGCGAACCTGCCCGAGTTACCCGAAGCGCGCCGCGACCGGTTCATAGCGCAGTACGGGCTGCCTCTTTACGATGCCAATCTGCTAACTGTCTCGAAAGCAATGGCGGAGTATTTCGAGCGGACGGTTGAAGCAGGGAAGAATATCCAGCCGAAGGAAATCGCTAACTGGCTTTTAGGTTCTGCAAGTGGCATAATTAATGCTGATTCTTCGGATATCGAGAAGTTCGGAGCAAAGGTTCCATGCGAACGTCTTGCCCGTTTGCTGGAAGTAACCGCAGCGGGTACCGTCAGCACCTCCAGTGCCAAGACTGTGCTGGAAGAAATGTATAAGAGCGGCAGGGATGCCGATACTATTATAAAAGAACAGGGTTTGGGGCAGATAAGCGACAGCTTGGAAATCGAAAAGTCTGCTGCGGAAATTATCGCCGCCAATCCGCAGGCTGTAGCCGATTACCGGGCGGGGAAAGAGCAATCCCTGAAGTTCCTTGTGGGGCAGATGATGCGCGCAACCCGCGGCAGGACAAACCCCAACATGGCTGCTGAATTACTTAAAAAGAAACTAGAGGAAGGATAAGATGGAAACCTATTTAATTATAGCTCAGATGGTGCTTTCGGTAGCGCTGGTGGTACTCCTCATGCTACAGACCAAGGGCAGCGGTGGATTGGGAGGAATCTTCGGGCAATCCGATTCCGTATACCGCACCAGGCGCGGATTTGAAAAAACGATTTTTCAACTGACAATCGTTATAGTCATTTTGTTTATCGCAGTTGCGCTTTTGATGCTCAAACTGGGCTAGTAAGCATGGAGTTCGGGAAATGCGCTCCACAATAACACTGACCAGCGATTTTGGTTTGTGTGACAGTTATGTCGCTGCTATGAAAGGGGTGATATTGAGTATCAACCCCGAGGTTAACCTTATCGATATCTGTCACACAATAGAGCCGCAAAACATCAATCAGGCGTCTTTTATAATCGGGACGGCCGCCCGGTATTTCCCCCCCGATGCAATTCACCTTGTTGTCGTCGACCCCGGTGTCGGTACGAAAAGGCCGGCAGTTATCGTGAAAACTCCTTTCGGCTGTTTTGTCACCCCGGATAACGGTTCCCTTAGCTATGTTCTTCAGCCTTATCTGGTGGAGCCGGTATCTCTCAAAGGGGCTGTTTCCATTGTTGAAGGATTCAAACCTGATCTGGTTATGGAAGCGGTCAGAATCACCAATTCGCGGTTCTGGAGAGCCAGTGTCAGTACCACTTTTCACGGACGGGACATTTTCGCTCCGGTAGCTGCGGCTCTTTCTATGGGAGAAAGTCTTGAAAGTTTCGGCGAGCGGGCGCACACTATCGAAATGCTGCCGCTGGTATCGCCGGAAAGACATTCCGACGGTTCATTGACGGGGAACATAATCCACATAGACGGTTTCGGTAACCTGATAACCAACATCCTTCTCAGCGACATTCGTTTGAACAGGCATTCGCCATCTATCAGGGTCGGCGGTGAGCTTATCAACGGATTAAGCCGCACCTATTCCGACGGCAGCGGGTTGCTGGCATATATCGGCAGTAACGGGTACCTGGAGATAGCTCTTCATGGCGGCAGTGCCGGTTCCGTACTCAATGCCAAGGTAGGGGATGAAGTAAAATTATCCGGCTAACAGGGAGTGTTTATGTATAAATTAATGCTGTGGTTCAAGGAAACCAGGCCTCAATTTCTTATCCTGTCCGTTGTCCTCACTTTTCTGGGAACGTCTATCGCCTGGTATTACGGCTCTTTCAATATCTGGTATGCACTGCTTGCCGGTTTCGGTTTGATGCTGACGCATGGCAGCGTCAATGCCCTTAACGATTACTTCGATTACAGGAGCGGCATCGACTTGAACGTCAGACGCACTCCTTTTTCCGGCGGCAGCGGTCTGGTTCCCGGGGGGAAGATTGCCTTGAAGCAGGCTCTCGGGGTGGGGGTGGTTACCTCTATTGTCGCCCTGGGAATCGGCATCTTTTTCATTATCGTCAGCGGCTGGCAGTTGATACCACTTCTGGTGGTTGCCGCTTTGCTACTGGTTTTATATACGCCGGTAATATTGAAAACATACTGGCCGGAATGGTCGCCCGGTGTCGGATTGGGCATTTTACCTATAATGGGGCTTTATTTCGTGCAGACCGGCGAATACAGCTGGATAGTCTTGCTGGCATCGATTCCCTCAGGCATCATGGTTCATAATTTATTGTTTATAAATGAATTCCCCGATGTCGAAGCCGACCGTATCGGCGGCAGGCGCACTACACCTGTAGTCTTTGGACTGGAAACCTCCAGCAAGATTTTTGTAATTGCGACTATCGCCGTTTATGCCTGGATTGTCGGCTGCGTGATTGCCACTCTTATAAGCGGAACGGTTATCATGCCGGTTTACTGCCTGATAGCTCTTTTAAGTCTTCCATTTGCAATCAAAGCGATGCAGGGTGCGCGGCAATACAAGGATATGAATAAATTACTTCCGGCGCTTGGCAGCAATGTCATCTTCATAATGCTGACTCACCTGCTTTTGGGCGTGGGTTATATTCTGGAAAGGGCTCTTTAAATGGCGGAAAATACTGTAAACGATAACAATAAAAGCGAATTCCTGCACGACGATGTTTATGAATCCATCCCGCCGAATTACGATTTAATCAATCACCTCTTTACCGGGGGAATGGATATCCTGTGGAGAAAGAAAGCGGCAAAGGAAACCGTTGTTTCACGTCCCGAAAAAATACTGGATATCTGCTGCGGTACCGGGGATTTATCGATATCGGTAGCCAAACTGGCCGTAAAGGATGCGAAGGTAACCGGGCTGGATTTCAGCCGGCCGATGCTGGATGTGGCGATTCGCAAGGCTGAGAAAGCCGGTTACTCTATCTCTTTTGTTACCGGCGACATTTCCGACATCCCCTTTCCCGATAATTCCTTCGACAGCATGTGCATCGGCTTCGGCTTTCGCAACCTGACCTATAAAAACGAGAAGTCCTCCCAGTATATCTCCGAGATATTAAGAGTACTGAAACCCGGTGGCAGGTTTATAATCGTCGAATCCAGCCAGCCTGCCCCCAACGCAAAGTTCATCAGGTTTTTCCAGCAGATATACGTAAAATACATCGTTTCTTCCCTGGGGAAGATTATCTCCGGCAACAGCGCCGCTTATCAATACCTCGCCGAATCTGCGGCAAACTACTACGGGGCGGAAGCGCTGCGCGATTTGCTCTTAAAATCAGGCTTTTCTAAAGTCACCTTCAAACGCCTCTTCTTCGGGGCGGCGGCTATTCACGTGGCGGTGAAGTAACGAATATCATTGTATAAACAGGGTATAAAGAAAGTCTCTCTTGTCCTTCGTCATGCACAGAAACTGTCTTATTAATCCCATAACGAACGCCTTTGATTATTTATATGCGGAGCGGGGTAATTATATCGTGTTGGAGAGATTGCTTCGTCGTCCCTCTCTGATTTATATGAGATTCATTCGTCTTCGCCTCAGAAAGACAATGTGGAGGGACTCCTCGCAACGACAGCACATAAATGTCATACTGAGCGCAGCGAAGTATCTAAATTCAATTCGATATTCGTCGCCGTTATGGTTCGACAAGCTCCCTTCGATATACTCAGGACAGGCACCACGAACGGCTCTAGTTAATATTTATATTGAGGTTTTAAAAATTCCGCTCACCCTGATCTTGACGAAGGACACGCACGGCTTGTTTATTGTCATTCTGAGTTCGTGGTGGTCGAACGAAGAATCCGGGGAAGGGTGGTTAATAAAGGGTTCTTCCCTGTTGCCGTAGATACCTTTGTGCTGTTTCTCCCCACCCCCCGGATTCTTCGGCCATCCCTTATGGCCTCTGAATGACAGGGAGGTATATCAGTAATGGAATCAAAACAACCGGGGATTTTGCCTTCGGGCTATCTTGATTAAATAAACTGCTTGCGTCTCTTCCCCTACAACTCCCGCTTCTTATAAAAGCTTATCGACAAGGGTATCGAAGCGCCGAGTATGGCGACGGCGCTCAGGATAAATAAATAAAAGTAATTATTGAAGAACACCTGCATTGACGCGAAAGTACTGTCGATTACCGCTGTAGCTGCGATAATGCTGGCAAAGGCGGCAATTCCGGCGATAAATATCAGACGCCCTTTTTCCACTCCCCACTTGAAGATGATAGGCAGGTTTATCGACAGGAAGATGAGTGTGATACATAAAATAGAGGTTATCATCACTAATAACTCTCCGACCGATGCGGCGGTGATTTCAGTTCCCGTAAACAGGCTGTAACCGAGGCTGCCGATAATTACCAGTACAAAAGCGATTCCGATGCAAATCAACCCAAAAATGTATTTGCTGAGGACGATATCCTTGCGTGAATAGGGCATGGTAGCGGCGTATTTATCCCATTTTGCCCTCTCGTCGTAACCTATGGTCGTAATCGGCAGCATGGCGCAGTAGAGCAGCAGGAAAGTCCCGAAGGTATAACCGAGCATAATTGTAAACAGGACTATTATCAGCAAAAGAATTTTCATTTGCTTTAAAATCACGTATGTATCTTTTAAAATCAAACCCTTCATTATTTCCTATCCTCTCTTACCAAGTAAATGATGATGTCCTCGATGCTCGCCTTGTTTAAAGTAATTCCGGCTGGCATCCTGCCTCGCAACACCAGCGCCTCCACCCCGTAATCACCGACGCGTTTGCCTTTTACGGCATCGGGGTCGATGGATTTAAAGTCATCCTTGCTGCACTTTAAAATGGCGTATTCTTCCAGTAACCTGTCCTTTTCCTCGCAGAAGAACAGCCTGCCTTTGTGGATGAAAGCGATGTAATCGCACAGCTTTTCCAGGTCGCTGACGATGTGCGAGGATATGAATATCGAGTGTTTATCGTCCTTGTTGAAATCGTAAAAAACATCCAGTATCTCGTCACGTATGATGGGGTCGAGGCCGCTGGTGGCTTCATCCAGAATCAGCAGTTTGGCATGGTGCGAAAGCGCTACGGCGATGCCCAGTTTCATCTTCATGCCCCTCGAATAGTCCTTGAAGACTTTGTCAGCCGGCAGGGAGAACTTTTCCAGATACGATAAATAAACCTTTTCATCCCAGTTCTTGAACGTATATTTCATTATGCGGTTCACCTGCTTGGCGGTGATGACCTCCGGGAAGTGAGATTCGTCGAGAACGACCCCGAGTTCATCTTTAACGGATTCAAAGTTGTTGAGGTTGTCATGTCCCAGTACCTTTATTTCGCCGGCATCCCGGTGAATCATGTCCATAATCAGCTTGATGGTGGTGCTTTTGCCGGCGCCGTTTTCGCCGATAAGCCCCATAATGCAGCCCCGAGGTAAAACGAGGTCGATGTTATCCAGCGTAAAGTCCTTATACTTTTTAGTGAGTCCCCTGATTTCAATGGCATTCATCCGGTTATTCCTCTCTTGTTAAAATACGGAACATTTCCACTAAGTCCTGATTTTTCAGGTTGCAGGACGGCGCCAGTTCCGCAATTTTTTGCATGTGTTCTTCTATTTTCTTGAGGTGCTCTTCCCTTACAAGTTCAACATTCCTCTGCGCTACGAAACAGCCTTTCCCGGCTACGGTATAGATGTATCCCTCGTGTTCCAGTTCGTCATAGGCGCGTTTTGTTGTGATGACGCTTATCCGCAGGTCGGTTGCCAGGGCGCGAATCGAAGGCAGCAGGTCGCCCTCTTTCAATTTTCCGGCGATAATCAGGTTCTTTACCTGTGAACTGATCTGTTCATAGATAGGCTGGTTGCTGGTATTGCTGATTATGATATCCAGTTCGTTTACACCCCTTTACTGTATATGAACAGTATATACAGTAATAACAGTTCTGTCAAGAGGGCAAAAAACAAATAGTTAAGAGACATCATATAAATAAACCTATCTTGTTTATTGACAAAGCTGCTTGTCTGAGTGTATATTCTGGATAAGAAAAAGTTCCTTTAAAATCGATTGCATCAGGGGTGCTGAAAAAGCCTAACAGGGAAGGCGGTGAGAGTCCGCCACTGTCCCCGCAACCGTAATCAGAGACGAAAGCGGCACTATGCCACTGGGTATAAGCCCGGGAAGGCGCCGCCGGTAGGATGACCTGGAAAGCCGGTAGACCTGCCTTTGATGCGAATTGGTGAACTCCTCGGGGGAATGGGAGTGACAGCTTAAGTTTGTCATTTAAGTCCTGTTTCCCTTTACGGGGAGCGGGACTTTTTTATTTCGGAAAAGATAACGTCGGGTTAGCATTGGAGGTTTGTATGTTGCTTAGCAAAGTGGGGCAAATCAGAAAGAGGGATGGACGCATCGTCCCGTTTGAGGCTGACAAGATAACCCAGGCGGTAGAAAAGGCCATACAGGCTACGGGAGGAGATGATATTGAAAAAGCTGCCAAAGTCTCGCAGCAGGTGGTGTCCATTCTCGAGATAACCTGCCGTGGATTGCGCGTGCCCGATGTCGAAGAAATACAGGATCTCGTCGAAAAGGTGCTTATCGAAAACGGTTATTCCGATGTCGCCAAGGCATACATCCTCTACCGTGAACAGCATTCTCAACTGCGCCGCATGCAGGCCCTTTTTTCCAGCGCCGAGGAGATGGTGGATAAATACCTCGATGAAAGCGACTGGCGCACCAAGGAAAACAGTAATATGAGCTATTCACTGCAGGGGTTGAACAACTATATCTCCGCCGATATCATAACCCAGTACTGGCTGAGTAAAATCTACTCCTCCGAAATAAGGGAAGCGCATACTGCGGGCGATTTCCATATCCACGACCTCGGCATACTGGGGGCGTACTGCTGCGGCTGGGATTTACGCGCTCTCTTACTGGAAGGGTTCAGGGGGGCTTCCGGGAAAATCGAAAGCTCTCCCGCAAAGCACCTGCGCAGTGCGCTGGGACAGGTGGTAAATTTCTTTTATACGTTACAGGGGGAAGCCGCCGGAGCACAGGCTTTCTCCAATTTCGATACTCTGCTGGCTCCTTTCATCCGGTTCGATAATTTAAGTTACAAGGACACAAAACAGGCATTGCAGGAATTCGTATTTAATCTGAACGTTCCCACCCGTGTCGGCTTCCAGACCCCGTTTACCAACCTTTCTTTCGACCTGACACCTCCGTCTTACCTGCGGGACGAAGCCGTGGTTATCGGGGACGAAGTAAAAGATGTCACCTACGGTGATTTCCAGGAGGAAATGGATACCCTGAACCGCGCCTTTGCCGAGGTTATGGCAAAGGGGGATGCGAAAGGGCGGATATTTACCTTCCCGATTCCGACATATAATATAACCAAAGATTTTGACCCCACAAATCCCAAGCTGGATACCTTATGGGAGATGACGGCAAAATACGGCATCCCCTACTTTGCCAATTTCCTGAATACGGATATGCGGCCTGAAGATGCGCGCAGCATGTGCTGCCGCCTGCGTTTGGACGTGCGGGAAATCAAGCGGCGCGGCGGCGGGCTTTTCGGTTCCAATCCTTTAACCGGCAGCATCGGCGTGGTTACCATCAATATGCCGCGCATCGCTTACCTTGCGAAGTCCGAGGATGAATTATTCAGCAGGCTGGACAGGCTGATGCTTCTGGCAAAGGACAGCCTCGAAGTAAAACGCAAGGCACTGGAAGGGCTTACCGACGAAGGGCTGTTCCCCTACTCGATTTTCTATCTGAAAGCCATCAAGCAGCGTTTCAAGAGCTACTGGGCGAATCATTTTTCCACTATCGGGCTTATCGGCATGAACGAGGCCTGTCTTAACTTTTCGGGAACAGGTATCAATACGGAAGCAGGCAGGATCCTTTCACTCAGGGTGCTACAGCATATGAAGAAGAGGCTGGATGAATTCCAGGATGAAACGGGGAATCTCTATAACCTGGAAGCCACTCCAGGCGAGGGCGCCAGCTATCGCATGGCAAGGCTCGATAAAACCAGGTTCCCGCAAATAATAACTGCAGGTAAGGATGAACCCTTTTACACCAACTCCACACAGCTGCCGGTAGATACGGATACCGACCTTTTCGAGTCCCTCTCGCTGCAGGACGAATTGCAGCGGCAATACACCGGCGGCACGGTCTTTCACTGTTTTCTGGGGGAGCGTATCGACGACCCGGCGATGGCACGCGACCTGATAATGAAGGTGGCTCAGCATTTTGCGCTGCCCTACTTTACACTGACACCGACCTTTTCGATTTGCCCGGAACACGGATATATCCGCGGGGAGATGAGCCGGTGCCCCACGTGCAACGCCGTTACCGAAATATATTCCCGCATCGTCGGCTATTTCCGCCCCGTCAGCCAGTGGAACAGGGGGAAACGCGAGGAGTTCGGTGAACGCAAGCTCTTCCAACCGCAATTAAATGAAAGGGAACTGGAAATTAAAGATGATATCTGGCATCAAAAGCACCTCGCTGATAGATTACCCGGGGAAGATAGCGGCAGTGATTTACACGAAGGGATGCAACTTTCGCTGCCCGTTTTGTCATAACAGCTCGCTGGTGCTCGGGATAAATAACGAATCTATTGCTCAACCAGATGTGATTGATGTCCTGGCATCGCGTCGCGGTTTTATCGACGGGGTGGTTATCACCGGCGGAGAACCGTGTTTGCATGACGGTCTGGGCGGTTTGATTGAATCTATCAAGAGCTTTGGCTTTGCTGTAAAGCTGGATACCAACGGCTATTTCCCGGAAGCGCTGCAACGGCTTATCGATGATAGCCTCATCGATTATATTGCCATGGATATCAAGACGGCATGGGGAAAATATAGCAAAGCTGCCGGTGTCGACATCGACGTCTTGAGGTTAAAACAGAGTATTGATTTGATAAAGCAGTCAGGGCTGGATTTCGAATTTCGTACTACCTGTGTCCCCTCTTTGGTAGATGGAGCAGACATAGAGGAAATCGGCCGCATGGTCGGCAATAAAGGGCGGTATACCTTGCAGCAGTTTCAGCCTGTGGATACTTTGAGCGAAGAGTATAAAGGGCTTTCTCCCTATCCTTTCGGGGTATTGCGTGATTTCCTGGAGATAGCGCGCCGTAACGTGCCCGGTAGCCGCCTTATCGGAACATAGAAACAGGCCCCGGATTTTTCACCGGAGCCTGTTTGCTTCGTTTCCTACTCCTCCCGCCTGATTTATCTAACCAGATTTCCCAACCACCACGGGAGTTTTTAACCTTTTCCGAGGAGCTCGGAAACCTTCGCCCGCTCCCCGCTGATTTTTAAAATGTTCCTGATTGTTTCCTTGTTCTATCGTTGGCCACCATTAACCAGCGAGGAGCCAGAATAAGGAAAATTCCATCTGCAAAAAAGTTTCAGAATCATCGATATGCTTCCTCCTTTCGCAAGTTACAGAGGGTTATTGGTTGGTTCCCTGTATTATTTACCTGCTACCCTCTTAATTTAATTCTAGCAGACGGGTTTAAATAGTCAAGTCATTCCTAACCTTATTTTTTTGCAGCCTGTTTGTCGATTAATTCGATTAATCTGCCGGTTGCCATTACTAATAAGACAATCAATCCGAGCGCGGTAGTGATCGCAAAAGCACCGGAAGTTGTAGCTAATAAGGCTATAACGGAAATTACTGTTGCCAGGGTTATTGTTTTAATGTTGTTTTTATATATGGAATAACCATATAAGAGTAAAATTCCCGCAATAACTATCCAGGTAATAGCGGTTATCATATGTCTCTCCGGTCAACTATCAAATGTTCATGCCCGATTAATCCATACGGTTTTTTATTTACTATCCTCTTACTTTCATTCTATCAAACGTGTTTAAATAATCAAGCCCTCTCCATGTCAGGGGCGGACGACCATTGGTCGTCCCTGTGTGAAGAGATGGACATGTCCGTCCGTATAGAACTTTATTTCTGAAATAACAACAGGCCCCGGTTTTCACCGGAGCCTGTTTGCTTCGTTTCTTACTCCTCCCGCCTGGTTTGTCTAACCAGATATTTATACCCGTTACGGGAGTTTCTTTTTTAACTTTCGAGGAGCTTGGAAACCTTCAACCGCTCCCCGCTGATTGGTACGCATAGTTTTTATTGTTAACCTGTTAAAAGCCACTACCTTTTGTCAGCGAGGAGCCTGGAAAATCTTCGTCCCATCTACAATGTAAAGCTAAAATGTTTACTTTAATATTGCCTCCTTTCGCATTTTATTGAGGGTTGCTGACTATTCCCTCTTATCTTAATTCTAACAGATAAATTTTATTAATCAAGCTCTGTTGGGGGCATATATTTGGGCTGAGGAAGAAAAAAGGATTGGGGGTAGCGGAATCCGGTGATGTTTACCTCTCTTGTATTCACCGCTGTTTAATTATATTATAAAAGGAGCTTCAGGTTATCCTTTCCCTGTATCTATCATATTTAAGGAGGCTGAAATGATAAAGGTTTCCATACAGGGCGTTCGAGGTTCTTTTCATGACATCGTTGCCAGGGACAAGTTCCCGGGTGATACCGAGATAATCGAGGGTGCCACTTTCCAACAGGTCTTTGAGGATGTAAAGAAGGGGCTGGTCGATTACGGTGTCGTAGCTATAGAGAATTCTATCTACGGCTCTTTTCTGGAGAATTACGACCTGCTCTTAAAATACGATGCCAGGATCGTAGGCGAGTCCTATCTGAGAATAAGGCTGGATTTGCTGGCTCTTCCGGGTGTAAGGATGGAAGATGTCAGGGAAGTTTACAGCCATTCGCTGGCAATGGTTCAGTGCGAGGAGTTCTTTCAGAAACACCCCCAAATGGTGCGCATCGAGATGGACGATACTGCCGGCAGCGGCAGGCTGATAAGGGAAAAAGGGCTGACGAACGCTGCGGCTATCAGCAGCAGCCTGTCGGCGCAGTTGTACGACTTGCGGATACTGGCGAAGGATATCGGGAAGGATAAAAACAATTATACCCGTTTTCTGATTATCTCCAGTAAGGAAAAGTATCCCGGGAATGCCGATAAAACCAGCATCGTTATCCGTGCGAAGAATAGCCCCGGCAGCCTTTTCCAGTGCATGAAGTGCTTTGCCGATGAAGGAATCAACCTTTCCAGGCTGGAATCCCGCCCGGTCACCGGTCATAACTGGGAATACAGCTTCTACATGGATTTCGAGACCGGTATTAGTAAGCCCGAAGCACAGAGGGCTCTGGAAAACCTGAAGAAATCCGCCTCTTTTATCAAAATTCTCGGCAGCTATGAAAAAGGCAGGTTCATCGAGGGGTAATTTTTATAACCTTTTAGCGGAAAGGCTGTGTCTGGATTATCTGTTTCCGCCGGCCCACTTTCGAGCCGATTCGATAAATCCCTGCGGATTTTTGTTTTTCTTTATATAATCCAGTATCCTGCCTGCAGATTCCTCCGGCGTCAGTTTCCCCGAGTCGATAACGAGGTCATAAATGAATGCAGGGTTATAAACGTCATCGTAAAGACCCGATGCCAGCCCCGGCATTCTGTCGCCGCGTTCTTTTTCCCTTCTGATGACTACTTCCTTGTCGGGTTTGATGGCTATAAAATATACCTTTTCGTCTTTTAAAATCTCAAAATAAGGGGTTATCCTGTTATCATCGAAAAGGAGTTCGTCTACAATGACATCATACCCCTGCTCCGAAAGCATTTTATAGAAGCGGACGGCTGACCTGTAAACCGGGTACATATAGGGTGAAACGATGAGTTTTAAACTCGGGTGCCCGTCTGTTCCCTTATCAACCACCTTGATCGCCTGTTCGTTGTAAGGAGGAAAGTCGCATTTGACCGGGAATGGAATTTGCACCATCGTGTCGATGCCGTATAGCAGTAAAATACCGTCGTGTTTCTCCTGCATTATTCTGGCAATCGTGGTTTTCCCCGATGAGGATGTGCCGTTGAGCAGTATTATCATTATGCTGTTCTCCTTATCTCATTTACGTGAATACGTGGATAAATATACCATAAGGAAGTGCCCGGATAAAGAGAAGTGAGACAGCGAGGGGGAGTCTTGATGCCTGCGGCTTATGAAATGACTCCTTTTTCAATATATTCGAATGTATTTGCCCCGCTGAATTCCTCTCCCCCGTCTCCCGGTGATGTATGCGTCTTGATGCGGGATAGCTGCTTCTGTGCAAATTCTTTCATATCGGTTGGCAGTGCCGTGCTTCGGTAGATATCCATCAATAAATCCCCTGTATCGTCCCTGTAAATAAACCTGCCCGTTTGGGCGGGAAGCTGTTTTTCCAGCCATAAAGCAGTTTTCAAATCGAATTTCGCTACCAGTTCGTCAAATGCGGTTCCTCTTTGCCCGTTTCTGCATGACTCCAGAAGGCTCAAAAGCCGTGCATTATCTCCCCCCTCTGAGAGGATGATTTCTTTTTCCAGGAAGCCGTACAGGGGGGAACCGGAAAGCACCGGCAGCAGCCTCTTTTTCTGGCTTAAATCCATACCTTTTCTTTTATCGTAAAGACAATCCTGAATCTTGCCGGCTTTGCTCTTTAATAAAGTGTCTCGATACCATTTGGATTCACGCTTTTCAAAAATTATGGCGGCAAGCAGGGTATTATCCGTGTTGAGCCGTTCGAGTATGATCTTCCATACTTCGTCCGGCAGATACCTGTCGGCATCGGCAATGTAGTAGGAAAAAATGTCCAGCAGTATTTTTTGGCTGTGAATCTTTTCTACAACGAGTGCAATTTCTGTTTTGTTTCTCTTTTCGGTAGCTACCCGCATAAGCTCTCTCTCATCGGTAAGTTTGTCTACGGCGATGGCAAAGACGGCCTGGTTTGAAACAGCCATCGCTGCGCTGGCAATTTTCCTCTGGTCGGTCAGCTTGTCGATGGCCTTGATTGCCTTTTCCGTATCGTTACTCATCCATGCCGGTTTAAAAAGCCACATCGGTATACCTCCACTTCACTTTTTTGCTAAAGTTGCATTATCGGTCGGATGCCGCAATCCCAGACTGCAACCGTGAATGTTACAGGCAGATTATAATAGATACGTCTCCTGTTTTAAACAAGAAAGCCTTCGGAACAGATTCCCGAAGGCTGTAATTTTCTCTGGTGGAGACGGGGGAGAATCGAACTCCCCGTCCAATAAAAGCAGCTCTGAATATACTACAGGTTTAGTCGGCATTTTAATCTCGCCAAATTGACCTCTGCCAACCGAGTTCAATCAAGCCAGCCGATGAATCTTTCGTTATCCGTATCGGTATTCGGATAACGGCACCCCGACATTTCGTCACCCAATCCCCACCCGCCGGGGTGAGGCAGGGTTGGATGCGCTAGCTGTTTTTAGCTAGCGAGAACCATTTCAGGTTCGCCATTTATGTTTTTGCCGCCTTTTTTATGAGGGTTGCGACAAACTCAACCTGCAATCCAGCAACATACCTTTACTGTCGAAACCGTGCGTCCCCATATTCGATTGTTAAAAATGCCTATCTTTGCCGGCTCTTGATGGTCCGGTCCATTTCCCTCTCGGCGTCACGCTGCATAATTGCTTCACGTTTATCGTATTGCTTCTTGCCTTTGGCAAGGGCGATTTCAACCTTGGCTACATTACCCTTGATGTACAGGCTGAGCGGTACCAGCGTAGACCCTTTTTCGCTTGTCTTGCCGATGATATTCAGTATCTCCTTGCGGTGCAGTAAGAGCTTTCTGGTACGCGTCGGCTCGTGGCTCATATAGCTGCCGGCATCGTAGCGGGCGATATGAGCGTTTATCAGCCAGATTTCCCCGCCTTCCGGTTTGACGAAAGCCTGTCCGAGATTCACCCTCCCCGAGCGGACGGATTTAATCTCGGTGCCGGTCAGTACTATGCCGGCTTCGAATTTATCGAGAATATGGTAATCGTGATAGGCCTTGCGATTAGTAGCTATTGTTTTTATGCTCATCTTTAATTATACCATGTTTATGTTGCCGTCCGTGAATATATGGTAAATACGCAACATGTTTGTATTTTGTATAATGAGGAATTATAATAATCCGAAGCTGCGACGTCAATTTCCCGTTTATTATTTCGTGGCGTAACTGCGGTTATAAAATGAGCAAGAAGAACGACAACGGTGTTGTATAAAGCAGCAGTTTTATAAAAAGGATTTTTCAAGGAGGAGTAAGTGGCGTCTGAAAAGGAAAATATAAAAGATACCAGTCCTGCAGTTGAAAATATCGAGAGTAAAATAGAGAATGCCGATTCTTTGCTGTCAGATTTCGATGCAACGTGCGGAGAGGGCATGCCGTCGCCGGAAAAGCTGGTCGAAATGGCACGCAAAGCCCCCGACCCGGCGGTTACCGGCAATGAACAGGTAGAGATAGTATCCCACGGCCTTCTTCCCAAGACAGGGAAGAATGAAGGAGCCGGAAAAGGCGTAATCGTCAGCCTGAAAAATGTCACCGATGCCGGTATCGGTAAGGCGGTGCTCGAGGCTGTCCTGTTCGATGTTAAGGGGGATATTGTCGATACTCTTAAGCATACCATCGTCGATTTCGAAGCCGGTAAGGTAAGAACCGTGCGAATGGAAACCCGCCTGGCGGAAACAGCCGATGTAAAGAGCTATGACGTGAAAATTACGGACGTGGTCGTTACCCCTGTTCCTGTGGCTACGGGAGATTACAGGGTCAGTATACTGAGACATAATTTCCAGAACATCGTAAGCACCGAAACCAGCCAATTCAAACACGGTATAGAACTTATTATAAAGAATGTCACACAGGAGACCATTACCGCGGCCATATTCAAAGCGGAAGTCTATGATTCGGAAGGTAATTGCCTGGGGACGGTGAGGCATATCGAGTCCGACATAAAACCCGGCACCAGCCGTGCCATGACAATACAAATCAGCAAGATAAAAGACAGTTCTTCTGCCAGGAGTTACAGAGTCAGCATACTTAAAACGGTAACTGCCGAGATGGAGAAGGTGCTGCTGCGCAAGCATGAGAGAAGAACGATGGTAAACGGTGACGAAAATATTACCGGGATTTTGAAAAATGTGCATGGTGTTAAAACCGATGCGGTTGTGGTTACTACTTTCCTCGATGCTCGGGACGAAAATCTCGGCGTAAAGGCTCTGCGGGTGGCAGATATCGAGCCCGGTACGGTTAAAACCTTCGGCTTTGTTTTCAGCCCGCCGGCCGGGGAAAAAGTGAAAACCTGTACCGTAGATGTCGGAGAAATGGCGGAGATGCTGGAATAACGCAATTGCGACACGGCTGACGTATTATCGGTACTGATGGCCGTTTTGGTAATCTATCAACTGGAGGATTGAATTGTCCGAGAAAAAAAATATACGGGAAGTTAATCCTGCAATCGAGCAAAACGAAGAAGACCTGGACTCCCTGTTGCTCGATTTCGATGAAACATGCGGTGAGGGAACGCCGTCGCCGGAAAAACTTGCTGACATGGCGCGTAAAGCCCCCGACCCGGTGGTTAACGGTAATGCCCAGGTAGAGTTCTTATCCCATAGTCTTATTCCTAAGAGGGGTAAAGATGAAACTGCCGGCAAGGGTGTGACCTTCTGTATAAAGAATACTGCGGGTTCCAGCATCGGCAACATCGTATTCGAGGCGGTGCTATTCGATGCCAAGGGCAATATCGTGGATACCCTCGAGCAGTCCATCGTCGATTTAGAGCCCGGTAAGACGCGGACATTGCGCATGGAGACCCGCCGTGCGGAAACTGTCGATGTCAAAAGTTATGACGTCAGAATTAAAAATATGGTCGTTACTCCCGTGCCGGTGGTTACGGGGGATGAGCGGATATCTATCCTGAGGCATGACTTCCAGGATACGGGAACCCTCGATGTCGGAATCACCCAGATAAAGAGGGGAATAGAGCTTGCCGTAAGAAATGTCTCGGGAGAAGACCTCGCTACGGTGATATTCGAGGCGGAACTGTTTGATTCGGGCGGCGGTTTGGTGCAAACGCTGAGGCATAAAGAGCACGATATCAAGTCCAATACCAGCCGCGCTTTTCTGATTCAAAGCAACGGCGTCAAAGAGGATGTCGTTAGAAGCTATAACATCAAGGTAATCAAGACGGTAACCTCTGACGTCGAAAAGGTTCAGTTGCGCAGGAATGAGGTGAAGAGGCTCCGCGGCGGCCGCGAGGAACTGAGCGGACTTTTGAAGAACATCGGCAGGGTCAAAACCAGCGCCGTGCTGGTGGTAACTTATCTTGATGCCGATGAAGAACCCATCGGCCTGCGGGCTTTGCGGGTAAATGACATAGAGCCCGGTACCGTTCGCAATTTCACCCTTGTTTTTACCGCTCCCGAAGGAGAGACGGTGAAGACACGCAACATGGATATAGGTGAGATGATAGAGGCTGATATAGCCGATGAAGCGTAGCGACAGGGGGCTAAAAAATAAAACTGATACGGGAAAACCTGTCCGTTTTTAATATTTTTAGAGGAGGATACTGAATTGTCTGAAAAAGAAGAAATAAAAGAATCGACTTCAACTGGAGAAGCATCTGGCGAGAACAGCCAGGCATGCAATCCCCCCGAGCCTGCCGTTGCCGGTAACGAGCATCTGGAGGTTATCAGCCACAATCTTCTCATCAAAGACGGGGATGAGGGGAAAGGCAGCGGAGTGGTGCTTAATCTGAAGAATGTTGCCGGGAAAGATATAGGCAAGACCGTGTTCAAAATCGTTTTCTACGGTGCCGGAGGCGACGTTGTGGATACCCTCGAAGAGGCTATGACGGATTTCGGCAGGGGCAAGATACGCAACTTCCGAGTGGAATGCCCTAAGCCCGATGCCGATATCAGGAGCTATGCGGTGAGCGTGCTTGAAACAGTTCTGACGCCGGAACCGGAAGCCGCCGGTAATGATAGGGTTGCGATTCTGAAACACAGCGTGCATGAGGCCGACCCCGTTTCCCGCGGGGAAGGCAAGTGTTCCATCGACCTGGCTATCAGGAATATTTCCGACAAGACGTTTGCTACAATCGTGTTCGAAGCAGTATTTTCAGACGGTGAAGGAAAGGTACTGGAAACTGTCCGTCACAAGGAGTTGGAACTGAAGCCGAACAGCAGCCGCGCTGTTCTCATCAGCCCCGCTAAAGATGTAGCGGATGCATTCAAAACCTACAGGGTTTCCGTCTTGAGGACTGTAACCACCGATGTCGAAAAGGTACAGTTGCGCAGGCATGAAATAAGGTCTGCCGAAGGCGGAGAGGAAGTCCGCGGGATTGTAAAGAATATCAGCGATGTCAAAACGGATACCGCGCTGGTTGCCACGTTCAAGGACTCCAAGGACGAAAAAATCGGGACGAGGGTTGTTTTTATCAAGGATATCGAGCCCGGCACCGCCAAACAATTCCACTTCATATTCAATACCCCCCAGGGGGAATCCGTCCGCTCTTATACCCTGTCTGTCGGGGAAATGGCGGAAGAAGACAATACGCCTGTTGTGCCTCCCGCGGCGGGTAAAGGCACTCACGGCTGCTGCTGTTAAAAAAAACTGGAAATCGAAACGATAGCCCGGGAGTAAAACCCCGGGTTATTTTTTTGTCTTTGCGAGGAGTCCCTCTACACTGTCATTCTGAGGCGAAGACGAATGAATCTCATAAAAATTAAAGAGGGACGACGCGGCAATCTCTTTGCTTCAACTTAATATGTCGATAGCCGCATAATAGACAACGGTAGAGATTGCTTCGCCTTCCCTGCGGGAATGGACTCGCAATGACAGCAAAATAGTCTGTCATGCTGAATTCGTGAAGGACGAATGAAGTCCCGATAAATCGGGATTTCATTCCGCTTTTTCGGAACTCAACATCCGGGGGGAGTGTTTATTAACGTCATTTATCCCTGATGCCGGTGCAGCCTATCTGCTGTCTCTCCTCTCCCCCCAGATTCTTCAGTCCCGACACGTCGGGACTTCGAGAATGACAGTAGAGGGACTCCTCGCAATGACAGTCTTTTACAGCTTGTTGTTGATGCAGTGTTCCCGCAGCGTATTCAAAGAGGCGAAGAAGTTGCGCATCATGATGCTGACCGAGAACATCCCCTTCTCGGTAACATTGATGTTCTCCTTATCCTCTGTAAGCAACCCGAAAAGCTTCATCACTGCCAGTTCCTTGAAAAGCCGCACATCGATGTTCTTGCCGAAGTCCTTTTTAAACTGCGCTTTGTTTACCTGCATGCCGAACAGCTTGGTCAGGAAGTAGTAGTAGATATGCTCGCGCTCGGAAAGATTGCGGTACCTGATGATGGGGAATTTATTTTCATCGATCTTGCGGATATAGTTTTCGACAGCGAAGGCGTTGACGTAGAAATTGCCGTTTACCAGCCCCACCGACCCCGCCCCGGCCCCGACGTAATCCGGCGAATCGACGATGTATTCGTCTATCATGTGGTCGCCGCGCGAAAAGCACCAGGCGGTGGAAATGGAATAGCCGTCGTTTTTCAGTTCGTCCAGCAGAATTTTATAGAACTGCGGCTCGCGCGAGAAATCCACCCTGGCGAATTTCTTCTCCATAGCGGTCTTTTTCCTCGGCGAAGGCATCAGCGGATAAAAAGTAGCCTGATCGATCTTCATTTCCTTGAATGTCTTGACATCGGAGATGAAGGTCTCGATAGGCTGGTAGGGGAAGTTGAAGATGAAATCGCAGTTGACGGTATCGAACTGCCCCTGCGACCTCGCCAGCGCCTCGCGCGCCTCTTCCCCGGTTGCGATGGTGCGCCCCATCGCCTCCAGCACATTGTTATCGAAGCTCTGCACGCCGACCGAAACGCGGTTGACGCCGCAGCTCTTCAGGATATCTATATTCTCTTTGGTCATCGCCGGGGGCGTCGTTTCCACCGACACCCTCTTGATGTTAAATAACTTGCGCAGGTAGGCGATCAGCGATTGCAGTTCGTCCATTAAAATAGTGGGCGTCCCGCCGCCGATATAGACGTCCGAAAAGTTGAAGCCCTTGGCGGCGTACATATCCAGTTCTTTCTTCAGGGCCGAAAAATAAGCCCTTGCGGTATCTTCCTGGTACAAGTATCTATTGAAGCAGCAAAAAGGGCACAATTTGCGGCAGAAGGGCACGTGGACGTATATGGCGGGGACTTCCAGCGACTTCAAGTCGGATACGGGGACGATGTCGTCCATCCCCTCGCCCGCCAGCTTCATGAACTTGGTGCCTTCGTACCTGGTGATGGTATCCAATAACTTATTAATCATTTCAACAAAAACTTTCCTGTATATTACCTGTCCGGGGGGATAAAACGCGAGGCAAGTTAATATATATTATACAGAATTAGGGGGAGGGGCGCTAACGGGGGGATTTAAGAAAAAATGTTTTTTATTTCATCACAGGCGATAAAATTAGTGCTATAATGCGTAAAGAGTTTTCACGGTATTCGATTGAACCAGCCTGATTACAATAAAATCGGGAGTTGTTTTATGGATAAAACGGAAGCCAAAGAGCGAATAGCTGAGATTGTTAGCCGATATAATAACCTCAGTAACAAAGAAAAAAAGGAATTGAATGAAGCAAAAACGAAACAGTCCTTTATTGAGCCTTTATTTAATGTATTAGGTTGGGATACAAGCGATTACAAGGAAATCTCAATGGAGGAAAATGTTCCTCTAATCGGTCGTGTTGATTACGCCTTAAAAATAAACGGTGTCTCTCGGCTGTATGTAGAAGCAAAAAAACTAGGAGCAGATTTAAATAATTCTGATCATATTAAACAAGCTGTTACTTATGCTTACAGCAAAGGTATCAACTGGGCATTGCTGACCAATTTTTCTGAAATTCACCTTTTCAATGTAAATGAATCAAGAGATAAATCCCCTGTTCGTTTTTCGCTTGAAGATTATATAAGTGATTTTGACAGGCTTTGGTTATTATCGAAAGACTCTATTAGCAATGATTTACTTGATAAAGAAGCGGTTAAATGGGGTTTTATTGCACAGCCTATACCAATTGAAGAGCGGCTTTTCAGGCAATTAAGGCAATGGCGTGAAAAACTTTTTAATCAGCTTTTACATCATAATGAATGGTTAAAAGAAGAAAATATAGATGAAATAATACAGAAACTATTCAATAGGTTGATATTCATACGAACTGCCGAAGATAGGAAAATCGAAGACCCACAACTACGTTCAGCCATACATTACTGGGAGAGAAACGGGCGTAAAAAAGATGAATTGAAAGCAAGCCTCAACGAGATATTTGGTTATTATAGAACGCACTATGATAGTGAACTATTCGAATATCATCTATTAGAGGATCCCAGATTATACATATACGAAGACACCTTGGCTGATATTATTAACAGACTATATGATATACCCGGAACCAGAGCCTGTTATAACTTTAACATAATTGATGCCGATGTATTGGGGCAGGTTTATGAACAATATCTCGGTTATGTTAATAAACATATCGTAGAAAAGGCAAAACAATCGCAAATCAGGATGGCTTTCGGCGGTAATCTCGATACTGATTATAAATTGGTAGAAAAGAAACAGCATCGCAAGGAACAGGGCATTTATTATACGCCCAAGTTCGTAACGGATTTCATCGTCAAGGAAACAGTCGGCAGGTTTTTACAGGAACACAATTACAATGAAAACCTGAACATCAAGATACTTGACCCTGCCTGCGGTTCGGGTTCGTTCCTGATACGTGCGTATGACGAATTGTTGAAGTACCATGCCGATGTACGTAGTAAATCACCGACTGAAATGGATAGTTTCGACCGTATGCCGATACTTACCGGCAATATCTTCGGGGTGGATTTGGACCAGCAAGCAGTAGAAATCGCTCGCCTTAATCTTTTATTGCGTGGATTGTCATCACAAGGCATTCTTAAACCATTAAAAGATAACGTCAAAAGAGGCAATTCTTTAATCTCAGGCACGGATGAGGAATTGAAAGGATACTTCGGCAAAAACTGGCGCGATAAACACCCGTTCAATTGGGAATATGAGTTTAAGGATATTATGAAAAACGGCGGTTTCGATATTGTAATTGGTAACCCACCTTGGGTATCAGTAAGTGGTAAACATAAAAGTTTAGATATGTCTGATAAAGAATTTGAATATTTATTCGATAATTATGCGATAAATAGTTATGCCCCTAATTTATATGAAATATTTATTTTACGTTCACTTGATTTGCTTAAGGAAAATGGTTATTTTAGTTTTATTGTTCCCGATAGATTTGTAGCAAATCAACAATTCATTTCATTACGTGAAAAAATTTTAAAACAATTTACTATTGAAAAATTACTTTTTAGGTACCCTTTTCCTGGAATTATTGCTGATACGATAATATTTGTTATACGAAAGTCAAAAACAGTTAAAAACCATAACATTAATGTAATTGATTTTCCTAGCCAAGAAAAAATTGAAGTAATGCAAGATAATTTCTTAAATACAGAAGATTTTGTTTTTTCATATGTTGATCCTAAAATCGACAAAATATTTAAAAAGATACAAAAATCAAAAAATGTTAAACCACTTAACGATTTAGTAAAAATAACTTCAGGTTGTGGCGCAAAATCCGATCTACTTCATACTGGTAAAAAACAAAAAGAGGAATTAAAAGTTATTAAGGGTGAAAACGTAAATAAATATGCAGTCAATGGTTTCTTTTGGTTCGACTTTATTGATGATAATCTAAGTGGGAGAACTAGAGATATCAATAAGTTAGGAAGTAAAGAAAAAGTATTGTTAAGAAAGACTGGAGCAGATATAATTGCCACTTTCGATGAGAGTGGAATATATCCTGAACAATCACTGTATTTTCTATATGATTTAGATAAACCAAACTTACTATATTTATTAGGGATTTTAAACTCTAAAATAATTAATACCTATTATAGAAATTTTGCAATAACAAATCGTAATACAACACCACAACTAAAAAATATAGACTTGGATAAATTCCCAATAGTAGTTCTCCAAAAAGGAGAAAAGGATAAAGCTAAACTCATTTCTTTAGTTGAAAAGATGCTGGGGCTTAATAAAAAGCTGGCGCCGATTCGAGGCACATATTGTGATGAAAATACCGAACTGGTCAAGGAAATCGAAAAAACCGACAGTGAAATCGATGAACTGGTCTACCAGCTTTACGAACTAACACCGGAAGAGATTGCGATAGTGGAAGAGAACAGTAAATAAAAAATGTCATTCTGAGTTTTAACGAATCCCGATGTATCGGGATAAGGCTTATCGAATCGGCTTAGACTTGTCGGGATTCAGGGCAACCTCATAAACGGTTTTAAAATATGTCTGAATATTATGTTTATATTATGACCAACGGCAAACGCACTCTCTATACGGGTGTAACAAATAATCTCTATCGCAGGGTTTATGAACATAAAGAGAAGCTGATTCCGGGTTTTACGAAAAGGTATAACATCGATTACCTGGTGTATGTCGAAAGCACTAACGACGTTATCGCTGCGATAACCCGCGAAAAACAGATAAAAGGCTGGACGAGAGCTAAAAAAATCTCTCTGATAGAATCGTTAAATCCGGATTGGCGAGACCTCAGCCTTGATTGGTAGGTCTTAGATCCTTCATTTCATTCAGGATGACAATGTTATAAAAGTCATTCTGAGTTTTGACGAAGAATCCAGGAGTTATCGAATGGTCTTAGACCCTTCGCTGCGCTCAGGGTGACAACACCCCACTCTTTCGAAAAGTTTGTATACATCATTTTGGAACATGTATACAAACTGGTGCACTTTGTATACATGTCTTGAAGTAATTTTTAGGAAATCACACTATCACAGAGGCGAGATGAGATTGCCTTCTCACACCCGGATTTGTCATTCATTTAAGAGTTAAGACTACCTGAATAATTTCAAATAATCTTCGAAGCTGAATATACGATTTCTTTTATCGCCTGTTATTTCCGTAATAATACCTGCCGAAAGAAACGCCTGTGTCAGGTCATTGGCGGCTTTCGTAGAGAGCCCTGTAATCTGCTGAACATCCTTTACTGTAACTACAGGACTTGAGAACAGCGCATGCAACAGGATGCCCCCTTGCTTTGCCCGTTTCCCCATTGCCAATATCTTGTCTTGTTCTATCTTCTTTTTTAACTCTGTAATCTTGTGAAGCGTGTCTACACCGTTTTCAGCCGTTTGTATTATGCCGGTAAGAAAAAATTTAATCCACTGCGCCATATCGTTTTTCGTACGAACAACTTCCAATTTATCATAATACAGAGACTTGTTCTTTTCGAAGAAGTCAGATAGATACAGCAGCGGTTTATCCAAAACACCGGAACTGACCAGATAAAGAGTAATCAATAATCTCCCGATTCTGCCGTTGCCATCAAGAAACGGATGAATTGTTTCGAATTGATAATGCGCTATAGCAATACGTATTAAATGAGGTATTTTTATATCGGTATTATTAAGGAACTTTTCGAGGTCTGCCAGTAATTCGGGAAGCTCCGTATGTGCAGGAGGAATAAAGACCGCATCGTTCAGGCTCACGCCTCCAATCCAGTTTTGCGACCTTCGAAATTCCCCAGGAGTTTTGTTTTCCCCTCGTCCGCTGGAAAGTAATATCCGATGGGCATTTCTGATAAGTCGATTGGAAATCGGCAACTTAGACAGTTGTTCGATTGCGACGTTTATGGCTTCTATATAGTTATTTACTTCGCGCCAGTCATCTCTCTTTTCCGGATTAATCTCTTTTTCTTCTACGACGGCTTCTTCAATATTGGTATGTGTACCTTCAATACGGCTTGAAGTAACGGCTTCTTTTACGACATGCATCTTGATAAACATATCAGTATCCGGCACAAATCTTGAAAATGAGTTTAATTCACCAACTTTAAGAGAGGCTTTTTCAAGCAACTCGTTTATCGTCTCATCACTCCATACAAACGGATGATTGATTTTTTCCGGCAGAAAATATCTGTAATGATTACCTTTACGCCAAATTCCAGATTTAAATTCAGAGATATCCATTAACTACTTAACCTACATTATGACTTTTGCTAATTTACTTTCTTCTAATTAAGTAAATTATAAATAACCATAATTTACTTTGTCAATAGTTTTTTATTACACCCCCCCACCCCGGATGTTGAGTTCCGGCAAGCCCGGAACGAAATCCCGATAATCGGGACTTCATTCGTCCCTTACGAATTCAGTATGACAGGGCGGTATCGCTTAACCTCTAAATTTAGGGTGTTGATTATATCCAATTGATGGATTATTTGAGTGATATTTTAGTATATACTCTATTTCTGATTTGTTTACTTCGCTATTTGAGGCGGTTTCAGATTCCCATATTATTTCTTTTCTGATAGTAAAGTCCCGCCGTTGTTCGCGTGTAAAGTCTTTAGCTATCAGGTTACTGTCGGCACTACCAAAGTAATTGATGCTATCGGTAACGTCTTGCCCGATATATATTTTCCCGTTCGGATAAGTTATTTTATAAATGACTTTCATTTATCACTCATCGTCGGTGGCGATTTTGTCCTCCCCTACCCTGTCCGCCAGCTTCGTCATCAGTTTCGAGCATATCCCGATGTGCATGTTCGGCATCTTCATCTTGAAAACCTTGGTTCCGTTATCCACAATGATGTTGACCGTATCGTCTCCCGGATATTCGTTTAAGATATCGATAACATCATGCAATTGCTTTTTATCTCCGTCCTCGTCACCCGTCTGTTTCAGCCTGACCGTCAGGCGGCGGGTTTTGCCCGGTGTTTTCGGTGTTTCCTCCGCAGCCTTCGGCGATTCGAAGAACTGGGGTGCTACGACTTTTTTCGCCAATGTCTTATCCTCCAAGTCATAAATACGTACGTGTTCGCAGACCAGCTGCGGCCTGTCTGCCCTGATTTTTACCTTGCCGTCCACCAGCAGGATGTCCCCCTCTTCCCAGAACTCCCTGGTGGAGCCGTAAACGCGCGCCCATACCATCACGTCCAGCTTGCCGTTGAGGTCCTCAAGCGTGACGCTGGCGAAGGGCTGCCCGTCCTTTGTGGTCAACTGATGCACCGAAGAGACCATGCCGGCCACCATTACCGTCTGCCCGTCCATCTCCTCGTCCACCTGCCCGCAAAGGGTCGTGTTTTCCGCCATTGCCTTCTCCGCAAAGGGGCTGAAGGGGTGCTCCGAGAGGTAGACTCCCAGCAGTTCCTTCTCCCAGTCCAGTATTTCCTTGCGCGATACGTTGACGGATTCCAGTTCGAGGCTGGGCATCGGCACGTTGACCGTATCCCCCCACAGGTCGAACATGGTAGACTGCCCCGAGCTTTTCATCTGCTGCTCGCGCTGGGCGGCGGCCATGATGGTGCCGATGTTGCCGAGCAGCGTGCCGCGCTCTCCCAGCGAGTCCATCGCCCCGGCCTTGATGAGGCTTTCCATCACCCTCTTGTTGAGGCTGCCGATATCCACGCGGCGGCACAGGTCTTCGATAGATTTATAGTCCCCGTTGGATTTTCTTTCTTCGATGATGGGCATTACGGCGCCCGCTCCCACGTTCTTGACGGCTTCCAGCCCGAAGCGGATGCACTGGATGCCGTCCTCCTGGTTTTCAATTGAGAAGTCTATCTCCGAGTGATTGATATCGGGGGGCAGTACCTTAATCCCCATCCGGCGGCATTCATCTACCGCCACGCTGATTTTATCCGACAGTCCGTCGGCGGCAATCAGCAGTGCCGTCAAATATTCGATGGAATAATGCGCCTTGAGATAGGCCGTCTGGTAGGCGATGAGGGCGTAGTTGACAGCATGCGCCTTGTTAAAAGCATAACCGGCGAACGGCTCGATGAGGGCGTAAACCTCTTCGGCGATTTCCGCCGTGTAGCCGTTCTTCTCGGCGCCCTTGATAAAATTGGCCTTTTCCTTGACCATCACCTCGGCTTTCTTCTTGCCCATGGCCTTGCGGAAGATGTCCGCCTGCCCCAGGCTGTAGCCGCCGAAGGCGCGCACGATGAAGAGCACCTGCTCCTGGTAGACGATGACGCCGTAAGTCTCCTCTAAAAACTCCTTCAGGGCGGGGTGGGGGTAGGTAATCGGCTCAATTCCGAACTTGGACTTGATGAACTTGGGTATCTGCTCCATCGGCCCCGGGCGGTAGAGGGCGACCATGGCGGCGATATCCGAAAAGACGCTCGGTTTTAGCTCCTTGATGTAGCGGCGCATGCCGCTGCCTTCCAGTTGAAAAACGCCGACGGTCTCGCCGGCAGCCAAAAGTTCGAAGGTTTTCGGGTCGTCCAGCGGTATATCGTGGCGGTCGATATCTATGCCGCGGTTCTGTTTTATTATCTGCTGCGTTCTTCCCAGCGTGGTGAGGTTGGAAAGCCCCAGGAAGTCCATTTTCAACAGCCCGATTTTGGCGATGTCGTCCATCGGGTACTGCGTCATCACCAGCCCGGCTTCCGTTTCACGGCTGACCCTCTGCAGTGGGATGTGGTTGGTGAGCGGGTCCTTGGAGATGACGACGCCGGCGGCGTGCGTGCTGGCGTGGCGCGAGACACCCTCTACTCCCCTGGCGTAATCGACCAGGTTTTTAACGGTGGCTTCCGTATTGTAGATAGCTTTGAATTCGGCATTCTCTTCCATGGCGCGGTCTATCGTCATGCCCACGGCAAAGGGAACCAGCCTCGCTACCCGGTCTACATCGCTGTAAGGCATACCCAGTGCGCGCCCGGCATCGCGGATGGAGCCTTTGGCTCCCATCGTTCCGAAGGTGATGATCTGGGCGACGTGGTCCTGCCCGTATTTGCGTGAGACGTAGCTGATGACCTCTTCACGCCGCTTGTCCTCGAAGTCCATGTCGATATCGGGCATTTCGCGGCGCTCGATATTCAAAAATCTCTCGAACACCAGTTTGTGCGGGATGGGGTCGATATCGTTGATGCCCAGACACCTCAGCACGATGCTGGAAGCGGCGCTTCCCCTGACGTTGACCATGATGCCGCTTTCGCGGGCGAACCTGACGATGTCCCAGACGACCAGAAAGTAGCGGGCGAACTGCGTTTTTTCGATAACGTCCAGTTCGTAAGCCAGCCTGTCCATTATTTCCTTGTCGGGTTCCGGATAGTATTTGGGCAATCCCTTGCGGCAAAGGTCTTCCAGGTACTGGAAAGGCGTCATCTCATCGGGGATGTCTATTTCGGGCAGGTGCAGGCGACCGAACTCCAGTTCGAGGTCGCACATATCGGCGATTTTATTCGAGTTTTCGATGGCCTGCGGCACGTCCTTGAACATCTCCGCCATCTCTTCGGGGCTTTTCAGGTAGAAGCCGTCATCGGCCATCTTCTTTCTTTTTTCATCCAGAATCGTCGTATTGGTGCCGATACATAAAAGTAAATCCTGGAACTTGGCTTCTTCTTTCAGAATATAATGCACGTCGTTGGTGGCTATCAGAGGTATATCGAGTTCCCCGCTCATCTTGATAAGTTCCTGGTTGACCGGCTCCAGTTCGGGGATGGGATGTCTTTGAAGCTCCAGATAGAAATTCCCTTCTCCGAATGTCTGCTTATACCATAAAGCCGCCTCCCTGGCGTCTTCTTTACGTCCGTCCGTTATCCGCCTGGGAATCTCTCCTGCCAGGCAGGCGGTCAGGGCGATCAACCCTTCGTGATGCTGCTCGAGGATTTCCCTGTCCATCCGCGGTTTATAATAAAAGCCTTCCAGGTTGGCTTTGGTGATAAGCTGTATCAAGTTATGGTAGCCGGTGTGATTTTTGGCAAGCAGAACCAGGTGGTAGCTTTTTTTGTCATCGGCGGTCTGGCTGAAACGGCTGCCGGCAGCTATGTAAGCCTCGCAGCCGATAATCGGTTTTATGCCGGCCTCTTTGGCAGCCCTGTAGAACTGGATGGCCCCGTGCATTACACCGTGGTCGGTAAGAGCCAGCGCATTCATTCCCAGTTCTTTGGCGCGGGCGACCAGTTGGGGAATCCGGCACATGGCATCCAGCAGGCTGTATTCGCTATGAACGTGAAGATGGGTAAACAAGCATAGAATCCTTTCACTGTAGAAATCCTGATAATTATAACACAAGGATGGCTTTTTAACCCCATTACTTTAAGGCTGATTTTCTGACTCCAGCGTAAAAATCTATAAAATCTTCTGGTCGTCATGCTGAATTCGTGAAGGACGAATGAAGTCCCGACTAATCGGGATTTCGTTCCAGCTCGCCGGAACTCAACATCCGGGGCTGGGGGTAGTGTATTCAATATAGAGCATAAATTATAATAATTACCCATTTTACCGGTTTAGTAGTACAATCTAGCCGGGGAGTGAATCCGGGATGAAATATTTAGATGTTGTAACCAGGAGGCTGTTTATTTTGTGCATTCCTGTTCTTTTGATTACCGGCTTTATCGCTGTCGCTATCAACAGCCAGTGGCTGTATGAACACAGCTTTAACACATACGGTGTCGCCGAAACGACGGGGATTGCAGAGTCCGAACTGGAGAAAGCGGCGCAGGGAATCATATCCTATTTCAATTCCTCAGAAGAGTATTTATCGGTTACCGTTATCAAGGATGGGGCGGATTTTGTCCTTTTTAACGAAAGGGAAGTCGCCCACATGAAGGATGTGAAAGCCCTGATATGGCTGGATTATTATGTCTTGCTCGGAACGGGAGTCTATGCGCTGGTATATACGGGAGTAAACATCTTCTGGCGGCAGCGGCAATACAGGCAGCGGCTGGCGTCGGCGGCAGTTCGGGGCGGCGGAATTACGCTGGGTCTGATAGTGATACTGGGAATAATGGCGGTTTTCGATTTCAATACCTTTTTTACGGCTTTTCATCTTATCAGTTTTGCCAACGATTTCTGGCTGCTGGACCCGAACACAGATTACCTGATAATGATGTTCCCGGGCGGCTTCTGGTATGACTGCGTTATTTATATTGCGGTTGCCGTAGCGGTTACCGCTCTTGCAATCGGGGGCGTATCGTTCTGGTATCTGAAAAAAACGGGGGAGTAATAATCTGTATTTGAGGTGTGGAAATGGGGATGGCGGTCGTATCGAAATGTCCGGTTTGTAACGGTAGAGGGAAAATCAGGAAGGAATTGCCTTTAGGTGCGAATCCCAGGGCGCCGGTTACACGCGCCGACAAAGCCGCCCTCTTGACATGCCCTCGTTGCAAAGGGAGCGGCGTTGTCGGTTTGATGTAGCGTTGCTGTAATCAAAAAACATTTTTATATGCAATTTAGTATCTCATGCTTTCTCTGGTTCTATTCCAAAGGTAAGCGTACCTCCTTTCCGGCCTCATGAAAAGCCATCTGAGTTGGAATAACGCCCGGTTAATCATGTTTCTCATAGAATTCCTCCTTCAATTTTTATCTTATATAAGATATAACGGGTTTTTCTATGAAAGGTTAGTACATCTGGTATCATTCTATGGGATAAAAGTATCTATTTAATTATTAATCTACGGTCAAAAATAATTTATATTCGTTATCGGCTATTCCCTGCCCTGAAACGGGATAAGGCTCCACTTTAAAGGTGTACTGATAGTTTCCGTAAGTCATCTGGCTGTAATGACCGTTGTTGCCGGAATGAATGAAATCGACGGTCGATGTTTCCGCCCCCTCTTTGATTTTAACCGAACAGACTACTTCGCCCGCCCATACGCAGACTACATCCGACGGGCAGCGGCTGTCGCTGGTTACTCCAGTGAATGTAATTTCCAGGTCTTCCCCCGGGATATTGGCAGTCTGCCCGACGGACAGAGTGAACTCCCTGCCTGAAACAGGGTTATCCCGGCAGGCGGCAACGGAACAGGGCAGGAAAGCGATTCCTGCGATTGACAGAACGGTTATAAGCTTTTTCATTTTCCCTCCTCAGGTACGGGAAGGGATATTTATTTACTGGCCGCAGCTTCCGCAGTTGGTGGCGCTGCAGCCGGAGCAGCCGCCTCCACCGACCGAAGAGCTGGAGCCGCTGTTGTTTTTTGTATAGCAGGCAAAACCGGATAATGCCCTGCTTGAAGCCGTATTGCATTTGGGACACATTGCTTCCGTATTCGCTTCACTCATCGAGCGCAACAATTCGAATCTCGATTTGCATTCAGGACAGAAATACTCATATATCGGCATGTCTTACCCCTCTAAGAAAATTCTAGTCCTCAATCTTGCTAATGTCAAAATGCCATATTTGGTGCACCAGTTAATGTTGCATGGCAGGGTTGGTCATGGTATGACAAGGCTCCTGACAGGGAATGACAGACATTATTTCCCGGTGATATTTTTAAGTATAAACCGGCATTAAAGGTACTGGACAACCCCTGTGACACCTGTGTACAAAGCCTGTCCAGAGGTATGAATAGAGTCATGTGCTGCCGGACTCGTTATCGTTGACACTCTTCCGTCACCCAAGTATAATTTATGTTGTGTTCCGGGCCGAAGTGGCGGAATGGCAGACGCGCTACGTTCAGGGCGTAGTGTCCGTATGGGCATGAGAGTTCAAATCTCTCCTTCGGCACCAAAGAGCGCTTGTAGCTCAACTGGATAGAGCGCGGCCCTGCGGAGGCTGAGGTTGTGGGTTCAAATCCCACCAAGCGCGCCATTTATCGAACGGGCGGTTAGCTCAGTTGGTTAGAGCATCTGCTTTACACGCAGGTGGTCATAGGTTCGAGTCCTATACCGCCCACCACTTTTTGAAGCTAAAATAAGCATTATGGTAACTTCCAGTATTAGACATAACAATATTTTGCTAACATTTTGCTAACGGGACAATTCTTTTAGCTCTTTTTCAAGCCCGCTTTCCTTCGGTATGGCGATTTCGTCAAACTTGGCTGCTGCCATTTGTTGGAGACTGGGAGTAACATGAGAATAAAGGTCAAGGGTAATTGCGATCCCGGAATGACCTAACCTTTCCTGGACGATTTTAGGGTGAATGCCTTGCTTTAGTAATAAAGAGGCATGGGTATGACGTGCGTCATGTAATCTGATGTCTTTTAATCCGCAGCGTTTTATCAATTTCTTCCAGATGTGAGTTATACTGTCCGGTCTTAGTGGAGAGCCGTCATGATGTGAAAAGACGAGATCATTATCTGATATAGTCGGTAAGCCTAAGGATAACCTTTGTTTTTCCTGTTTTGACCTGTGTTCTCTCAGGATAACGGCATTGGCTGGGGTTAAGGCTATCAGTCTCCTGCTTTTTTGAGTTTTTGGTTCTTTAAATGTTATTCTGCATTCGGGGGTAGTATTAGTAAGTTGTTGTACGGTTCTGGTTACGCTAATCTGGCAGAGCAAAAGATCAACGTCTTGCCAACGTAAGGCTAATAGTTCAGAGCGTCTCATTCCAGTAAAAATGCAGGTAAAAAATAAAGCGTAATGATCCGTATCTTTGGCAGCTTCTAAGAATTTCTGAATATCGTTTTCGTCCATTGTGTGCATTTCGTGACGTTGAATTTTAGGTATGTCAACAGATTCGGCTGCATTCCTGTTTAATAATCCTATTTTTACGGCATTTTTCAGAGCTTTATGGATTGTAATATGTATCAACTGTACAGTTCTGTTGCTAAGTCCAGATTGCTGTTTATTTGCATAGAGGTGTTGTAAGTGTGCCGGCTTGATGTCGCTTAACGGAACATTGCCTATAGCTGGTACTATATGCTTCCTACACATATAAGAATATAATTCATAAGTTCTGGGCGATAAATTAGGTTTAACATTATCTTCCAGCCAGTGATTAAGATAGTCACTTAAGGTTTGCTTCCCGGGTTTAATAAAAATACCATTATCGATTTGGTTTAACAGCTCAGATAATTTCTTTTCGGCATCTTTTTTAGTTCCCTTAATGCTGATCCATTGCTGTTTGCGCTTGCCGGTAACCGGGTCGTTCCCTAAATTTAAAACGATTGTATAGCTATCCTTTGCTCTTTTAGTGATGTAACCTCTCATAAGTACCTCCGTGATTCCTGAATTTCATAAAGTTTAAAAGAGGGATTGGGTCCTTATCCCTCTTTTACCAGTTATCTCAGCCCGTTCTCCCTGGCTGAATTTTGTTTATCAACGTAGCATTGCTCGTGATAGTGTTCCATATTTGCTGTATTCCCGGTCTTAGTCTTCCACTGAATGGCTTTATTCCCCTTCGGTATGACTGTATGGCACCAATTACAGGTATAGGATTCTTTAGTAGTAACAACTTTAGGTACTGCCATAATTACCCTTCTTCCGGTTCAACCCCAAAGGCTTCCTGGTACTCCACTTCTTTTTCATAAAGGTTTTCGTACATCTCTTTGGCCGCGGATTCATCGATAACCTCAATAGTGTCATGCTCGCCTTCCCACATAGTGGTATTATGTAAGAAGAAGTTACCTTTTGAGGTCTTGTAAAGATAGGTGTTCCGGCCTTGGCGTTCGAAGTTGTGCCCGTCCCAGTAGCGATTACTGGCTAACAATGTAGCTGTATCTGTGT
>DAOUFJ010000034.1:0-134398 GCA_034429935.1 Dehalococcoidales bacterium
ATAGCGTTTTCCATAGTAACTATCTATGTATATCTGTTTCACCCGGACTCCTCTCTTTTCCTTCCATCAGAGTCCAATATGTTTCTGAACTTTTGCATATACGACAATAAATATTTTTAATGTCGGGTATTTGTCGATAAGTTATTTTATTCTGGAAAAGAGTTATTCTTAAACCACCGTCTCCCTATGTCTAATACTGTGGCACTGGATATTGACGGCAACGGGGAGGCTGGCGATGTGGGTGGGCATTGTTTCGGCATGCACGGCAAGGGCGGTGGTATTGCCGCCGAAGCCCAGCGGGCCGATGCCCAGTGCGTTAACTCTTTCTAAAATTTCTTTTTCCAGTTGGGCGGTTTCGGGGTCGGGGTTGGCTTTTCCTGTTTCCCTGAGTAATGCTTCTTTAGCCATGACAGCCGCTTTCTCCAGCGTACCGCCGATGCCGAGTCCTATGATAATCGGAGGGCAGGGGCTGCCTCCGGCTTCTTCTACGGTTTTCAGCACCGTATTTATAATGCCTTCTGTTCCTTCGCCGGGTTTGAGCATGGCTATTTTGCTCTTGTTCTCGGCTCCGCTTCCTTTTGACATAACGCTGATTTTAATCTTGTCGCCGGGGACAATCTTCGTATGTATTACGGCAGGCGTATTATCACCCGTGTTCTTCCTGTCCGAGAAGGGGTGTGTTACAATCGACTTGCGCAGGTATCCCTCTGTATAACCCTGCCTGACGCCTTCGTTGACGGCATCTTCCAGGTTGCCGCCGGTGATGTGGGTGTCCTGCCCGATTTCGAGAAATACTATAGCAGTGCCGCAGTCCTGGCAGAGGGGAATGTTTTCTTTTTCGGCAATCGAGGCGTTCTCGATGATTATATCCAGGGCTTCCTTGCCGAGTGGGGAAGTTTCCTGTTCACGGGCGTTTTTTAAAGCTGCAAGGGTGTCATATCCCAGCCTGTAGTTTGCTTCCTGTATCATGCGGGAGACGGCTCCGGTGATTTCTGCGCTTTTTACTTCTCGCATTGTATTATTTCCTTGAAATCCGCTATGGTTCGACAGGCTCACCACGAGCGGATTTTATTACACCCCACTCCAGATGCTTCAGCCACCCTTTGTGGCTTCCAGCATGACATTTACTCTTTTTGTCATTGCGAGGAGTCCCGACAAAGTCGGGATGAAGCGGCAATCTCTACCGAAAAAATTAATTTATTTACCATTATCTCTATTCGAGAAAGATTGCTTCGTCCAGATAAATCGGGAACTCGCAATGACGGTTATTTATATTCCCAGCGTATTGACTAACGCCCTGACAGCTTCCGAAGATTTTTTCAGAGCGTTCAACTCATCTGCCGTCAATTTAAAGTCGACGATTTCCTCTATGCCGTTCTTTCCCAGCTTGACGGGAACGCCGATAACCACATCACTTAAATTATACTCCCCCTGTAAATAGGCGGCGCAGGGAAGCACTTCTTTCGTATCTTTAATGACGGCTTCCGCCATGCGGGCGGCGGCGGCGGCGGGGGCATAGAAAGCGCTGCCGGTCTTCAAAAGGCCGACGATTTCGGCTCCGCCGTTGACCGTTCTCTCTATCAGTTTGTCTATGGTTTCTTTAGACAGCAGTTCGGTGATGGGTTTCCCTTTTACCGTGGCAAAGCGGGGGAAAACCACCATGTTCTGCCCATGTTCGCCGAGGGCGTACGAGTTTACCGACGTCATCGGCACGTTGAGTTCCATAGCGATGAAACTCGAAAGTCTGGCGCTGTCGAGAACGCCTGACAGCCCGAATACGCGGTTTCTGGGGAATCCGCTTACTTTTACAGTAAGGTACGTCATCGTATCTACCGGATTGGCAACGACAATGATGATACAGTCTGGGGAGTATTTGACGATATTTTTAGTTACGTCTGAGACGATACCGGAATTGATTTTTATCAGGTCGTCGCGGCTCATGCCGGGTTTGCGGGCGATGCCGGAGGTAACGATAACAACGTCTGACCCGGCAGTATCTTCATAATTATTGGTGCCCTTGATGAGCGTATCGATGCCAAGAATGGGCGCAGATTCCTGCAAGTCGAGGGCTTTACCCTGCGGGAGTCCCTCTACTATATCTAAAAGTACGACGTCTGCGATATTTTTTACCGCCAGGCACTGTGCGAGGCTGGCGCCGACATTTCCGGCGCCGATAACGCTGATTTTCGGTCTCATTATTTTATATTCTCCAGTTTCTCGATTACGGCATCGGCAACCTGCGAGGTGCCGACTGCTGTTTCTCTCTCCGAGTCTATTTTCAGGTCGTAGGTTACGTTCTTGCCTTCGGCAATGATGTCGGCAATCGCCTGTTCCAGCCGTGCGGCGGCTTCCAGTTCACCGATGTGTTTCAACATCATGACGCCGGAAAGCATCATCGCCATCGGGTTGACCTTGTTCATTCCCTTGTATTTTGGAGCACTGCCGTGAGTCGGCTCGAAGAGCGCATAATCATCGCCGATATTGGCACCGGGAGCGACTCCCAGCCCGCCGACAAGCCCGGCACACAGGTCTGATAATATATCGCCGTACAGGTTTGGACAGACGATAACGCTGAACTGCTGCGGGTTTTTGACCAGTTGCATCGTCATGTTATCGACAATCCTGTCCTCAAACTCGATATCAGGATATTCGAGTGCCATGCTGCGGGCGGTTGCCAGAAACAGACCGTCCGAGTACTTCATGATATTGGCCTTGTGTATGGCGGTTACCTTCTTTCTGTTGTCTTTCCGTGCAAATTCGAAGGCATAGCGCAGGATATGCTTGCTGCCGGTTTCGGATATCGGCTTGATACTGATGCCCGAATCCTCTCTTATTTTAGCGCCGCTCTTTTCGGAAAGAAACTTGATGACCTCTTCCGTTTGCGGTTTGCCTTTTTCGAACTCGATGCCGGCATACAGGTCTTCCGTATTTTCCCTGACGATAACTATATCGATATCCTGATAAGGGGACGGAATTCCCTTGTAGCTCTTGCAAGGCCTGACGCAGGCGTACAGCTCGAGCTGTTTGCGCAGAGCGACATTGACGCTGCGGAAACCGGAACCGACGGGGGTGGTAACCGGGCCTTTGATGGCAATTTTATTCTTGCGGATGGATTCCAGCACATGTTCGGGAAGAGGAGTGCCGTATTCCTCCATCACCTCGATTCCTGCATATACTATATCCCAGTTGAACCTGACGCCGGTGGCTTCCAGCACCCTCTTGGTGGCATTACTGACCTCCGGGCCGATACCGTCACCGGGTATAAGCGTGATGTTGTAAGCATTGTTCATAAAATAAAAAGCCCCTCCTTGAGCCCTACATCTGAAAATCGCCGTATTTTTTTATGTACGGCATAAGCCCGCCTTCCTTTAATATGCTGAGCATAGCATCGGGTATTTTATTGAAAGTAAGCTCGTTGCCGTTGGTTATGTCTTTAATGATGCCCTTTTTTAAATCGACTTCCAGTTCGTCGCCGTCGTTTATTTTATCTGTATCGCAGATTAGCACCGGCAATCCGCGGTTGATGGCATTTCTGAAAAAAATACGGGCGACCGATTTGGCAAGCACTGCACTGACTCCCGCCATTTTGATGACGAGAGGGGCGTGTTCGCGGCTGGAACCCAGCCCGAAGTTGTTGCCGCCGACGACAAAATCGCCTTCCTTGACACGCGAGGCGAAGGTGGGGTCGGCATCCTCCAGAACATGCTTTGCCAGTTCGGGGAGGTTGCTCCTTAAATGCGCCAGCCTGCCCGGGACTATGTGGTCTGTGGAAATGTTATCGCCGAATTTAAAGGCTTTTCCTTTCATTAAAGCACCTCCCTGGGGTCGGTAATTTCACCTGTCAAGGCGGTGGCAGCGGCTGTTGCCGGGCTGCCCAGGTAGATAAAGGAGTTGGGATTTCCCATGCGCCCCTTGAAATTGCGGTTGGCGGTCGAGAGGCAGGATTCTCCGTCTCCCAGCACCCCCTGATGCAAACCGAGGCAGGAGCCGCAACCCGGCGGCAGTATAATTCCGCCCGCTTCGATGAAAATCTCGGCATATCCGGCTCTTATCATCTGCTTCAGAATCGTCCTCGATGCCGGTGTTATCAACAGTCTGGTGGAGGGGTGTCTTTTCTTTCCTTTGAGTATGGAAGCGGCAATCTCGAAATCTTCGATTCTGCCGTTGGTGCAGGTGCCGATGGCTACCTGCTGGATTTTGGTGCCTTTAAGGGCTTTTGCCAGTGCCGTATTATCGACAGTATGAGGTTTGGATACGGTCGGCTCCAGTTTGGAAACATCTATATAGACGATTCTTTCGTAAACCGCATCGGCATCGGCGGAAAGCGGTTGGTACCGGTCTTCGCGTCCCTGCGCTTTCAGGTATTTCCTTGTTGTCTCATCGGATGGGAACAGCCCGACCTTGGCTCCGGCTTCGACTGCCATATTGGCAATGGTCAGTCTCTCTCCGATGGTCATGTTATCTACCGTCTCACCGGCGAATTCCAGCGCCTTATAGGTTGCCCCGTCGGCTCCGATTAATCCGATTAAATGCAGTATCAGGTCTTTGGCATAAACGTCTCTGGGAAACTTGCCGCTGCAGACTACCTTTATCGTTTCCGGCACTCTGAACCAGGTCTTTCCCAAAGCCATGGCGACGGCGACATCAGAAGAACCCATGCCGGTGGCAAAGGCTCCGATACCTCCGGCGGTTACCGTGTGTGAGTCAGCCCCGACAATCACGTCTCCCGGCGCAGCTATATTTTCAGCAACAAGCTGGTGGCAGACGCCGTCTCCGGCATCCGATAATATACACCCTGTCTTTTGGGCGAAATCTCTTAACGTTATATGGTCTGTGGACAACTGGCTGTTGGGGCTGGGGGCGGCATGGTCTATGAACAGTACCGTTTTACCGGGATTCGCCAGTTTTTCGAATCCGTTATTTAAAAATTCGCGCACCGTTAAGGGGCCGGTGGTGTCCTGTACGAAAGCCAGGTCTACCGGCGTAATCACGATATCGCCCGAATTTACATCGGTCTTGGCTTTCAAACTCAATATCTTTTCAGCCAGAGTTTTTCCCATAGTTATTTACCTTTCAAAAATTAAGGAATATTTATGCAATAGTATACCCCTTTTTTATCATCGGCGGTTATTATCATGATAAAAATCGGGGGAGATTATCCTATGACGGCCAGGACATCGTCGCGCGATACGTGGTCTCCTGCCTTGAACTTGATGGCTTTTACCTTGCCCCTGGTTGTGGCCGGCAGGTCGATGGCCATCTTCATGGCTTCGATAACGGCTACTATATCGCCTTCCTTAACCTCGTCGCCGACATTCACTGTGTATCGGATGACAAGCCCGGGCATAGGTGCAGCGATGGCAGTCCCGTCAACGGGGGTGTCTGCTGCCGGAGCGGGTACCGGCGCAGGCGCTGCTGCCGGTGCCGCGGGTGCAGGTGCCGCTGCAGGCACTGCCGCTGCCGGTGCGGGAGGAGCTGCCGGTGGTGCCGGCGGTGCGACAATGGTAGCGGGGTCTACGAGCTTGCCGGCTTTGGCTTTGGCTATCAGCTCGTTTTCCTTTTTGATATCTTCCAGCGTCTTGCCCCTGGTTTCGGGCGGTGGCGTCTCCTGTCCGTATTTCCACTTTAGGAATCTCATTCCGGTGGTCGGGTAGAGCGCGTATATCAGCACGTCGCCCAGGTTGCGGGCGATTTTTGCGGTATCTTCGAAAGCCTTGTCCATTTCCGGTTTGAGGATATCTCCAGGCCTGTCCGTAATCGGGGTTTCGCCTCTCTCGTAACCCTTGAGAACCAGTTTCTGGATTTCGGGGGCGATGGGAACGGGGGGCTGCCCGTATAGTCCGTAAACATAGTCTTTGACCTGTGCGGAGATAACCTTGTAGCGTCCGAAGAGGACATTCTGAACTGCCTGTATGCCGACAATCTGGCTGGTAGGCGTTACCAGCGGTGGATACCCGAGGTCTTTTCTGACCTTGGGAACCTCGGCGTAAACTTCTCCTATTCTGTCGAGCGCATTGGCCTCTCTGAGCTGGGAAACCAGGTTGGATATCATGCCGCCGGGAACCTGGTGCACCAGCACTTCGGTATCGATGACCGCCATTTTGGTGGTATCCATAAAATCACGGTATTTGGGGGCGATGGATTCGAAGTATTCTCCCAGTTTGACCAGTTGTTTCATATCTAGGCCGGTATCCCTGTCGGTGCCCTGAAGTGCGGCTACGAAAGGCTCGATTGCCGGGTGTGAGGTGCGCAGGGCGAAGGGAGCCAATGCGGTATCGATAATGTCGACACCGGCTTCGATTGCTTTAAGCATGCTCATCGAAGCCATACCGCTGGTGTAATGGGTGTGCAGATGAACGGGTATCTTCAATTCTTTTTTGAGGGCGGAGATGAGGGTATATGCGTCTTCGGGGCGGATAAGTCCCGCCATATCTTTTATGCACAGGCTGTCGGCGCCCATTTGTTCCAGTTTGGCAGCCTTGTTTATATAGTAATCCAGGTTGTAGACGGGGCCGCCCATTTTAGGCTCTGTCAGTGAATAACACAGCGATAACTGTGCATGTTTCCCGCTTTCCTTGATTGCCGCCAGGGCGGTTTCGAAGTTTCGTTCGTCATTTAAAGCGTCGAATACCCTGAAGATATCGATTCCGGTCTTTGCGGCATATTTTACAAAGGTGGTCACCACGTCGTCGGCATAGTTGCGGTAGCCTACCAGGTTCTGTCCTCTCAACAACATCTGGAGAGGAGTTTTGGGAGCCATCCACTTTATGGCGGAGAGCCTTTCCCATGGGTCTTCGTTCAGAAACCTGGTGGGTACATCGAAGGTGGCGCCCCCCCATACTTCCAGGGAATAAAACCCGGCCTTATCAATCTCGGCCGCGATAGGGAGCATGTCTTCGGTTCGCATACGGGTGGCCAGCAGAGACTGGTGCCCGTCACGCAGTGTCACATCTGTAATTTTTAACGGATTTTTATTCATGATAGTCCTTCCCTTTTGTAACGGAATATTGCTATTGAGTAATATAAAACCGTTGCCGTATTAAAATGCGAATAGTTATGAATAATAATAACACACCGTCTTTTACGGGGCAAACAGAGCTTGTGTGCGGAAGGCATATATAATATAATTTTAGAATAGAGGATTATATACTCGCCTTTTTATCAATGCTATCTATGCCGGTGTCCCGGTTTATTCTTGCGGGCTATCCTGTGTTTTGAGACAGAAATTTCAGCGAAGGCAGGTTTTTTATAAATCGATGGATAACCTATCGAGTTTTAGCCGTGAAAAAAGCAATCTGGTTCCGATTTTACAGGAATTTCAAAAAGAGTTTGGCTATCTGTCCGGGGATGCCATGCGGCAAATAGCCGACTATCTGCATTTGTCACCCGGGACGGTTTACAGCGTGGCCACCTTTTATCCCCGTTTTAAATTTATTCCTTCCGGGAAGAAGACTGTTTGCGCCTGCCGTGGCACTGCCTGCCATGTCCGCGGCGGAGGTCGTGTTCTGAAGGAAATCGAAAAACAGCTGTCTATAAAACCGGGCGAGACTACGGAGGATATGGAATATACGCTGGAGACCGTAGCCTGCATGGGCGCCTGTGCACTGGCTCCTGCCGTCATGGTCGATAACGAAATATACGGGCAGATGACTCCTAAAAAAGTTTCAGAGGTATTCGGTGACAGATAAAAACTGTGCCGGCCGCACGGTTTTACTGTGTCACGGTACCGGATGTGTCTCCGCAAAAGCAGGGAAAATCAGGGAAGCATTTGAGGAAGGGATTGCCGAACTGGGGATAACCGATGTAAAGGTGGATTTTACCGGCTGCCACGGCTTCTGCGCACAGGGGCCTGTCGTAGTTATCGAACCCGAAGGCATAATCTATACTCGTGTAGCTCTGGAAGATGTTTCCGAGATACTTCGTTCTCATCTTATGAAAGGTAATCCGGTCTCCCGCTTGTTTTATAAAGACTCCGTCAGCGGGGAAACAGTTCCCTGTTATAAAGATATCGCTCTTTATAAAAAACAGAGACGCATTGTTATGCGCAACTGCGGGCATATCAATCCCGAAAAAATCGAAGATTACGAATCCGCCGGCGGCTATCAGGCTTTGCGGAAAGCACTCTCGGGGATGACTCCGCAGCAGGTAATCGACGAGGTAAAACATTCCGGTCTGAGGGGGAGGGGTGGCGCCGGATTCCCTACTTATGTAAAGTGGGAATCGTGCCGCAAGGCATCCGGCAATCTCAAGTATGTCATATGCAATGCCGACGAGGGCGACCCGGGTGCTTTTATGGACCGCAGCATCCTGGAAGCCGACCCGCATTCGGTAATCGAGGGGCTGATTATTGCCGCTTATGCTATCGGTGCCTCGGAGGGTTATATCTATGTGAGGGTGGAGTATCCGCTGGCTGTAAAACGCATTCGGCTTGCCATAAAGAAGGCTGAGGAGAAAAGTTACCTCGGTAAGAATATACTGGGGACGGATTTCAGCTTCAATATACATATCAGCGAGGGGGTTGGGGCTTTTATTTGCGGTGAGGAGACGGCGCTTATAGCGACAATCGAGGGGAAACGGGGCGTTCCCCGTTCGCGTCCTCCCTTTCCTGCTCAGTCGGGGCTTTGGGGGAAACCCACTGTTATCAATAACGTCAAGACACTGGCGAATGTTCCCGTCATTATTTCGGGTGGTACCGACAGGTATTTGCAGACCGGGACCAAAAAGAGCAGCGGAACGGTAGTTCTGGCATTATCCGGAAAGATAGTAAACAGCGGTCTTGTCGAAGTCCCAATGGGGACTTCGCTTCGCGAGGTTATCTTCGATATCGGCGGTGGCATCCCCAACGGCAAGCGCTTTAAAGCTGTTCAGATAGGCGGTCCATCCGAAGCGTGCCTGCCAGTCAGTTTCCTTAACACCCCTATCGATTTCGATTCTTTGTCCGGGGCCGGTGCCAACCTGGGTTCCGGCGGCATGGTGGTGATGGATGAAGATACCTGCATGGTGGATATCGCCCGTTATTTTATGTCTTTTACCCAGTATGAGTCATGCGGCAAGTGTACGCCATGCCGTCTTGGCACGAAGCAGATGCTCGATATACTGGAGCGTATTTGCAACGGCGAAGGCAGGATGGAAGATATCGATACGCTGCTGGAGCTGGCAAAAACGGTGAGAGCCGGTTCACTGTGCGGCCTTGGACAATCGGCTCCGAACACCGTTTTAACCACGCTGCGTTATTTCCGTGACGAATACGAGGAACACATTCTGAAACATCACTGCCGGGCGGCGGTTTGCCGGGGGCTGGTCAAAGCCCCCTGTATACATACCTGCCCTGCGGAAATCGACGTTCCGAGATATATCAGTTACATACAAAAAGGACAGCCGGAAGAAGCACTGGCGGTCATCCGCGAGAAGATTCCTTTTCCATCGGTTTGCGGGCTGGTGTGCTTTCATCCCTGTGAAGCGAGATGCCGCCGGGCGCAACTGGATGAAGCTGTTTCGATAAGGGAACTTAAACGTTACGCCGTCGAAAATGGCGGCGACCTGTGGAAAAGCAGGTCTTTGAAATCCTCTCCGTCCGGTAAGCGTGTTGCCGTTGTCGGTTCGGGGCCTGCCGGATTGACCGCTGCTTATTATCTGGCCAAGCTGGGGCACGCTGTGACGGTATACGAGTCGCAATCCAAAGCGGGCGGAATGCTGCGCATGGCCATTCCTGATTACCGCCTGCCGAAAAATATTCTCGATGCCGATATAGAAGAGATCGTAAGTGCGGGAGTGGCAATCAGAACCAATACCGAAATACACGGTGTGGAAGGGCTTTTCGAACAAGGTTATCATGCTGTTTTCGTGGCAATAGGTGCGCAGAACGACCTCAAGATGGGTATCAGGGGAGAGGAAGACAGCAGATTCATCGACCGCTTGGCTTTTTTGAGGGACGTCAATATGGGGAAGAAGGTATCGCCCGGCGGCAGGGTAGCGGTTATCGGCGGCGGGCATGCGGCAATCGATGTGGCGCGCACCGCCAGGAGGCTGGGGGCAAGCGAAGTTACCATTATTTACCGCAGGAGCCGCGAGGATATGCCTGCCGGACGCGAAGAAATAGAGAAGGCTCTGGATGAGGGAATTCATATCCTGGAAATGGCAATGCCGGGGCGGGTAATCAATGAAGATGATGGGATAACCCTGGAATGCATCCGTATGGCAAGGGGCGATATCGATTCCAGCGGCAGGTACCGCTCGGTTCCGGCGGAGGGTAGCGAATTCACCATAAAACTCGATAGCGTCATTGCTTCCATCGGGCAGCGTTTGCGCATTTCCGACCGGTTCGGTTTATCTACCGGTGACGACGGGTTTATAAAGGTGGATAATTTCACACTGGCAGCCGGGAAGCCCGGTGTTTTCGCCGGAGGCGATGCCGTTTTGGGGCCTTCGTCGGTCATCGAAGCTATTGCTCACGGCAGGCAGGCGGCCAGGTCGATAGATATCTATCTGGGTGGCAGCGGGAATATCGATGAAGTGCTGGCTTCTCCCTGGGATAATTCCTCTCTGTCCGACCCTTCCGACCAGCCGAGGCAGGTATCGCCGGTGTCCCCCGTATTAAAAAGGATAAAGAATTTTTCCCAGGTGGAGCTGGGTTACGGTAAAGAAATGGCTGAAAAAGAATCGAGCCGCTGTTTGCGGTGCGACCTGGAGCAGTATTGATGTGTGTAAATAAAAAATGGCGAGCGGGGTAATTAAAGAGTGTTGTAGAGATTGCTTCGTCCCGACATGTCGGGACTCGCAACGACGTTATTGGTATCATGTCGGGATGCAGGACGAGCGATTTGAATTATAGATGTTTGAAAACATGTTAATTAAAGGGTAGTTTACAGTGAATGAAGTAATTTTGAATATAGACGGTAAAAAGGTAATCGCCAAACCGGGAATGACGGTGCTGGAAGCGGCGCTTGCTAGCGGTATTTATATTCCCGCCCTGTGCTACTCCCCCGACCTCGAATCTCACGGCGGCTGCCGTCTTTGTATAGTAGAAATAGAAGGCATGCCGGGTATGCCGGCTGCCTGCACCACTCTGGCAGCCGAGGGTATGGTTGTCAGAACATCCACTACCGAAATCGATAACGTCCGCTGCGATATAGTCGGGTTGATGCTGGCCGACCACCCGCTGGATTGCCTTACCTGTGTTAAAAACCAGAGATGCGAACTGCAAAAGGTGGCGGCTTATCTTGGGATAAACGAAAGGCCTTTGCCTCATAACGACAGGAAAATCCCGGTCGATGACAGCAACCCTTTCTTTAAAATCGACCGCAATTATTGCATTCTCTGCCAGAAGTGTACCCGTACCTGCGATGAAATCACCTGTGTCAATGCCATCGAGGTCATCAACCGCGGATATGACAGCCATATCGGTACTTTCGCCGATAAACCGATTATGGAATCCAATTGCCAGTCCTGCGGCGAATGCGTGGTACGCTGTCCGACCGCTGCTTTAACCGTGAAGGAATCGACGGTTCCCGCTTACGAGGTGGAAACCACCTGTCCTTATTGCGGCGTCGGGTGCGGTATGTATCTGGGTGTGCGCAACGGAAAAATAGTTTCCGTCAGGGGTAGCGGCAGTAAGGCGAATAACGGTAAGCTATGCGTCAAAGGGCGCTTCGGCATTGCCGGGTATGTTCACAGCGAAGAAAGGCTGCACAGTCCTCTGATCAAAAAAGGCGGGAAGTTTGTAGAAGCCAGCTGGGATGAAGCTCTCCGTCTCGTTTCCGAAAAATTAGCATCTTATCCGAAAGAACAGGTGGGGGTCATATCTTCATCACGTTGTACCAACGAAGACAACTATGTTGCGCAAAAGTTTTGCCGCCTGGTGCTCGGTACAAATAATATAGACCACTGCGCCAGGTTGTGCCATGCGCCGACGGTTGCCGGGCTGGCGCAGACCTTTGGCAGCGGAGCTATGACCAACTCAATCGGGGATATTTCCGAAGCCGATTGCATCTTCGCTATCGGCTCTAATACAACCGAAGCCCATCCGGTCATCGGGATGACTGTCAAGCAGGCGGTGCGCCGCGGTGCTAAGCTGATTGTCGCCGACCCGCGCGAGATAGAACTGGTGCGTCATGCCGATATCTGGCTGCGGCACAATCCGGGCAGCGATGTAGCCCTGCTGATGGGCATGATAAAAATAATCGTCGACGAGAAATTGCACGATACCGGTTTTATCAATGAGCGCTGCGAAAATATTGAAGCCTTCATGGAATCCCTGAAGTCTTATGATATCGATTTTGTAGAAAAGGTGACCGGTGTTCCACGCGAACAAATAATGGCGGCGGCACGCATGTATGCGGCAGGAAACCCGTCCTCGATACTTTATACCCTGGGTATAACCGAGCATTCGCATGGTACGGATAACGTTATCGCCGTGGCGAATCTGGCTATGGTAACCGGCAACATCGGCAGGCCGGGGAGCGGCGTTAATCCATTGCGCGGTCAGAACAACGTGCAGGGAGCCTGCGACATGGGGGCTTTGCCGAACGTTTATCCGGGTTACCAGTCGTCTACATCGCCTGAAACAAAGAAAAAATTCGAAGCTGTCTGGGGCGGCAATCTTTCCATCGAGAAAGGTTTGACGACGCCGGAAATGTTCGACGGAGCCTGCGACGGCACGTTCAAGGCTCTTTACATAATCGGGGAAAATTCTGTTTTGAGTCAGCCCAATTCGAAACATGTAATTGAAGCTCTTTCATCCCTGAATTTTCTGGTGGTGCAGGATATCTTTCTTACCGAGACGGCGCAGCTGGCAGACGTCATTTTGCCGGCGGCATCCTTTGCCGAGAAAGACGGCACTTTTACCAATACCGAAAGGCGGGTGCAGAGGGTCAGAAAAGCCATAGAGCCTGTCAGCGGTTCGCTGGCAGACTGGAAAATCACCTGCGAGATTGCCATGTGTATGGGAGGCAAAGGCTTCGATTATGAGCATCCTTCCGAGATTATGGATGAAATAGCCGCGCTTACGCCGAGTTACGGTGGTATCTCTTTCGAACGGCTGGAAAAAGGCGGATTGCAGTGGCCGTGCCCGTCTTTCGAACATCCGGGGACTCCGATACTGCATACAAAGCAGTTTACGCGGGGCAGGGGAAAGCTGACGCCGCTTATTTACCGTCCGCCGGAGGAACTGCCTGATGAAAAATATCCCTTGCTCCTTACTACCGGCCGCCGCCTGTTCCATTATCACACGGGAACGATGACGCGTAAAACTGAAGGTCTGAATATTTTTATGGGCAGGGAAAGGGTTCAAATCAATCCAGACGATGCCCGAAAACTCGGATTGGATAATAATGATATAATTAAGGTCGTCTCGCGCCGCGGAGAGGTAAAAGCCGGGGTAGAGATAACCGGAGTGGTGCCGCAGGGGGTTGTCTATATGACATTCCATTTTGCGGAGACACCGACGAATGTAATAACCAGTTGTGCCGTAGACCCGGTAACGCAGACGCCGGAATATAAGGTATGTGCCGTAAGAATCGAAAAGATTGTGAAATCCGTGAAGGGGAAATAGGCTATGCCGCAGGTCGGAGTAGATATAATAGAAATAAATCGTATACGGAAAGCGGTTTCCCGCTGGGGAGGCAGTTTTTTAAGCCGTATATATACGGATTCCGAACTGGAATTATATGCCGGTAAGCCGTCTTCGCTGGCAGCGCGTTTTTCAGGAAAGGAAGCGGTAATAAAGGCTATCGGTTCCAGAAAAGTCTGTTACCACGATATCGAGATACTTGCCGATGCTAACGGCAAACCGCAGGTCAATTTATATGGGACTGCCTGTTTGGTGGCAAAAGATGCAGGTATCGGGAATCTTTCGATAAGTTTGTCCCACTGCCGTGAATATGCGGTTGCCTGTGTGGTCGGTGAGATACATCCTGTCGGCGGAGTGCCTCCTGACTCCCTGTAATAATATTTATCGGTCACTTTTATACTATTCAACTTAGTTTATATAAATGATAAAATTATTATACAGGTGAGGGATTTTTAGGAGGGGAAATTATGTCAGGTCATTCCAAGTGGGCTAATATTAAAAATCAAAAAGGGGCGGCTGACGCCAAGAGGGGGCAACTCTTTACAAAATTGGCCCGTGAAATAATACTTGCTGTTCGCGAACATGGCAGCGATCCTGATGGCAACTCCCATCTGAGGCTCTGTATACAAAAAGCCCGTGACAATAACATGCCGATGGAAAATATAGAAAGGGCTATCAAAAAGGGGTCGGGTACTCTTGAAGGCATGACGCTCGATGAATTCGTGCTGGAGGGATACGGTCCCGGCGGCGCTGCACTTTTGGTCGATGTGTTATCGGATAACCGCAATAGAACCATCCAGGAAGTGAGGAGCGTCTTTACACGCGCCGGCGGCGGACTGGGGGAAGCCGGCAGTGTCAACTGGCAGTTTGAGCAGAAGGGGATTATCGGCATAGAAGTTACCGATGGCATGGATGTCGATGAGGTTTCTCTTATGGCAATCGATGCCGGCGCCGAGGATGTGAAGGCGGATAAAGAGTATATTGAAATATATACCAGTCTTGAAGATATGGAAAAGATTCGCAAGACACTGGAGGATAACGGGATAACCGTTCAATCGGCAGAATTGTCCAAGGTTGCCAAGAATACTATCGAACTCGATGAATCGGCGTCGCTTTCGGTTTTAAAGCTGATAGACAGGATGGAAAGCCTTGACGATGTTCGCAACGTCTGGAGCAATGTCGAGTTCAGCGACGAAGTAATGGAGAAATACGAAGGGTAGTCCGCAAACGGTAATGAGAATACTGGGTATCGACCCCGGAACGATTATATTAGGTTACGGCATCATAGACAGCGAAGGCGGGAATATTTCCTTTGTTTGTTGCGATGCTTTGAAATGCAAGCAGCGCTCTCCTATTGGAGAGCGTTTATGCTATATTTATGACGAGCTTTGCGCCGTAATTTCCCGCTATCGTCCTGATGCGGTAGCGGTGGAGCAACCGTTTGTAGATAAAAATGTGCGCTCGGCGCTGGCAATCGGCAAGGCGCAGGCGATTGCCATACTGGCAGCCGGGAAGCACAATCTTCCGTGTTTCGAATATACGCCGGCGCAGATAAAGCAGGGCGCCACGAATTACGGGGCCAGCTCCAAGGAGCAGGTGCAGCAGATGGTTAAATTACAGCTTAATCTGGCGGAAGTCCCCGAGCCGAACGATGCCGCCGATGCACTGGCGGTAGCTATCTGCCATACCAGGGAAATGCATTTGAAAGAAATAATCAGCGGGCAAGGAGATAAGAGATGATAGCCAGCCTCAGCGGTAAACTGGAAGCTCTCGGCAGCGATTGGGCGATTATCAATGTCGGCGGAGTGGGATTTCAGGTATTTCTGTCCACAACGGGTGTCAGCAAGCTGGGAGCCGTTGGCTCGAATGTCAAGGTATACACTCATCTCCATGTACGCGAAGATAATATCTCTCTATTCGGTTTCAATACCACCGCCGAACTGGAACTTTTTAAATCGGTAACCAGCGTTTCAGGTATCGGGTCCAAATTAGCTCTGGCGATGCTTTCGGCGATGGAGCCGGAACAGCTTATCATGGCGATTGCTTCGGGCAATGCCGATTTGCTCACGGGAATTCCCGGCATTGGCAAGAAAACCGCCAGCCGCATCGTCCTTGAACTGAAAGACAAAATAGGAACCGGCATGATGGCAACTCCGGTTGCCGAAATCGCGCAGGAGAATGCCGATGTGCTGGCTGCTTTAACGTCGCTGGGCTATTCTGCCTCAGAAGTCACGCGCGCTTTATCGAGCCTCCCGCGCGACGCCTCTCTAAGTGTTGAGGACAAAATCAAGCTGGCGCTGGGGTACTTCGAGCAGAAGTAGAGAGTTACATTTAATTAATAAGAATTGAATCGTGTTATGTTATAATTAAACTGGTCATATTGAAAACGCATCTTATTAATTATGAAATTTAGTGAATTAGTCAGATTACTTGAACAAAATAATTTCCAACTCTTTAAAGAAAAGGGTTCAGTTCGTTACTATAGAAAATCGGGTTTAGACAAACTGATTCGAGTAGATTATCATGGGTCAAGGGAAATTCCCACCGGAACATGTGAAGCCATTTTAAAAGCGGCTGGTTTGAAATGGAAGGAGGATAAATAAATGATTGATTTGAGATATTCATTGATTATAGAAGCAACGGAAGACCCTGCATTCTTTACTTTTTATTCTCCCGATTTGGAAGGTTTTACCGGCGTAGGTAATTCAATAGAAGATTGCCTTTACAAAGCAAAGTGGGGGATAGAAGAACATATCGCTTTATTGAAAGAAAGCGGAATGTCGGTTCCCAAACGCAACTCTAATCCCACTGTAATCATCAGAAATTCGAAATTGGCAAGTGTTGGGTAGAAAGTCTTCATTAAACCCGTAGGTATGGACATTACCCGTCCGCCATATACGGAAAAATGAAGACAGACGACCATTGGTCATCCCTGCGATTTATATCATCGTCTGCGATTTCTTGTCATCGCTTCCCAAATTATCCTTTCTAAATAGTAGATAACTAAGCAAATCGCGAAAGCAACTACTAGTGTCCATATAAAATCCCAGTCTATCATGTTGTTTTTCTCCTTTTTTAAATATAGTTACTTAATTAGTAGATCACTATTTGATGAATCTTTTTATGGCATCTTTTAATGATTGAAAACATGAATATCGTATTTTACCATCTGGTTTGGGTGTTCTATCCTTATTTAAATATTTTCTAATTCTTGCATTGGTTTCAGCTTCTGTTGTCCTGCTCAAGGCTTCATTTCTTGTTAGTGTTCGTTTTAGAAAAAAATCATACTCACTAAGTATTTTGTGGTTTTTCAGGAGAGTAACTCGTGTAATATAATGGTGATTGTATGGTTGTTCTTTTTGGAGTAGATAACTCATGACTCTATTTAATTGACCCTGATTAAGGTTCATGGCTATTGTAATATGAGGGCAGTAGTAATCTTTTTTTGTATCCCATGTTCGATCGAGTTGGCAGTAACTTTTTAAACGAGAAATCAGTTCCCATCGTAGTTTAAGCAATTCTTGGGAGGCTTTAATATTGATTTTAGCCACACCATTTGAATTATTGCATGGAAAACTTCCAAACCCATTAAATTGGAGTTCCATAATCGGATACTGAGAACATATTGAAGTAAAATCGCGTAATAACTTTTTTTCATCTTGTTTCGGATTAAGCGGCGTAGGATTTGATACTATTGAGATATGGGGTATCGGTTTTGAACCTCGTAAATGGCAATTTTTTCTGACGTCATATGTTATGGTTCTGATTTCATGCTTCATAATACCCATAATCCTGACTTCGATAAAATAATTTGCCATTTACCACATCTCCGGTCTCTAATCTATTTTAATATTCAACTTTCTGTTGTTTATTTATTGGATTTGTTAGTATAAAAAATATCTATAATTGCCTTGGTATCAGCAGAAATCTTTATATTGCAGTCTGGTTTGTAGTAATCAATTCGTTTTATTTCATGGTGGGGGAGAGCTTTTCCTTTGGTTTTAATTAGGCATACTGTGTGATGGTCTCGATAATGATATCTGTTGTTAATTGCACCTATATAGTGAAAAAGAAATTTAGTTGAATAAGCAGTTAATCCGGTTTCTTCGTGTAACTCTCTAGCGGCTGCCTCTGTTCTGGTTTCATTAGCTCTAGCTTTCCCTCCCGGCAATAAAAATGCACCATTCCAACTGCCGGAAGTAAGCAATATTCCCTTCTCTGTCTCAATTATAGCCGTTCCTCTTCGCCGTTTTTCTATATTGTTTTGCATAGTTGGTTAACTATCAACAAATATTTCCTTGGGATTGTAAGCTATTTGCGGTTCATCCGGTTCTTGTGTTGCAAAGGTAAGATAATCCAATTTTGTAAAATGATGTATCTTGGCAACTATATTCCTGGGAAATTTCATCACTCTTTCGTTATATTGCTGGGCTACTCTATTATATTCCAGTCTAGTTGTTCTTAATCTTCTTTCGGTTAGAGAATCGCTGTCCATTAACCGAAGGTGTAATTTATCGGCTTTCAATTCCGGATATTTTTCTAATACAGCTTGTATTCTGAGGTAATTGTTCTCGATATCGGTAACAGTATTGACTTTTTCATTTAAGGGAGTGTCTTTGGTCCAGCGACTTCTGGCTTCTATGGTTTCTTTAAAAGCTTTCCATTCGTGGATATCATATTTTTTTACTATTTGTGCTAAAGCCTGAATTTTATCTAATCTTTCTTGAAGTACGACATCTATATCCGCAAACTTTCTTTCTGCCCGATTTATCCAGTATTGAAATTTGTTATAGATTGTAATCCAATAACGTGCTGAAACAATTAAAAGTATTAAAACTACAGCCGTTATAATTAAAGCTACCATCGCTCCGGTACCCATAAACCCTCCTAGGTTGAATAATAATCTTTTTTTTCAATATTTTGGGGTGTAATTTCAACCTTAAAATATCCAATCATGCGTTTTATAGCTTCCTGTTTTGTTTTTAGGTTATGCACAAGCTTATAAACTTCTACAGTTTTATCTTCTTCCGGTGACAAATCTACCTGTATTTTAGCCATAAATTATATATCTCCATATAACGTAATATAACATAGTGTTATAAAAATGTCAATAATAAAAATAAATAGATTTGGAAAAAATGAGATAGTTGTAGGGAGAGTTTACGTTAAATAATCCGTAGGGACGGGCATTGCCTGTCCGCAAAATACGAAAACATAAAAGCGGACGACCATTGGTCGTCCCTACGATTTGTACTCTTTCATTTTCCGTCCCTTAAGTTGAGATGTGCAAACAAGTCCTTTATTCGCCATCTCAGCCACACAGCGGTTGCAGTGGTCGCAATCCGAGGCAGCAATCTCTTCAGCCTGTAATTTCTTTACAAAATCCGGGTCTCTGACGGTGGCGCGGCCGACCTGCACGAACTCGAATCCTTCATGCATAACCCTGTTCATGTTATCCAGTGAGCAAACGCCGCCGATATAAATAACCGGTATTTTAACCGCATCCTTAATACGTTTTGCCTGTTCAAAGAGGAACAGTTCTTTGAACGGCACCTCTTTTACCATAAAGCGTCCGAACAAAGCCATGCCGATTTTAGTTACCGGATTCTTTTCCGACTTGACGTATTCCAGTATAGGAACCTGCCCGCACATCATGTAAAAGGAAGTGCGGGCGGTAAATCCGCAACTGGGAACGAGGGCGCTGGCTCCTGCCGCTTCGAAGCATTTTGCCGCTTCTACGGCTTCGTCTATGTTTAAACCGTTCTTGAAGCCGTCGTCGCAATTCATCTTGACGATTACCGGATAGCCTTCGCCGACTACGTCTCTGACGTGCCTGATTACGGAAACGGGGAACCTTAAACGGTTTTCAAGAGAGCCGCCGTATTTATCCTTGCGATTGTTTGTCCATGGGGACAGGAATTGGCTGAGTAAATAACCATGTCCTGCATGGATTTCGACAGCATCAAATCCGGCTTCGATAGCCATCTTTGCCGCTTTGCCGAAGTCCTTTTTAACCCTTTGTATATCTTCTTCAGTCATCTCGCGGCAGATGCTGTATCTGAAGAGGCACAGCTTGCGCGACGGTCCAATAGGCGTTTTACCGATGGCACTCTTATTGGCAAAGAAACCGCAATGCCCCAGCTGAATCGATGCGGCGGCTCCTTCTTTATGTACGGCGTCCGTCAGCTTTTTTAATTGAGGAATAATTTCTGGGCGCATCCATATCTCGTGTCCGAAGGCAACACCATCATCGGAGACTGAACAGTAGGAAACGGTGGTCATAGCGGTACCGCCTGCGGCAACATTCCGGTGATGCTTGGTCAACTCATCTGAAGGGGTGGCGTGGGGGGACATCCCTTCGAAACACCCCGAACGAATGATGCGGTTACGCAATTCCAGGTTGCCTATTCTACCGGGGATAAAAATCTTCGAGCTATTCGTTTGGATTACCTGCTGCATCGGTAGTTTTTTCCTGTCTCGAATATCTCCGTCGCACCATCGACAGTCCGCCGAATGCCGGAGTAAGTAGCTGAACCTCGATAATATCTCCTGCCGAAAGAGCGTCAATGCCCTCCGTGATACATATAAAACAGGTGGCGTTGGCGATGGATTGCAGGCGGCTGCGGTTTTGATAGGGAGTGACCATGTACTCACCGTTTTTACAGGCCAGTACCGCTGATTTGAATTCAGCCCAGTCGCGGTGGCGGCTTGTCACGCCTTTTGTAAGCCTGGCAAAGGATGTGGGCAGGGGATGCCTTTTCTGTCCTTCCATTCTCAGTATTCCCGGCAGCGCCAGTTGCAAAAAAGCCATTTCGTTACTGGCTGGTCCTCCCGGAAGACAGAATACCGGTTTGGCTTTCCACAATCCGAAAGTACAGCCTTTTCCGGGGCCCATGCGCACGTTGCTGAATATCTTGTTCCATTCGAGTTCATCCAGTATGCCGACTATCAGGTCTCGTTCGCTGCCCCACGCCCCGCCGCTGGTGAGGATAATATCTGTGGTGGGGAAAACTTCTTCCATCAGGCAGCGGATGGCTTTCCTGTCGTCTTTAACTACCATGGTCTCGCAGGGAAAATCGAATGAATCCAGCCATGCGGCGATGGTTACCAAATTGCTGGCGTAAAGCTGTCCCGGGTGTAAGTGCCCGCCCGGGGCGACCACTTCGTCGCCGATGGCGATTACAGACACTTTCGGTTTGCGGTAGACCCTGGCACTGGAAATGCCGGCCGAGGCTATCAGTCCGAGGTCTCCCGGAAGCAATACCCTGCCCGCCGGGGCGAGTTCCTCCCCTTTTTTCAGGTCGGCTCCGGCAGACAATATGTTCTGTCCTTTTTTAGCTCCTTTTATAATACGGACACATTCGGCGGTTACTTCACATAACTCGATGGCAATAACAGTGTCGGTTCCGGCAGGAATCGGAGCGCCCGAGCAGATATTGACGGCGCAACCTTGCGGCACCTCTCCGCTGAATGCGGTTCCTGCAAATGCCGAGCCGATGTTTTTCAGGCAGACGGGATTTTTTGCCGAAACACCGTCTATATCCGCATATCTGACGGCGAAACCGTCTTTAAGCGATACGTCCGATGAAGGGTTGTTCAGCAGGGAATATAAAGTCTCTGCCAGCACGCGGTTGTTGCAGAGGTCGAGCGGCAATTCCTCGACGCCGACCGGTTTGACGTGTGAACCGACGAGCGCCAGCGCCTTATTGAATCCGGTGTAATTCTTGCCTTCATCTATTTCCGAATAGGACATTTATAAATCCTTTATAATTAGTGCTTTGTAGTCGTGGATTGTGAATAATAAAATTTGAGCATAGTCCCGATGGAATCGGGATGAGCTTGTCGAATCCATAGCGGCGTGGAAGATTAACTATGTTTATATTCCGTCCTCAGACCCTTCGACACGCTCTCCTACGCTATCGCTTCAGGACGAGAGGGCGAACGGAATATAATTATCCTCCTTACGTTAATTGTCTTTATTTTATACTGTTTATGCCAATATTATATTGATATGCCGTGTTTATTTCCCGAACGGGCAAACCGGGAAGACGCATTCTTCGCAATCGAGACAAAGTCCGCCGTGTGCCAGTTCGATGATATCCTGCCGGGTGATTTTATCTTTGGCAAGCATGCGAGGCAGTAATACATCGAGAATGGTCGTCTTCTTAAAGATAACGGCCCCGGGCGCGCCCAGTATCGGTATATCTCCCAGTTCGGCCACCAGCACCATGGCTCCCGGCATTACCGGAACGCCGTAGGAAATAATCTTGGCGCCGCTTTTCTCTACGCCTTCTGCGGTTACATCGTCCGGGTCTACCGAAAGGCCTCCGCAGGTAACAATCACCTCGCAGCCCTTGTTTTTCATATCCAGAATTGCCTGCGCTATGATATCCTCATCATCAGGTACGATTACTTCGCTGATGACGGTCGAACCCAGTTTTTCGATTTTTTTATGCATTATTTTGGCGAATTTATCTTCGGTAATCCCCTTGAAAATCTCGTTTCCGGTTATAACCATGCCGACTTTCTGTGGAATGAAGGGGAGAACATCCACAACTTTACCTTTGGCTTTGCATAAATCCTCGAGCTTTTTAAGGTTATCTTCCGCAGTAAACAGAGGGATAATCTTGGTTCCGGCAACGATTTCTCCCGCTTTACAGGTTACATTGTTATGCCGCGTGGCGATAACAATATCCTCGATGTTATGGATTTCATAGAGCAGGGGCTTGTTGATTTTAACCAGTCCGTCCACTGTGGCTTTCATGTTGACGCGCCCCTGCCTGGGGTCGGTCAATGTAAGATTTTTACCGGCAATTGCTTTAGCGATGCGTACGGCGGCTTCTTCTTCATGAACCAGGTTTTCTTCCTGTTCGATAACATAGATATGTTCTTTTCCCATACTGAGCAGTTCGGGAATGTCTTCGCTTTTTATTATATCCCCGCGGCGAAATCTGGGTCCGTCATATACACCCGGAATTGTTTTAGTCATATCATGTCCGACAACCAGCCCTATGGCATCTTCTGTTTTAACTTTTCTAAGCAACGGCGCGCTCCTTGTTAAAAATCGGTAATTGTTACCAATAGGTTAAACTATTATCCGATATTTTACAAGGAATGATATTAGTTGGCTATTTTACTGTATTTATACGGCCGGTTATCTTAAAATAATATGTACCGATTAATTGATTTTATGGGTGAGCCGGATGATTGTGAAGGTTAATAAGACTGCGATATCTCTGGTTAAAGGTGATATCACCGGTCAAAAAACAGATGCTATTGTTAATGCTGCCAACTCGAGCCTGATGGGTGGGGGCGGGGTGGACGGTGCCATTCACCGCGCCGGAGGTTCTGCCATTCTCGAGGAATGTAAAGAAATCGTAGCAGAGCAGGGGAGTCTACCGGCAGGGAAAGCGGTTATTACAGGCGGCGGCAACCTGGCTGCGAAGTATGTAATCCACACGGTTGGCCCTGTATGGCATGGTGGAAACAGCAATGAAGCGGAAATATTATCTAGCGCCTACTGGGAATGCCTCAGGCTGGCAGAAAAAAGAAAATTAGTCAGTATTTCTTTCCCGTCGATTAGCACGGGAGCGTATGGCTACCCTCTTGAAGCTGCAGCCGGAATAGCCGTCGCCGCTGTCGTTAAATTTGCCGAAGGAGAGGCCCTGTCTGTAAAAGAGATTGTATTCGTATTATTTAGCGAGGCTGCTTATGAGGAATATACCCGTGCTCTTAAAAAAATAGTGTAATAACAAGCCTCTCCCTGATTACTAAGACCCAATCTCCGGCCAGGTATGATTTAAATCAGTGACATGCCGGTAACAGGTGGATTGATAAAGCGTTTTATGATACCTTATTATTTATCGAGAGGAAGAAAAATATAAAATGAGAGTAATCGCAGGTGAAGCCAAGGGGTGTACGCTGATAGCTCCTCCGGGTTTAAGGACACGTCCGGCTACAGAACTGGTGAGGGGGGCGATTTTTTCCATCCTTTATTCTGTTGCCAACGATTGGAAATATGTTCTCGACCTCTTTTCCGGCAGCGGTTCGCTGGGGATAGAAGCATTGAGCCGGGGAGCGGGTTGGGTGGATTTTGTTGAGCAGACCCCCCGCTGTTGTGCTATAATAAGGCAGAATCTGGAGAAGACAAAGTTTACCGAATATGCGCACGTACATTGCGCCGATGTAGTAAAAGCAATATCTTTTCTTGATAAGGAGTACAATATAATTCTGATGGATCCTCCCTATGCGAGTCCATTAATAAACACCATAATAGAACAACTGGCAAATTCCAAAATTGTCGGGAATGATTCTGTGCTTGTGGTTACCCACTCCAAGCGCCGTCCTCTTGAAACAGACTATGCCTCTTTGCATCTCTTTAAAGAACATCGTCATGGCGACAGTGCCATTGCTTTTTTTCGAAAGGAGCCTGTATCTTGATTATTGCCGTATATCCCGGAAGTTTCGACCCGATTACCAATGGACATATAGATGTTGCCAGAAGGGCGGCGAATGTCTTCGATAAGGTGATTATCGGGGTTTTTGAAAAACCGACTAAAAACGTCACTTTCAGCATCGATGAGAGAGTCGAGATGGCGCGCAAAGCGGTGAAAAATATTACCAATATCGAGGTTCAGCCGTTTAGCGGGCTGGCGGTCGATTTTGCCAGGCAGGTGAATGCGCAGGTCATGGTCAGGGGGTTGCGGGTCAGTGCTGATTTTGAGCGTGAATTCGATATGGCGATGATGAACAGAAAGCTTTCCCCGGAGCTGGAGCTGGTTTGTTTTATGGCAAAACCGGAGTATCAATTTCTGCGGTCCAGCCTGTTGAAAGAGGTTGCCAGGGTGGGAGGGAATATTACCGACCTTGTTCCGGCACATGTAGCTCAGGCTTTAAAAGAAAAGAATGCAGTATAGCCCGATTTGATAAGCGGATTATTATAATTTCCAGATAAACGTGTTAAAATAAGTAGCTAGTTCAGGAGGAAACTAATCTAATGGCGTATATGATAAGTGAGGACTGTATAAGTTGCGGGGCTTGTGAACCGGAATGTCCCAATCAGGCTATCTCTGAAGGGGAAACTACCTATTGTATCGACCCGAACAGATGTACCCAATGCGTGGGGAGCTATTCAACGCAGCAATGTGCCGATATCTGTCCGGTAGGCGCATGTGTTCCCGACCCGAATCACCAGGAATCTCATGAAGAATTATTGACCAGGTGGCAGGCGCTGCATCCCGGTGAGACCCCCAAAGAAGACTAGAAAAGTAATCCCTTTCATTATCTTAGTTCAAAGCAACGATCGATTTGTTACCCTAATAAACACTTCGGGCGGCTTATGCTGTCCATTCTCCTTTAAATAAGCCAGGGGATTATGTCTGGAAAAAGTCCTGGATGGCTTTAAAATCGTCCGGGAGCAGTCCCAGTACTATCGGGAAATAGTCGAGCATAACCTGTGCGATGAAGGATTGTGTGATAAAGTCGCCTCCCACATATTTCACAATTATGGCAAGCAATGCACCCAGTGTTAAGAATCCTGTCAGCAGTCCGAATATGGCGCCGCCCAGGTGGTCCAGCCATCCTATCGTAATGGCATCGGCAATTTTCCTTAGCAGGAACGACAGCAGCATTGCAACGACTATTACCGCAGCCAGTATCAGGACAAAGCCAAGTATATTGGCGATATTTTCGTTGTTGGTAAATGTAAAAAGTCCTGAGACGGATGGATATAATCTTCCGGCAAGTACAACGCCGATTATCAATCCGGCAAGCGACAGGGCAGCCTTGATAAGCCCCTGTCTGAGCCCCATGAAAGTGGGGATAAACAGCAAGACTATTAATACGATATCCAGCCAGTTCATATCTTATCCTCCCAGTTCCTTTGCTCTTCTGTAGGCTGCGGTGACTGCTTCATCAACCAGCCCTGAGAGATTGCCGTTGGCAAACACCGTCAATGCGGCGGCAGTAGTGCCGCCGGGAGAAGTGACCATTTCCCTGAGTTTGCCTAGCGGTTTGTCCGCGTTGCTGCATACATATTTTATAGAACCGGTCATCAGTTGCAGTACCATATCATGGGCCTTGTCAGGGGGCAATCCGAGTTTTTCCGCTGCCTGTATCAACGATTCCATGAACAGGAAGACATAAGCCGGGCCGCTGCCGCTGACTGCTGTTGCCATATCTATATAGTCCTCGCCTGTTACGAAGATTTCTTTACCCATGGCAGCCAGAACATCTTTAGCCATGATTTTTCGTTTTTCATCGACTGCTGCCGTAGCCGTCCAGACCGTCATCCCGTAGCCGATTTGAGCCGGTGTATTGGGCATGGCGCGCACGATGGCATCGTGTTTTAATCCTGTTTGCAGGGTCGATAAGCACTTGCCTGCTATAATGGACAATACCAGCTGTTCCTTGCGGAACTTGCCGCCGATAACTGCCATAGCTTCTTTAAGGCTCTGGGGTTTGATAGCCAGTATGATGACGTCGCTCTTCTCGATGACCTCGATGCTGTTATCGGTAGTATAAACCCCGAAATCCTTTGCAAGCTGGTTGCAGCGTTCCTTGTTAAGTTCGCAGACGGATATATCCTCTGGTTTGCTCAAGCCTTTGGAAATGATAGCCGAGAGCATTGCCTGACCCATGTTGCCGCCGCCGATTAAAGCTATTTTCATGTTAGTTCCTTTTTCCTAAATTGTCATTCTGAGGCACAGCCGAAGAATCTAAGACCTATCGAATTGCATTCAGATCCTTCACTCCGTTCAGGATGACACTTTTATCTTATAACCAGATTCATCAATTTTTGAGGCACATATATAATCTTGATTATCTCTTTCCCTTCAATATACGTCTTAACCTTCGGTTTGGCAAGGATGATTTCCTTTGCTTCCTCTTCGGTAATGGAAGCCGGAACCGTTACCTTGTCGCGCGTTTTTCCGTTGATTTGAATGATTATCGGAATCTCTTCATCCTGTGCCAGTTCCTCGTTCCACTCCGGCCATTTCTGGTTGTGGATGCTGTATGTGTACCCCAGTTGCTGCCATAATTCCTCCGCCAGGTGGGGAGCCGACGGCGCCAGCAGCAGCAATAAGGTCTTTATCGCTTCCTGCCAGTCTTTTTCGGCAACCGAACCGCTATCTTTAATCTTTCCCAGGTAATTGGTGTACTCCATCAGGGTCGATATCATGGTGTTAAAACGTATTCTTTCTATATCCTGCGTAACTTTTTTAATAGTTTGATGCGTAACCCGTTGCAGGTTGCGGTATTCGTCTTCATTTGCACAAGTTGCCGTATATTCTTCCGTTGCCAGCTTCCAGATACGGTTAAGCCAGCGGTTGATGCCGGCAATTCCGTTGTCGTTCCAGTCGCCGCCCTGTTCCCAGGGGGCTACGAACATCAGGTAGCAGCGCACGGTATCGGCTCCCAGCCTGGAAACATAGGCATCGGGATTGACCACGTTGCCGCGCGATTTGCTCATCTTCTGCTTGTTGGAAATGATCGTTCCCTGATTGAAGAGCCTTATAAACGGCTCTCCGAAATCGATTAACCCCATATCCCTGATGGCTTTAGTAAAGAATCTGGCATAGAAAAGATGCATTACGGCATGCTCGGCACCGCCGGTATACAGGTCTACGGGCAGCCAGTATTTTACTTTTTCGGGGTCGAAAGCCCTGCTGTCTATATGCGGGCTGGCGTAGCGCAGGAAATACCACGAGGAACACATGAAGGTGTCCATGGTATCGGTTTCGCGCCTGGCGGCACATTCGCATTGGGGGCATGTTGTATTGACAAAATTCGGACAATACTTCAGCGGCGATTCGCCGGTCGGTTTGAATTCGGCATCCTCCGGCAGTAACACCGGCAGGTCTTTTTCGGGTACGGGCACGATGCCGCATTTATCGCAATATATCATCGGAATCGGAGCGCCCCAGTATCTCTGGCGTGAAATCAGCCAGTCGCGCAGTTTATAGCTGATGGTTCTCTTTCCCCAGCCCCTGGATTCCAGCAGTTCGGCAACTTTGATAATCCCTTCTTTATTGGGAGTGCCGTCGAACTGTCCCGAATTAATCATCTTTCCTTCATCGATATAGGCTGCTTCAAGAGGCGTTCCATCCCAATCCGGCGGTGAAATGACCACTTTGACCGGCAGGTTGTATTTCTTCGCAAAGGCGAAGTCTCTTTCATCGTGGGCAGGAACTGCCATTACAGCGCCGGTTCCGTAGCCTGCCAGAACATAATCGGCAATCCAGACGGGCACTTTATCGCCGTTCAGCCTGTTGGTGATATAAGCTCCGGTAAATACGCCGTCCTTTTCCTTTTCCGTCGATAACCTCTCTATTTCAGTAAAACGGCGTGTTTTGTCTATATAGGCTTCGACTTCGGCTTTCCTGTCCGGCGTTGTGATTTTGGCAACCAGCGGATGCTCGGGGGCCAGCACCATAAAGGTGACGCCGTAGACGGTGTCGGCGCGGGTAGTAAATACCTTTATCTCTTTTTCGTCGACGCCCGGCTGATTCAACTCGAAGGAAATCTCGGTGCCGGTGCTCTTGCCGACCCAGTTGCACTGCATGGTCTTGATGCGTTCTGGCCAGTCCAGCCCTTCATGCTGCATCAGTTCATCGGCGTATTTGGTAATGCGGAAAAACCACTGTTCCAGGTCTTTATGTATAACCGGCTCGTCGCATCTCTCGCAGGTGCCGTTAGCCAGTACCTGTTCGTTAGCCAGTACCGTCTGGCATTTGGGACACCAGTTGACGGGCGCCTTGTTGCGGTACGCCAGCCCGTGTTCGTATAGCTTCAGAAAGAACCACTGCGTCCATTTGTAATATTCCGGCAGGCAGGTGATAATCTCCCTGTCCCAGTCGTAGATGGCGCCGATACTCTTTAGCTGCTTGCGCATATTTTCGACGTTCCTCATCGTCCACTGGTAGGGGTGAATCCCGCGCTTGATGGCAGCATTTTCCGCCGGCAGTCCGAAGGCATCGAAACCTATAGGGTGTAGTACGTTAAAACCCTGCATACGCTTGAAACGTGCATGCACGTCCGACGGCGCCATGGCATACCAGTGACCGATATGCAGGTCTCCCGAGGTGTAGGGGAACATGGTAAGCGCATACCACTTGGGTTTGCCGCTGTCTTCACCGACTTTGTATAGCCTGTCTGCCTCCCACCTGTTTTGCCATTTCTTTTCGATTTCAACCGGATTGTAAATATTTTCCATGTGCAGATTTCCTTTCAGATTCGCTCTCATTGTAGCAACAAGCCTGTTGATTTTGCAATAGAGTGCGATTCAGATATTTTACATCATTTGTAATGATTTGTTTTAGTGTGTTTATGAAAGTTGAGTTACATATGAATGTGTATGGGGTGTTGCATATTAAGTTGACAGTGCCGGAATGCTTATGCTATTATCAGTGCAACTTAATGCAATAGCGATATATTGCACAAACATTATACTTGAATATTTGAAATCCCCGATTCATTTTCATTTATGTTTCGGAGATATTGCAATTGAACAGGGTAGCGAACCTGTATTTTTTTAATCGTATATTGCAAGTAATTGCAAATAAATATAAATGCAATACTGTTACGGGAGGTGCACTTGGAAGGACTGGAAAATTCAAATCCCAGGCAAGAAATAGAGAATGCAATATATTCCGGCGATTTACGCAAACTACTGTATATCAGCGGAAGTTTGCACGGGCATTATTGTTCTTTCTCGGCATTGGGAGTCAAGGCGGGCGCCATGGCGATGCGCAGCCTGGGTGTAAGGAAATCGACAGGGATGGAAGAAATCGTTGCCATTGTAGAGACCAACAACTGCTTTAGTGACGGAGTTCAAATCGTGACCGGTTGCAGTTTCGGCAACAATGCCCTTATTTATCGCGATTACGGGAAAACAGCCTTTACACTGGCAAAGAGGAGCGGTGAGGGCATACGTATTGCCGTTAAGCCCAACTGTATCGAGGTTTATCCTGAAGGCGACCAGTTTTCACCTGCGTACAAATGCGAGGTCTGGCTGCCTGTCGTCAAGAAGCAATAGATATTTTTAAAAGGGCATGGTATTTGACGGAGAGCCGTATCGATTTCGATATGGCTCTCTGATTGCGATTTGCCACAGCCATCGTTTAACTGCTATTATGAGAAATGATGTTGAATCCTGTTTTCATAATAATCGGTATCAATGTAGTTATTTTTATTGCTGTAAATGTCTCAAGCGGTCTTCTTGTAGACCTTGCGCTGTGGTCGCCGCTGGAGTTGTTCATACACTATCCATGGGGCATTGTAACCAGCATGTTTACGCATCAGAGTTTTACCCATATACTCTTCAATATGCTGACATTTTACTTTTTCGGCAGTTATTTGCTGAAAATGTTAGGTACGAAGAAATTCCTGGTTACCTATTTCGGCGGTGGGTTGCTGGGGGGTGTTTTCTATGTATTAATCGGTACATTGATGAATCCCAGTATAGGCAGTCCTGCTATCGGCGCCTCGGGTGCCATCTTTGCACTGGGCGGTGCGCTGGCAATCCTCATGCCCCAGATGAAAGTTTATATCATGTTTATTCCGGTTCCCATACCTCTCTGGATTGCCGTCATCGGCGGCGGCTTGCTTATGTCTTTTCTGCCGGGGGTTGCCTGGGAGGCGCATCTGGGCGGGTTGCTCTTCGGGTTGGCAGCCGGGTATATTATCAAGAGGCAGAGAAAACAAACGTACTATTACTACTAAACATCTGTCGAGATTTGTTTCCCGGAGGTGATATATGTTAATCAAAAGCCTTCGTAAATTATCCTCTTTTTTACTGGTTGTCATCCTTCTTTCCGTTCTTGCGGGATGTAATTCAAGCTATGCCGATAATCCCATCGAAGAAAGAGAAACACTTTCGCAGGTCTCTACTATCGGCGCTCTTATGGAAGGGCTTTACGAACCGGTTATCTCTGCCGGCGATTTACTAACCTATGGAGACTTCGGTATAGGCACCTTCGAAGGGCTGGACGGGGAGATGATAATTCTCAACGGCAAGTGCTACCAGGTTAAAAGCGATGGTGTGGCTTATCTTAAGGATGATAGTGCAGGGGTTCCCTTCGCCGATGTAACTTATTTCGATACGGATTATGAAGCGGAAATAGCCGGAGGCACTACTTATGATGGTCTAAAGACTCAACTTGCAGATGTCCTGCCGACTGAAAACATCTTCTATGCCGTAAAAATCGAGGGCACTTTTACATATATGCAGACCAGAAGTGTCGCCGGACAGGTAAAACCCTATCCTCCATTGACGGAGGTTACCGCCGACCAGGTCGTTTTCGATTTTAATAACGTCAAGGGTACGATAGTCGGTTTCTATTGCCCCGCATATGTGGAGGGGGTTGGGGTGGCCGGATATCACCTGCATTTTCTGACAGAGGGGCTGGATGCGGGGGGGCATATTTTGAACTTTACGGTTGAAGATGCCGCTGTTTATTTGGACTATACCAATGATTTTTATCTTATCCTGCCGGGCGAGGGCAGCGATTTCTATAATACCGATTTCAGCCCTGATTATTCAGGTGATATCGAGGAGGCGGAGAGCTAAGATGTGTATTTTTTGCGGTGGAGCCTGCGGCGGAATTGTCGATATGGCGCTGCCTTCGGTGGCGGCTGCGGCATCGCTGGTGATTCTGAAAGTGAAGGCTTCGAAAGCTTCGCGCAAGGCATCTAAACCTGAAGAAGAAAAGCAGCCGGACGAAGCCGAAGGTGGGGAAGGGTAGGAGTTTATACAGCCTTTTGCGATTCATTAAATTAATCATTAACCCCGTAGGGACGGGCATTGCCCGTCCGCCAAATACGAAAACATAAATGCGGACGACCATTGGTCGTCCCTACGTTTTTGTAAATAAAGGCAATGAATAGCACTCCGCGATTCTCTTCCTTTAGCAAAGGAAGATTAAGATGGATTTTAATGCCATTCGATAATCGCCGCCGTTATGGTTCGATCTCGACCTGTCTGGATTTCGTTCCGAACTACGGAACTCAACATTCCTCGGAACGGCTTTGCTATTATATTCCGCGCATCCTCTCGTCCTGAAGCGACAGCGTAGGAGAGTTTATCGAAGGACACGAACGGTTTTGTTAATGTCATGCCGAATTCGTGAAGGACGAATGAAGCATCCGGGGTGGAGTGGCTATTATGATATTCCGCCTGTTGTCGTGGAAACCTTTGTGCTGATTCTTCCTTCCCACCAGATTCTTCAGTCACCTCTTGTGACTTCTGAATGACAATTTAATCGTTAACTTCGTCGGGATGGGCATTGCCGTCCCGACGTTTTTTATTTGTCATCCTGAACGTAGTGAAGGATCTGAATGCCATTCGATAATCGTCGCCGTTATGGTTCGACAGGCTCACCACGAACGGCTTTTTATTAACCGGGGAGCCTTCGTTCGGAGATAGAGAAGCCTGACGATGAAGCTGGGGGTGGGGAAGAGTAGGGGGTTATAAATTAATCAGCTAGTTAATAAAGCGGACTGTGAATGATAAAACTGTATCACAGTCCGCTTTAAATTTGTATTTAAAAAGCATTTTTAATTATCGTTTGAGATTATTTCCCTTATCTCATCAAGAGTAAAGGTTGTCGGTTCATCTAATTTATCGGATGATAAGTTAAAAGCATATTCCAGTCGTGGGCTTGCCATGTCGCCGGGTAAAATATCGAATACGCCGTTATCGAGGCTTACGGGTGTATAGAAATGGTCAAACGATTTTATACCGTGAGCGCTGTCTCTTGCTTCAAGAAACAGGAGAAGTTGTTCGCCTGTTTTACATGGCGTTACATTATCACTCATAACTGTTATTGACTTTGTATCTATCATAGATACGATGACGGTTTTATCTACTGCTCCATGCAGTACTTCTGTTACTTCGACCTCGTAAAAAACAATGGGGATTCCACTACCAGTACGCTCAATAGGGTTTGAAGTGCCGTAATCTATTTCGTGACCTGCAATTCCTATTACTGTGCCTATTACTACGGCATCCAGATCGGGGTAAGCCAACAATTCTTCGATAGATGAATATATAGGCATGTCAATCTCCATTACACGTTTGCCTTTTTCGTGCGTCGAAGACCATATACCAAATATAAGCAATAAAGCTAGAACTATGCATATCGTTAGGAAGGCAACTCTTTTTTTAGTACTGGTTAACATATTAATTATACCTCTCCAAAATTAGTAAACGAACCAACCATGTACTTTTTCCCTTATCTCGCTCAGGCTGAAGGTAATCAATTCGTCGGTTCCGCCTATCGGTTTGAATGCCCATTGCATTCGTGGGCTTACAATGTCTCCATCAAGAATGTCGAATACCCCGTTATCATAGCTGATGGGTGTATAGAAGTGATAGAACGGACTTCCGCAGGACAAGCCAGATGAATCTCTTTCTCCAAGGAAGAGAAGCAGTTGTTCTCCTGCAATAAACGGAGTCACCGAATCATCTAATGAGGTTTTTATTTCTGTGCTTGTATCAATCATAGATACGATGATGGTTCCATCAGCTACTCCATGCAATACCTCTGTTACTTCGAACTCATAAAAAACAACGGGGATTCCATTACTTACATCGTGGTCTGCAATACCTTTTACTGTGCCTATAACTACTGCATCGAGGTTTGAAGAAGCACATAGTTCTTCAATGGATGAATATATAAACATGTCAACATTAACAGCCTCTGTAACATAAGCGGGGTCTTTTTGTGTAACAGCCCATACGGATACTGTGACAAATAAAAGTGTTATAATTGCACATATTACTACAGGAGCCGGGCGCAGCCATTTTCGGGTTGGCTTAATGAACTGTTCTCTTTTGATATTCGACATTGTTGTGCCTTTAATATCAGGCATAACTTGTGTATCCCTGAGTGACTTAATCTTCAGATTTACAGATTTATAGCTATTTACCGTAACCATACAATCGGGGCAATCAGCCAGGTGTTCTTCGATAAAATCCCTTTGTATAAGTGAAAGCTCTCCGTCTGCATAAGCCGAAAGCAGTTCTTTAAAATCTTTACAATTCATTAATCCTCTCCTCCCCTGTAAAACTTTTTGAAAGCTTCTTTTCCGCGTGCGACACGCATTCGCACGGCGTCTTCCGAGATTCCTAAAGTTCCGGCAATCTCTTTGTATTTGAAGCCTTCTACCAGATGCAGCACAAGGCAAGCCCTTTGTTCTGCGGGTACTTTGACAAGCGCTTCCTGTATTTCCATCCTGTCGTTCGTAAGGTCGTTATCGGTCGGCCCGGATAGGGAATCCGTCTCTCTGCTGTCTTCAAAAGAAATAAAGGAAATAAGCTTCTTCCGGCGGTGGTGTTGCCAGGCATTGTTGGTGGCGATGCGGTAAAGCCAGGCCTTGAATGAGATATCCTCTTTGGTTTTCAGGATTCCCTTGTATGCCTGAACAAAGGTATCCTGCGCCAAATCCCTCGCCAGTTCATAATCGCCGGTAAGGCGGTAAAGATACCTCTGTATCGGCATCTGGTATTTATCGATAATTTCAGTAAAGGCATCTGTATTGCCATCTTGTACCAGGGCTATAACCGCGACTTCATCCAAAATAAACTTTCCTTTAAGGGAGTTTCCTTTATCCCCTCTATATATTAAAATGCTTGGGAATGGTAAAACCGAACAGAATCCATTTGATTAATTTTTTCATTTACAAAAGACTATTACAAAGCCGCTTAGTTCGACAATATCATCCCGATTTATCGGGACTTTATTATTGCCCCACCCCAGATGCTTCGTTCGTTCTTCACGAACTCCAGCATGACAAATAATTTCCGTTCACCCTCTCGTCCTGAAGCGACAGCGTAGGAGAGCTTGTCGAAGGGTAAAGAGCGGAAACTACCATTAAACAGAATAATAAAATTTGCATAACAGGTATATTGGCAATATCTTATATGACCGATAACTAAGATGCAATAATTTTCCATATAGAAATAAAAAAGTTATATAATACCTGTATGATGAATGAAGATACACAATACTCTCTGCCCCAATTAGGTTGGGATTCATTCTTCGAAGAACAATTCAAGCAGTTTAAAACCCCGAATTCGGTTCCGGCAAGAATCGCCTCCGAATCGCGCGAATTATACAAGGTTTTCAGCGAGTGTGGGGAACTGGCGGCTAGAATCTCCGGCAAGATGCGTTACCTGGCAGGGGAGGAGGGGCAGTTGCCTGCCGTCGGCGACTGGGTAGTGATTATTCCGCAGGTCAATGAAAAATCCGCTGTCATTCATGCCATGATTCCGCGCAAGAGCAGGTTTTCACGCAAGGTTGCCGAAGAAATTACCAAAGAACAGGTAGTGGCTGCCAACGTGGACACCGTCTTTATCGTCAGCGGGCTGGACGGCGGCAGGAACCTCAACCTGCGCCGCATCGAAAGATATTTAACGCTGGCATGGAACAGCGGCGCAACTCCGGTCATCGTTCTCAATAAAACCGACCTCTGTCCCGATATCGATGTCAGTATCGATAGCGTCGAAAGCGTTGCCATGGGTGTACCTGTGCACGCCCTCAGCGCCAGGGAAAGGTCGGGATTGACCGAACTGGCACGATACCTTGAAAACGGTAAAACCGCCGCTTTCCTGGGGTCTTCGGGGGTGGGTAAATCCTCGATTATCAACGCCCTCATAGGCGAAGCGATACAGGATACCGGTGAAGTACGAGAAGATGACAAGATGGGCAGGCATACCACTACCAGGAGGGAATTGATATTGCTGCCGTCGGGCGGAATGGTTATCGATACCCCGGGAATGCGGGAAATCCAGATGTGGGCCGGGGAAGACGACCTCGAAGGAGCTTTTCCCGATATTGCGGTGCTTGCCGAGAGGTGCTATTTCAACGATTGCACTCATGACAGGGAACCGGGCTGCGCCGTCAGGGATGCCATAGAGTCCGGCGACCTGGAATTATCACGTTTCGAAAGCTATAAAAAATTACAGAACGAACTGGTCTACCTGGCTGCCAGGGAGGATAACAGCGTGCGGCGCATGGAAAAAGAAAAGTGGAAGACCCTGTTCGCCAAAGAGGCGAAGAGGAAAGCTGGGCAGTAGAGGGAATAAAGATGTCGTTGCGAATTCCCGAATTTTTGGGATGAGACATCAGGAGGGTGTCCTTTTTAAAGGATGAAGAATTTGGAAGGCGCGGTATATAAGCGTAGGGACGACCAATGGTCGTCCGCTCCTGTGTTTCCGTCTATTGCGGACGGGCAATGCCCGTCCCTACGGAATTAACGATTAAATTGTCATCCTGAATGAAATGAAGGATCTAAGACCACTCGATAACCCTTATCCCGATACATCGGGATTTCGTCAGGATTTCATCAGGACTCAGAATGCCGGTTATCGCATTGTCATGCTGAATTCGTGAGTCCGGATTGGTCGGGACTTCCCCCAAGTGACGTCATTTTATACATCCTGATTATATCGGTACTTTGTTGTCTTCGCAAAGACAGTTGTTGCAGTCCTGCCGATGTCCAATATAACATTCAGATTGACAAATATAACTTATCAAGAATAGATTATTATAATAATAAGGACAATTATTGGATTTATTTACACGGGCAGAGGAAAGCATATGAATATAGAAGTGAATAAAACAGCGAAAAGTAAACTTGGCAGCACCAGTCTGCAAAATCTGGGTTTCGGGGAAGTATTTACCGACCACATGTTCATCATGGATTACAGCGATGGAAAGTGGCATTCGCCCAGAATCGTTCCGTTCGGTGATATCCCGGTGTCTCCGGCTTTGTGTTCTTTGCATTACGGGCAGATTGTATTCGAGGGATTGAAGGCATTCCCGAATAAAAAAGGCGGCATCAATATCTTCCGTCCTCAAAAATACCATGAGAGAATGAACAAATCCTGCCGCCGCCTGTGCATTCCAGAGGTGGAGTACGATATTTTTATAGAAGCTTTGCGTCAGCTGGTAATAATGGATAAAGACTGGATTCCTCGCAAAAGAGGGGAGTCCCTGTATATCCGCCCGTTTATCTTTGCCACCGAAAATTTTCTCGGTGTCCGTATATCTAAAATATATCGCCTGATGATAATCCTCTCTCCGGTCGGTGCGTATTATAAGGAGGGATTGAATCCGGTGAAGCTGGTTACGTCGGGGGAATACGTCCGTGCGGTAAAGGGCGGTCTGGGCACGGCCAAGACGCCGGCCAATTATGCCGCTTCGCTGCTGCCTGCAGAGGAAGCCAAGCACGAGGGCTTTTCACAGGTTCTGTGGCTGGACGGGATAGAGCATAAATATATCGAGGAAGTCGGGTCCATGAATATCTGCTTTCTTATCGGCGATGAGGTAGTGGCTCCTGCATTAGACGGCACTATCCTGGATGGCGTAACCCGTAACAGCGCGCTTTTTCTTGCCCGTGACTGGGGAATAAAGGTTACGGAACGCAAGATCTCTATCGATGAGATATTAGATTGTGCGAAAAAAGGGATATTAAAGGAGGTTTTCGGAACGGGTACTGCCGCAGTTATTTCGCCGGTAGGCATGATAAAGCACGGAAAGTCCGAAATCTCTATCAACAACGGGAAAATAGGCCAGCTTTCTCAAAAGCTGTATGACGAATTGACGGGTATTCAATACGGAGAAAAGCCCGATAAGTTCGGCTGGTGCGTTGAAATATAAGAGTTTAACGTATGAAAGTATCGGTTATCCTGGCACATCCGGGTACGAAGAGTTTTAACTGTGCCATTTCACAGAAAATATTATGAATTTTACATAAGTATTGGTGTGTGGGTAACTCCCGTGCTCTATACGGATAGAAATTTCCTCTTCTCATTTCCTTCTCAAAGATTTCGATAGCAGCAACCGCCGCTCCGGTTTTTTTGAACTTATCCATACGAACCATTTGCTTTGACTGGTATAATCCTCTACTGTTACAATTATACATCCCTGTTTTCCATTTTTATTTTCACCTTTACGGAGCGGCCTGAATGTTCTCTTATTTGAAAAACAAATCGCTGGAAGTCCTCAAGGCGATGCTCCCCCTTGTCATCGTAATCATAATCATGCAGTTTACGCTGGTGAAAATGCCTCTCGACCAGTTCTGGCAATTCCTGGCAGGCGTCGTTATGGCTATTTCAGGAATGATTCTGTTTCTTGTCGGGCTCGAGATAGGTATCCTCCCAATGGGGGAGGCAATAGGCGCGGAGCTTCCCAAGAGACGTTCTTTTCCGCTGCTGATTATCGTGGCTTTCCTTATCGGTTTTGTGGCGACCATTGCCGAACCTGATGTTATCGTCCTGACCGGCCAGATAGCCAGTGTTACTGATGGTGAAGTAGAGGCAAGTTTTCTGACTGCCGTGATAGGAATAGGGATTGCTTTTTTTGTGGCTGTGGCGATGCTGAGAATCGTCTTCGGTTTCCGTATGGCTTACCTATTGACAGCCAGTTATCTTGTTATCATCGTTCTTTCGTTCTTTACGCCGGCAGAATTTGTGCCGGTTGCTTTCGACGCCGGCGGGGTTACTACGGGACCCATGACTGTTCCCATAATCCTTGCGCTGGGGCTGGGTTTTAGTTCATCTCTTGCCGGAAGGTCTGCCATATCCGATGGATTCGGGCTTATCGGTCTTGCTTCAGTTGGGCCGATAATTGCAATAATGCTGATGGGGATAATACTGTATTGAACTGGGCAGAGATTTTCAGCGGTTTCGGAGCTACTTTTATCAGCGTAATAAAGGCGTTGCTGCCCATACTTGCTCTTTTTATTATATTTCAGGTATTCTTCCTGAAACTGCCGAAGAAATATATTTATAACCTGAGTGTGGGGACAGCGATTGCCGGTCTCGGCCTGCTGCTCTTTTTGCAGGGTGTCAATATCGGATTCCTGCCAGTGGGAGAAGCTATCGGAGAGTTTCTGGGCGGTATAAAGTACGCATGGCTTCTGATACCATTCGGGTTTTTCATCGGATTATTGACTACATGGACAGAGCCTGCGGTGCGTGTCCTCTGTGACCAGGTGGAGAAGGCTTCGGCATCTACCATTCGCAAGTCGACGGTACTCTATGCTATTTGTCTGGGGGTGGCTGTTTTTGTGTCGCTCGGGATGGCAAAGATTGTATATGGCATCCCTTTATTGTATATTGTAATACCCGGTTATATAATTGCCCTGTTGATGATGTGGTTTTCCGATAAGGAGTTTCTATCTATCGCTTTCGATGCCGGAGGTGTAGCTACCGGGCCGATGGCAGTTACATTCCTGCTGGCAATAGCTGTGGGTATTTCTTCATCTATGGAGGGGCGCGACCCTGTTCTCCATGGTTTTGGCCTGATAGCTTTAATAGCGTTGGCACCGATTCTTTCAGTTATGACTTTAGGCTTCCTTGTACGTTTAAGAAAGCATAAAAAGGAGTTATAAATAAATGGAATCAGGTATATTTCTTATTATCACGGTTGTTAACAAAGGCTGGGGGGAGAAAGTCCTGGAAACCTCGATGAAAGCGGGAGCTACCGGCGGTACTATTATATTGGGGCGCGGGATGGGGATTCATGAACAAAGAACTTTGCTGGGAATCAGCCTTGAACCGGAGAAGGAAGTGGTGTTGTCTGTGGTGCGTTCCGATGAGAGGGAGGTGATTCTCAATGAAATCGTCAACGCTACCGACCTTGAAAAACCCGGCGCCGGTATTGCCTTTACGCTTCCCATCGACAAGTTACTCGGCATCTCGCATCATTTTGTTGATGCACCTCAATCGGCAGACGCAGATTCTCCGCCTGTTGAATCAGCCGGTACTGAATCGGGTACCGCAGAGACTGCCGGAACAGAGACTGCTCAAACCGATACCGCAAGTACCGAATCAATTCCCTCGGAACCCGGCAATAATAAACAAAGCTCCCCGGAAAATATGTAGATTCAAGTTTTTATTACTCCAGCTTCAGAAGAGAACATCATCTGGATAACTCTGTCTGGAAGACGGCTGTCATTCCTTTGATAAAAGGCTGCCACAGTTGGCAGATTGTGGCAGGATTCTTCTATACGGACGTTTATTTCCTGTTTGAGCAATAATACCCGATGGCTTTTGTCAGAAATTCCGGCAGATTGCTGTTATATTTACTGAAGAATTTAATAAAATCCGGGCACTGACTGTATGACTGTCCCAGCCCCAGAACCGCTTCTTCGGAGTAGTGGGAAAAGTTCTCCAGCCAGTTTCTCCATTCGGCTACCAGTCCCTGCACCTCTTTACTGTCGAATCCTTTCGGCATATTGTCGCTGATAGCTTTAAAAATGGCTCCTCCTTCATCCTGCAATGCCTTGAATTTCTCCTTTCCCATACCGATGATGCGGGCTTCGCTGTCTTTCAGTGTCTTTTCGCCCCAGCGTTCCCTCACCTCTTGCCGGTATTTCTCTATCTGTTCGTCGCTGAAGCCTTCGTAATATTCTTTAATCGGCATGTCCTTTTCCCCATTCAAGTTTTTGATAGTCTTGTCTATAGTGGCTAAAAGCTCATCGATACGCTCGGCTTTTTTAGATAATAATGTTCTGTGTGATTGCAGGGCTTCGATTACATCGAAACCGGGGTCTGCCAGAATCTTTTTAATTTCATTCAGCCCGAAACCCAGTTCGCGGAAGAACATTATCTGCTGCAGTTGCACCACTGCTTCGTCGTCGTAGTACCTGTATCCGCTGGCGTTACGGGACTTCGGTTTGAGAAGCCCAAGTTCGTCATAGTAGTGCAATGTACGTACGCTGAGTCCTGCAATGTCGGCCAGTTTTTTTACCGTATAAATCATGATGTATCAATAATAAACTATGACGTTATGTTATAGTCAAGTCTTTTGATAACAGTAAATCTATATTCATGACGAAAGTCTTCGTGATAGGGTTATATAAAGTGGTGGGAAGGGGTTGTGTTAATGATGATATAATAGTTATTATTTGTTAATATTTGAGGCTATCGGATATATCGGAAAATTCAGTTTGAGTAGAGAGTATGCATGGATAGCGTAATCGTCGGGTTTGTAGCTATTATTTTACTGGGCATCGCTTCCCAGTTGGTTGCCTGGTTTACCAGGCTGCCTTCCATACTGCTTTTAATTGTTGCCGGTATAGTTGCCGGTCCTGTGCTGGGTATATTCGAGCCGGATGCTCTGCTGGGAGACCTGTTAGAACCGGTGGTTTCCCTTTCGGTAGCAGTTATACTTTTCGAAGGTGGTCTCAATCTCAAAATCAGCGACATCAAACATACTACCCCGGTAGTCCTGAGGCTTATCACTGGAGGAGTGTTTATAACCTGGGCTATCGCTGCTCTCGGAGCCGTCTTCATATTGCATTTGGATGTGCCTCTGGCTATTCTGCTGGGTGCTATCCTGGTCATCAGCGGCCCGACTGTAATCATGCCGCTTTTGCGCTATCTGCGTCCCGGTGCCAACGTCTCGGCTGTATTGAAATGGGAGGGGATTCTCATCGACCCTATCGGGGCCATACTGGCGCTGGTTGTCCTGGAAATCATTCTGGCGGGGGATACCACAGGAGCTGCAATTGCTCAGACAATCGGAATTCTCATAAAATCGGTAATCTTCGGTGGGGCTCTGGGTGCTTTCGGCGCCTGGATTATGGTACAAATGCTGCGTCGCCATATATTACCTGACCATTTGCATGTAGCAGCTACCCTGGGTATTCTGTCAGGTGTCTTTTTAGCCTCGGAGCTTATTCAAACGAACGCCGGCCTGGTTGCCGCCATTATGATGGGAGCGATACTGGCAAACCAGCAGAAGGCCAATATCAGCCATATCTTCGAGTTTAAAGAGAATTTGACTGTATTGCTGGTTTCTTTTTTGTTCGTTATTCTTTCTGCCCGCCTGGATTTATCCGCTTTCAGCGGAATTGCCTGGGAACTGGTAGTATTCGTTCTGTTGCTGGTATTTATAGCCAGGCCTCTGGCAGTCTTTGTCTCGTCGCGGAGGTCGAAGCTCAAGCTGAATGAGAAGTTGCTGTTGTCTTCTATCGCGCCCAGAGGCATAGTGTCGGCCTCTATCGCCTCGGTTTTCGCTTTCCGACTGGCCGCGGATGGTTATTCCGGCGGCGAGTTGCTGATGCCGGTTACTTTTGCCGTGATATTGGGAACTATTATTACTTCGAGTATCATCGCCCCGTTGCTTATAAAGGGATTGAAAATAAGCCAGATGAATCCGCAGGGGGTGGTATTTCTGGGTGGACAGATCTGGGTCAGGGATATCGCTACATTACTTGAAAGCAGGGGAATCAAATGTCTTATTATCGACAGTAACAAAGCCAATATCGCTTATGCCAGGAGGAAGGGGCTGGCTGCCATTCACGAGGATGCCCTGTCGGGAAGCTTCCTTGAGGATACGGATTTCAGCGAATACGGTTATTTTGCCGCGATGACTGCCGATGATAACTATAATATCCTGGCGGCTTTAAGACTGGGCAAGTCGTTCGGACGTTCCAAAGTTTTTATCCTGCCTACTCTGGACAGTTCATCTAAGGAACAGGTTCATTCGCAAAACCTGCCGGGAAGATTGCTTTTCGATGCCGGGGCCAGCTATGACAGGATAGCGGAGCTTTATGATAACGGAAAGGTCAGGCTGGAAACGCTCGAAGCAGATGCCGACAGCGCAAAACTGGCGGAACTTTTCGGAAAAGACAGTCTGCCTATGTTTGCCATCGATGCTAACGGACTGGTGACTGTAATTGCTGCCGATATCAGGAAGGGTCTCAGGGTCGGTACCGACATAATAGTCCTGATACCCGTTAATAACGGTAAGCAATAAGCCTGTTATGGCGGTTTAAGCGTTCAGCTTTTCGTTTATTGTTTTCAGCAAATCATATACATTGTACGGTTTTTGTATGTAATTTAGCTCGCCTTCCAGACCTGACAGGATTTGTTCGCTGTTATGTACGTATCCGCTGGAAAGAACATACTTGATTTCACCATTTTGCCTGGCGGCCTCTTTAACCAGTTCGACTCCGTTCATGTCTGAAAGCATGATGTCGCTGAATATAAGGTCGACCTTGTCGATGTTATTTTCGAATAGTTCAAGCCCTTCTTTTGCGGTGGCGGCAGTCAGCACTTTGTAGTTATTGTCCTCCAGAATGGTTTTGGCAAGATTGCGCACGGGGTCTTCATCTTCGACTATCAGTATCAATTCCCCCTCGCCTTTCAATTTATCTGTTTTAGTCTCCTGGGGAGTTATGATATCTGCTTCTTCAAGTATCGATGGCATGTAGATTTTAAATATTGTTCCTTTCCCTGTCTCGCTGTAGGCTTCGATTCTGCCTTCGTGATTCCTGACGATGCCGAATACCACGGACAAACCGAGCCCTGTTCCTTTCCCGTTTTCTTTTGTTGTGAAGAAGGGTTCGAAAATGTGCTTCAGGGATTCCTTGTCCATTCCGGTGCCCGTATCCTCTATAATCAGGTTTACATAGTCTCCTTCTTTTATATCCGGGTGATACTTGGTATGCAGCTTACCCATATGAACCATTTGGGTTTTGATGAATAATTTGCCGCCATCGGGCATGGCATCCCTGGCATTGACCGCCAGATTCATGATGACCTGTTCCATCTGCCCCGGGTCGGCTTTGATGTTCCCGAGTTTATTATCGAGTTTGGTAACGAGTTCGATATTTTCGCCGATAATTCTTCTCAGCATGGCGGTCATATTTATTACTGTTTCGTTGATATTTATGATATGTTTGTATGCCGGCTGTTTCCTGCTGAAAGTCAGAAGCTGGCGGGTAAGGGCTGCCGCTCTGTCGCCGGCGCTTTTAATTTCATTGATTTCATTGTATTCGGCGGTGTATTTGTCCTTTTTCTGCAGAAGCATCTGGCAGTAACCGATTATTATAGTCAGCAGGTTATTGAAATCGTGGGCTATGCCGCCTGCCAGTCTGCCGATTGCCTCCATCTTCTGAGATTGCATAAGCTGATTTTCCAGTTTGTCTTTTTCCTGTTTCATCTGTTCCTGCTCGGTATAGTCATGAGTGATACTGAGCATTTCATATACCTTTCCATTATCATCTTTTATAGGTATGCAGTTGATAAGTATATTATATGTTTTGTTATTCCCCGGGAAATTAATTTCCGTGTCGAGTGTCATATGGGTGCATGTTCTGAATGATTCTGTTAAGACTGTAAGGTATTTACTGTAGAAATCGGCAGAAAATAATTCTCCGCACTTTACTCCGATACATGAAGCAGGTGGGATGCCTGTAATCTTGAATAGTGCGGAATTGATATATTGTATTCTTAAATCCGAATCGTATATTATAACGATATCCGGTATATTATCTATTGCGCGGTGAAATCTTTCTTCACTGTCTTTCCATGCCTGTCTGTATAATTTTTGCTGTGTGATATCCTGGTATATTACCTGGAAACAGGTTTTCCCGTTCCACATCACTACCTTGCGGGTAGTATCGAGATAGCGAATTTTACCGTCTTTACGCACAATACCTATTTCATAATTCGAAGGAGCATAATCTCCTGACTTCCTTAGCTCTTTTCTTTTTTGATGTTCTGCATAGCTTTCGGCGGTATAACGCTGCCTGGCCGAAGTGTTTTTTAGTTCATCGAAGTCAGCATAGCCATATATATCCAGAATGGCTTTATTAGCGTAAACGAGATCTCCATTTACCGAAATGATGCATATCCCCATAGGTGAATTGTCCAGTGAATTATGGAAGTTCTGTTCGGATTGTACCAGGGCGGCTTCTATGCGTTTCCGTTCTGCACGATGGTGCAGGTCACTCAGACCGAAAGCCAGGTCTCCGGCGAGTTCTTCCAGCATTCTCGTTTCCGATGGCGTAAAAGCATCGGCGTCTGCGGCATAGATTCCCAGCACTCCGAATACCTCGTTCCGGTCAGAAAGAGGCAGAATAATCACGGATTTGCAATTTTGCTCTCTGGCAATATCGAGACATGGACTGCATATATTGGTGTCATCGATGTCCTGGACGGTATATGTTTTATTGTCCAGTATGGATTTACCTATGATATCCTCATGGTCTTCGGTGCAGTTCCATGTCATGTTTTTCTTAAAAACATATCTGCTGTCTATTCCCCTGCAGGCTACTATGTCGACGGGGTTGTTTTCGTTTAATTCGAGCAGGCCGACCCAGGTCATGCGATATCCGGCAATATCGCATATTATATCGCATAATTCGTTGAGTATAGACTGTTCTTCGGTAGCCCGTATCAGGGCGCGATTGCAGCTGCTGATAGTTTGCAACTCGCGGTTTGTCTTGCGCAGGTTTTCCTCCGCCTTTTTTTGTTCGATTATGCTGGTTTGAATCGCCTCGAAAAAGGGTTTTATATAGGCAACGCCCGCCAGCATCAGTATGGATAAAAATAAACCGATTGATTCCGAGAGAAGGATTTGTGATTCAACAGCGGAGTCGTTAAGAAGGTTGAACAATGTGATGATGCGTCTTGAGGCCTGCAGAATCATTGCAGTTGCTATCAGTATCCATGCGATTCTATGCCCCGTCACTTTAATCAGGCGAATGGCCAGAAAGGCAACTGCCAGTTGAACGATTATTGAGAGTATTACAATGGTAAGTAAAAGCACATTACTTCCCTCTCAATTAATATCTGGTTACGCACGGATATAGTACTATCGTTCTAAACTCTAATCTAATTTTAAGTGCATGTCAATACCCTTTATCATATTCGATTAAATAAATTATTTGTAGAGGAACATGGCTAACTGCCTGTTTATAATCCGGTATGGCTTAAGTTAAGTATGTCCCGACCCACAATCCAGTAAAGAAATGCTGTGCGTTGATACCGAGCAGCCGGGTGTCGTATCCGCCCTCCTGGACTACCAGGGTCGGTAGCCTGAGAGCTCCAATCATCTTGCCGTTCTCCTCGAAATCCTGCTCGTGGAGGCTCCAGCTTCCGGTCGGGTCTCCTTCGGCGGTATCCAATCCCAGTGGCACTACAAGAAAGTCCGGTTTAAATCTGGATATTTTGTTTATCGCCCTTTTTAATATCCTTCGATATCCTTCCCCGTCCAGCTTCTCTGGTTGAGGAAAGTTGATATTATAGCCTTCACCGTTCCCGGCGCCCTTTTCCGTTGCGAACCCGCTGAAGTATGGATAGGCAAAACTGGGATGCCCGTGTATGGAGACGGTCAAAACGTCGGCGCGCTTATAGAATATATCCTGCTGTCCGTTCCCGTGATGGTAATCTATATCCAGCATTGCAACCTTGCCGTAAGCACTCAGGTATTGAGCGGCGATAGCTGCGGAATTGAAATAGCAGAATCCGCCGAACGAGCGCTTTTCTGCATGATGTCCGGGCGGACGTACCAGCGCATAGGCCAGGTGCGTTCCTTCGAGAATTTTCCCTGCCGCTGTTAAAGCACAATCTACCGCTCCTTTTGCTGCCAGGTAAGCATTGTTATTTATCGGGGTAAAGGTATCTATACAGTAATAGCCGGCTTTTATTGCCAGCTCCTTGGGCGGATGCGTGGCATTGCGTATGGGAAAGACGTATGGATAGATCGATTTTCCCGGTTCGATACTTGCACATGCCCGTTTGAAATAGTTGACGAACTGTGAGTTATGCACCGCCCGGATTCTTTTCTCTCCGAAGTGATTGGCTTTATATTTCAGGAACATATCCGTTTTATCGATTTCGTTGAGAATCGAATCGATTCTTACAGGGGCCTCTACGTATCCGATTTCCTGGACGTGGTGAATAGAGTGTTTGGTATTTATCAGCAGTGCAATTCTTATATCTGCCGGAATGGATTTTTTTATAGCGATGGCGGGGCTCTCTTTAATGTATTTCGGTTTGCGTAAGCGTACAGGGTCGTCCTGAAACGATTCGACTATCATCTCTATATAATCTTGGGGGCAGATCTTTTCGTATTTACGTTCGAGTATTGTCCTGACAATAGCGCGGGCGCTATCGAGGTCTAATTCGGTGTCCTGGTTCAGCCTGTCATATACCAGGTAAGGAGGATTGTCGTCATCCGGTTTTAAGGGGGTTTCGTATGCCGTATTGATAACGGGATATGCCCCGAATCTCTCGTAGAAACGAAGCCGCGATGCATTTTGTTTCCTGATGACGGGGTCACGCGATATTTTGGGATTATCGGGGAGACATTCGAAAAAAATGCCTTTGGTCTTCAATAGAAGCGCTTCTTCTCTCACCCTTGTATAGAGTGCACCGCCTATTCCTCTTCCGTTCATGTCCTCCGCTGTGGATATATAATCGAGGAAACAGAAGTTGAGTGCCGGTTCGTGAGAAAGTAGCGCAAAACCCTTGACCTGTCTTTTCTCGTCATCGGCGATGAACAGGAACGAGCGGAAGCGGTATTTCATGGGGTTGTGCAGTTTTGCGGGAAGCGAGTTTACTTCTTTTTCGGGAATAGACGGGAACTGCGTGCGTATTATCTCCTGAACCTGCTTTACAGTTTCCCTGTTCAACGGGCCGGTACAATCGAAAACACGCCGGATTCGAAACATTTATTGATACCTGTCTTCTTGTTTTAATATGCAGGTTATAGAATAACACCCTGTAACTAATTATATATCAAAATACGGTTTATGGACATCTGCCAGGAGTTATCGGGTTCGTTGAAATATATAAGCAGGATTAATATCCGGCAGGAACTAATCCGTGAAATCTCTTTCCTCTACGGGAACCGGCACCGGCTGGGGTTTTTCATGAGGCCTTATCAGTTTGATAGATATGACGAGCATCCAGATAAAGCCGCTTACCAGTAATAATCGCTCGCTCAGGGCTTTAACCTGTGATTCGGGGGCTATAGCCCATGAAACGGCGGATATAAGGCACAGTAAAACTGTCATTGCTGTGTATATCCAGTAGGGTTTCCAGTGCGGGTCTTTTCTGAAATGAAGGGCGAAGGCGATGCAGCCGATGATAAACGATGCACTCAGGACTCCGGCAATGGAATTGTGTATCAGCCCCTGTATGGTCTGTCCTATATTACCGATTTGCGACGGGAAGGCAGCTATAAGGAAAAAGCTGATGCCGGTGACGCCGAGGGAAGAAAACCCTGTTAAGGAACTCCATTTCTTTCTTGTTATCGAGTAAAGTCTTGTTACAAAAAACAGCAGCAGTATTCCGATAATAACAAAGGACATGGTTTGCAGCCAGCCGAAGGTGCCGTGCACAAGGTCGCTGATGGTTTGCAGGATGGGGATGGTTTCCCCTTGAATTATATCCAGGGAAAACATGATGGATATGAAGACGACAGGCCCAATGATGCCGGCCAGGCTCAAGAAGCGGCAGTGCCTTATTTTATTCCATATTCCCGGTTGTTGTTTCTCCTCGTGGGGCTTATAGGGCTTAGCCAACTTGTTAAATACCTCTTCCTCGTTAAATAACAACTACTATATAAAACAGGGCGACAAGCGCAATATCAGGTTTATTAATCAGGTATTATGCTTATCGCTCTAATATCGCTTCAAGAACTATATACACGGTTTAAATAAACAATTCTATAATAAATCAAATTCCGGTTAACTGTCTGTGACTTTTATCCCTATTATAGAAATTCTATTTCCATATTCGATTGTGCAATTCACTATTAAATAAAACGAAGATAAAGCTGAAAAGTTACCGTTCTTTGTCCAATCTGGCGTTATCGACAGTAGCCTGTAAAGGTGTACGGGTGAAAGATGTTTATCTTGCCAGGCTATCGTATGATTGTCGCGATGTCCTTTGCAGATTCGCCGGAGGTTTAATCAACTTCTCTTCATATTCTGGTGGACTCGAGGGGGTTAGACAACCTTACCTTCCAGATGGAATCGGGACGTTCTGCCGGTGATGAAATTTGGTGGACCCGAGGGGGTTCGAACCCCTTACCTCCTGAATGCAAATCAGGCGTTCTCCCAACTGAACTACGGGCCCAGGTTGAGAATTGTCGATAACATACTATTATATCAATGAAAGAGGTTTTTTAGCAATTTGGGATGGATGATATTCCGATATCTAGCAGGCTAACAACTTCTTTATACCCAGCAGGGCGTCGATACCGGCAAATTCGCCTTCGAGGATGCACTGCTCGGCTTTTTTGAAATCGGTAAAACTGATACCGGCAAGGCGCGGTTCGATTACAATATCCGCCCTTTTAAGGCTGGCATCGGCTGCTTGTGAATTCATGATGCTCATGTAGTTCATCATGATGGTATACATGTTGGGTTCTTTTTCTGTCGACGTTTTATACGATACGGCTTCGTCTATATAAATACGTTTTCTGGTATTGCTTATGCGCGGGGTTACGTTGACGCCGATGGTTATATCAGGCTCCATGTCTTTGACGACGTCTACGGGCACCTGGTCTACCAGACCTCCATCCACCAAAAACCTGCCATTATATTTCAATGCAGAAAATATTATCGGCACGGAAATACTGGCCCTGACCGCTTCTAAAACCGGTCCCTTGTTTATTATTATCTCCTCCCCGGTCATGATATCGGTAGCGGTGCAGGCGAAAGGCATTTTGAGGTCGGAAAACTCGACATCTCCGATAAGAGATTTTAACAATTCCGTAATCTTTTTGCCGGCAAGAAATCCTGTTTTGGGTAGGGATATGTCTACCAGTTGCATTCTGCGCAGCCAATCCATTTCGAGCACAATCTCTTTTATTCTGGCGGCTGACATCCCCTGTGCGTAAAGCGCTCCGACAATAGCCCCGGCACTGGTGCCGGCAATCATATCGACAGGGATGTTTTCTTTATCCAGTATCTCGAGGACGCCGATATGAGCAAATCCTCGCGCCGACCCGCCGCCCAGCGCAATGCCGATTTTTTTTCTGTTCATAGTGTCACCTCGAGTTTTTTACCAGAGGTCTTCGATATCTTTTTTAGCCTGTTCGGGATTATTGACGGTGTCCGAAAAGCTTTTATACGATTCGGCGCTGCCGTATTCGCGCGGCTGGAAGGCTACCGGCATGGGAACGGCATGCCCGAAGATGAGCGCCTGTTGCTTGGCCGAAAGTTTTGCCAGCACCGATTTCAATTCGTTCTTGCCGGATACTCCGGATAAAACGCTGTCACGGTCACGCTCGTTATCCAGCAGGCAGGTTATTTTTGTTCCCATCTGTGACATTATTTCCTCGTCGATGCCGCTGGGGCGTTGGTCGATAACCAGCAGGGTAACGTTATATTTGCGCATCTCTCTGGCAATGATGCCGAAGATAGTCCTGTCGGCAACCTCCGGGTTGAGAAATTTATGGGCTTCCTCTATGGTGATAACCAGCGGGACAGGTGGTTCGCCGGTACCGCTCAGTGATTTTTCAGTCTTTTCACGGTATTGAGAATAGATGCGGCGCGTCAACAGGTTGGCAACCAGAATGTAGGCTGTAATATCGGTATATCTGCCGAACTCCAGAACGACGTTTATGCCGCGGTTGAGGTATTCGATGACCTGGTGAACCGCATTTTGTTCAGTACGCTTTTCGATAAACGGGAGGCGTTTGATGGTGTTTAGTCCCCTTTGCAGGTTCTGGAAGGTGCTTTCGTGTATATTTAACTGATTTAAAAGCTCCTTGGTCTCCTCGGAATCATCGAGTTCCGATGTGCGTATGAACCAGTCTTTGCCGAACTTGCGGCGCATCTGGTAGATGGCTTCGATGGCCGGTTCGGTCAGGTTCAATGTCTGGCGCAGCAGAGACATATCCTCCGGCTCTATTTCGTTGTAGCCTATTTTTACGACAAAGTCAGTGCTGACGCCGCGGTTGCGCGAATTTTCCTCGTCCAGTGTAAAAACGGCGACTTTCGACGGGAATAGCTGTTTCAATGCCTTGACGCTGCGTCCCTTTTCGCTGGTGCCTGACCAGCCGTATTCGCTGTGCATATCGAAAACCAGGTTGACGCAGGCGCTTTTTTGCAGCATGCCGATAAGCAGCATCCTTGTCAGGAATGTCTTGCCGGTGCCACTCTTGCCGAAGATGCCGTTGGAGCGTTTCACCAGTTCTGGAAGATTGATGCAGAGCTTGGTTTCCATGTCCAGGGGATTGCCTATCCAGAATCTTTCCTTATCCTCTTTGCCGAAGACAAGCTCTATATCGCTGTCCTCGGCCAGGTTTACCGCCGAATAATGGCTGGGGACGGTTTTAACGGGTTGCGGCCCTTCGACTATGCTTTTGGCGTCTCCGCCTATCGTCAGGTAGGGCATAACCTGTAGTGCACCATAAGTGCTGGTTCCTGAGAGTACCTCGGCGATGAAGGTGTCCGTTGTATCCGGTGGTGTCTGGGTCAGGTTCATGTCTGTCACTCCGAGTGTAACCTCGGTTATCATGCCGAAGAAGCGGCGTTTTTGTCCTTCTATGGTGACATAACGCCCGACCACCATGTCTTCTACCGAGGTATTCCTGTCGAGCCTTACCTCGACTCCTTTGTTCGAAGAGCCGGAGACGACGATGCCCATTCTCTTACCGTCTGCGGTCATTGCCTTATCCTTTCGAGGATTATTTTTAACCTGTTGTAATCGTTGCTTAAGGCAGTAGCGAGGTGTTTTCCGGCAGCGACCAGGAAAGCGTGTTTGTCTTCCTGTACCATGCTCATGCGGCGCAGGGTTGCGCCGATGATTTCTTCTTGCGGCAGGGGGAGGGTGCTGTTCAATAATGTATTGAGGAATTCGAAAGACCGGCTGAATTCTTTTACATCTTCTGGCTGGCAAAGATACACGAAGCTGTGAATAGGGGTTGGTTGCGGTGGCAGATAGTGGAAGACTTTGTTATCGAGCTTATGCCCGATTACCAGCGCCTCGAATTCGCTTTTAAGCAGCCTGGAAAGCTGGGGGCTGGATTTATAAACTGCTTCCTCGCTGATTTCATTTTTCCCTCTTGCCAGCGGTTTCCTTCCGGGTTCGATGCCGGTAGTGGCTGCATAAAATACGACAGCATAAATTTCCGCATCTGCGGTTCGGGTTTTGACCAGTCCTCCCAGGGGGGGGAACTGGTCAAGCTCATAACACTGGGCGGTAAAACCGGCAGTATCGGAGCGGGTTACCTCTCCCACTCTTATTTCTTCTGTGTCCACGTAAAATACCTTTTTATATCCTGGGAAGTCTGACAGTCATCCAGTTGGTTTCTTTCAATAACCAGAATGCCTCGATAAGAATCGCAATAGGAAACCATATAGGCATAAGCTACTCTCCTTTACCAGATTAATAATAAGATTTTATATATTATATTACTATTGCGGGATGGAATGCCAAATGAATTCAGAAATATTAAAAACGATGGTAACGTTAGGATGTCTACCAGTATATCGTATAGTCTGAAACTATGCCCGAAGGCAGGTAGTAATAGTCTCCCAGTTCATTCTCCATATCGGTAAGAGTCTGCTCCGTTGTAATAAGCTCGGCTTGCCAGGCTTTCATATATTCGTATTCTTCCGTGCCTATAATGAACGTCTTTCCTTTTACAGCTTCGTTGTATAGCTGGACTTCGTCGTTATATTCTGTCAGCAGCGTTTTGTAGGTTTCCCAGTCGTTGAGATAGTCTTCGAGGAATGAATAATCCAGCGATTCCGCTTCGTCTATGGCGATATGCCCGTATATTTCGCCGATTGCCAGATAAGCTACAGTGTCCCATTTTTGGGGGTCTACATATGCGGGTATGCCGCTTTCGTAGACATAGTTTTCGCCATCCCAGGTCTTTATCAGTTCGCCGGTGCAGTCTATAAATACCAGCCCCATGTCCGTGGTTTCGAAAACATTGACGGCGTGCCCGATACTGCCGTCGGCGTAATCGATGCTGACCCAGCCGGCCCTGATTCCGGCAGCTTCGGCATTGTTGTGCAGCGTTTCGGCAAAATCACTGCATACGAAGGCTTCCGGCCCGTCTTTTATATACGGCAGTGTGTTGGTATCGTCAGCATATATGAAAGCTACCAGTTCTTCGTAGGTGGGGTCGGTAGCATCCTCGTTGTTTATAAGCCGGATGGGTTTGTTGTCCCCGCCGACTATAACAGCCCCGCTGTCCGAGTATAAATATCCTTCCCGTGGGAAGAAAAAGATGTCGCAGGATGTGAAAATCAGCAGCAGGCTGAGCAGTATCGGTAATAACAGCTTTTTCATCGTTGTTTTATTTTTCGGGAAAAAATGCGTGATTGTCATGTCATTATGTCCGTTTATACTTTCTTCTTCATCCGCCAGCCGAGAAGGAGCAGCCCTCCGGCGACGAGGTGCGGCAGTCCCATCATGGCCCAGGCGGCGAATTGTCCTGAAGCCAGATAATAGGCGACATGTATGGCGAATGCCAGAGAGACGGCAATAAGCAGTATTCCGGCATAATTGACCTTCCAAATCGAGAGGACATATGCGCCAAGAGCGATAACGGCAAATATCAAAAGCAGGATTCCTGACGTAACGGATGTGGAAATTCCGCTTATCGTCCCTTCGCTTATCAGCATCACCACCAGGAATACGGCGGCAATGAACGCTATGATTCTGCCGATGCGTATCAGTATATTGGCTGTTTTTTTATTGTCGGCGGTATTTTTCTTTGAGCTTTTATTATTGTTATCTATATCCATCTTGTCCTCTTGCTGAAGCTTTTGGCTGATTTGCTTACCTCTATATTCTTTTCGGACAGGGAGAATTCCACCAGCGTTTGCAGGTTTTCCCGGTCGGCGGCGGTTACCACTGCCTGTTCGTGGGCTTCGGACAGGGCTACCGGATATCCCTGCCCTCTGCGGCACTGGTCGAGTATCAGCGTATGTGTCAGGTTCAGCAGCCTTTCATTTTCGGCAATCCATTGCGGGATTTCTATGCGGGCTATTTCATCGTCTACCTTGACATAATAAAAATAGATTTTATGAACACCGTAACGTTTTTGTATCGAAGAGGTGCTTATGAACAGTGCCGACCTCTCCCCGCTATCGAGCAGCGTTTGAAAGAGGTCTTTATCCTGAACTCCGTCAACAGTACTGCATTCATAACCCCCGGCCGGATTGTTGCGTCGGCATTTATCGCAGTTGACCGGGCTGTGCGGGCAGAGCGCTATGCGAAGCGTGTCGACAACATCCGAGGAGCGGGGAAAGCTGATGTAGCTTGCCAGAGCGAGGTTACTGTCTTCACTTATCTTCTTGATTTCATCGAGGCATTTCAAAAAACCTTTTTCCAAAAACTCTGCGACAATGAATTCGGGTATGTCCTTGCTCATCAGGTTCCAGTGGATGAGAGTGCCGTCGCCGAGAAGCAGGGCAGGGAGCCCGTCTTCGAGTGAGGTTGCTATCTGCGACAGGTATTTCAGTTCTTCTATGTCGCGCTTGATACCGAGTAAATTGCCTTCAATAGATATCTCGCGGTTGCTGCCGTCCGGCGATGTCATAACGAGGTCGGCTTTATCGAAATATAAATCGGGGATGCTTTCCAGCCTGGCGTCTGCATCGTCTCCGTACCTGAGATAGACGCTGCCGATATTTATAAGGAAGTAGCGTGTCGAATAGTGGCGGTCGACATCTATCTGCGAACCGTCGGTGGCAGCGACGGTGAAATTCTGCGGAGTTGGTTCGTGGGAGTACCGGCTGGATAATTTTTCTACGGGTTCGGCGGGCATCCAGCTGTTCTTCCCGGATTCGATTTTATTCTTTAAATCATCGATGTTCAGGGAGTTATCGCAGAGTACCGACATCGCCTTTGCCAGGTGTTTTTGCCGCTCGTCATCGAGGGAATCGATGTGTGTGGTCATCTTCTCTACCTGTGAAGCGATTCTGTCTAAATCCAGCGACATGTGCGTTTCCCTCTTAAGTCCTTTCAATTAGTATAGTTTATTAAGATTGACGACTCAAGCCCGGGAAAAAGTATAACTGTTACCATTGTATCCGGTCTGGAGTCATTTCCCTCTTTGGAAAAGAGGGAGTTAGGGAGATTTATTCCGAATATGTTTTAGTTATACTTTTATTATCTTGAACGGAATACGGATTTATAGCCAAAATCCCTCTTAATCTTCCTTTGTTAAAGGGAGAGAACAGCCGGTTGCTATTTCTTGCCTTTATTTACAACTGCCGTTGCGGGCGTGATGGTTAAAAAGAGTTGGCTTTCGAGATATTTTATAGTAACAATACCACTTGATATATTGCAGTCTATATTCTTTAGTTAATCCGCTATGGTTCGACAGGCTCACCACGAGCGGACTTTTCAGGCTCACCACGAGCGGCTTAATAAATCACCGTCCCGATTTGGGAATGACGGATGAGTGTCATTACATCTTATCCCTCATTCCCGACTGGCCGGGACTTTCCCAAGGGGCAACAGTAAACATTAAAAATGCTCGTAGCGTACCAGCTCATCTATCGATTTGCGGTGTTTGGGGCCGGGTTTGTCATCGGGATAACCAAGGGGTATGAATATTACCGGTTCCGCCTGGTCGGGGATTTTCAGCACTTCCCTGGCTGCTTTTACATCGAATGCCCCCACCCAGCAGGTACCCAGTCCCAGGCTGGTGGCTGCCATAACGAGGTGGTCTACGGCAATGGCTAAATCCACGAGTGCGTAATTTTTGCCGTCTGTCCGCATCCATCCCTCGGAAGGGACGGTGCATGCGCAAATGATGATTGGTGCCTTGGCAAACCAGGGACTCCTGTAGATGCGTTTTAATTCCTCTTCCCTTCCTACTGTATGGATAACGATAAGCCGGAACGGTTGCAGGTTGCAGGCTGTGGGAGCCAGCCGCGCCGCTTCCAGTATCTCTGCCAGTTTTTCATCCTCCACGGGAACGGGTTTGTATGCCCTGACGCTGTATCTTTTATTTGCAAGCTCTAAAAATCCCATATTACCTCCTGAACAAATGCATCCTTGATTAATCATCATTATATAACAAATCGGATATCGAAAAGAGTTGAAAACGGATAAATGCTATAATTAGCAATTATCGTATTCCAGAAAGGCTTATCGGATGTTTGCAATGCTGTTGACCGTCATCGGGACTTCGCTTTCCGGGGTGATTGCTCCGGGGCCTATGTTTGCCGTTGCCATAACCAAGAGCTTCAAATCCCCTTGGGCGGGAACCATGATGTCGCTGGGGCATGCTGTGGTGGAAGTCCCCTTGATAATACTGCTGTACTTCGGTTTATCCCACTTTTTTGAAAATGCGATAGTCCAGTTTATTTTCAGCATTATCGGCGGGGGCGTGCTTATCTGGCTGGCGATAGGTATGCTGCGCTCTCCCCGGGAGATGAGTGCCGGGAATAAAGATATACGGTACAACTCTTTTACGGCCGGTATAGTAATGACAGGCCTCAATCCGTTTTTTATCATGTGGTGGGCTACGGTGGGGGTGCTGCTCCTGATGAAGTTCATGGCCTTCTGGGATGCTGTGGTTATCGGATTGGCTGTCTTCATCATCGTTCACTGGCTGTGCGACCTCATCTGGCTTTCTTTTGTTTCGCTTGTGGTCAATAAGACGCATCAGATGTGGGGGGCTACGGTTCAGGCGCTGGTCTTCGTTGCTGCCGGGTTGCTGATGGGAGGATTCGGTATCTGGTTCATAGTATCGGGGATACAGTCGGTAGTCTAACTGTCTACTTCTTTCTGGTGTTATTTTTAACCGCACACCATTTGCATTCGGTATCGCACGGCTCGATATGAATGGTTATATTCATGTTCGGGAGCTTTTTTTTCAGGTCTTCCTCGAGGTGGTCGCACATGTTATGCGCTTCTTCGACGTTGATTGTCCTGTGCATCACAAGGTGCAGGTCTACGAAACGCTGGCTGCCGGATTTCCGTGTGCGCAGGGCATGAAACCCGACTATTCGTTCTCTATGTTCCATAAGCACGGATTTAATAATATCCACCTCTTCTTTAGGCAGTCCGGCGTCCATTATTCCAGAGAACGATTTCTTGAATGTAATGATTGAGGTTCTGAAGATTAACAATGCTACCAGCAGAGCCACAATCGAGTCCATGATACTTAATCCTGTGATAAGCACCAGAACCAATCCGACCAGGACTGCTATAGAGCTGTAAACGTCGGCAAGCATATCACGGGCAGTGGCTTCCAGCGCAACGGAATCTGTTTTGCGCGCAACCTTGAGTGCGAATCTGGCAAACAACAGGTTGATGGCGATGGCAGCGATGGTGACATAAACGCCGAGGATTACCATTTCCACCTCTCCTCCCGATGCAATCCTTTCTATCGCCTGGTAGGCAATAAGAACTGCGGCGGCGAATATCAGGAGGGAAATAACAGTACCGGAGATATTCTCGGCTTTTCCATGGCCGAAGGCGTGCTGCCTGTCGGGCGGTTTACCGGAGATTTTGATGCCGATGTATCCGATTATGGCTCCGGCAAAGTCGATGAGGCTGTGAAATGCATCGGCACGAATGCCGATACTTCCGGTTACAAAACTGGTTATCAGCTTCATTATTATCAATGCGCCGATAGCAACGATGGATAAACGGGAGACATTTTCCCTGGTTGCTAACATAACCGGAATCCCTTTGCAAAATAGGCTGTGAGGATATTATGTTCTAAGTGCTTTGCTGCTTGTTTTTAAACATCGGCAGCCAGTCGATGAAACGGTGCCATTCATGTTTCTCCCATACCACCAGGAGCGAAGGAGCGATGAACAGTGAATCGAAGGTTCCGGCGATAATGCCGATGAGTAATGCCCAGGCAAAGCTCTCGATATTGCTGCCGATAAAGAGAATCAAGGCCAGCACCGTAATGATGGTGGTTATGCTGGTATTGATTGAACGGGAGAATGTCTGCGTTACGCTGTTATTGACTACCATTTCGAAGCTGGCAGCGGGATTTGCCTTGACGTTTTCTCGTATCCTGTCGAAAATGACGACGATGTTGTTGACGCTGTAGCCGATAACCGCCAGTATGCCGGTAATGAACATCAGGTTGACTTCCATGTTCATTACGATTCCCAGTATGGAAAATAATCCCAGTACAATAAGAGTATCGTGTATGAGTGCTACGACGGCGCAGACACCGTAGCGGGCAGGCTTCGGCATGGCGCGGAATGCCCATGTAATATATGCCATAATCCCTGCTGCTGCTAAAACAACGCCGATGGCGGCTATTCTGGCAGTTCCCAGCGCAGTTTCAGGCGGGATATCCTCGAATCCCTTTTCTGTAAATTCACCGAATGAGGCAGCCAGGTCTTCCTTGATAAGTTCCTTTTCATCCGCATTCAATTTGGCGGTTCGGATGATAAAATCATTGCTGCTTGTACTTTGAACAATTGCGTTGCCATATCCGATGGAGGAAAGTTCCGTCTCCAGTTCATCGATAGTAACCTGCTGCTCGAAACTTATCGTCAGGCGCGAGCCGCCGGAAAAGTCCATCCCTATATTCAATCCTGCTGCCAGGAGGAAGACAATACAAATCAATAATGCCGTTATGGAAATTGCGAAAAACAGGAACCGCTTTTTAATTATATTAATCATTGTTTACTTTTAATTTCCTTTCTACGTAAGGAGTGAATAAGTTAGTCTTCCGGGATATTTTTGTTCCGATAAACAGTCTCAGCAGCGAACGTGAGACGGTAATTGCCGTAAACATGCTGATACACACACCGATGAACAGTGTCAGGGAAAATCCCTTTACCTGCGCTCCTTCGACGGTGCTGCTGCCGACCCAGAACAGGATAATACAGACGAGCATGGTGGTGATGTTGGAATCCCTGATAGCCGACCATGCGCGGTTGAAGCCCGATTCGGTGGCAGCCCCCAGTGTGCGCCCCATCTGCAATTCTTCTTTCATGCGTTCGAAAATCAATACATTGGCATCTACAGCCATCCCTATAGACAGCACGAAACCGCCGATGCCGGCAAGTGTAAGCGTTACCGGAATCAGTTTGAATATGGCCAGAACCACTATGGCATAGAATATCAGTGCCAGCGAGGCGACTACCCCCGGTATGCGGTAGTACAGGCACATGAACAACATTATAAGTAACAGCCCTACGATACCTGCGGTGAGGCTCAGGTTTACGAAATCGGAACCCAGCGTGGGTGTTACCGTCTGTTCGTACACAACTTCCAGCGATACGGGAAGACGTCCGGCATTGAGTTGTTCGGATAGCGTCATGGCTACCGAAAGCCCCAGCCCTTCTATACTTCCTTTATCGGTTATTACAGAGCTTACTTTGGGAGCAATCATGTCACCGTCTTCGGTCAAGAGCGGCTCGCCGTTTTCAAAGATCGCCAAATTTTTCTCCAGCAGGCGGGTTGTTATCTGTTCTGAAAGCTCGCTTCCTGTCTCGTCCCATTCGAATATGAGGAAGATATTCCCGTATTCATCTTTCGTAACCGATGTATTGGCTTTAAAATAGGCGCTGGTAAGGGCAAGCTCTTCTCCGTCTATCGTTCCGGTTGCCGGAATCCATTGTTCCTCTCCGTCTACAGTGGCCAGCTCACGGAACTCGAGCAGGGCGGTGTTGCCCAGGCTTTCTTTCTGTTCGTCGGTCAAACTGACACCCGGGATTTCCACCACGATTTGATTCTCTCCCTGAATTTCAACCGATGATTCGGTCACGCCTAGAGGATTGATGCGGTTGGAAATTACGTTGGCTACACCCTTCATGATGTCGGATTCGGTGCCTGCTTCAATCGAGGAGAGGTCGGCTTCGTAAACCAGGTATGTCCCTCCCTGTAAATCCCTGCCCAGGGAAACGCCGAGGTTGCCCAGCAGCCCTTTATCGAGGGGGAATACTATGAACGATGCCAGTAGCAAGATTGCCAGCAAGATGGATAAAACGATATAAAGCGATTTCTTTTTAGTCATTTGTTCAACCTGTAAAAAATAATATTATGTAGACATTGTAAAAACAAATTCCCTTGATTATACACTATTTTGACAAAAAATAAAGTATGCCCTGTTTATTTGTTCATCAATCCCCTGATATAATCCAGCGCATCGTTTTTATCAAATACTTCGCCTGATGCCTGCGCTTCTCTTACCGCTTCCAGCAATTCCCCGATTTTCGGCCCCGGTTCCAGTCCGAACTCTCTCATAATATCGTCGCCGCCCAGCAGGCAGGGGAAGATATTAGAGTCTTCCTGTTCCCGGTGTTTTGCCAGTATATAGTCCACCGTTGCGGTGTGCTGCCGCCAGTTTTTCAGGTCGAGGTTCGGCCCGCGTGCCGCCAGGTGGTCTGCCAGCGTAAAGAAGAGTGTATCGATGGCTACCTCGCCGACATCCCGGAAATAGCGGTAGATGGCATGGTCGGTAACTACTCCCATCTGTGTCATCTGGGTCGGGCGCAGGTGGTGTTTGACAATTTCTTCGACTATCCTGACCTCTCTGTTGCTGAAACGCAGCCTTTCCATGATGTCTGCTGCTATAGGCGCTCCTTCCCGTGGATGCCCGTAGAAGCGCATTTTCCCGTTTTCGTCTATGAATTTCATTTTGGGTTTGGCGATATCGTGCAGCAGCGCTGCCAGCTTGAGCAGCAACAGGCGGGTGCTACCGGCGCTTATCCTTTCGTTGAAATACGCTTCCAGTTCCCCTGACCATGGAACCGAGTGCAGTGCTTCGCCGTTGTATTCCCATTCACCGCTCCTCAATATATATCCGACGGCATCAATGGTCTTGACGGAATGTATGAAAACATCCCAGTAGTGCTCGCTCGGTTGCGCCAATCCTTTGGAGGGTATCAGCTCCGGCATCAGGGCGGTGACCAACCCCAGTTCTTCGAGGTAAAGGAACAAGTCTCCCGTTTTGGGGACTGCCAGCAGTCTTAAAAGCTCTTCCCTGACCCTCTCCCCCGAGGCGTTTTTTACCAGGCTGCATTGTTTTTTTATCAGGGCTTCCGTATTGCTTTCAACGGAAAATCCCATTTCCGCGGACAGGCGTACGGCTCTGAGCAGTCTCAGTGCATCCGTCTCGAATGTTTTATCGCTGACTGCACGCACGGTTTTATGTTCGATGTCCCGGAGTCCATTAAAAGGGTCGATGATATCGGAAATAACTGTCTTGTCTTCTACCGCTTGAAGCGGTATAGCCATGGCGTCGATGGTAAAATCACGCTTCGACAGGTCGTCTTCTATGTTGTTGTCGATGGTCGAAACGTCCACATGCTGAACGCCGCTCTCTTTTTTTAAAACAATCCTGGCGACCTTATTATTTTTATCCATGGGGATGAACTTGCCGTGCAGAGCCTGTGACAGTTGCGGCGAGAACTCCAGCGCATCTGCCGCAATAGCGATGTCTATATCGTCGATGTCTCTTCCTGATACGGCGTCGCGGATAAATCCCCCTACGATATAACCATTTATGGTGGATTCGTTCAGACAGGCGTTAATTGCCTTTAATAAAGATAGATTCGATTGTGTAATCATCATATGGAAGTCTTTATAATTTAAAGCAGACATAAGCCAGTAAACTATACTCTATGGATGTACGGATTGGCAAGAGGAATGCACGAAGTGATTTCACGGAGCTTATTTATCGATGTTCTTGGCTATGTTTTTCAGCATGGTCAGTATGCCGATGACGGCATACTGGACTTCGGTGGGCTCCTGCGCCAGTACCTTGGCGACATAGGGGTCTAAGCGTCCGTTATTGTAGTTGGAGTTTATTTCTGCGGCTGAGCCGGTTTGCGGCGACAGATAACCTGCTAAAGTGAAAAGTTCATCTTCTTCGAATCCCAGCGGTTTGGCTATTTTACGCAGGATGCGGGCTGAAGGATATCTTTCGCCCCTTTCGATACGTCCCAGGTGTGACGGGGAGACTTTCCCCATTCTGGCAAGCTCCTGGAGCGTCAGGGGAATAGAAACCCTCTGCTGTCTTATCACTTCGCCTAAGCCGTTTTTCACATTGGTCATAAAATTATTGTAGATAGCTTCGTCTCGAATGTCAAACTGTTATATTCTCATTCCCTGCCCATTTATCGGCGAAAATAAATTATTGTCAATAAGTATCACAATAATAGTCTTTTGTGTTCATCATGGATATCCTTTAAATCCGTTTCCGTTGGAGAGGGAGGTAATCTTTACAGGTTGAGATTAAGAAGTCATTCAGGAAATTCCCAGAGGGTCAACGTCTATAATCCAACCTTGCGGAAGGCTGATTGTAAAAATAGTTCCTTTTCCCAATTCGCTTTCAGCGGTTATGTTGCCGCCGTACATCTTGACGGTGCCCTCGACAATCGGCAGCCCCAGGTCGTTGCCCGGGCGTTTTCCTCTCTACCCGGTAGAACCGGTCGAGGGAATATGGTTGAAAAGACAAGAAAGCAAAAGCACAGCAAAACCAGATTAATTCTTCAAACAAAATCTCCACTCGACATCGCCAAAGAGCGCTATGCCAGGGGTGAAATCACGAAAGAAGAACTGGAAGAGATAAAGAGAAACCTGGGGTAGCTAAATGCAACCTTTTTAATAAAATGTGGTTCTCCTATATAGAGAGTTAGAAATATTTTTGAAAAAACAGGGGTTTGTTCAGGTTGTGTTAAGGTTGGGGTGGTAGAGTATATAAAAACCGGTAATGGGGCTTCTTCCATCTCGTAGGAGGTGTGATATGAAAATAAACAGGCTCTACGGGGTGTGGCAGGTCGACCTTATCCTGCCCTTTTAGTACGGGGATTGGGCAGGGATTATTTGAAAAATAGTTTTATAAAGGATTAAAGAAATGAAAAGAAAAATATTTTCGATACTAGTAGTAGTATCATTATTATGCACCTTAGTTATAGCAAATACTGCACTTGCGGCTAATGATGATATCTCATCAAGCGATAACATTGTTAGTCAAAGTGAAGCTGATAATGCGGCTTCATACTGGATGAAAGTGTCTACTTCACGCTTTTCTACTTGGAGTGAAGCGAATCTCAGTGCTCCTGTTACTTATTACTCTGTAGAAGACAACGATATACCTATAGCTTACGAATATACTGTGTTGAATCAAGGTAAATCTGTTGGATATATGATTGTATCAGCATCAAAAGACTTCTCTCCTATTTTAGAATTTAGTAATGGAAAAGCACCAAGCAGTTATATCGATAGTGCAAAGAAATTTGCTAATAGGATGGGTTATAACACTGATAATGAAAATCCGTTGATTTTATACTGGGGTGGATTAACATATTCAGTACAGTATGACAACCAAATGAAAGATGACAGAATAGCTATTCATCTCCAAACAGGAGTATTACAAAATTTACCAAGTAAAATGAATCTTCAAATTGATAATATACAGGCCAGAGCAGCGTGGGAAAAATTAAGTATTATTACTAGCAATATTTCTGATAATAGTAAATCTTTAAAATGGCCACCAGGACAGGTTATGATTTCTGGCGTTCCTTATTATCATCAAAGTAGTGATAATAATGGATATGGTGATGACGGTAATGGCCTTTGGGATTATCCGGCATTGCTTGGCCCAAATGTTGATCCGTGGGACGCATGGGATGGGTGTTCATGTATTGCGGCCGCCATGATTCACGGCTATTGGTACAATCAAGGTTATACAAATCTACCTAACGATGAGGATACACTAATAGATCGTAATCATATTGATATGGGCACCGACATGTATGGATACACATGGCCATGGGATATTGATGATGGAATAAGTAGCGTATTTGCAAGATATAATTACGGCAACGATTTTGCTGTTAATAATACTACAGGAACCGACTGGGATGATATTACAACTCAAGTAGATGCAGGAAATCCTGCAGTAATGTCATATCTTGGCGGGACTTGGGGAGGACATTCAGCTACACTTGTCGGTTATCTGCCAACATATTTGGGAAATTATGTTGTTCATCATAATACATGGGATACAACTGATGATTTATTAGTTTATGGGGATTGGACAACATGTCAAATGACCAAGGTTGAAGAATCCTAAAGTTGTAATTGAGGTAGGGTATTTAGTAACTTTTTAAAATACCTAAGTGCTCTACCTCTATTAATAATAATTATTATTTATTATAAAAATAATAGTTTTATATCTAATCCTATTTTCAATAGTATATAAGTATTATATAGTATTGAAATAAAATTTAACCAAATCAAATCTATTTAAATGCCCCTTTCACTTAATAAATAAATATGATTAAAGATGGAGATTATTAATGGAGATGATAAATAATAAGCGGCAGACATTGGCACTTGTAATCATAGCGGCAGTCGTTATCGTCTCGCTCATTATCGGTCTTAACTTCCATGATAACAGGAACGGCATTCCAATGGATGCGGTAAGCGACAATGCTGGTGGCTTTATTGCTTTATGGCATAAAAGCGGGGGATTTTATTGCCAGCGGATCGATTGCGGAGGGCAGGCGGTCTGGCAAAAAGGCGGCGTCCTTGTTGCCTCCTGCGCTAAATACGGCAGTTTCGACTTTCAAGCCGATGGTACGGGTGGAGCTATATTAACATGGAGCAAAGCCTCAACCAGTTATTACGACCCCACAGCTTTTTATTCCCAGCGTATAAATTCCGAAGGCGAACTCGTATGGAGCGATACGCTTATCTCCCAGGGCGGTAAATGGATTACCGTACCGGATGGTACAGGCGGGGCAATTTACGCCTGGGATAGATTCGAGCCCGTATATAATGCATTGCGGGATAGTTATCTTTGCATCCAGAAGATTGCCCCCGATGGCGAAAGGTTATGGGGAGAAGATGGAGTGCTGCTTATCAGTTCTTCGCCTTTTCATGCTTTAACTGAAGAAGAGAAGTCCGCCGGTACTAAAGGGAAATATACCAGAAACCACCCGACCTATGGCGGCGACCATGATATTATAAGCGACGGTCAGGGCGGAGCCTTCGTTATCTGGCAGGAGGAAGGGGAATACGGCATAGAATATGTATACGCCCAGAGATTTGATGATACGGGCAATCCGGTCTGGAATGAAACAGTCATGGCAGCAAGCGCCGGTTATTATTATGATTCACTAATCCCGGACGGTTCGGACGGCTTTTTCCTGGGCTTGGACGCAGATTCAGTATATCAACAACATATAAGTGGAAATGGTGTCTTGCTTGAAACGAAAGACTATATCACTAATACCATCAGCGATGATTCTGGTGGAACATTCCGCGTCTGGACGGTGGAAAATCCGACAACAGGGCCTGTAAATAAAAGAAGTCTTACCTTGTACGTACAGAGATATGATATCGCTGGGAATCCTATCTGGCCATTGAAAGTAACGATATTAGCTACCGAGAAAAGATATAAGATTACCAGCGTTGAGTACATTGCCGACGGGAGTGGAGGCCTCATGCTGACGTGGCAATTCCAAAAGGAGTTTGTCATTTATGGCGGTGCTTTCGCGCAGCATCTCGACGAAAACGGCAATATGCTATGGGGAGAAAACGGGCTGGCAGTATTCAACGCCCCCGACAGTTATCAGGGACATTCAATAATCCTAAGCGACAATACGGGAGGCGCATATATCATCGCCATTGCCGGTACAGGTAGCATCAACGGCAATATGGTCTATGCACAACACCTCGATGGCAACGGTAATCGGCTGTGGGACAATGGAATAAGGATAGACAAATAAAGAAAATGTTATGAATAAAACAGATAATTCTATTGTTTTGTACGATGCTGGAGGATTGATATTATTGATTACAATCTTCGGGATACCTTTCGGCAGCATTATTGATTACGCATGGAACTTGATTATTTTTTCCATTGCCTTGTTGTTTATTACCCCTAAAAATACAGTTGACCTCAGTAAAGGCAGGAGATGGTTATATTGCCTTTTTATTACTATTCTGGGGATTGTCATAGACTGGGCTTATTTCGAATTGACATGGGATACGCACTTTGGCAAAACCGGAATCTGGATACCGGCGATGTCTCAAGGGCTACAATTTATCTGGATTCTCATGCCACTTCTGATGCTCTGGTTGTCTAACTTTGCACTTTCATATTTATATTTAAAACTGGAGCACAAACCGGCAATTGTACTGGGACTGATAATAGCTTTGTTTACTGCCCCTTGGCTGCTGCCGACGATACCCTATTTGATGGGATGGGTAATTTAAAAAACGAATTCCCCAAACCCCTTTTAGCGAAGGCAATCAATCATACGCTCAATAAATATCGATAATGAGGGAACGTTAATTTTTTGTTTAGCCTTAGTGCAGTATTTCGGTCATATAAGATTCGCTGTCTGGTAATTGATTTTTGGAGCTGTAGTGATAATTCTCTCCTCTCTTGTATATACAGACGCACTGAATTTTGCTTGCATATCCAACATTTATATGCCGATTTATGTTGCAATGTGAGCGGCGTTAACTGTTATCGTCATCGGAGCTATTCAATTGTTTAAATTGGTAAAGAATAAATATCTGTACCCATAAAAATGAGAGGTAAAGTATATTGTATGGATGGGATACTTTTTGGACCGTATTAGTAGCATGTGTTGTGTTCTTTGGTGTTATATGGATATTTTTCCAGTGGTTTAAGCTTTACATTAATAAAAACAACAGGGACTCCTTTCGACATCGCCAGGGCGCGCTATGCCAAAGGTGAAATCACGAAAGAGGAACTGGAAGAAATAAAGAGGAATCTGGAGAAGTAAAATACAACCTTTTACACAGGAATTTATTGTTAAGCGCATTACTTAGTCCGCTACATCCGGCGGTCATTATAGCCCGACGGGGTCTACATCTACTATCCACCCCTGCGGAATGCTGATTTTTGAAAGCAGCTCACCGGGGTTAGCTCCGCGCAGGATGATTTGCCAGCGGTATCTGCCTCTCAGCCTCTGGATGAAAGCCGGGGACGGCCCCAGTATATCTATACCGAAAAGCCCGGCGCTATCGACTTCCAGTGATAACTGCTTCTTCATGCGCTCCGCTTCGTTGCGGCATGCCTCATCGTTGGCATGGATGTAAGTCATCTTTATCAGCTTCGAGAAAGGAGGGTTCTTCAACTGTTTCCTGTATTCGATTTCCCGGTTGTAAAAAGCGGTATAATCATGGTTTATGGTCGCCTGTATAGCATAGTGGTCGGGCATATAGGTCTGAATAATGACCCTGCCCCCCGCTGCGCCGCGCCCGGCACGCCCCGCTACCTGTGAGACGAGCTGGAAGGTTCTTTCTCCCGCCCTGAAATCGGGCAGGTTCAAATCGCTGTCGGCGATAACCACTCCCACAAGCGTCACGTTGGGAAGGTCGAGCCCCTTGGCTACCATCTGCGTGCCGATGAGTATATCGGCTTTATGGTTGCGAAAGGTTTCCATGATGTCCCTGTGGGAATTTTTTCCTTTTGTGCTGTCGCTGTCCCAGCGCAGCAACCTGGCATTGGGAAAAGCCAGGGCGGTTTCCTGTTCCAGTTTTTGTGTCCCCAGCCCGAGATACTTGATACGTGCGCTGCCGCATTCGGGGCAGGTTTTCGGGGTTCTTTTTTTATAATTGCACTGGTGGCAGAGCAGGAAATCACTATCCGCATGGTAATTCAGGCTGACATAACAATTGGGGCATTGCAGCACTTTTCCGCAATCGCGGCATTGAACGAAGGTTGACGTACCGCGGCGGTTGAAAAAGAGAATAACCTGCTCCTTTTTATCGAGGGCTTTGTCGATTTCCAATTTTAAAAGGCGGCTGAAAATGCCGGTGTTGCCTGATTTCAACTCTTCCCTCAAGTCTACTATTTCCACCTGCGGCAGGGGAGACCCTTCGTTCGGTGTTATGCGTTGCGGCATCTCCAGAAGCCTGTAATCCCCTTGCAGGGCATGGTAATAGGTGGTTACGTCGGGGGTGGCGCTGCCCAGAACGACCGTTGCCTTGTTGAGTTCGGCTATTTTCAGGGCTACGTCCCTCGTGTGATACCTGGGTGAGTTGTCCTGTTTGTATGTCCACTCGTGTTCTTCATCGATAACAATCAATCCCAGTTCCGGTTGCGGAGCGAATATGGCGCTGCGCGGCCCGATAACCACATCGAATTCGCCGTTCTGTATCTGGTACCACTGGTCGAACTGCTCTCCCAGCGAGAGCTGGCTGTGTATTATGGCTACCCTGTAAGGGAAACGTGAGGCGAATCTTTCCAGCGTTTGCGGGGTAAGAGCGATTTCGGGTACCAGTACGATTCCCCGTTTGCCCAGTTTCACGGCTTCGGCAAGCGCCTGCAGATATATTTCCGTTTTGCCGCTGCCGGTTACACCGTGAAGGAGAAATATCCCCGGATTATTTTCCGTAAGGCTCTTTTTGATTTCATTGAAAGCGGATTCCTGCTGAGAAGACAGCCTTAGAGGAGAGGAACTTTGTATGCCATCATAAGAGAGCGGCCGGCGTTTTACCTCGTTCTCCTTTATTTCTATATATCCTTTGTCAGCCAGTGCTTTGATGGTCTCCGCCTGGCAGCCGGTCTTCTTGCGGGCTTCCGTCAGTGTAACGGTTTCCGCTTCCATTAGAAACTCGAGTACGGCAGCCTGTCTGGCAGCTCTTCTGGCATATAACTGCGAGATTGCTTCTTCTGCTGTTTCCCTGTCTATTGCCAGGTTGATGCAGGTCTCTTTTTTGGGTTTTACTCTTACCGGGCCTGTTTCATAGTTCCTGACGATAAGGTTTCGTAAAAGTAATTGTGAAATAGCCGTCCGGGCTGTTTTTACTCCCAGGGACTTTTCCAGTTCCTTAAGGGGTGCTTTTCTGCTCTTTTTTAGAAGGTCGATGATTGTCATCTGTTGCGGCGACAGTCCGGATAAATTGCGCCGTTCGATGTCGTTTACGGCGGAAATATATGTAATGGTTCTGCGCTCGAATCCGGGCGGCAGCATGGTGGATAATGCATCGAAAAGAGGGCACATATAATAATCGCTCATCCACCGGGCAAGTTCCAGTTGTTGCGGTGGAAGTATAAACGGCGGGGCTACGGTTCCGGATATCTCCCTGGTTTCTTCAACCGATGGAAGTTCGTTTATTGCGATGACTATTCCCTGCAGGGTCTTGTTGCCGAACGGAACCCAGACGGCCTGACCTGTTTTTACATCCAGGCCTTCGGGTATGGAATAACAAAAAGTTTGTTTCTGGAAAACCGGGGAGTTGACACTAACTTCAGCGTAGGGCAAAACGCGCACTCCTTAATCGAAATGGAGGCAATCTATTTAACTAAAACAGCAGGCTCCTCTATTAAAAGGAAACCTGCTGCCGTCGTTACTATAATTATACTTCGCGTTTTTCTTTGATGCGGGCGGCTTTACCGCTGAGATTGCGCAGATAGAACAGCTTGGCGCGGCGAACTTTGCCGTGGCGTGTTACTTCTACTTTGGCAACCAGCGGGGACATGAACGGGAAGGTTCTCTCGACACCCACGCCGTGGGATATACGTCTGACGGTAAAATTCCCTCCGTCAGCCTTGTTGCATATTCTGATTACTATTCCCTGGAATACCTGGATACGTTCCTTGTCGCCTTCCTTGATAAGGCTGTGAACCTTTACCGTATCGCCGGTAGTAAGCTGGGGAATCTCCGGATTGGCTTTTACTTCTTCTATTAGTGTTTTGACATTCATTATTGCTTAGAACTCCTTAACTTTGTTAATTAAAGCATTATCGGGAAAATTTTTCAAGTTTACCCAAGGCTGATTCCCCGATTGTTTTTATCTGTCTTCCGAAAGATTGTCCAGTTTGTCTTTCAGGAACTGCCTTTCCTTATCGGTCAATGCCGCTTTATCCAGCAGTTCGGGGCGGCGCAGGGCGGTTCGGATTATAGATTGTTCCCGTCGCCATTTGGCTATCTCTCCGTGATTTCCCGAAAGCAGGATTTCCGGGACTTCCCAGTCTCTGAAGACAGGGGGTCTGGTGTATTGCGGGTATTCCAATAGTCCGCCGGAGTGTGAATCTTCTCTGGCGGATTCATCAGAACCCAGCACTCCCGGAATCAGCCTTGTCACCGCATCCACGATGACCATTGCCGCCGGTTCTCCGCCGCTCAACACATAGTCGCCGATGCTTATTTCATCCGTTGCCAGATATTGGTGCACCCGTTCATCGACACCCTCGTAATGTCCGCAGATTATGATAAGCCTGTCATACCGGCTCAGTTCTTCTGCTGCTTTTTGCGAGAACAGCCTTCCCTGCGGAGTGGTCAGAATAACAGACAGCTTTTCATTTTTATCGGTATTTTGCTCCCTGATGCTCTCCACCGCTTCGAAAACGGGGTCGGGTTTCATAACCATACCGGCGCCGCCGCCGTAAGGATAATCATCGACGATGTGATGTTTGTCGTGTGTATAATCACGTATGTTGTAAATGTTCAGTTCGATAAGCTTATTTGTCAGCGCCCTCTGGAATATGCCGGTGCTGGAAAAATCCTCGAACATCTTCGGGAAAAGCGTCAGAATATCGATACGCAATCGGTCTCTCCTGTATCTCGATAGATATAATTTTCATTTCTGTCCGCCGGTCTTTTTGTGACAGCGGGGGGCAGGCAGGTACTATTTTACCATAAACAGCTTTACTTGAATAAATTATCCGCTAAATCTGAAAAAATATTTTATAAAGTATTGACAAACGCAACCCTAAATGTAGTAGAATGGTAGAAAGTGGTAGAAAGTGGGAGAAAAAGGGGTTGAAAAGATGCCCTTTTGGGGGGTGGTGGGAAACATGGGTAAAAGCAGGTCAACATAAAGGAATTTATGGAAATGTTTTTCGGTGAATTCGGTTACAGGATGGATGAAAAGGGCAGGATACCCCTGCCGCCGCGCTTCAGGGCTCAACTGAAAGACGGCCTGGTTTTGATACCGGGCGTGGAAAACTGCATTACAGCATATACCATGTCTGAATGGGCAAGGAGAGCCGAATCACTTAACAGTAAAAGCGGTGTTACTCCCAGTAAGTTGAGGCAATTGAACCGGGCTTTATTCTCTATGGCTTTTCATATCAATGTAGATGGTCAGGGCAGGGTCAGTTTACCTGTGCAGTTGAGGGAACATGCCGGGATAGATGAGGAAGTGATTGTCGTGGGTGCCAATAACTATCTCGAATTTTGGAACAAAGAAGCATGGGAGAATGAAAAAACCAGCAGCCGTGAGAAGGTTTGGGAAATAATCGAGACCATGGAAGATACCAGAGAGGCTTAACCGTATGAGGTCGTATAAAGTACATACCCCTGTAATGCAGAAAGAGGTTATCGAAGGCCTTGCGGTTCAACCCGGAGGGCGTTACATAGATTGTACCGCCGGAACGGGTGGTCATGCGAGCGCCATTTTAAAATACAGTTCCCCCGGCGGGCAGCTCCTTGGAATCGACGCCGACCCCTCTGCGGTGGAGGCGGCTCGTAAGAGGCTTGCCGGATACGGGGATTCGGTACTGATAGTCAACGATAACTTTGTTAATCTGGAAGCGATATGTGCTAAATACGATTTCATGCCGGTTCACGGCATCTTGCTGGACCTCGGTCTCTCGTCGTTGCAGCTCAGCGATAACGGCCGCGGTTTCAGTTTTCAATATGCCGCTCCGCTCGATATGCGTTTCAGCCCCGAGCAGGAAATTACGGCAGCCGATATCGTCAACAAGTATTCAGAGGATGAATTGGCGCGTATTATAAGGGATTATGGCGAAGAGACCAGCAGTCACCGTATCGCCCGGTTTATTATAAATGAGCGTCCTATAAGCACTACTATCGAACTGGCAAAGGTGGTGGAACAGGCTGTCGGTTTCAAGAGGGGAAGGATTCATCCGGCTACCAAAACCTTTCAGGCCCTGAGGATAGCCGTAAATAATGAACTCGAGCACCTTGAATCGACGTTGAGGCAGGCGGTCAATATGCTGGGATTCGAGGGCAGGCTGGTGGTCATCACCTATCATTCGCTCGAAGACCGTATAGTGAAGCAGTTCATGCAGCACGAATCGAAGGATTGTATTTGTCCTCCTGAGGCTATGATATGCAATTGTCATCATACGGCAAGTTTAAAATTGATTAATAAGAAAGTAATTACCCCTTCCGTTGAGGAGATAAGCCGGAACCCGCGCAGCCGCAGCGCCAAGCTGAGAATTGCCGAACGCACCGCTGCTCATCTGGAATGGGGGGGGATAGCCGAAAGGACGTACCATCCGGGGGAGGATAATAACGATTCGTGGCGAAAGCCTTCCCTGTTGAAAGAAGTGTACGGTACGTCCATCACGTTGTAAAAGGATAATCGGATGATCTCTTGTTGCAGGGAGGTCAAAAACATGTGAAAAATGAAATTAAATATAAGGGAACAAAAATAAGGAGAGGAGGAACCAGATGAATAAGCGGTCTATAATAGCTTCGATTGATGTTGGCACTACCAAGATATGCACCACTATAGCTGAAACCACGGGCAATGGTGATGCTTATGTTGTCGGTGTTGGTATTACCCCGTCAAACGGATTGCATAAGGGTTTGGTTGTCAATATAAACGAAGCCAAGGAAGCGATTCGAAACTCGGTTAGGAAGGCGGAACAGTCCTGTAATTACAAGATTGAATCGGCGTATGTGGGTGTTACGGGAAGGCATGTGGATTCGGTAAACAACAGGGGAGTGGTGGCGATAACCCGTAACGACAGGCTGGTAAGACCCGATGATTTGAAGAGGGTGCTTTCAAGCGCCCAGAACATTAAAGTACCCAATGACAGGAGACTTTTACATGTTATCCCCCGCGGCTACTCTGTCGATGGACAGGTAGGGGTCAAGAATCCGGTCGGAATGTACGGTTTCAGGCTGGATGTCGAGACGCATATCATTACTGCGGCGGCGACGTCTATCCAGAATCTTGTGAAGTGTATCAGGGGCATCGGGCTGGATATAGATGACCTGGTGCTGGAGCCGCTGGCGTCGAGCGAGGCGGTACTGACAGAGGATGAAAAGCAGGTCGGTGTGGTGCTTGCCGATATCGGCGGAGGCACTACCGATATCTGTATCTTCAAGGATGGCAGTATCTGGCACAGCGCAATCCTGCCGGTAGCCGGTTATCAGTTGACCAGGGATATCGCTATAGGTCTCGGATTACCGTTTGAGGTAGCCGAGGAAATGAAGAGGCGCTACGGCAGCGTCATGCCGATATATGAAAGCAAGATTGATGCCAACAGCCCGATATCGGAAGACGGGCACGGCGTATCTTACAACGACCTCTGCGACATCATCAGGGCCAGAGTCGAGGAAATCCTGAGGCTTATCCTCCTTGAAATGCCCGGTTCGGATTATGAGTCGCTGGTTCCTGCCGGTCTGGTACTTACCGGCGGCAGTTCCAACCTTTCGGGTATAGAGGTTCTCGGACGCGATATTCTGAAACTTCCCGTCAGGGTAGGTTTCCCCAACCGCGTATCCGGTATTACCGATTCGTTAAACGATCCTGCATATGCTACCAGTGTCGGACTACTTTTATGGGGTGCCAAGAATCAGAACACCAAAAAGTGGAAGGGCAACTGGTTTGCAGACAGGATGAAGCAGGTTACCAGTAAGCTGGTACAGATATTTAAATAAATATAACAACATAGAAGGGCAGGAGGATAAAAATGGCTAAGACAAGTTTTGTACCAAACCCGGCAAAAATTAAGGTTATCGGCCTCGGCGGCGGTGGTTGCAATGCTGTTACACGTATGGTAAGGGAAGAGATACAGGGTGTTGAATTCATTGCAATGAATACCGATGCCCAGGCTCTGGCAATAACGGAGGCTCCCACCAGAATCCAGCTCGGAGAAAAACTGACGAGAGGATTGGGTGTCGGCGGAGACCATCTGAAAGGCCAGAAAGCGGCGGAAGAGAACAGGGATGAGCTCAGGGAGCTTATCTCCGGCGCCGACATGGTTTTCATCACGGCAGGTATGGGCGGCGGTACCGGTACCGGTTCGGCGTCCGTAGTTGCGGAAGTTGCCAAGGAGAGCGGCGCTCTTACGATTGCGGTTGTTACCAAACCGTTCACGTTTGAAGGGACGCATCGCACCGAGGTTGCTAAAGACGGTATCGCCAAGTTGCTTCCCAAGGTCGATACCCTTATCATCATCCCCAATGACAGATTACTCGACCTCTGCGACCAGAAGACGGGTGTCGACAATGCCTTCAAGATGGCTGACGATGTTCTCAGGCACGGCGTACAGGCCATCTCGGAAGTCATCACAGTTCCGGGCGTTATCAATCTGGACTTTGCTGATGTAAAAGCGGTCATGAAGGATGCCGGCCCGGCATGGATGTCAATCGGCCGCGGTAGCGGCAAGAACCGTGCTATAGATGCAGCTAAAGAGGCTCTTGCCAGCCCGCTTTTGGATGTCACCATCGATGGCTCCAAGGGCGTCCTGTTCAACGTGGTCGGCGGCAGCGACCTCTCGCTCTATGAAGTCAATGAAGCCGCTGAGGTTATCAAGCAGGCAGTCGACCCCGATGCCAACATCATCTTCGGCGTGGCTCAGGACCCGAGCATGGGCAGCGATGTAAGGATTACGCTCATCACTACCGGCTTCGTTTCCAAGACCGAGTTTTCGGAATCGACCGAAGAAGACGAGATTACACAGCAGTTGAAGAAGATCAAGACCGAAGACGAACTGGATATTCCGTCATTCATCAGACAACCGCTGTACAGCAAACAACGCCAGGCTGTAACTCCTGTAGACAGAGTTGTTCACAACGAAAAGAAAAGCAGGATGTGGTTTCAATAGGTCGATTGTAAAAATCGAATAACCTGATTAACTAAAGGTTTAAAAAGCCGCAGGTCGTATGGCCTGCGGCTTTTGTGTTTGGTTAAACTCACCCCTCATCATTCATTTTATGCTTCAAGGTAGAGCAAAGCTCTTTGTCGCTCCTAGTTATTAAAAATCTTATCACATAGTACTAAAATACCAGGCTTTTCCCGATTTTGCCACATTAAATTCATAATTCGTTAATTATTTTATGGTAGCATTCAGTTAAAAGGGGAAAAATATGCAACCTTTTTAATAAAAATCGGTTTTCCTATATAAAGGGGTAAAAAATATTTTTTAAAAACAGGGGTTTGTTCAGGTTGTGTTAAGGTTGGAGTGGTAGAGTATATATACAGGGCAAGTTTCAAATGGCGCTTTAGCGCCGGTTAAAGAAGGACTTTTAAAATAGCAGTTGTATTTAATAATCAGTAAACTTTATATCTCGTATTATATCTTATAAGAATAATATATGCGATATAAATAAAACAAGGTGATAGATATGTTATTTATCATATTTAACAAGCTCTACGGAGTATGGCAGGTAGACCTTATCCTGCCCTGCCCTTCTGGCACGGGGATTGGGCGGGGAGCATATATACACGAGTAACAAATAAGTAATTTTATAAGGAGAAAAGAAATGAAAAAAAGAAATATTATTCTTTCGATAATAATTGCCATCGCTTTATTAGCTATTAGTACCGGAACTAGTGTTTTAGCAGTTGATCATTCTACTCACTATTCGCTTATGTGGTGGGTAGATTGGGATGGACATGAAGATGATGTAGAGTGGTGGTATGATCAAATGGGAACAAAAGACTATCATGATATTGTAGATGATGCTGCAACGGTATGGAATGACTCTGGAACGATAATATACATGCTGGAAGTTGCAAACAAGAATGAGTCTGTCCTTAGAATATACAGTAAGGATTACGGGGACACTGGGTGGTATGGGCAAATGATCCCATATGTTGGATTTGGTAATAACAATTTAAATGAATACTACACATTGACTGATTACCAATGGACAATTGTTGCAGCGCACGAAATGGGGCACTCTCATGGCCTAGATCACGTTGATTGTGGCGATGAGTTAATGCACACACCAAGTATTATTAGGGGGCATCCATATCCTTATATTGGGGATATTAATGGTATTATTGCAAAATATAATTGAAAATATTAGAGGAGGTATTGTTAGACATGAAAAAGTTTGTCAAAACTTTTATATCTTTTATTTCTTTATTGTGTTTATTTGGATTCACATCATGCAGCAGCTTCGGAACTGTAGACCTTGTCGACAGTTATGAATCGATAGATGACCTGATTAAAGACTCCCCTGTTATTGTCATCGGTACTGTAGATAGCGGGAATGAAAAAATTGAATACGGTGAAGTAAACTTCGCACTAACTAAATTCAGGATTGAGACCGCAGTTCGAGGAACATTAGCAGAGACGATAAACATTCTTCAAACCAAGTCAAAAGAAGATCCATTTCTAAAGAAAGGCGATAGGATGATACTGTTTTTAGTAAAATATGATGGCCCCGTCACGGAAGATGCGTATAGACTGAAAGGTTTATACCAAGGGCAATATACAATTGAAGGAACCAAAGTCGTCAAGAGTAATGGTAATAAATTAACCGGTGATGAGTCGTTGGTAAATATTGACACATTGATTGCAAGAATTAATGAAATGGGATATGAATCATCTACAAATACAACAATAAAATGATAGAGATAATAAAAAGAGCGCGCTTAAGAGATTAAGCATACGAAAGAGCGTATCATTAGCTTATTTAAGAATTACGGTTAGTGATACGCTCTCATTATCATATTATATTAAGAACAGCATATAAAAATGAGCTATTAACATGTATTCTTTTGATTGGGGTTATATCTGGATCATACTTATACAGTTAGTCATGGTAGGCGGTGTTGTATGGATTGTCGTTCAATGGGTTAAATATTTCAGCAAGAAAAAAGACTCAGGAATTCCCCTCAATGTTGCCAAAGAGCGCTAAGCAAAGGGCAGAATCACTAGGGAAGAACCGGAGGAGATAAGAAGGAACTTGGAGTAATGAAATGACAAATTGTGATAAGAACGAAACATCATTTGATAGAACATCATCAAATAATCAACAAGAAAATAGTATGTCAGTTCCCAAACGACGTACAAGTGTTTTTGCAATACTATCCCTGTTATTCGGCTGCACGAGTATACTGACATTTGGCATTTTGTTTTTTTGCCAGGGATATATTTCGCGTAATGTCGGTGTATTTGCAATGGTAATATCTTTAACTATGATAGTCTCATTTATCTTGGCCGTCGGTTTCGGTATAGCGGGAATAAAACAAACGGGGAAAAGTTCTCACATGGGCGGGCGGAATTGTGCTATTACGGGTTTGGTGATGTGCTCATTAATAATCCTTTATATCATATGTGCTTTGATTTTATCTCATGTGTTTTAGGAAAAGTAATAAGGGGTAATCAAATGACAGGACAGGATACAGGCGAAACACTATTTAATAGAACGCCCTTAAACACTCAACAAGAAAATCGTATTCCTGCTACCAAACCTGGTGTTTTTGCGACAATCTCCATGTTCTCCGGCATCGTAAGTATACTGCTGCCGGTGTTGTTAATGCTTATGACACTGATTCCAGGGGGAGGTTCTGATTTTGCCGATAGCCTGAGGGATGGTGTTGTTTTGTATGCTCTTGCGGTTTTGCTTCCGGTTATCTGCCTTTTAGCTGTCGTATCCGGTATCGCAGGAATTAAACAATCAAAAAATAGCTGTTATATCATAGGACGGGATAAGTCGATAGCCGGTCTGGTGTTGGGGGCAGTAACGATGGCCTATTTTGTGTTTGTATATATTGTGGTCACAGTCTACTAAGTGATAAGGAGTAACTCGATGAATAATTGTGATGGATATGGAGCAATAACGGGTGAGGACAATGATGTCCCCGTCATTAAAAGTAATATTTCTGCAATAATTTCCCTGATATTCGGAAATATGGGTTTGATGGGATTAGTATCTTTGCAATATATCATGTATTTGATAGGTGCCAGTTCCAATTCTGTAATAAGTTCGAGAGCAGATTGGGCTATGGATATTCTTGTGGTTTTAGTTCCGGTTTTCGGCATTCTGGCTGTTGCATTCGGTATAGCCGGGATGAAACAAACAGCAAGTGATTCAAGCAGGGACGACCGGAAAATGGCGAAAGCCGGTTTGGTGACAGGTATGATAATAGCTCTGCTGAGTATATGTTTCTTGATTTTAGTTGCTCTATATGATTAATAATCAGGGGAAAGCTGTAAGCCTTCTTATATACCGAGAGACCGGGTGAGGGTTTCTCTTTTTCAATGGCAATCGGGGTAATTAAGGGAAGCAAATGGATTGATTGGACATCCCTCTTTGATTTATATGAGATTCATTCTCCCGATAAATCGGGATTCCATTTCAGCTTGCCGGATTCTGAAGTCACAAGGGGTGACTTCAGAATGTCATTTAATTATTAAATCCGTAGGGACGGGCATTGCCCGTCCGCCAGATACGGAAACATAAGTGCGGACGACCATTGGTCGTCCCTACGTTTTTTATTTGTCATACTGGGCATAGCGAAGTATCCAAATGCAATTCGATACTCATCGCCGTTATGGTTCGATCCCGACTGGTCGAGACTTCGTCGTCCCTCTCTATTTATATTAGATTCATTCGTCTTCTCCTCAGAATGACAGTGTAGAGGGACTCCAGCATGACAATATCGATGGAAGCCATTTTATATCCATCATCCGCATTGCTTTATTTTCTTACAAAAACCTGTTATTATTAACGTCCCCCGATATGAAAATGACCTTTAAAATATCTAAAAAGTATTAAAAAAATATCTCGGAAATAACTATCGTAGGGGTTGACTGGCACTATATCTTGTGTTATCCTATCAAGGCTACACAATATAGTGAGGTGGCGAAAATGAAATGCCCCTACTGTAAAAGCGAAGATTTAAAGGTTATAGATTCCCGCGATGTTAACGATGGCGTCCGCCGCCGCAGGCAGTGTCTTGATTGCAATTCGCGATTTACCACATACGAAAGAGTGTTGCCGAGCAGTCTCTTTGTGATAAAAAAAGACCGGAGGCGCGAGGAATTCAGCAAGGAAAAATTGCTTTCTGGTATTCAGAAAGCCTGTGGGAAACGTCCGCTGCCCATCGGCGCTATTGAAAAACTGGCCGATGATATTGAGGCGGAGTTGTATGGCATGGGGAAGGGCGAGATAGACAGCCATAAAATCGGGGACATGGTGATGGCGGGATTGAGGGACCTGGACTATATAGCATATATAAGGTTTGCCAGCGTCTACCGGGATTTCAGCGATATCACCGATTTGAAACAGGAAGTGGATACATTGATAAGTGCCGGAATCATCAAGAAAAGTAAAGCCAGCGGGCAATTAACTCTTTTGCCTGATGAAACGACGGAGAAAATTAACCGGAAGGCAGGGAAATAGTCATCATGGGCAAGACCAGTGATTCGAAAGGGAAAATAATAGACCGTACCCAGGTTGCCAGGATTATCTTTTCAGCGGCGGATTCAATGGGAATATCCGACAGGAAGCGCATTGAGCTTTTGACCAACCAGGTCATAGAAAGGCTGGAGCGTCCGCAAGCGCTGCCCGGCATGGAGGACCTGATTCCCAAAAATTACAGGGCGCCGCTTTCTGCTACCGAATCGGAGATACTCAGTGTGGTAAAAGAGTTTCTGGCGGAAGAGAAAACGGAACAGGAATTACGCAAAATAGAAGAAGAAACCGGGGAACAAAAGGTACAGATGGGTGATAACGGTAAAAGCCCTGTAAAAGCTAACAAAGAATCCCCGAAAGATGAAGATGAGAAATTTTTAAAGGAGAAAGAAGCCATGGTCGTCACTTCACAAGCTTCTGAAGGAGTTGTTCTGACAGACAATGCCCTCCAGGTACTGGAGAAGAGATATTTAAAGAAAGATAAGCAGGGTAATGTCATCGAGACCCCTGAAGATATGTTCCGCCGTGTGGCGCACACTATTGCCTCGGCGGAGTCCAAATACGGGAATAAAACGGATGCCAAAAAGTGGGAAGAGGCTTTCTATCAATTGATGATTAACCTCGAATTTCTTCCCAACTCTCCGACTTTGATGAATGCCGGCAGGGAGCTGGGGCAGCTTTCCGCCTGTTTTGTGCTGCCCATCGAGGATTCTATGGAGTCCATTTTCGAGACTGTCAAGAATACTGCCCTGATTCACAAGAGCGGCGGCGGCACCGGTTTTTCGTTTTCGCGCCTGCGCCAGGAGAAGGATAGGGTCGGTTCTACCGGCGGTGTCGCCAGCGGCCCGGTTTCGTTCATGCGGGCTTTCGATGTGGCAACCGATGTCATCAAGCAGGGCGGCACGCGCCGCGGCGCCAATATGGCAATCCTCAGCGTTGACCATCCCGATATCATGAGATTCATTACCTCGAAGGAAGACATGGTTTCGCTGACCAATTTCAATATCTCGGTAGCGGTAACCTCCGCCTTTATGGAAGCGGTCAAGAAGGGGGCTGACTACAACCTGATAAATCCGCGCACGAAAGAGGTCGTCGGTAAGCTGAATGCCAGAGAGGTATTCGATAAAATGGTCGAGCTGGCATGGAAAACAGGAGACCCCGGCATTATATTCATCGAGCGTATAAACAAGGATAATCCCACCCCTCATCTTGGGCAGATAGAGAGTACCAACCCGTGCGGCGAGCAACCGTTATTGCCGTACGAATCATGTAATCTCGGTTCCATCAACCTGACGAAGATGCTGGTTAAAGATGGAGGCAGTGTCTCGCTAAATTATGATAAATTGGCACAAACCGTAGATACGACAGTCCGTTTTCTCGATAATGTGATCGATGTTAATAAATATCCGATACTCGAAATCGACAAAATGTCCCGCAAGACACGCAAGATCGGATTGGGAATTATGGGATTTGCCGATATGTTGTTGCAACTGGGTATCCCTTACAATTCCGAAGAAGCTTTAAAAACTGCTATGGAAGTCATGTCTTTTATCGATAAAGAAGCTTTGAGTTACTCGTCCAAACTTGCGGATGAACGCGGCGTATTTCCGGCTTTCGAGGGTAGTATTTACGATGTTCCGGGAGGTATTAAGGTCAGAAATGCTTCGCGGACTACCATTGCCCCAACCGGTACATTAAGCATCATAGCCGGTTGTTCAAGCGGTATCGAGCCGCTGTTTGCCTTGAGTTATATCAGGAATATCCTCGACGGAACGAAGATGGTCGAGGTGAACCCTTACTTCGAGCAGGTAGCCAAAGATGGCGGTTTCTACTCGGAGGATTTGATGAAGAAGCTGGCGAACGGCGCTCACCTGGCGGATATCGACGGTATTCCCGAAAAAGTGAAGAAAGTTTTCGTTACGGCGCATGAAATCGATACCAGGTGGCATATCCTGATGCAGTCGGCTTTCCAGAAATATACCAACAACGCTGTTTCCAAGACGGTGAATTTTTCGAAGGAAGCTAAACCGGAAGACATCGCTAAAGTTTACATGATGGCTTACGAAGAGGGATTGAAGGGGATTACCATCTACCGTGACGGCAGCCGCGACGGGCAGGTGTTATCCACCGGTAAGGAAAAGAAGGAAGAGAAACCGGCTGTCGTTGAGCATGCCCCTCGTCACAGGGCGAAAGTCACCACCGGTTTTACCGAGAAGGTCAATACCGGGTGCGGTCATCTTTATGTTACGGTCAATTCAGATGAACACGGTATATGCGAGGTGTTTTCCAGCCTGGGCAAGTCGGGCGGTTGCGCTTCGGCGCAGCTGGAAGCCATTTGCCGCCTGATATCGCTGGCTTTAAGGTCGGGGATAGAAGTCGATTCCGTTGTGAAACAGCTCAAGGGAATACGCTGTCCGTCCATCGCCTGGGAGGGCGGTAAATCGACCTTATCGTGTGCCGATGCCATTGCCGGTGTGCTGGAACGCCATTTCGATGGTGGTGATAAGGGTGAAGAAGAGTGCGCTGAAAAACCGATGCAGGATTACGGATTGGTCAAAAACATCGCCGGGCAGTGCCCCGATTGCGGCAGCATCCTGGTCTACGAAGAAGGGTGCTTCAAGTGCCCCGGCTGCGGTTATACCAAGTGCTAATTTAAATTTACCATCTATAAAGTTCATGAAGATGGTAGTGTAGGAAATTTTTAAATCGAAAGGAGAGCCTATGGCAGAGAAAGTAGTAACAACAATTCTAACCATCTGGATAGGTATTATCCTTATCCAGACAATGCTATCGAGTTTTTTATAGTTGTATTATAATGATACCCGCTTAGTTTAGTTTATATATCTTACACTACCATTCTTGAAAAATAAAGTACCTTCTGTTTTTATTTGCAAATACTTCTGGATAATACGGATTTTATTTTGTGTTGCATATAAACTTCCTTCGGGTTATATTCTAAATATAATATCCATCATGCTATGGTTTCCTGATTTGCCGGGACTTGATAAAATTTATTCCTGTCATTCTGGAGTCCCGATTTATCGGGACGAAGAATCTTGTGGGAGGGGTAAATATCCCCACCCCAGATGCTTCAGTTCCGATTTTCGGAACTTCCAGCATGACAATTATGATTGGAAACAATCATATGACATACTGTGACTCGACGGAATTTTTTTATGGGACGAGACAAATACAGCAAGGGCGATGATTTAGTAAAAAAGGAACAGGGAACGATTATCAAGGACTGGGGAGGCAGGCTCCCCGTCGCTCTTATCTATCCCAATTCCTACTATATCGGCATGTCCAACCTGGGTTTCCAGTCTCTCTACCGGATGCTGAATAGCTATGGAGATGTCGTCTGCGAGCGTGTCTTTTACGAGGAAGGGCTTCTCTACAGCCTTGAAAACCTGCATGATATCGCCGAGTTCTCCGTATTGGCTTTCTCCGTTTCGTACGAACTGGACTATTTCAATGTCGTCAGCCTTCTTAAACAGAGCGGCATCCCTCTCTGTGCAAAAGACCGCAATGAAAAACATCCGGTTGTAATCGCCGGCGGCCCGTGTATCATCTCCAATCCCGTGCCGCTTTCCCCTTTTTTCGATTGCATGTGTATTGGGGAAGCGGAGGCTCTTATCCCACCGGTGCTGGCTGTACTGACCGATAACAGCTATTCAAGAGATGAAAAGTTGAGGGAATTATCGAAAGTGCCGGGGATTTATGTTCCGAAATATTATGGCGGGGGTAAAATCAAGCGCCAGTGTCCGTCGAGTCTCGGCAGCATTCCCGTTAGTTCTGCCGTGCTGACTACGGAAACCGAGCTGGGGGATTTATATCTGGTGGAGGTGGAGAGGGGATGCGGGTGGGGATGCCGTTTCTGTATGGTAGGCAGCGCTTTCTGCCCGATACGTTTTCACTCGAAGGAAGACATAATCGAGCAGGCAAGAACCGGGCTCGAATACCGGAAGCGAATCGGGCTGGTGGGGGCGGTGGTTTCCGACCATCCGCAAATCGAAGAGATACTGGAAGCCATACGTGATATGGGGGCGGGGATTTCCATCAGTTCGATGCGCATCAAGCCGCTGCGTGATGCGGTCTTGAAAGCTATTGTTGAAAGCGGCGCCCAGACTGTTACACTGGCGCCGGAAGCCGGCTCGCAGCGTCTGCGCAACGTAATCAACAAGCATATCGATGAAGATGACATAATGCTGGCGGTGGACAAGGTCGCAGACTACCCTGTAAAAACATTGAAGCTTTATTTTATGATCGGGCTGCCTTCGGAAACCGATGAAGATATCGAAGAAATAGTTTCTCTTGTAGTCAAATGCCGCGAGATTCTCAACAGTAAAAGAATAGGCTGCCGTATAGATATAAATGTGGCTCCTTTTATTCCCAAGGCGGGGACGCCTTTCCAGTGGATGCCGATGGCAGATGAAAAAACATTGAACCGGCGTCTTTCTTTTCTTAAAAGAAAGCTGGCTCCGATGGGAGTGCAGATAAAGAACGAGAGCGTGGCATGGAGTCATGTGCAGGGGGTGTTGTCGCGGGGGGATTTGAAAATCGCCGAACTGCTGGCTGCCATCGAAACCGTTTCACTGGCGGAGTGGAGACAGAAAGCCAGGGAGTTAGAGATAGACTTCGACCATTATACCGTCGAGAAATGGGATACGGGTGCAGAATTACCGTGGGGTTTTATCGATTCGGGGATTGCCAAAGAAAAGCTGGTAGATGAACTCAACAGGGCGTTATCATTGCAGTAAGGAAGACCCGGCAGTAGAGTCATTTCTGCCTTTGCAAAGGGATTTTAAATACGGGTGTCTTTGCGAGGACGCCGCAGGCGGACGAAGTCCCGACTCGTCGGGACAATACAATTTAATTACCCCTCTTCGTATATATAATTAAAAAACGCAGCCCTGTCTATATTCAAAGGTAGAGGTTGCTTCGTCGTTCGTTCAACACTCGCTCCTCGCAACGACTGTTTGTGTTCATTGCCGTTATGGTTCGACAGGCTTCCTTCGGGAACCTCAGGACAGGCTCCACGAACGGCTATGAGTAGTTTCATTTCGACAAGGTCGTCACCGACAGGTCGGGAAATCTCACAAAAACAGTTGGCTTTTGCCGTATGCTTTGTTCCGATTCGTCGGGACTCCAGCATGACAATGCCTGTTAACCCGTAGTGGCGACCATTGGTTGCCCGCCCTACTGACATAGGGGAAGGGCAATATCCGTCCTTACGAATGATAGCCAGACTATTCGGGAAAGATTGCTTCGACCTGATTTATCAGGTCTCGCAATGAAATTTAAAAGGGCATAAAAAAAGAGGGCTGTTAAGCCCTCTTTTAGATTGAATCTATTTAATTATTTACTGACCGAGAAGCTCGTTCACTACCTCGTTGATTACCTGCCCTTCTGCTTTGCCTTTCAGTTGCGGCACCAGTTTGCCCATCACTTTGCCCTTGTCCCGGGGACCCTGGGCACCGGTTTCCTCGATTACCTTGCGGGCGGCAACCACGACATCTTCGCGGCCCATCTGTTCCGGCAGGTATTTTTCGATGATAGCCAGTTCTGCCGTTTCTTTGTCCACCAGGTCCTGGCGGTTCCCCTGTTTGAAGGCAAGAATGCTTTCTTTATGCTGCTTGGCATCTTTGGCGATAACACCGATTATTTCGGTTTCATCCAGAGGTGCCAGTTTGTTGATTTCGGCATAATGAATTGCCGACAGAAGCATACGAAGAACAGAACACTCGAGCTTATTGCCGCTTCTGAGCGCTTGCTTCAGGTCATCGTTAAGTTTTTGTTTTAAAGCTGATTCCATTTCACTTCCTTAACTTTCCCTGTTTATCGTTTGTTCGCTCTGGCAGCTTTGGTTGCCTGACGTCTGCTGGCTGCATCTTTACGTGCGCGCCTGGTTAACGGTTTCTGGTAGCGCCCTCTCTTGCGCACCTCGGACAGGATTCCATCCTGCTGGACTTTCCTGTTGAACCGCTTTAGCAAACTGTCGAAGCTTTCACCCTCATTGGCCTTCATGACTGTGGCCACAAGCATCAGCCTCCTTTGTGTTCTGAGTTCTCGTAGAAACGACTACATATCCTTGCTGAACCGGCAAAGAACATTTAATTTTAAGGCAGAACAGGTATAAGTGTCAAGGTGATTGAGTGAAATATCATGGCTGACAGGAAAGATTTGAAGTTCGAAAAGAAGATTTTTATTGCCCGGTTGAGCCGGGATTACATAAATGTTTAAAAATGGCACTCAAGTATCATTGAAATAGGGCTAAAGTAGCAGGCTATTGTTAATGAAAAACTTTCAGGCGGTTTATCTTCAGAGAATTTGTTATCATTTCTAATCGTAAACTGCTATTATCACGGCATCCTTCGAGATATACTCGTCGAAAAAAAGAATGGCGATTTGTCTTCCCGCAGCCATTTCCGCAGGCGGTATGTTTCGCGCAACGGCGATTCCACCCAGGCAGGTCTTAAAACTGCCCGTAAGCTGTATATCGGCCGTATAGTCCGTCGAATCGAAGCTTTTCAGCACGGCTTTTGCCAGTTTCATACGAATCTACTCCCTTAAACGAATCCCATCTCCAGTATCTGTACGTATTCTCCGCGGGCAGGGTTATAAATGAGATTAAATCCAAATATGCGTCTTTTTTGTGTGTTCAATCCTGTGCGGTTATCTGTAATATCTATAACGTCGTAAACCTGCTGCCCGCAGTTAGGCCGGATTTTAATATATCCGCCGGCAGATTCTATCCCGTATCGTCTCAGGATTGCTTCTCCTCTGGCCTTTCCTGTATCGACAGAGCCGATATTTATGTCCTCGATGGCTAAATAGTGCTCTCCGCAATTTTCAATGTCATTATGGTCATAGCAATTTATTATCAACGGCTGGCTGTTTACACTGTCGAATCCCTCTACCTGGATGTGGTTGTAACCGGGAATTCCGGTTCTGTATCTGCCTTCGAGAATCGGGTGTATACCGTCGATCTGCGGTGCGGCGTACGAGTAAACCGCATCTTCGCCTGCCAGAGGATTAACCAGGCAGGCACGGTTGCCTTCTATAAAAAGCAGGTCGGGAACGTACGACAACAGCTTTTTAACGATATCATTCCCTTTTGCTCCCGGATTGATGCTGAAATCGGGATAGAAGTTGTTGATAGCCTCTGACTCGGAGATGACCTCAAGCCTCAAACCTGCTCTTGCCAGCATGAATGTCAGTATCTCTTTAACGCTCAGTTCGTCCGCATCTTTATTCCAGCGGAATTGCTGTTTTGCCGTCCAGCGGCTTACATTATCCCATGCGTTAACCGTATATAAAACCAATTTCGAAGAACCGTTGGTGTTGACGTATTCGTATGATTCGAGTGTATAAGATTGTCCGCCGCTCGTTTCGTTCCCGGTTGCCGTAACATAGCCCGGTCTGAAATCGAGCCGGCACCCGATGTCCAGCGGCGCCGGCAACAATGCGAATCCGTCATTGTTGTTTTTGAGTTCGACAGTGAGCCTGCTTTCGTATCCTTCAGTCTCCTGTTTGAGGGAAATAATATTCTTGCTCATGTCCAAGCTCTGAACAGCCAGCGGTGCTCTCCAGACCCCGTTGGCGCAGGACAGCCAGCAGTTGTTATTATCGTGTGCAAGCGCCAGCCCGTAACCGGATGGCAGGTTGAACGGTTGCGGCTCGTACCAGAGGTTGTCCGCAAAACCGCCTATCGTGTGAGTCCGGAAGGGGAGGGAATAGGCCTCGTTTCCGCTGAACTTCTCGATATAAAAACACCTGAAAGAATCCGGTTTGTCCAGAAACGCATGGTGGTAGCTGAAATTCCCGTCCGATGGCGCTTCGGCAAAGGTTTTCAGCTCTCCCCAGTTCCCCGCCGGGATGTCTCCGCCGTCTCCGTAAATCATGCTCCATAACCTGAAATTTCCTTCGGAATCCTCTCCTGTAATAAATAAATTCCAGTCGTTGTCATAGACGGCTGAAACCCCGGAAAGGTTGCCGGCAGTCTTGTCCCAGGCGGATTTCGTCTGCCACTGCCCGCCGACCAGTTTTTTAACATAAAGAGTAGACTGGTTGGCGAAGAAAAGTGCTAAATCACCGTTCGCTTTATAGGCGGCGGAGATGCCGTAGATGGCGGTAGTCGGGGAGTAATCCACGAGCTGTGCGCCCGACCAGTTCGCCCCGTAGTCGGTGCTTGCGATGCGCTGTATCTTGCGGTCGCCCTTAATCCAGAATATGGAGACGTCGGCTCCCAGCGATGCGGCGGCAACGACCACTGCATTATACTGGTTGGTGTAAGTCCACCGGCTGAAATCGGACGCTTCCCCGGGATTGGTAGTCCGCTGTATGTATAATTTCCGGGAATCCGACGGGGGAGTGATTCTCGCCCGTATCAGTGAGCCGTCTCCGGCTACCGCCAGGGCATGAAAATATTCCTCCTCCGTCCCTGTATACAGCCTCTGCCAGTCCAGCCGCGTAACCCCGTTTATTTTATTGACGGCTTCCAGCCTGACGTATGGAATATGGCTCGGCTGCTTTTGGGCGGATAAAAGTGTTTCGGACAGAGTTCTCATTGGTATTATGCCTCTCCCTGCTGGTCTGGAATATACTCTTTTCCCCAGAACAGGTGCCCGAAGATATAACCTGTTATAAATGATGCGGATACTTTTATTATTGTGTCTATGTCGCAAAAGAGGCCCATAGCGACACCGGCACTGAATATTATGATTATCCAGACAAGCTCGTATTTATGCCACAAATCGCGCAGTATATAAGTCCAAGGCCTGCCGCCGATGACCTTCCAGATAGCCTTGTAAATATTAATTTTAGATACCTCCTTTGTCAGCCGTCCTTTTCGGTTTATCAATGATGCTTGTAATATCGTAACCGTTCTCTTTATAACCCCCATATTCAAGGGGCATGACCGGTTGTCTTGAAAGCTGCCTGGTAATACGGTTTATACATCTGCCTGATGCGGAGGCGGTTTTTGCGCCCCATCCTTTTCAGGCCGCTTCTGAAGGAATCGAGTTTTGCTTTTCCCCAGCTTAAAAATTCCTGCGGGGTAGTGCTGCCCCCGGTATTGACCCTGTTGATGGCAAAGGCCGCCCATTCGACGGCGGCATAGCCGCAGGCGCCGCTGACAATCAGCTCATCGAGATGCACGGGAATCGTCGAATCTTCGTTATCGAGGGTGTGCAGCCTGTCGTAGTATATGCGGGCGTTTCCTCCGTCGGGGATTTCGCCGTCGGCCAGCGTCAGGGTGTTTCCCCAGACCGAAAAACGCCGGTATTTTACGGGGAAAATGCCGGCGGGATATTCGACCGCCCGGATGTTTATCCTGTCCGCAAGGCCGGATATATCGAGTTCCCGCGAGCCGTTTACGGTGGCAACGGCGGCGGTCTGCTCCAGCGGAATGGCTGCGGACAGCTCTTTTACGGCGTGGGAGATGTGCCTGTCCAGTTCGTCATCCGTCCAGCGGTAGTTGGTTTCATCTTTGTCGCGCAGGTCGCATCTAACCAGCGTTCTCATTTCGTTTAATGTCATAATGCCTCCGTTGTCCACTGTCTTTGCGAGGACGCCGTAGGCGGACGAAGCAATCTTTACCGAATAGACTGTATGGCAGTATTGAAAAACGGTAGAGATTGCTTCGCCTTCCCTATCGGGAATGGTCTCGCAATGACATTAATATATTTAATCCTGCACCCCGACCAGAGCCGCCGCCTTGACGGATGAGAAGAGCGCCATCGAGCAGTACCACTTGACGCGGGTGCGCGAGGCGTCCTTGTTCTCCAGTTGCCCGACGGGTTCGACCTGCAAAAATCCGGGGCTGGAAAGGCCGCACAGTGCGCCTTCTCCAAACTGGATGGCGTATATAGTCGAACAGTCGCCGCCCGTTGTAGCAGTCTCCACCCCGCCGGCTACTGTGTGCGTATCCAGTATCCAGTCGTTGACACCGATGGGAATGCCGTCCCAGAGCTGGATGAAGTTGCCCCACCCGTCCCTGTCGGTTGCCAGCATGCTGCCGGATTCCCGTACCAGCGAGTTGATCTTGCGCCTCGAGCGGCGGCTCATCAGCAGCATATCCGGTTTGCCCCCCTTAACGGCGTCTATCAGTTCATCCAGTTTGTCCAGTGTCAGCGTGTCTCCGGCTGCCGATACGGCTACCACCTGTTCGCTTCCGGTTTCGGTGTCAATTAATTTCCTGATGCCGTCGAATTGTTTGGCGCTGCTTTCGGAGTCTCCGTAGATGAATATCTCCTCGAACTTGTGCCTGAGCGCCTTGGCTTTCATCTCGATGACGGCGGCTTCCAGGTCCTGCACGTTGCTGCGGGTAGCCTTCAGGAAGTTGTCCACGTCCGCATCGCCGCCGATGATTTTCAGGTTGGCGGTCTTCTGTTCGAAGGTGGGGGTGGATTCGTTCCACGTGTCTCCCACGTCATAGAAGTCGATATCCGGCAGGGTTTTCTCCTGGTTATAGGTCAGGCTGTTGCCCATGACCTCGATGAAGGGCATCCGTTGCAGGACGGGGGAATCCTTGATGATGGTTTCCACCACGCCCCTCAATAACATGTCGTTCGATAATTTCGATGCTTCGGTTAAAGTTAATGCCATTTGTATTTCTCCTTTATAATTTTGTTAATAAGTCGGTTAAAAGATTTGCTATAATTGTTTTTATACCGCTGTCTCTTAAAGGCAGTTTTTATTGTCATGCTGAATTCGTGATGGACGAATGAAGTCCCGATAAATCGGGATTCCAGAATGACAGTAAGACTATTCGGGAAAGATTGCTTCGCCTTCCCTTCGGGAATGGGCTCGCAATGACATTTAGTTTTTTCTCCCGATGGCGTACTTGATTTTTTCGATGGGGGATAGCCCCGATATATCGGCCTCCGTTCTCACGGGTGCGCCGCCGGGGATGCGTGTTGCGGCGGTTTCGTTCTCCAATCCCTGCCTGATTCTGGCAACCAGTGTTTTGGCCTTTACCAGCGAGACATCGATTTCCTCGATGCTGCCGCCGGTTATCAGTTCGGCAGGTATCTCGGTATTGTTCCCCGTTATCAACGCACGGTAGCTGTGAACGGCGGCGGCAAGCCTGTTGTCGGTCTCTTTTTGCCTTGTTCCGGCTTCGGCCAGCTTCTGCTCCAGCCCGTTGATTGTCAGGTCTTTCTCGGCGGCTGCTTTCTCCAGTTCGCCGATTTTTGCCTTTAATCCGTCCGGTTCGTTCCCGGTATTCTCTGCCTCCTCTTCAACCGTATTTTCTTTCTGTGTCTTCGTTTCCTCTTCCATGTCCGGTACCTCCTGTATGGCGTTATAATCCTTCCGCTGCGGTGTTCGTTGCCGCTCTCTCACGCATCTTTCCCGCAGAAGTCTTTGTGTTATGCTCGTTGTTCATCTTCAAGATGGCGGCTCTCTCCTCCAGCCAGTCTGCAAATTCGGTTCCGGGGGATTTTATGCCGACTTGCGACATGGCGGTGCGCCGCGAATGAATGCCGTTCTGGACCAGGATTTGCTCGTTGGAAACCATTCCGGCCATGTCTTTGGGAAGCACCGGGCTCCAGACCATTTGCAGCCTGTAATTTCCGAAGTCCTGCCCCGTGTATTTCGATACCAGCCTCAGGATAAGACTGTTGCGCTGCCGGTAAGCGGTATTGCGGATGAGCCTTTTTCGCCAGACCTTCTGCAAAAGCGGCTGCATCTCGATTTCCAGCGCCACGCCCGATGTGTTGCCGGATGCGCTGCCGAAGGTGGCGCGGGGCGATTCGCCGAGGTCGTGCAGCGTGCGGTAGAGCAGGTCGATATATTCGATGTGCAGGTTCACCCCTCCCCCCTGCAGCAAATCCAGCAGATATGCCTTAGCTTCTTCCGGGATGTTCCAGACGGCGCCGGGGCTGACGGCGATATCCTCGGATTCCTCCACGTTTTCCAGCACGGCGATGGGGTTCCCCGAAAGCTCTAATATTCTCGAAAGCTGGCTCATGGCGCGGTTAAGTTCGCATTGGGGTTCTGCCAGTTGCGGTATGTCCGATTTCCCCCAGAACCGCTTCGGCTCGCGCAGGTTGGGGAAAATCACGAATGGGATGAATCCGTACGGGTTGGCTTTCTTCTCGAGCAGGGTGCCGTCCAGCCAAAGTTCGAACAGGTTATCCGTCCACATCTCGACTATTGTTGCCGTCTTCCCGGCCGGTTTAACGTGATACAGTAATTCGGTTTCTTCGGCGGTGAGGCTGTATTTGGAAGCGATGCGCCATATTTTCGTTGTATCATCGCCCAGCCACCAGGCGTAGATGCCTGATACGTCGGGTGCGGTTACCCTGACGCGCCTGTTTGCGGTATCCCAGGTAACTTTATAGCAGGCGTCTCCCAGGATGGCGCAGTCGGTTTCGGTGTCGAAGTCCAGTTGCTCCAGGTTATTGTCCGTGTACGCCTGCTGCAGGGCGCTTTCCGCTTTTAAGGCTTGAACCCGTGCTTCGTCCGAATCGTCGATGGCTTCGACTTTGCAGTGTGCTCCCGCCATCATGTAGGCGGTGACCTTGTCTATAATCGCCCGTGCATAGTTGAACGTAAGCTGTTTTTCGTTGCGGCTGCCGCGCCTCTGCCACTGGCTGCCGTTGTAGAAATCCAGCATCTGGCGGTAATTACTGATGCGGTTCATGTCCGTCTTATCCAGTTGTGCCGGGATAAAATTATCGTTTGCCATATTGCTCCTTTTTTAAAAGTATATTTGTGCGGTATCAAGCCATGTAGTTTATCGGTAAAGATTGCTTCGCTTTATCTGCGAGAAAACCCGCAATGACAGTTTGAGTTGTCTTTGCGAGCACCGATGAAATCGGTGCGTGGCAATCTTTAACGAATAGTCCGACTGTCAGCTACAGGGCGGACGACCATTGGTCGTCCCTACGACTATTATGGCTTCCATGACCATTTTACTATCCTCAAACATTTGCAGTACCATAGTTTTAATACTGACCTTTCAGTGCCCTCTGGATGGTGCGGACGCTCAGGTTGAACATCTGTGCCAGCTCTTTGACGCTCCTCTTTTCCGTGCTGAACAGTCTGGCAATTTCGGTGTCTCTCTGCCCCTTGAGCAGCCTCTGCTTGCCTCCGGGTTCGTCGTAAATGCATTCAGGAAAAGGGCAGTTCAGGCATGATTCTGCCAGTTCGCAGCCTTCGTCACGGTAGTGGCAGTGCTCGGGGAGTAAATCCAGTTCGGCTTCCAGCGTCGGTTCCCATCTCATATCCTTACAGCTCCCAAATCGATTCTTTTAGCTCAGTCAGGGCGTTCGGTATTAAAATAGCACAAATGTTCTAATAAGGTCAATAATATTTTGTCATGATGTAATGGTAAAAAATATTATCTTGAGGGTACTAACTTTTTAGCTATACCAGCGTTATTAATTACGAATAGATTAGCTTGACAAAATATATGTTTCAGTCTATCCTAGATAACAATATAAAGGGTTGAGTAAAACAAGGCTAAAAAACAAGAAATTATTCGGGGAGGAAAAGAGTGAAAAAAGGTATATTGAGAACGCTGGGGGTGTTTGTCAGCCTGGCACTGATGCTGGCAGCCTTTCCGGCATCTGTAGCTATGGCGGCAGCTACAGTTTCTAATTTAGTGATTCAAAATATAGAAACTGGTTCAACTTATAATGGGGATGCTGAAGGGTTGAAGAATGATAAAATTGCACTTACTTTAACAGGTATAACAGATACATATTACAGCTTGTATTTTTCGAGCCAACAGGCTAGCAAAGGCGACGATATAGATGATGAGGTTACCACATATAAAGAGTGGGAATCTATTTTCTATACTACACCAGGAAGCAATAGTTATGTAAGTCCACTGAATCTTCCCAGCAATCTTTTAGATGGGGCCGTAGATGAAAGCAGCATACATGGCGGGGTCTATTATTTTTATGTTACGGAATATCATCCTACAACTGGTACAGTCAATGCTTATTCAGATACGGATATACTTTTTGTGGCTGAGTATTATATCCATGGAATTGCTGACGTAGCTGTCGATGAAACCCAAGGTGTAGTAGGTGACCAGGTTCAGGTTGAAGGTTCGGGATTTGCTCCCGATGAATATATTATCCTGAAATATGATAATGTTGAAATTAATGATTATATTGTGAGTGGTGATGAGCAGGTCGATACCGATGGAACATTCAGTTTTATTTTTACCGTTCCTCCAAGTGTAAAAGGTTCTCATACTATTAAGGTTACAGGTGAAAATTCAAGAGTAGAAGAAGAATTTACTTTTACGGTTTCTCCTTCTATAACAATAAGTGCAACTAGTGGAGCCGCTGGCACTATAATAACTGTTTATGGTGAAGGCTTTTCCAGAAGTAAATATGTTGATGTTTATTTCGGGAGCACAAAAGTTGACGATAATAATGCCTCTGTTAGAACTGACAGGACTAACAGTGCTGGCAGTATTACATATGTTATGACTGTGCCTGCTTCTGCACCTTCTGGGACGTATGCAATCTCAATAGAAGATGAAAATAATGCCAACATTTCTGCTTCTATCAATTTTACGGTAACTTTAAATTCTATTCTCACGTTAAGTGTTAATACTGGCAATGTCGGTGATGCGGTAACCGTTACCGGCACCAATTTTTCGCCCAGCACTACCTTAACCATTCTATTCGATAACATTACGGTCGGCACGGTCACCACCGATGCCGGCGGTAATTTTACGTCTCAAGTATCTATACCGGCGGCTGTCTGCGGCGCTCATACCATAAAAATAGGGAGCTTCGGGCAGACATATACCATCACACCTAAAATCACACTGGATAAAACCCAGGGCATTGCCGGAACGACGGTCACCATAACCGGCACCGGTTTTGCCGCCAGTACGGCGATTACGGCTACTTTCAATAATTCCGCAGTAGCTCTCAGTTCTTCCATAACCAATACTACCGGCGGTTTCGTAGTCACCTTTACGGTTCCTACTGCTGCAACCGGCAGCTATAATGTCCAGGTTACCGCAGGCAGTCTGGCAAGTGCCGGTTTCAGTATTGTAGACGCTTCTTTAAGCCTGGGTGCATCCAGCGGTCATGTCGGTGATGCGGTAACCGTAACCGGCACCAATTTTGCAGCGGGCAGTTCGGTATCGATTACTTTCGATGGAACGGTCGTTGCCACACCCACTGCGGATGCCAGCGGCGGTTTCACCGCCACCTTCAATGTTCCGACCGCAGCAGGCGGCACTCATACGGTAGTCGCCAGCAGCGGGGCTATCAGCAAATCAACGACGTTTACCGTCACTGCGAATGTCTCTGTAACACCGGCGACCGGCAATGTCGGAACTCAGGTTACTCTCAGCGGCACCGGTTTTAATGCGAATGCCAATGTTACCATTACCTACAACGGCAGTGCTTTGCAATCCGGCACGGCGATGACCACCAATGCCGCGGGGGCTTTGACCGTCAGCTTCCAGGTTCCTGCCAGCCCCAGTGGCGCACGTACAGTTGCAGTCAGCGACGGTGTCAATTCTGCTTCGGCGACCTTTGTCATGGAAGCTACTGCTCCGGCAGCGCCGACCCTGACATCGCCGGTAAATGCTTCTCAAGAAAAAGGAATTGTGACCTTCGACTGGAGCGATGTTACCGATGTAAGTTCCCCTGTGACATACAGGTTACAGGTCGCTAGCGATAGCGGTTTTTCCACTGTCGTAGTTAACGTAGCCGGTTTGACGGAATCCACCTACACGCTGACTGACGCCGAGAAACTGGTGAAACTGGCTGACGGCGGTTCCTACTACTGGAGAGTTATCGCTTCGGATGCAGCCAGCAACACTTCCGCCAGTTCTGTCAACACCTTTACCGTAGGCGGCAGCATGCCGAGCTGGCTGATGTGGGTCTGGATAGGGATCGGCATAGTGGTAGTCTTCATCTTTGCCATCTGGCTGGGCAGAAGGCTGGCTTACAGTTCTTACTAGGGTTGATTTAATCAGCCGATAATTGGATATACGTTACCCCCTCTGAAAACGAGGGGGTAATTTTTTTATCACCTCTTTGTCTTTGCAATAAAAAAGATTACCTGAACCGTTCGTGGTGAGCTTGTCGAACCATAGCGGCGGTGATTAGTAAAATATGTTTACTCCGTTCGTTTGACCCTTCGACAGGCTCGGGGCGAACGGAAGTATTATTGGAGGAAGTGCCCTACTTTCCCCAGTTACTTCAGCCACCCGAAGTTTACACTGAGCGCAGCGAATGTGTGATTTCAGGATGACATATAGAAAAATTGTCATGCTGAGTTCGTGAAGGACGAACGAAGCATCTGGGGAGGGGGTTATTGAGTCTTTTGCCCTACCCCCAAGATTCTTCGTCCCGATAAATCGGGACTCCAGAAAGACAATTAATTACTGCCCCTTCCCTTTAGCCTTTCTCGGCGTGTAATCTTTCCCGGCTTCCACAAGTAAAGCAAGGCTCATTAAAAAATCGTCGTGTCCCTGAGACGGCTCGACATAGAAATTCACCGTCCGGTTGGGGCGGTAACGGCTTTTCGCTTTCTCTATTTGTTGCCGGAACTCTTTATATTCCTCCGAACCGTCGGCGGCATACATCTTCAGCCTGCCGGAATTTATGGCAGCCAGCAGGTTGAAGCCCAGTTCCGATTTCGAGCCTGAGGTAAAAACGAAGGGAGTCACTCTGGTTCCCAGCGCTTTCCTTAAAAATGAGCTTACCGTCAGCCCCATCCCCGTCGCATCTATGACTACCCTGCGGCAGTTCCAGACTTTTCCCAGTAAATCCACCAGTTGCGGGTACAGCTCGGTGTGTTTTTTGCCCGTCCAGCGGTAGTGCTCGACGATTTTAATCTGCGGCTGCTTTTGAATGTCATCGATTCCGCTGTAGTCCAGCTCCCCGATGGTAATCACCGTAGAGTCCTGAAGCGGTTTCAGGTTCTTGAGCATGGCGTCTTCGCCTTCCTCCGCTTCTCCGGCGATGTCGATACCCGCTATGTAAGTCCGTCCTTTTTCCGGCTGATGCAATCGTGAGTGCTTCCCCTGCAACTGCGTTCTTTGCTGCCCATCCAGGAATCCGCCTCCTCCGTGAACGGGCAGCAGGCAGTACTGCGTGCGGAAAAGAGGATGGTTCTCGCCGAGCCTTTCTCTTTCGGCTTCGATATATTTCAGGTAATCCGGGTTGTATTTGGCCACTTCCTGCCAGTCGTAGCGGAAGTGCCGCCTGACGCCGTCTTTCCTCTCCAGTTCCAGGTTGCATTGCTTGACCTCTTCCAGCAGGGTGCTGTCGTCCCAGGCAGTGCCGTAGTGCACGGTGGTTACGTTGGTGGTGCTGCCCATCGGCTTGAAATCCTTGGTGTATTTATCCTTGCCGACATCCTGCGATTCGTCTATTTCGAGTAGTATATGGGCGGTGTTGCCCACCACGTTGGCCGATTCCTCGGCGGAAAGGAAAACGGCGCGGCAGTTGCCCAGCCTGATGATATGCCCCTGTTCGGATTCCCAGATGTTGGCAAATCCGGCATCGTTCAACCTGTCTTTCAATCGCGCCATCGATATCAACGCCTGCGGCTTGAAAGTAGGGGCGCATTTTATCATATTCTTTGAACTTGAAATAAACAGTGTCAGCAATAGTAGTTCTAGCTGCGCCGAAAGCTCGTTCTTGCCGCCCTGACGGGCAATCTCCACCGAAAAAGTAAGCCCCTTGCGCTGAAAAATGCTGTCCAGTATCGCCAGTGCAGCTTCTTTCTGGTAAGGGCGCAGCCTATTTATCAAAGAGCTTTCCTATGGTGATACCCAGCGGCAGGGCTACATCTTTCAATACATTGGATATGGCTTCCTTCAGGCCGGCCTTATCCTCTTTACCGATGTTGTACCTGGTGCGTACCAGCCCGCCGAGAGCTGTCAATGCCTTCATGACAAGTTCTATGTTTTCCGGGTCGTGCCTTAAAACGGATTTTATCTTGGTGCGCAGCAATGCGATTTCGTTATCAAGCCCTTCTACGCAGGTTGCCTGCTCGAAATCCATCTGTTCGTCTGCGTCCAGCACTCGCGAATAAAAGCCGTGCTTGCGTGCGTACTGGTTGCCTTCCGGTGCGCCTCTTCCTGTTCTCGCTGTCTTATTTGTATTCTTCTGCATCGATTCCTCCGTTATAACGGATAAATATACCTGTGAAATACGAAAAAAGAGTGGAGATTATTATCCGTCATTGGTAATAATAGCACAAATGTTCTATTATAGATATACGGTTTTGACGCTTCTTTGTGACTTTCATCAATTACAGGGAGATGAAAATATAATAGAATATCTCATATACAGCGATGTATAAATTAAACTTGGAGGTCTGGAAAAATGAAGGTTGTAACACTTTGCGGCGAGAAGAGTTGTTGCCCGGTGGTCAAAGTCGATGATGAGCGTGTCGAGATCGGGGAAGAAGGGAACCTGTGCGTTCTGAAGAAGAACGAATGGGAAACGCTTAAAAAGAAGATTCTGGAGAAAGAGCTCTAGGTATAAGTTAGCGGTTTAGAGCGGAGAGGACAGGAATAAACACCCTGTCCTTTTCTTTTATATGTATGGATTGAAGTATTATCGATTTATGTTTGATTTAACGGTCGCCGTTATGGTTCGACAAGCTCACCACGAACGGCTTTTAGGAACTCATCACGCGTTTCATCGGGACAAGACCACGAGCGGCTTGTGCATGTATTGTTCCGTTCGCCCTTGTATCTTAAAAATATTGTATCATTAATATTGATAGGCGAGATAGGCCGATTCGCCCTGGGTTTAATAAGACCGTGGCTCAGCATGGTCGTCTCGCCCCGAATATAATATGAGCCCGAACAGTTGCATGGGTTAACCAAACCCGCATTTTGCAAGGAAGGGCCGGAAAGGAGACGAACTTGATGGAGACATATATTGGAATAGATATATCTCGTGACACTCTGGATATTGCCATTTATAACGAGGAGAAAACATGGCAGTTCATTAATAATCAAGACGGCATCAGAAAAGTCTGCAACCTCCTGAGTAGACTTGACCCGGTTCTCGTAGTATTTGAAGCTACAGGTGGTTATGAAATTCCACTCTATATCGCTCTTTGCGAAGCCAAGCTGTCTGCTGCTCCGGTGAATCCGAGACAGGTAAGGGACTTTGCCAAGGCTACCGGCAAGCTGGCAAAGACAGACGTGTTGGATGCAAAGGTTATTGCACACTTTGCAGCAGTACTGCATCCACAGCCACACCCAATACCTGAAAGCCAGGAGATTAAAGAAATTGTTGCCAGGCGTAACCAGTTGGTACAAATGATTGTTGCTGAAAAGAACAGGTTCCATAGCGCCCGTAAAAATATAAGAACGCGCATTCAAGTTCATATTCAATGGCTTGAGGAAGAGCTTGACAGCACCAATAAGGAATTGGAGCAAAACATTAGGGATAATCCTGAGTGGCAAAAGAAAAATGATTTGCTTCAAAGTATGCCGGGAGTCGGCCCCGTTCTTTCTACAACTCTGCTTGCCGATTTGCCTGAGCTTGGAAAGTTGAACAGAAAGCAGATAGCTGCTCTTACCGGTGTTGCACCACTTAACCGTGACAGCGGAACCTTGCGTGGTAAACGCACTATCTGGGGAGGGAGAGCTACAGTCAGAGGAGCATTGTATATGTCTACTCTCGTAGCTACCAGATTCAATCCCGTGATCAGGCAGCTCTACCAGCGATTGCTTAGTGCCGGCAAGCTCAAGAAGGTAGCTATCACAGCTTGTATGCGAAAGCTGCTCATAATACTGAATTCTATGGTTAAGCATAATACTAAATGGTCTTATACTCCTATTGTACTTAATTCGTAATAAGACAGTTGCTGAGCCTGTCGAAGGGTGTGTCTCTTCAAAAAAAGAGCGTAATCTGCACAGCTATAATTGTTAATACCTTCCATAATTTGACCCTCTTAGCCTAGATAGCCTATAATCCATAGATAAAAACAAAGCAGTTTTAAAGATATGAGTATATTGAACCAACTGGAAGAATTAAAAGCACAGGCTCTTAGCGAGCTTGATGCCGTCGACGACAATAAAAAGCTCGATTTATGGCGTGTCCGCTACATGGGCAAAAAGAGCAGGCTCAACGAAGTCCTGCGCGGATTGGCCGCTCTTTCCATCGAGGAGAAAAAGACGGTCGGCGCCGAGGCTAATCGCCTGAAGCTGGATTTGGAAGCGGTTCTCAAGGAGAAAGAGCAATCCCTCGGTGAAAAAATAGTTTCTTCGCAGGAAGAAGCTCCGCTGGATATATCTCTCCCCGGGCGCAAGCCTCCGGTAGGGGGGCTGCATGTCATGAGCCAGGTAATCGCCGAGATGTGCCAGATATTCGTGTCCATGGGCTTTCAGGCAGTCGAAGGCCCCGAGGTAGAGTGGGATTACTACAACTTCGATATGTTGAACATTCCCAAGGAGCACCCGGCACGCGATAATATGCAGACCCTGTGGGTCGATTACCAGAACGAAAAAGGGGAGCGTCCCATGCTCCTGCGCACGCATACTTCGCCGATGCAGGTGCGCGTGATGGAGAAAATCAAGCCCCCGGTGCGCATCGTCGTTCCCGGCAAGGTTTACAGATACGAAGCCATCGATGCCACCCATATCCCGATGTTCACGCAAATCGAGGGATTGGCAGTCGATAAGGGAATCACTTTAGCGGATTTGAAGGGCACGCTTTACGAGTTTGCCCGCCGTTACTACGGGTCCGATAGAAAAGCGCGTTTCCGCTGCGATTTCTTTCCGTTTGTGGAACCGGGTGTCGAAATGGCTATCGAATGTGCCGTCTGCAAGGGCAGCGGGTGCCGCCTGTGCAGCAACAGCGGCTGGATAGAAATATTGGGTGCCGGCATGGTGCACCCGAGGGTTCTCGAGGGTGTCGGTATCGATTCATCCGTATATACGGGGTTTGCTTTCGGCATGGGGCTGGAACGCGTGCCGATGCTGCGCTACGGTATCGACGATATCCGCCTGTTCTACGGCGGCGACCTTAGATTTTTGAGGCAGTTTTAATTATGAAAGTACCCATTAAATGGCTTAAAGATTACATAGATATCGATTTATCGCCCAAAGAGCTGTCGCACCGGTTGACGATGTCGGGCACCGAGTCCAGTATCAAGTACATCGGCGAAAGCTGGGAGGGCGTCATCATCGGTCAGGTTGCCGGTATCGACCCGCATCCCAACGCTGACCGTTTGAGGCTGGCGACTATAAATACGGGGACGGGTATGCAGACGGTAGTCTGCGGCGCTCCCAACCTCACTATCGGCGATAAAATCGCTTTTGCTATGGTCGGTGCGCATCTCACCGACGGGCATACCGGTGAAAAGTCTGTCCTTAAACCGGCTAAGATTCGCGGCGTCGAATCCTGCGGCATGGTCTGCTCCGAAATGGAGCTGGGCATATCACAAAACCACGAGGGAATACTGGTGTTACCCACTGAGGCGCCGCTGGGTAAATCATTAGCGGAGTTTTTATCCGATGTAGTTTTAGATATCGAGGTTACACCCAACCGCCCCGATTTGCTTTCTGTAATCGGTGTTGCCTGGGAAGTAGCCGCCATTACCGGCAGAAAGGTAAGAACCCCCGATTTGTCTTATCCGGAAAACGGGGATGCCATAGAAAAGCAGGTTTCCATTGAAATAGCTGATGAAGACCTGTGTCCTCGATATTGCGCCAGTCTTATCACGGGTGTTAAAATCGGGGAATCGCCCGAGTGGTTGAAGCAGCGTCTTATAGCCTGCGGTCTGCGCCCCATAAGCAATATCGTCGATGTTACCAATTATGTGATGTTCGAATACGGACAGCCGCTGCACAGCTTCGATTACGATAAGATAAAAACAAAGAAAATCGTCGTCCGCCGCGCTGAAAAAGGCGAGGTAATGCAAACCCTGGACGATGTCGAGCGCAAGCTGACAGATAATACATTGATGATAACGGACGGTGAAAAATCCGTTGCCATTGCCGGTGTCATGGGAGGCGCCAACAGCGATATAGCCGGAAACACCACGTCGATTCTTTTGGAATCCGCCAACTTCAATGCCGCCAGCATTCACTATACCAGCCATGACCTGAAGCTGGTCAGCGAAGCCAGCATGCGTTTTGAGAGGGGTATCCGCCCCGATTTAACCATTCCGGCGTTGAAACGGGCGACGCAGCTTATTTTGCAGCTTGCCGGAGGCTGTGCGGCCAGAGGCATTGTCGACATTTATCCGCAGAAAAAGGAAGTCAAACCCCTGCTGCTGCGCTCTGGCGAAATAGAACGCATCCTCGGTATCGATTTCGGCATCGAAAAGGTGGAAAAGACGCTGACCTCTCTTGGTTTCATGGTAGAAACCTTCCCGGAGAAAAAAGAATTTATGGTTACGCCGGCTTACTGGCGCAGCGATATCAATATAGAAGTCGACCTGGTGGAGGAAGTCGCCCGTATCATCGGCTACGAAAATATTCCCACCTCGTTACTCAGCGGTTCGATTGCGCACCAGGAGCCTAATCTTTTGATGGATTTGAAGAACAGGGTCAGGCAATCGCTGGTCGGTTTCGGGTTCCAGGAGGTTATCACCTATTCGCTGACCAACAGGGAAATGCTGGCAAAGGCTTATGCATCCAATACGTTGTATAAGGAGCCTGTGAAGCTGTCCAACGCCATGAGCTCCGACCAGGAATACCTGCGCACCAATTTAAGAAGCGGAATCCTTTCCGTACTGCAAGCCAATTTGAAGCACGAGGAAGGGCCGATATGCATTTTCGAGCTTAACCGTGTATATCTAAAACGCGAAAATGACCTTCCCGAAGAACCGGAGATGCTCTGCGGTCTGATGTATAATCCTGAGGAAGAAAAGTCGTGGCCGGTACATACCCCGCCGTTCGATTTCTTCTCGGTTAAGGGAGTTATCGAAAGTCTTCTCTCATCGCTTAATGTCAAAGCGGATTTCCGCGAGTCCAAGGACGATAGCCTGCATCTCGGCAGACAGGCGGAGGTTATCGTAAACGGCAGTAAACTGGGTGTTATCGGGGAGGTTCATCCCAGGGTAGCCGCCGCTTTCGATATTACGGGAAAAGTATATTTGTTAGAACTGAACGTTTCATCGCTCCTGCCTTATACCCTACAGAGTAACGGATATCGTCCTGTAGCCCGTTTTCCGTCAGTAATCAGGGATATCGCTCTGGTGCTCGACAGCAATGTTACTCATAAGCAGATAATTGACATAATCAACAAGTTTTCGCTGGTAAACGAGGTAACGCTATTCGATGTCTACAGCGGCAAGCAGGTCGAAGCCGGCAAGAAATCGCTGGCTTACAGGCTTATCTTCCAGTCTGCCGAGCATACTTTAACGGATATAGAAGTGGATAAAGTGCTAGAGCAGATATTGAAGAAGCTTGAAGGTGCTCTCGGAGCGACTTTAAGAGCGTAACAACCCGATTTTCATAAATAACTATCGCCTTGCCTGATACAGGTAGGGCGATTTCTGTTTCATTATCCGTCGTTGTTCCCGACATGCGGGACTCACCGCGAACGGTTCAGGTTTTTCACCTTTCAGGATGCTTCATCCATCCTCCGCGATTTTGGCATGACAATTCTAATACTGTCATTTATTATTCGAACTCCGTTCCGCATTCATGGCAGTAATTATCGTCCTCGGCTACTTTGGCTCCGCATTCGTCACAGGTAATGGTTCTCTCGTCTTTTTTCTTGTTATCCTGTTTCTTGCCGTTTGTTTGGGGTATTTCCGGTGTATATGAAGCACAGGCTGCCCCCACGCCGACGCCTAGAATCAATCCGATGATAGCCATTTGCATCCATAGCTCATAATCAGCCCCGCCGGTGAGAAAACCGGCAGCGATGCCGGCTATGGCTCCCCACATGGCGAAATTAGACATTTTTTTACTGCCGCCGAGCGCAAATCCGATAGTTGAAATCCCGATAAGGCCGATTAAGAGCCACCCCAGTATCCATAACCAGGCATTATCCTCTTCCGATGTTTGCAGATATCCGTAGAGGATTCCCGAAAGGCCGAGCCCTATGGCTCCGACAAGGGATGATACGATCATTTTCTTCATTTTAGAAAACATAGTTAACCACCCTTCATTATTCCGTTGAAATTATTGTTATATCATTAATCGTATATAAATAACAATCGATTCAATTCTTATTAATCATGGTTTTGTGAATAATACTTGGACGCCGCTATGGATTCGCCAAGCTCATCCCGATTTCATCGGGACTATATTTTCTCTCTTCCGTTTGCCCTGAGCCTGTCGAAGGGTTTAATAGCGGAAGCAACCAATATCGATAAGAATACTCCTTTTTAATAAGCAGGTTTAACTTCCGGATAACATCTCTTTGATTTTTGCTGCCGCTTCCTCTGCGGGAACCAGTTCGGCTTTTTTATCAGAACGCCATTTTACTTCGATGCAGCCTTTTTCCAGCGAGCGGGGGCTGACCGTGATACGCAGGGGGATGCCCAAAAGGTCTGCATCGTTGAATTTGACGCCGGTGGATTCGCTACGGTCGTCGTAGAGCACTTCCATCTTCATTGCTTCCAGTTCTTTGTAGAGGCTTTCGGCCTTTTCCGAGACCTGCGGATTTTCCATAAACAGCGGGCACAGGTAGACCTGGTAGGGGGCGATGTTCTGCGGCCAGATGATGCCCTTATCGTCATGGTTTATCTCGATGCTGGCAGCCATCAGTCTGCCGATGCCGATACCGTAGCAGCCCATGACGATAGGTTTAGATTCTCCGCCGGCATCGATATAATAGGCTCCCATCTTTTCGCTCAAAAAGGTTCCCAGCTTAAAGACATGCCCGACTTCCACTCCTTTGGTGGCGAGCAGCTTCCCGCCGCAATTAATGCAGCCGTCTCCTGCACTCGATAACGAAATATCGGCAATCAGGTCGGCTTTGAAGTCACGTGGATAGTTTACGTTCTTGATATGAGTATCGGTTTTGTTGCCGCCGGCGACGAAATTGGTTCCCGAAGCCACCGATTCATCAGCGACAATCTTTATTCCCTGTAAACCTATCGGCGAGGCAAATCCGGCAACTATCCCCTTTGCGGCAACTTCGGCTTCGGTAGCCAGCCTTAAATCTATGCAATGAAGCAAGTTCTTTAATTTTACTTCGTTTACATCTATATCCCCGCGTATGGTAACGAAAACGAATTCCCCGTCGGCGATATAGAAAACGGCTTTCAGGGTATTAACCGGTTTTACTTTCAGGAATCTGCAGACTTCTTCGATGGTCTTGTAGCCGGGCGTAGACACTTCTTCCATCGGCAGGGGAGCGTCATTCCTTGCTTTGGCTTTAACGCTCTTGGCCTTTTCAGCGTTGGCGGCCTTGCCGCAGCTTTCGCAGTAGATGATTTCATCCTCTCCCATTTCCGAAACGGCCATGAACTCGTTGGAATCCTTGCCGCCGATGGCGCCGCTGTCGGCTTCGATGATGATTACAGGCAAACCGCATCTTGCAAATATGTTTTTGTAGGCCGCAACCATTTTCTGGTAGCTGACATCCAGCCCTTCGGCATCGGTATCGAAGCTGTAGAGGTCTTTCATGACGAACTCGCGCACCCTTACCAGTCCGCCCCTAGGGCGGGGTTCGTCGCGGAATTTCGTCTGAATCTGGTAAAGCATAAGCGGCAGGTCCCGGTAGCTTTGCACGCTGCGGGCTACCAGGTCGGTAACCACCTCTTCGTGGGTGGGACCGAGCGCCAGTTCACGCTCCTTGCGGTCGAAAAGCCTGAAAAGGTTCTTGCCGAAGGCGACACCCCTGCCCGATTTTTCCCACAGCTCGATGGGTTGCAGTACAGGCATGCAGATTTCCTGTCCGCCTGCCTTATCCATCTCGTCACGGACGATATTCTCGATTTTCTTCAGTGACCGGAGTGCCATCGGCAGGTATGAATAGACACCGGCTGTCAGCTGGCGTATCATTCCCGAACGCAGCATCAGCTGGTGGCTTATGGTATCGGCTTCCGCCGGAATCTCTCTCTGTGTTTTTCCGAATAATTGTGACAGGCGCATATGGTTCTAGTCGAACTCCTTTTTAGAAATAACTATTAAAATAACGGCGATTATGCCTATTATCTGCGACGGGATGACGGAGCAGATTGCCCCAGTCAGAGCCAGCCCCCAGTTTCTTTTATTTATGGCGAAGATACCGCTGATTATAGCTAATATGCTGATAACGAGCATCGGAATGGCGACCAGCCAGATTATCGTTAAGGGTAATCCGATAGTCCAGAATCCCAGCGACGATATTACATCGCCGGCTATTTCATCTCCGAACGCTACGCTGACGGTAATCAGAAAAGCGGTGGCGATGATTCCGATGGCTCCGGAGAGCAAATTCAACGCTCCGCCGGCTGTTGGCATCCAGCTATATGAAGGCTGTTCAGTTTTTTCTGTATTCTGTTCTTCCATGAAATTTCCCCTGTATACCGCTAGATAAGAATTAAACCACATTGTCTGGAATTATGCCAGTCCTTTGCCCTGCAATAATTTTGCCCGTTGTCTCTGATACTATAGTAATGTTTTTTGTATCACAGTAATGAAAACCATACTATTGGCTTATTGACATAAAAGTTGTTAATCGATAAAGTGTATTTTAAGTCATATTGTTATTAACCTTTTACACATCATTTAAATGTATGTCTGGTAGTTTTCTATGCTGGCGATTATGCTATTGTAAAGGGGGAAGGTGAGTATATGTCCTACGGGTCTTTTGCTACGGCTATTAATTGTATAGACGGAAGGGTACAGCTGCCGGTTATCGCCTGGTTGCGGGCCCAGTATGATATCGAATATGTGGATATGGTCACCGAACTCGGGCCGGATGCCATTCTTTCTAAAGGTGATGACATGTTGAGTTATTCATCGATAAAAAAGCGTGTCGAATTATCCGTAAAACAGCATGATTCGAAGCTGGTTGTCGTTTCCTCTCATTATGACTGTTCCGCTAATAGCAGGGATAGAGAAAAGATATTTAAACAGGTGATTCTCGCTGTAAGAAATGTGGAAAGCTGGAACCTGGGTGTCGACGTTATAGGTTTATGGATCGACGAAAACTGGCACGTTAACGTAGTTTAAAATAGTAGGTTCATCCGGTGGGAATATCGATGTAATTATTTTCTTCTTCAAACCCGGATGCTTCGTCCCGACCTGAAAAAGTCTCATTCGTGAGTATTATGCCCATCCTGAAGAGCCTGGTTTATCGGGCATGAAGGATATATCGGGTTGTCGGATGGCCTTAGATCCTTCACTTCGTTCAGGATGACAATTGCAGTAACCGTAGGGGCGACCATTGGTCACCCGCATCTAGCGGACGGGCATTGCCCGTCCCTACAAGTTGTAGGCTGGCAAATGAAGGTTTAGAGTGAGTCTTGTGTTTTGTGAAACAAAACAGGGAATTCTTCGAGTCAAATCCCCTTTGATTCCCCTTTTCCAAAGTGGAAGAACACGCCTATTTATAATATAAGATAGGAACAGATTATTCGTTGTAAGAGTGCCTGTCGTCAAAGAGAAAAAGACTTAACATAATAATCATTTCTCCCTTTGGCAAAAGGAAGAGCACTATTGACGGTGAAATTTTTAATTGAATTACCTAAGAAGAGGAAGAATAGATTTCTAAAAAAACCATTGATGTAAAATGTGAAAACAGTTATTTTGCTTATCATTCCTATTTACTATTATTTTTTATGGACCTAATAATATACCTATAAAAAGTGTATCATTTTTACTGTTTTTAAAAAAGTGGTTTTTCTGATTTTTAGTTATATAATTAGGTACCTCCTCATCCCTATTTATAGCCTCAAATCAAGGGCAAATTTCTCCGATATAACCGGGGTAAACCATCTATGGTAAACGTTAAAGTAAGCCAGTGGAAGATACTATGGATATTCTGGAGTTAAAATATTAAATCCAGAATTATAATTGAACAATCTTGTCTTTTGGTCAATGATCTAAATTAAAATGAAAAAGATTCGAAAGTCCTTACAACTTATTAAACAATAAATCTTACTATTGATTAATCTGTATTGGAATACAAATCTTCAATTTTTACAGAATCACAATATTAGTAACTCATCTATTAAGCGGAAGATTCAGGATTATTTATATAGCAAAGGCTTCCCAAATCTCGGATCACCGGAAGAATATTCTTTCTATTTTGACCTCATATTTGGTAATGACTCACTCTCAGTGTCAAGGTCTATTCTACACATCTTGGAGCTTATTTGCTAATAGAGGGCAGTATAATAAACTCATTATAATTGTGACTCTAATTAATAAAAGCTATCTTTTCAACTACAGATTCACGAACAGTATCCACTACAGCTTTTGAACTTATTGTCGCCCCTGTTATGCTATCTATCTTTCCATCGATATCACTATTTTTATCCCTTAGATAACAATCACTAATCTTTAAATCTGTGAACTGCTCAACAAGAAGAGTAAAATCCAGCTCCATAGGTATTTCCAAAGTGAACACTAATTGCTCATGATGTGAGATTATAGTTATTCCCTCTATTACATCCTTATTCTTAAGCCCCACTAAAATTACCATTTTACCGCCATACCCCAAGCCTTCTGCATAAAAAGCATATCCTATATGATCTTCATTGTCATCGTAAACTGTGTATATCTCTGTGTCTTCGTCAAAGCAGTAGAACACGGTTGCAGGGAATAATTTCTGTAGTAATTCCAATGTTGTCTCATCCTGTTGAAGGGCTAACCTAGGTTTTGTAAAGTTGTATGTAAAAGAAAGCAATGAGGTTGCTATGATCACTACTAAGATAACAAAGATAATTGAATAATATTTTCGTAAATTGTTGAGCATTATTTTTATAAAAGTGGCCGCGAAATACCCCACAGCTTGCTGGGGGATATTTCACTTTTTCCTTTCGTTGTCGTAGTTATTAAAAAGCAGACAGCAAATTAAGAGGTTGCCACGATTTTTCTAACGGCCTCTAGAATTGCAAACTGACGAATGATACCCCAAAGGTTTAATAACCTGGCTTAATTGATATCAGTCATATCTGAAATCAAAGTGTTTGGGATGCCTCGTTTTATCTCAGATTTATCGTTTTAATCACAACAGTCTTCTATTAATAGACAACTTTAACATGAGCAATGATTCATTCTTGCAGGGATTATTTCCACACTTGGTTGCTCATCTGCTATTTCACCAATATTAAGGACACAGCTTTTGACTGTATCTCCCTTTACCGGTTTGAATGTAATAAAAAACTTTCTAGTGTTATTGGATTCGATATCTTCAAAAACAACGACTTTACTACCAATATTTTCATTCTCATAATTATGGAAATTGACAATAAGAGCGGCATCTGTTTTAACATTGCTGATATTCTTAACAGTCCCCTTAACCTCTTCTTCTCCAGTTCTAGTTGTTTCTACTTTATAACCACATATCCGTACTTTTTCTTCATCTGCAGTTGTTGTTCTTATAATCTTGATACTATAGCTTTTTACTATATTGGTTTCTCTTGTTAAGCAAGTCAAATAAATGCCACGGCTTGTGTTCGGTTTTAAATCAACTTCTTTATGTTTAACTGTATCTATTACATTCCCTTCTTTATCGTAGAATACAGCCTCAAATATAATAGTAGAGATAGTCGAATTCCAAATATTCCTTATAGCAAAACGTACTCCTATTTGAGTTTCTTCCTCTCTCCCTGCTTCTGTTTCAGAGAGAAAATGGTTTACAATGGCAATCTTTTCATTACCTGTAACAATTGAACAAGGAATGTTAGAAAGTTTTTCAGGTTCTACAGCAAGCTTTTCTTCTGATAAAGCTGATTCTTTTAAAATCCCTCGATTAGACATTATTTATTACCTCTTTTAAAGTTATTAATTTCCATTTTGTGTTTACAAGGTTTCTGGCTCTATAAATGGACAGCATGTAAATAGTCCTTAACTTTTAATGAGAAGTTTTACATTTTGACTCCTACTCTTCTTGTAGCTTCTATCACTATTTTATTAAGGGTAACTAGCCCGTACAGCGCTTCGTCAGCCTCTTCCTTGCTGAACAGTCCATATTTCTCTCTCAGCTTAATAGAATACTCCATAGAGGCCAGGATAAGGTTGGCAATCGATTCCCTGTTAAGATATTTAGTTTCATACGATATCCACTGGTGCCATGAAGGGAGATACATCCCCTTGAAGTATTCTTCAAAGTTCTTGAAAATCAAACGGAAGCCGTGATTAGATGGAGAATCGAAGGCAAGAGACCCAGGGTCCAGCAGTATCATCGGCCCAAACGCATGGAGAATAGGAGTTTCCCCCTGACTATTTTGGTTTATGAGACATATCTGTTCCCATGTCTCCCAAGTCTGTTTAATAGTCGCTTGAGTGTCATTTGCCAGGGCAATCATTGAATGAATTCCCAAAAGAATATTGTATTTTTTACATAGCTTGGCTGTTTCCAATAGTTCGTACATGGTATAATTTCGCCCTTGAGCTTTCCGGATAGTATCCACTCCCGATTCAGGCGAAACAGTCAGTGTCACAGGAACGCCTATCTTCGACAGTGCATTGATATATTCTTCGCTTGCCGGGCCGAAAATTTCCATAGACAGCCTGACCGGCTGGTTTATCTCCTTACGCAAGGTCGTAAACAATTCCCGCCAGTACTCTTCTCCTCCCATCCTCGGATCCTGAAAGAGAAAAACAAGCTCCACTCCCTGTTTCCCTAATTTGTTGATATCGTCGGCTATCTTATGTGGACTTCTGAACGCCGGGCATTTTCTGCCCAGATATTTTTTATAGCTATAGGCCGAACCACCGCAGGTAACGCAGTTATGGGTGCAGCCTCGGCAGATAGGAATCATCCAGTGTGGGGACATATCCTTGGCGAAGATGACTTCTTTCGGTTCCAGTAAATCCAGACGGGTAAAATCAAATTCGTCCAGATTATTGCTTGGTTCCATTAGAGGATTGCTTGTGATTTTTTCTTTACCATCACGATAGGTAAGGTTGGGCACTTCAGTCAAACTCTTTCTCTCTTCCAGCGTTCTCATAAGCGACAGGAAGGGCTTCTCCGCCTCTCCGCGAATAATTGCATCTATATAGCTGCATTTAGAAATTATCTCTTCGGCAAACACGGTAGACGTAAGTCCTCCCATAATTACTAATGAGTCAGGGTGCAGCATTTTACATATATTGGCTATCTCGATGGCCCCCTGAGAGTGTACTGACCAGTGTAAGCCAACAGCAAAAACTTTAGCGGAGAGATTCTTGATGTGTTCCTCAACATCGAATTCTTTGCTCTTTACCATCCGCTCGCATATGTTATCTACTATAACCTTATACTCGTTTCTGTCGAGATACTCGGCGATACTTAGAATACCCACCGAAGGAATCATAAACTGCTCCGTACTCTCACCTACGGTATAAGCTATGGGGCCTGCGAACACGGTTTTTACCCTGAAGTCATATATCGCCGGTGGATGTATCAATACCACATCATAGTTCATTTTTCAGTATCTCCTTATTATTATGTCGATACTTAAGATAGGGAATCTTAGAGCCCGCTTAATCCAAGTAAAACTGCGGGCAAATTGGGAATAGAAGATTCTTCCTTTCATTTATATTTCACTAGTAACTTGATTATATCCAATATCAATCAGTTTCTCCTCTGTAATATGGCCGAATTTCAATAGCTTATTAATAAGATTTCCACAATAACCGCATTGTTTGCAGTTCATTTCACAATTGGTGATCTTATAAAAAAATTTATGGTCCCCTAAACTTTTATTACTAAGGGATGTCCCATATCGAAGTCCGAAAGCGCCTAAACTACTTGAGACTATATCCAAGATATCTCCATCCCATTTCTCTGACATATACGCACTGATTGCCCTGTTAACCTTGCTTAACGGCAGGGCTCTACCCACGATTTTAAAAAAACTGGTTATTTCAACGTACTCCCTCATATCCTCTGGTCTTATCCACCCCGACTTTAGAATCTGGGACGGGTCTTTCTGTATTACATTGTGGCAATACGGAATGAAATACTCCGCCCCATGTAATTCTTTCGATGCATGAGACATATAATTAAAATGAAATTTTCTAAAGGGACACTTATAAATACATCCCTCATTAACCATTATCTTCAATTTTAAACCTGTATTTTTCTTTATTGTCTTGAGGAGATCTATGTCTCTATTGATATTTGCATCCGGGGTGATAATATTAACTCCTAAATCGGCATAGATAAGAGCTCTTTGCAGACAATCAATATCACCCAAAACAGAAGCACATATTTCTATATGGGGGAAATGCTTCCTGACTTCTTTTATATACAGAGGATTAGCTATTGTTATCGCTTCTACTCCGTGTTCTTCATGCACTTGCCCCAAAAATCTCATATTTTTAGATAGGACTCTCGGAGAATACCAATCACTCCCTTCACAAGTTGAATTAATAACCAGGTTTACTCTGATTCCTTCCTTGTGTATCTTGCCTATGATATTTACAAATTCACTGCCGCTCATTTTGGGCATTATTCTACCAGAGGCAAAATACTCCTGTGGCCCAGAAAGATAAATTTCCCTGACGCTATTGTCAGACAGCTTATTCAATCTGAATATTTCTTCCAGTCCTTCGGAACTATGTTCTCCACCGGATAAGCCTGAATTATAAGGAATTGAAAACTCAAGACCCGCCATATTAATATCCCTTTAAATCTTATATTAAATGATTAATTTCTTTGCCCTATGATTTTATTACGGAGTAAAGCTAAAACTATTAACACCGGTCCCATAGCACAGGCTAGCCAGTAACCAAACCCGAAACGTGTATCCACATAGCTCTCTTCAAATCCGCCCATAGACATAAAACTTTGACCCTGTAATACAAAACTATCGCCTGCCATCTCGCGAGTCCGTATGAATATAACAACAAGAGCTGCTAGAACTACAATAATATATCCTATACCTATAAAACCAATCATTAAGCCAGGTAAATTAAATTGTCTACCAAGTAGTTTTACACTTTTATCTTTAACAAAAAGGGAACTTAAAAGAACCACCACGGCAAACACAAGTACGACCCACATAAATGGCTCGAAGAAGGCGGGCATCATATCCACGTCCAAATAATATGCATAACCACCAAGGTTATTATCAAGAGCCCATGGATGTATTACAACTGCATTTTTTATCGATATAGCTTCGACATCTAAACTCCACCATGGCATAAACCATGATACTAATACCAAAGCTGTAGCTGCTAAAACTAAAATACGGAATATCCATAATCGAACTGAACTGGGCATTAATTATATTTCTCCTTTTTAACTATATTATTTTAACGATTAACATAGCATGAAGGGTGAGGGGAGCAGAAAGTTAAACCCCTCACCCTCATACATTCTCACTGATACTTTCAGCTAATTACTAAGATAGGGCGACATCACCAAGTCCCAAATCTTGTTCTGTAGTATCTCCATTTATTGTTTTCGTTTTACCATTAAATGTAATTGTTAATGTAAATTCACCCTTACCTAAATCTTCCATCCAGAAATCACCAAACTCATCGGTTGTAACGTCTGCATTTCCTGCAGCCCCACTTAATGTACAAGAGGCTCCAATTACAACTTCATTAGTGCTGGGATCATAAACAGTACCTGCAATAAACCTTTTAGGTAGATTTCGATAATGAGCTCTAGTTGTTAACTTATACTCAGGATAAAGAGTCTCGGTTCCACTTATATCCAATTCCGAGTCTTCACCAAATAATATCGCCAAGTGCGGACATGCATCAGCGCATCTAGGTGCAAAAATAGCTTTCCTATCAACAAGATGTGCGCAACCGGTACATTTTTGAGCGATATTAAACTGAGAATTGTAGAATATACATTCGTAAGGGCATGCATCAACGCATAGCTGGCATCCGTTACATTTCTTTGGATCAATTATCACTAAACCATCATCTCTAGTTGATATTGCTCCGAATGTACAAGAAGTAATACAAGGAGCATCTACACAATGCTGGCAGGGAACAAACACATAAGCAACTTTAACCTGAGGAGTCTGCCCTCTCTCGTATTCGTTGAGTTTTCCCCAGAATTGTCCGATTTCCGGTTGCGGTTTGGCATAAGGAGTCCAATCATTGCCACAGTGTTCATCCTTACAGGCCATCTGGCATTGATAACATGCTCCACATTTCTTAACATCAATTAAAAAAGCTTTCATTATTCGTTACCTCCTACAATCCAAGAATCGGGTAATGGGCCATAAGCTGGATCATATTTCTTTGAGAATGATGCCGGATACTTGTCCATCCACTCTGCCATTTCTGCAAGGTCTAACTTCTCAATTTCCACTAAATAACCACTGACACACATACCATAGCAATTTGTGGAATCTCCCTTATCGGGGGATATAGTATTAACAGTACCGCCTCTGTTGATCCACTTTTTCTCTCTCTCATCGTAGTCCTCTTCATCACAAGCAATCATATCGATAGAAGCTCCATGGTCCATATACACCATACCTGCCATTATCCTTTGAGTTAAACGGGCACCTCCAAGCTCAGTACCTCTCTCATTATAGATCTTGACAATATCTCTATCTTTAATCCCATATTCGGCGGCAGTTATCGGATTGATCCACAGAGGTTCATACCAATACCCATCATAAGCTTGAACTTTACATGAAGGGATTTCTCTGATCCAAGGCACATCGTCACTCTGATTATGTAATCTCCACCTTACATGATTCACCTGTAAAAGAAGTGGATATTTCTTTGCTCTTTCTCCAGAAAGCCTTTCGTCATGAGTAGTCTCAGGACCTCCTTCAATCCATTTGGGGTATGGTCCTCTCTCATTATCATCTGGGAAGTTATCAGCTAATCTCTGGGAATAGAATTCCAGTTTACCAGTTGGAGTAACCAAGGGATTTTTAACAGGATCCTCATAAAATGCGGACATACCGCGAGTAATGTCCTTCCAATCTTCTCTAACTGGCGCCAGGAAGAAACCTCTTTCCTTGAATTCTTCAAAAGTTATATATTTGTTCAGCCCTGAATTGGTGAACCCTTTCTCTATTTTTTGAGCAACAGTCTCACCATTGGTGAGATTATTAACACATCCTTCGTAGACACCACCAAATTCTTCAAGTTTCTGAGCGATTTCAATCCATGTCTCATAATCGCTCTTGGCTTCTCCTATTGGCTTAATAGCCGCGGGGTGATAATTAACTCCGGTAGTATCCTTTCCTACCTGAACTATGTCCTCTTCCTCTGCTGTTGTAGTAATCGGCAGTACTATATCTGCATATAGCAGATCATTTTCAAACCATGGATGCTGTATTACATAGCATTCTATCAATGGTTGCCTGATAGCATGTATATACATATTCCCGTCATTCCAACAGTTGATATGGCAAGCATGATCCTGAACAATCATATGGATTTCACATCCGCCCTCTGATTCTGGTAACGGATATGTATATTTTATAAACTGATCTTCGACAGGTGCCGCCAATGAAGTAGTTCCCCATGAGGAAACAGGTGGATTTAAGATAGCATGGTGATGTAGTGGTCTGGGAATGATTTGTGGTGATAACCCTGGATACGCATGCCCAGAACCTGTTTTTGCAGAACCAATACTAAAAGAACTTACCACCTTTGGTGCAACTGGGCCTCCATACCATCCTTCCTGATTAATTCCAGGTTTTCCCAGTCCTTGCATACCAAGGAGTACACATTCAAGCCTAGCCGGTTCGTGGCAGAATGGGCCTCTAATGAAAGGACCACCACAATGGTGAGCAGTAGATGTTCTTTTTGCGGCCCATTGTCTAGCTAAAGCCTTGATTGTCCATTCTTTGACACCACATTTGGGGGAAGCCCACGCTGGGGTTTTGGGAACCCCATCTACATCACCCATAACGTATGGTCTGATATAGTCGTCAAAACCAACGCTATGAGTAGCTATATATTCCTTATCATAGGTATCCTCAGATATCCAAGTATATATAATAGCTAATTGCATAGCTGCATCTGTGTTTGGTAATACAGGGATCCATTTATCAGGGTTAGCCACATTCTGCCAGTTCATATCCGGGGCAATATATACCTGCTTTATCCCCAGATCGTTATACCAGCGAGCTACTTGTGCTGGCCATCCGCCGGATTGGGCTGAAGCTGTAGTTTCCCAGTCGCAACCTTGATATATGATCATATCAGTATTTTCTGAAAAATCTAAAAGCAGGTTATCACCGGGACGCACAAGCCCGGTAGCTGTGGTCCCCCAAACATGCATAGCTCCCCAGTACCAGCCTTCCCAACTATCAGCATTCCTCACTGCAGTGGTAAATCCTACATCTGTTAATACTAACGACGCATATTGGGTAGTACTACCGCCGTGTACGGTTTTATTCATTCTGTGTCCAGCATCTGATTTATCAAGTAAAGCATATGCCCCGTATTTTTCCTGTACTCTCTTTATTTCACTGGCAATAATGTCTGTCGCTTCATCCCAAGATATTCTCTTGAACTTACTTTTACCACGATTTTGAGGATTTATTTTTTCTGGATCACCGCCTGGTTCCCAATCAATTCTCTTCATGGGATATCTGAGTCTTCTGGGGGAATAAATACGTTTTTTAAATGTAAGGTTTAAATAACCGGGTTTGGACATCTTGTGTGGTTCAAGAGTTTTTCCGCGTGCCTCAAGTTTCCACATAGCACTAGCGTATTCATCTTCGGTATAGGCTTCGCTATAATGTACTCCCCTAACTCTAATAATCTTATCATTTTTTACATCGCACGCCACAAGTAATCTATTGTTAGCCCCAAGTGGATTAAAAAACGTCTGTTCCTCTTCATATGCAGGTTCTGTTGATTCTCCGTTTACTGTTGTAGTTCTTGTAACTGTTGCCCCCGGCTCCCCACCAACTGTCTCAGTCACCGTAACTGCTACATCTCCACCAATTGTGGTCGTAACCGTCTTGGTTTTTTCAATGGTGGTAGTAACAATTTCCCCTTCATTACAACTGGAAAGTAATCCAGCACCGATGGTGCCGCCAACTACTACCGTTCCAGCACCTACAAGAAAATCTCTTCTTGTTACTTCACCGGATTGTTTTTCTTCTTCATTTTCAATTTGTGTTTCTTTATCCTTTTTCAATTCACTCTCCTTTCATAAGTAGAATACTAGGGAATACTTATCAGAACTATACATTTACTTACTGTCGATGGATCCGTCATTTCAAACGAGAAAGTAAACTGTCTTCCATACTCACCAGGAACAGATAACACTTGCTCATCGGTTCCTAAAAGAGCCCCTCCTGCATCATAGAGTTCAGCAGTAACGTTGACGGTATAATCCCCGCCATAATTGTGGTAGATCTTGCCGGCAACAACTATTCCTGGAGATTTTACTTTTACTGTCGTATTCTGCTCCCAAACATGTCCCAATGCAGAATCATCATACTGAATTTCCAGTTGTATGCCTTCTTGCGAGGTTATTATTGGTGAAGACGTTGATGACATCTCAGTTGTAGATGATGTAGCGGTTTCAGTAATTGTCTTAGTTTCAGTGACAATTTCGGTCAATGTGACTGCCGGGACAGTAGTCGTAAAGGTATTTGTTTTAGTTACCGTGTCAGTTAATTTAACAGTTTCCGTTACTGGTTCCGGGGTACAGGCTCCTATAACAGATAATAGTAAAATAAGCGAAACCCCTAGAGCCAATTTTTTCATATGCATTTAGTCACCTCCTTTTAATTTTTTGAACAAATAATATTTATATTTTATATTGCTTTTACACCACCTCCTTTTTTATACCGTGTTATTGTGCTGAGTTAAAAGAAGAATTATTTTTTTACAATTAACATATAAATAAAAACACCGACTAGAAAGTTTAAGGTTTTCCCACTCTACTCTCCTCGGTATTTTTATATGTCAGTTTTTGTCTATTGTTATTACACTTTTTTCTCTAGCTTGACTATCCCAAATTCTTCTTCTCATTTGAGCTTTTAAACGGGCTATGAATATCGCTTTATTAAACGGTAAGGATACGAAATCATTTACCCCCGCTTCAAAAGCTTTTATTAAAATGTTTATATCTTCATCACGTGATAAAAATATAATGGGAATATCGGAATTATCACGAATACACATAGTTAGTTCTATACCGGAGATATCGGTTAATTTCATTCCTATTATTATTAAACTAAAATAATTACTTGGTTTCAGCGCATTCAAACATTGCTCCCCTGAATTGACAACTAGTAATTGCCAATCTGGTTGATATCTAGTTAATATCTGACGAATACACTCTATTAATGCAATATCTTCATCTGCAATTATTATTTTCATTTTACTTATCAAGTTTTTATAAAAATTAATGTTTCTCAATAAGTAAAATGATAAACTGTAGAAATGAAAATTGACGTTAATAATTTTTAGGATTGTTAAAAACTATTAATAAATGAATGAATATATGTTTATATTTTTAACATTGCATCGTAATGTAATTTTAAATATTTAAGCGAGAGAGGTAATTTTCACTTAAATAATAGGTTAATATGCTAATAAATGGAGGTATACTTATCTCGTTAGAGAAAATGCCAGCAGAGATGAGAAGAAAGCGCTTATTAATTCAATAAAATGAACGTAATAATTAATATTTATGCGAAGATTATAATGATGGACTCGTATTGAATGCATTGATACTTAGTCAGCTTTTAATATATAACCAACTCCTGCTTTTGTATGTATATAGACAGGATTTTTAGGGTCTTTTTCAATTTTGTTGCGTAATCGATGAATATAAACTCTTATAGATTCACAAGTACTTGAATCATTAAAATCCCAGACTGCTTCAGCCAAATTAGATATGGGAATAACCTTTTCAGCATTTCTAAGAAGGTGAAACATGATAACACCTTCAGTTTGTGTAAGACCAATTTTTTTATCATTCACGAATAACGCTCTCAAATCAGGTTGAATTGAAAGAGATTTGTATTTAATAAAATTTCCACTACCAGGAATATGTTGTCTTCTTAATATTGCATTTATTCTTGAAATAAGTTCAAGTTGCCGGAAAGGTTTGATAATATAGTCATCTGCTCCTAATTCCAGCCCTCTAATAATATCACTCTCTTTATCTCTCGCCGTCAATATTATTACGGAAACCATCGAAAAGATTCGAATCTGTTTTAGCACATCAAATCCATCGATATCAGGCAACCCGATATCCAGAATCACGAAATCAGGATTTTCGTTTTCGATAAGTGAAAGCCCTTTTTCACCCTTATCTGACGCAAATATAGTAATATCCGGCCATCTTATTTGGAGGGCAAGAGAAACAACAGATACAATATCAGAATTATCTTCAATAATTATTATTCTCATAACAGCCTAGCAAAAGTTATATTGGTATAGTAAAAACAAATTTAGTCCCTTTCCCTAATTTGCTTTCCACCCATATTTCACCACCATGAAGTTTAACATACGTCTTACAAATAGCCAAACCTAATCCGATGCTGTCATAATTCTCATTTTTATCAGAATAAGGGTGGTATGGTTCAAAAAGATTTTTCATAACTCTATCTGAGATACCATATCCACTATCCTGAACTTCAACAATAATGTAGTTCACATCTAAATTAATATTAATCATTATCGTTTTCCCATTTGGAGTGTATTTATATGCATTATCAAGCAAATTGTACATCACTCTAATCAACTTTTGTTCATCTGCGAAAATCATAGGAATATTCGGATCTACTTTTAGTTGCACGGTAATTCCTTTAGAATTTGCAGTAGATTTAGTTGATTCAATCACGCTATCAACGACATCGTAAATTGATATTAGTTCCTTTTTTATATCCAATAAATTAAGTTTCCCTCTAAATATGTCAAAATGCTCACTGATTCTCCTTTTTAAAAATAGAGCATTATTCTGTATTTGATTTGATAATAGTGTAGCTCTTTTCTCTATTTTCATTTCTGATAATAGATCGCTTGAAGCAACGATTGAAGTTAATGGTGTCTTGAAATCATGCATCAACGCATTAAAATAATCGGTTTGTTGTCTTAGTTGGTTTTCCAATGCCAGATTGGACTCTTCCAGTTTCTTGCTCGTATCTTCCAGTTGACTGGATTTTTGAATCAATTGTCCAGTTCTCGCTTCTACTTGAAATTCAAGATCTTGAGCTCGTTTGCTTAAAGTCAGTGTTCTAATCTTAATAAACATAAACACTGCCATAAACATTAATGCGACCAATGATGTTATAAACCACCACTCCTGCCAGAAAGGAGCGGTAATTATTATCTTTAAAGATGCTCCATCTTCATTCCAAACACCATCACTATTCGATGCTTTAACTCTAAATATATATTCTCCACTATCCAAATTTGTATATTTAGTAAAGCTTTCGCTAGCGTTACAATAAATCCAACTTTTATCGAAACCTTCCAACATATAGGCATACTGGTTATTTTTTGGAGAATTATAATCCAGCGCTACAAAATCTATTTCAAAGGAGTTATTGTAATAAGACAAGGATATTTGTCTTATATCTTCAATTGGGGTATCAAAACAAATGGTCTTATCTATCAGAGTAAAATTATTAATCATTACTACAGGAGAGGTAGTATCTATCGAAATGTCTTCAGGATAAAATGATAAAAGACCGTTTAGAGTTCCGAAAAAGAGTTCTCCATCTTCAGATTTATAAAGAGCCATCATACAGAAAATGTCACTCTTTATTCCGTCGTTTAATCCATATTTAATATACATAATATCTTGAGGTAAAAATCGCCAAAGTCCTTGTCTGGTAGAAAGCCATATATCGCCATTATTATCCTCTATAATGCCCATTATTAAATCGTGAGGCATTGAGTCATTCATTTCATATGATATAAGGCTCTCATTTCCTATATCATAACAATATAATCTATATCCTCGGCCTATCCATAATAGGCCTTTACTATCCTGATACATAGTATAAATTCTATATTCATCCGAGTTACCAATAAAATCTGAACTGGAAATAACATGTTTTATTTGATTTGTTTTAATATCCAACATAAAGATGTCAGAGACTGTTGCAAACCATAAATTAAAATCGGATGTTTCGTATATAGTAAGCACCATGTCATAGCTTCGCAATTCCTGGTATATAGCATTATCCGTGTAGCGATTGAATTCCTGTGTTTCTGAATTGAAGCTACATAATCCGTCTTGTGTACCAACCCAAAGAACCCCGGTGTGATCGACATAAAGCGATGATATATAGTTGCTTATAAGACTTCTATCGTTACCAGGTTCATTTTGATAAACGATGATCTGATTTGTTAAAGGATTAAAATTCTTTATTCCGGAATCTAATGTTCCAATCCATATACTGCCATCCAGTCCTAAACATAGAACATTATAAGTTGGATTGTTATAGTTTTGTCCTTCGCAAATCCCTTTATATGTGCCTAAAATCTCTTCAGTATCAATGTTAAATAAAATAAGGTCCTCTGATACCTGTAACCAAAGATTGCCGTCACCTGCATCTAAAACACCCAGTACCTGTTCGTTAAGAAATTCTGTATAGTATATAAAAGCTTGTTTACTTAGATTCAGCTTACTAATACCATTTATAGTTCCGATCCATATTAATCCATCCATATCCACACATAATGATAAAATATAATTACTGCTGATACCATTTGAATTTTCAGCATCAAAATAATATTGATTAAAAACCATTGTCTTTATATCTAATCTGTTTAATCCGGAGCGTGTACCTATCCATAGAATTCCATTGTCATCTTCACAAATGCAAGTAATAGAATTATTGCTAATACTATTAATATCATTAACATCACTGTTATAAGTAGTGAATGTATCTGATTCCTGATGATATATATTTAAACCATTTGTAGTGCCTATCCACAATGTGCCTCGGCTATCTTCATATATTGCCTTAACATAGTTTCCGCTGATACTGTTATCATTAGTAATATCATTTTTATAAGTAGTGAATGTATCTGATTCCTGATGATATATATTTAAACCATTTGTAGTGCCTATCCATAATGTGCCTCGGCTATCTTCATATATTGACCTGACATAGTTATCACTAATACTGTTAGGATCATTTGAATTATGTTTATATACAGTAAATGTATCAGTTTCGGAATTATATACGTTTAATCCTCTTGCTGTCCCTACCCATAACTTCCCATTACTATCTTCATATATAACTCTGATTGAATTATCCCAAGTGCTGTCATCATTTAGATACGATGCTAAATAATCTCTTTTACTATCATATCTTATTAATCCATAATCAGTCCCTACCCATAAACAGCCATCAGAAGTTTCACATAGAGCTTGTATATATGAACTATAATTGTAGCTTGATGTTATAGAATCATTTAGAAATATCTCAAATCCAATGCCATCATATTTATTTAAACCTACTGTTGTACCAAACCACATATATCCATAATGGTCTTGAATAATACAATTGACAATGTTTTGAGATAATCCATCTTCTGTGGTGATACTTTCAAAGATCAAGTTTTCATTCGAAATAGCTTCAATCTTTATTTGAGGAGGGATAATAATAAATAGAAAAACGAGTGTAATAATTATAACTAATAGTTTATGTTGAATATTCATAGCATTTCATTATTTATTATTGCTAATTCAGTTAATAAATATCTGTGGCTAAAACAATTGAAGTAATATTAATACAATTTAGCTGTCATGTAAAATTAGATATCGATAGAATTGCTTTAATACTTAAAAAGAAATCTTTAGGGTATTGATAATGAAGTGTTTTTCATAGACACATTCGCTTGAAATGTTACTCATAAAATAAAAGGGATGGACATCCCTATACAGGGGACATCCAACCCTTTTGAATTCTGTCAGCTATGTCGTATATAATAGTGAACTAGCTCTTACCAATTCTAAACATTTTTGTGGCACATATCTGACAGACACTTTGTGTTGCTGGCCTGCCATTTTTCATAGTAATGGCCTTTGTGTTTTTCCTTTCCCTCTTGGCACGGCACTTTACATAATAAGCTTGCATATATACCTCCTCGGCGAATAATTTCATTATTAGTTGTAAGGATAAAAAGGCTGAAGAAATTCTCCCAACTCTCTTTGCTTAACCAGCTATATTATTTAGAATTCAAATAATACAGGCTGTTCTCTTTATATTCTGTATTTCTTTCGCTTCTTTATTCTGCCTGTGTTCGGCTTTTTCTCTATCAATTATGCCATTGTGAGGAGTGAGTGTTTAACGAACGACGCGGCGATCTCTACTGATGAAATTGATTGGGGCAAGTCTTTTTATCAACTTTATGTAGTTGTCTCAGTTCTTCCAAGTTCTTCTGATGATAATTTAGTATTTATTCCCAAATCTTTGCGCATAGCTATCATGAATTCTCCAAGTAATTCATGTACGGCTATTTGATAATTTTGACCAGTATCTTTTTCGAACTCTTTTTCGGTTTTTGCCATAATATCTAGTAATTTACATTACCAAACTTAATACCCACGACCTCACGGCCGTGGGAAGTTTATTTCATGTATCTTTGCTTTTCTATCACGTTCTTTTTCAAAAATAATACCTAAAATCGCAACTACTACTGATATTATTGCAGTTACAATTATGGAGGTATCCATTTGATCTATCTCCGTTATGTTTAATTTTTACCCCCCGAACTCCTCCACCTCTCTCATCAACACATCCACGAAATCCTTTTCATCAACCACCCCGATTTTTTCGCCCTTCTTGAACAGCACGCCCTTGCCTTTGCCGCAGGCGATGCCGATATCGGCGTCTTTAGCTTCGCCGGGTCCGTTGACAACGCATCCCATAACTGCCACCTTAATCGGTTTATCTATCTTCGCCAATCTTTTTTCTACCTGTGCAACTATATCTATAAGATTGAACTCGGTGCGTCCGCAGGTAGGGCAGCTGACGAGCACGGCACCGTGATGCCTCAAATCGAGGCTCTTCAGTATCTCGTAAGCGGTAGCCACTTCCTCGACCGGATTGGTGGAAAGGGAAACGCGGATGGTATCCCCGATTCCCATGTAAAGCAGCGGGCTGATTCCGGCGGCGCTGCGGATAATACCGCTTCTCGGAGGCCCGGATTCGGTGATGCCGATATGCAGAGGGTAGGGAATTTTCCCTGCGATATCTTTATAGGCTTCGATGGTGGTCGGTACGTCGAAAGCCTTGAGCGAAACCTTGATTAAATCGAAATCCAGGTCTTCAAGCAGTTTTATATGCCTCATGGCGGCGACGACCATCTTTTGGGATGTGGGGAGCTTAGGGTCTATATCCTGAGGCAGGCTGCCCCCGTTAACACCGATGCGGATGGGGATTTGCCTCTCCCCGGCGGCACTCACAACGGCAGCCACCTTATCCGGTTCGCTGATGTTACCCGGATTGAGGCGCAGTCCGTCCACTCCCGATTTGATTGCCTCCAGTGCCAGCCTGTAGTCGAAATGAATATCGGCAACCAGCGGAATTCTTATTTCTTTCCTGATTTTTGCCAGCGCTTTTGCGGCTTCCATGTCGGGGACTGCGGAGCGGATGATTTCGCAGCCGCACTCCTCGAGCTCTTTAATTTGTCTGACAGTGGAAACGACATCCCTCGTATCGGTTTTCGTCATCGATTGCACCGCTATGGGTGCGTTGCCTCCGACGGTTACATCTCCTATCTTTATTGCTTTGGAAACCCTGCGCTGTATCATTTTTAATCCTTATGAGCCTATTATACGCCCGATATCCTGGAAAGTAACGGCGACCATGAGCATTATAAGCATGGCAAAGCCGATGAAGTGTACCTTGCCTTCGGTTTCCGGGGCTACCTTCTTCCCGCGGCGAATCCACTCCAGCAGTACGAAAACAATCCGGCCGCCGTCGAGTGCCGGCAAGGGCAGCAGGTTGATAATAGCCAGGTTGAGGCTGAAAAAGGCAGTCCATTCCAGAAGCGGGCTGATGCCGGCCTGTGCTACCTCGCCTGTAATCTGGGCAATACCGACAGGCCCTACCAGGTCGGCTGCGGAACTGGTGCCGGCAAACATGCTCAGGATGCCGTTTTTGAAGAGTACCAGTGTCTCGAACGCTTCCGTGGCGCCGTTTTTAAAGGCTACCCACGGATTGTCGCTGCGGCTTTCCACTATGGCATTTTCAGTCTTGATTGCAAAACCGACGGCCCCCTGTCCCTCCGGCGGATTCCACCTGGGAACGACCGTTACTTCCTCCGTAGAACCGTCGCTGTGTTGTAAAAGGATAGTCATTTCGTTACCGAGATTGATTTGTATATAGCGGCTGACATCCGAGGTATTGTTGATGGTCTTTCCGTTGATTTCGAGAATCATGTCGCCTGCCTGGATTCCGGCTGCTTCCGCCGGTGATTCGGCAACCACTTCGGCAACAGTCACGTCGCCGGCAACGATATTGTGAGGAATCATGTAAGCGATAGCCAGCAACACGAACGGCAGGATAAAGTTCATAAAAGAGCCGGCGCTGAGCACGATTAATCTTTTGCCGACGCTCTTGCTGGCAAGGCTGCGTTCTATATTGGGGTCTTCCTCTCCCGCCATCTTGGTGAAACCGCCCAGCGGCACCCAGTTCAGGGAATACTCAGTTTCCCCGTGTTTGACAGCTATAATCCTCGGCGGATAGCCGATGCCGAATTCTTCTACCTTTACCCCGCAGGCCTTGGCGGTGGCGAAATGCCCCAGTTCGTGCGCAATCACCACTACCGCCAGAACAAAGAAGAAGGCTACGATGGTTGTCAGAGTCCCTGTTCCGGGTATCACTATATTGGAACCGCCGAGCTCGCAGGCGATTACGGCAATAACGGCGATCAGAAAATAAGCCAGCACCGCCAGCAAAACCACCATTAACGGTAGTTCCCGTCTGTCGAAAATTTTATATTTATAAATCAGTGCGGCAACGGCTACTATCAGCAGCAGCGCCATAAAGGCAATCAGTATATTCATTATTTATTCATACTCCCTGCCAGTTCGCAGGCTTTTTCTCTGGCCCATGAATCGGCGATATAGATATCCGCCAGCGTCGGCTGGTGTATGTTATCATGTTTTTCCAAGGTTTTTTCTATCAGTGAGGCGATACCGTTGAATTTTATCCTTCCTGCCAAAAACAGGGATACGGCGACCTCGTCGGCGGCACACAGTACCGCCGGAGCGGTACCGCCTTCTTTACCGGCTTCTATTGCCAGTTTCAGGCAGGGGAATGTATCCATGTCGGGCTGTTCGAAGTCCAGTTTGTCAATCGAATTCCAGTCGATTCTGGGGATATCCGGGTTTTCTATCCGTTCGTGGTAGGTAAGAGCATACTGGATGGGCAGGCGCATATCGGGAAACCCCAGTTGCGCCTTGGTCGAGCCGTCTATAAACTCCACCATGGAATGAACGATGCTCTGCGGGTGCACCAGCACCTTGATATCCCCGTAGGGGATGCCGAACAGCCAGTGCGCTTCGATAACCTCCATTCCTTTATTAAAAAGCGTTGCCGAATCGATGGTAACTTTTCTCCCCATTTTCCACGAAGGATGATTTAAAGCCTGTTCGGGCGTAACCCCGTCAAGCTGTTTTTGGGTATACCCTCTGAAAGGTCCGCCCGAAGCGGTGAGGATAATCTTCGCACACTTCTTGCTCTCGCCCTCGAAGCATTGCCAGATGGCGCTGTGCTCGCTGTCTACAGGCAGAATAGCTGCCCTGCATCTTGCCGCTTCCTGCATTATGATGCTGCCGGCTGAAACCAGCGATTCCTTGTTGGAGAGGGCAACGTTTTTTCCAGCTCTGACGGCTGCCAGCGTCGGTTTCAGTCCGGCTCCCCCGGGAGTGGCTACCACTACGGTGTCGATTTCAGGTAGGGCTGCCATTTCTTCCATACTTATATAACGCTGACTTAAGTATTCCGTTTGGTCGTTTTTGTTGGTATGGTAATAATATTGCGGCTTGAATTCCCTGATTTGCTCTTTGAGGAGGTTTGTATTCTCGCCGGCCGCCAGTCCTGTAATTTTAAATCTACCGGGCAGGGCACGCACCACTTCCAGAGTTTGCCTGCCGATGGAGCCGGTGGAACCCAGCACGACTAGATTGGTTATCGAATCTTCCATATTAGTAATATCATACAACAATTGGGGATTTGAGGCTATGCTGGAGATGTTTTTTATTAACAAGGCTTGTTATCAAAGGTTGTCATTCTGGAATCCCGACTGGTCGGGATGAAGAATCTTGGGGGTGGTGTTCAAAAAATAACACCCTCGCCCCGGATGCTTCGTTCGTTCGTCACGAACTCCAGCATGACAAAAAAAATCGTCTTTGCGAGGACGCCGCAGGCGGACGAAGCAATCACTACAATACCACTTAATTACCCCGCTCCGTATATAATATATCGCTGCTATGGTTCGACAGGCTTCCTTCGGGAGCCTCAGGACAGGCTCCACGAACGGCTTTTACAATACCCGTGCATCCTGAGCCTGACGAAAGACACGAACGGCTAAAGAGGGCTTACGACGAACGGCTTAGTAAATCCTTACCATGAGCGGACTGGCATAACCCCATGAGGAAATCGGCGGTCGGACATTGTCCGTCCCTGCAAATGACGTTATCCCTAACCGACGAACAACACTACATAATAATAGACAATAACGCCGGTAAAGACGATGCTGTCCATGCGGTCGAGGAAGCCGCCGTGCCCGGGCAGGGAATGTCCGGAGTCTTTAATTCCCATATTGCGTTTGAAGAGGGATTCGAACAAATCGCCTATCTGTCCGAAAACGCTGACCGCAATGCCCAGCAAGATGGCATATCCGTAGTTGATGGGCAGCTTGAACAGCCAGACCATAAGCAGGCTTATGATAACAGACCCCAGAATTCCGCCCAGAGCCCCTTCCTGTGTTTTCTTCGGGCTGATAGGGGATAACTGGTGCCTGCCCCACGTTTTTCCGATGAAATAAGCGAATGTATCCGAGGCAAAGGTAACGAACAGGGCATAAAGCACCCATTCGCGCCCGAAATTGAGTTCTCTCAAAGCGACATAATGGCTTAATAGCCAGCCGATGTATAAAATGCCGGTAAGAGTCCATATCCAGCTTAGAAAGGCATTTTCTTTGTTACGGCGCAGCAGCATCCATATTGGCGGGATTATTATGGCAATAGTTAAAAGCACGGGAATGAGATAGTCGTAATCGAGGTGCGGGCTGAAGATAAAAATTATAGTCCAGATGACTCCGAATGCGGTAAACGGCACAATGCCTGAACCGGAGGTTGAAACAATCTTATAGAACTCCAGCGCTGCCAGTCCTCCATATACAGCAACAAATACCGTCAGCCATGGCAGCGGTTCGTCGAACCAGACGGCGGCGATAAGTACCGGCAGCAGGCAAACGGCGGTTAAAGTTCTTTGTTTAAGCATTTATAAACCGCCGAAGCGCCTCTGCCTCTTGCTGTAGGATATCAGTGCTTTTTCTATTTCTCTGGATTTAAAATCGGGCCACAGCACGTCGGTAAAATAGAATTCGCTGTATGCCGATTGCCATAAAAGGAAGTTGCTGATGCGCAGGTCACCGCCGGTGCGAATAACCAGGTCTACTGCTGGCAGGTTGTTTGTGTAGAGGTAATTGCCGAACAGCTTTTCATCGACATCCTGGGGGGGAATCCTGTCGGTTATTATTTTTTTGACCGCATCTACTATTTCGGTGCGCCCGCCATAATCGAAAGCAAGGCTTAGAATCATAGCTGTATTATTTTGGGTGAGTTCGATGGCGTTTAATACCGCAATTCTGGTTTTTTCCGGCAATTTTTCAAGGCGTCCGATATGGCATATCCTGATTCCGTTTTTATGCAGTTTGGGCAGTTCCTTATCGATTGTTTTTCCGAGAATATCCAGAATCCCGTGAATCTCGTCTTCGGGGCGGTTCCAGTTCTCGGTGGAAAAGGAATACAAGGTAACATATTTAATGCCGTACTTTCCCACAGTTTTAAGCAGGGAAAGTATATTTTGCGTGCCGGCACGGTGTCCGGCTTGTCTGGGGAGATTTCGTTTTTGTGCCCATCTGCCGTTACCGTCCATGATTATGGCAATGTGTTCGGGCAGCGGCGAAATATTTTTTATCATCGATAAATCAAGTACCTCTATATAAACTGCCGGAAGTTTGCGCTGTAAACTTTGTGTTTGAAATACAGGGGTATTATAGCATTAAAAGGGATGGCATTGATGTAAAGAATAGCCGGTACATAACGGCTAGACTTCCATCAATTCCTTTTCTTTATCTTCTCTGGCTTTGTCTGCAAGGCCGATGAAATTATCGGTAATCTTCTGCAACTTTTCCTGAGCCCGTTTATGTTCATCCTGGGAAATTCCCTTGTCTTTTTCCAGTTTCTTCAATTCTTCGGAGCCGTCACGCCTGATGTTGCGTATAACCACCTTGCTTTCTTCAACTCTGGCCTTGACTATTTTGATAAGTTCCTGGCGCCTTTCGTTGGTTAGCGGAGGGACGGCCAGCCGTATGACGGTTCCATCGTTGTTGGGAGTGAGTCCCAGGTTGGATTTGAGAATTGCTTTTTCGATTGCCTTCAGACTGCCCGGGTCCCATGGCTGAATAATTAGCAGGTTGGCTCCGGAAGTCGAAATTCCGGCGATGTGATTGATGGGCATCGTGGTTTCGGCATATTCAACCCTGACATGCTCTATCATTGCCGGAGTTGCCCTGCCAGTGCGTATACCGCCCAAATCCCTTTTGAGCGCATCCAGAGAGGCCTGCATTTTTTGGTCCATTGTTAGTAAAATTTCTTCAATCATCTTACTACCCGTCATTAATTAAAGTACCAATGTGTTCGCCCATTACCAGCCTTTCGAGGCTGTTGGTGGCTTGAAGGTCGAAAACGATAATTGGCAAACCGTTTTCCAGGCACAGCGAAAGCGCAGTGGAATCCATGACCTGTAAGCGTTTATTCAAGACATCCAGATAAGTCAGGTGGTCGAATTTTTTGGCTGAAGGGTCCTTGCGCGGGTCGGCGCTGTAAACACCGTCGACACAGTTCTTGCTCATCAGCAGGACTTCCGCTTCGATTTCAATAGCTCTCAGGGCGGCGGCGGTATCGGTTGTCATATAGGGATTGCCGGTGCCTCCGGCAAGTATAACTACACGGCCTTTTTCGAGGTGCCGGATGGCGCGTCTCATAAGATAAGGTTCGGCAACCTGTTCGATGACGATAGCCGATAACGTCCTGGTGACTATCCCCTGTTTTTCCAGGGCATCCTGAAGCGCCAGGGCATTGATGACGGTGGCCAGCATTCCGGCATAGTCGGCCGTAACACGGTCTATGCCCTGCTTGGCGGCTGTAGCGCCGCGCCAGATGTTTCCGGCTCCTATTACAGTAGCTACTTCAACGCCCATAGCCACGATATTGCTGATTTGCTTGGCAACTTTGGCTATAGTAGGAGCGTCAATGCCATAGGTGGTATTACCACTGAAAGCCTCGCCGCTGAGCTTGAGCAAGACTCTTTTGTACCTGGTATTACTCATCATTATCCTGCTTATTCGGATAAATCGAACCGCGCAATACGGCTAACCTTTATATTCTCTCCCATTTTGGTTACGTTTTGGACGATGATATCCTTAATCGTCAGCGTCGGGTCTTTAATGTACGCCTGGTTGAGCAGACAGGCAGCATTGACATCCAGTTCGGCTCTTTCCGCTTCCGGCATATCGGCAGGAATGTTCTCTTCCGAGATATATTGGGGATTCATAGCCGCCACCTGCATGGCTATGTTGTGAGCAAGTTCCTTGAATTCGTCGGTCAGGGCAACGAAATCGGTTTCGCAGTTAACCTCGACCATGGCTCCTATACGCCCGCCGCAATGAATATAAGATTCGACAAGGCCCTGGTCGGCGGCCCTGTCCGATTTTTTGGCAGCTTTAGCAAAACCCTGTTCTTTCAGTATTTCCAGGGCTTTTTCGAGATTTCCTTCCGTTTTAAGTAAAGCGGCACGGCAATCCATGAAACCGGCGCCGCATTGGTCTCTTAATTCTTTAACACAGGCAGCAGAGATTTCCAAAGTTTATCCCCCTTTTATTAGTCTTGAGTAGTTTGCTCGGCAGTCTGAGCCGTTTCCGTTTCATTCGATATAACCGCTGCTGTTTCTTCCGAAACAGGGAGTTCGCCGCCTTTGCCTTCTACGACGGCACTTGCGATTTTTCCCGTAATCAGCTTGATGGCTCTGATGGCATCATCATTGGCGGGAACAGGGTAGTCGACAATGTCCGGCAGGCAGTTGGTGTCTACGACGGCAACTATTGGAATCCCTATTCTCTGGGCTTCCATAATGGCTATTTTTTCTTTTACGGGGTCTATGATGAAGAGGGCATCAGGCAGACGTGTCATTTCCTTGAAGCCTCCCATGTTTTTGTTCAAGCGGTCGATTTCTTCCCCGAGTTTCGAAGCTTCTTTCTTGGGCAGGCGTGCAAAATCGCCCTTAGCCTGCTGGTCTTCAAGTTTAACCAGGTAGTCTATTCTCGATTGAATAGCTGAGAAGTTAGTCAGTACGCCGCCTATCCATCTCTGGTTGATATAGAACATTCCGCAGCGTTTCGCCTCTTCCTCAATGATGTCCTGCGCCTGTTTCTTGGTTCCTACGAAAAGAATCTTACCCCCGTCGGCAGCCAGTTCCTTAACGAACTTGCAGGCTTCCTCCAGCATGGCAGCAGTCTGTTCGAGGTCGATGATATGGATCCCGTTGCGCTTGGTGAAGATATATTTCTTCATGTGCGGGTTCCAGTGACTGGTCTGGTGACCGAAATGTGCCCCAGACTCCAATAGCTCTTTAATTGTAGCTGTATCCGCCAATTTTATCCCTCTTTCTAGTTACGCTTTAATTAGTTTATAAGTATAACATAATCGACTTTATGTAGTAAATATTATTGGACTAAAGGTGTTTTACCCAATCCACAGCATTTTTAAAGATTCTGAATCCGTCTCCCTCTTCCCGGACGTTTTCCCCCGTCCATCTCGGGTGCTGGCTGCCCGTTATATAGCGCTCCGGGTGCGGCATCAATCCGAAGATGCGCCCCGTACTGTCGCAGATTCCGGCGATGCAGCTCAGGGAACCGTTGGGGTTATAAGGGTATTCCATGGTCGGCTTGTCATCTTCGTCCGCATAATATACGGCAACATCGATTGCTGCTAACGTCTCTTTGTCGGCAACGAATTTTCCCTCTCCGTGGGCTACGGGGAGATACATTTTGGCGATGCCTTTTGTAAAGATGCAGTTGCTTTTCAGATTGACCTTTAAATTGACCCAGCGGCACTCGAACTTCCCTGAATCGTTGTTGGTTAAGGTTGCTTTTTGCCGCTTGTTCAAGGCGGCAGGGTCGGGCAGAAGGCCGCTCTTTACCAGTATTTGAAAGCCGTTGCAGATGCCGATAATAAGGCCGCCGTTTTCGACGAAGAGTTTTACATCATCACCCAGCTTGACACCGATTTCGTTGGCGATTACTTTGCCCGAACCCAGGTCGTCCCCGTAGGTAAACCCGCCCGGCAGCACCATTATACGGTAGTCACCCAGTCTTTTTTCCCGTCGTATCAGCTCTCCGATGTGAACCATCGAAACATCGGCTTCCGCTTGTTCGAAGGCGAAAGCGGCTTCCATATCGCAGTTGGTACCCGGTGCTCTTAATACCAGTGTTCTTGCTTTAGTCATAATCAACATCTACCATTCAAGCGGTTTTTGCCAGGCTTCTTTCAGTTTATCTATACCGATTTTTAGGATGATATCGTTGTTCAGCCCGAATATTTGCAAAGTGTCCAGGGAGGTAACCTCTCCGATATAGGCGAAGGGCACGTCACCCAGCGTTTTTTCGAACTTGTTGACGTTTTCCGGTGCCACTTCGACCAGGAAACGGCTGTTGGATTCCGAGAATAATATGTGGTCGTTGCGGATGATATCGTCACCCAGCGGGACTTCTCTCAATATGATGGTGGCGCCTTTATCCCCGGCGAATGCCATTTCGGCGACGGCAACGCCCAATCCGCCTTCGCTCAGGTCGTGGCAGGCTTTAACCAGCCCTTTATCGGTGGCTTTGCTGAGATTGTCCATTGTCTTTTTCGCCTGTGCGGGGTTTACTTTTGGGGCATCGTTACCGAGATATCCCATGCTTTTGAAATACTCGGAGCCACCCATTTCGTTATATGTCTTGCCGACTATATAAATCAGGTTCCCCACTTTCTTGAAGTCCATCGATACGGTTTTTCCTGTATCTTTCATGATACCCATTGCCGAAATCAACAATGTGTCGGGAATGGATATGGTATCGCCGTGATGCTGGAATTCGTTGTTGAGGCTGTCTTTTCCCGATATGAAGGGCGTGCCATAGGCGACGGACATGTCGTAGCATGCCTGGCAGGCGCGCACCAGAGACCCCAGCCTCTCCGGTTTGCCGGTATTGCCCCAGCAGAAGTTATCCAGCAGTGCCACTCTTTCGAGGCTGCCTCCGACGGCTATAATCTGCCTCAAGGCTTCGTCTATAGCCGATGCCGCCATGCAGTAGGGGTCGATATCGCTGTACTTGGAGTTGATTCCATTGGAAATAATGACTCCCATATTCGAATCCAGCACCGGTCTTATGATTGCCGCATCGCCGGGGCCGTTGTTTTTCTTGCCGACAAGCGGTTTTAATACACTTCCACCCTGCACCTCGTGGTCGTACTGGCGAATGGCCCATTCACGGCTGCAAACGTTCCACGAACCCAGTATTTTCAGCAGGGATTGCGCAATATCAGGACATTCCTCTCTGGGTTCTACGAAGCTCGATTTACACCACAAAGCCCTCAACTCGAGTTGAGGGTGGCCTTCGTGCAGGAATTCCATATCGAGGTTGCAAACAGGGTTACCATTATAGAAAAGCTGCAGTTTTCTGTCGTCTGTGAATTCGCCGATTACCGTAGCCTCGGTATTTTCGCCTGCAAACAGCTTCAATAACTCGTCAGCCTTATCCGGGGAGACTGCCATTATCATGCGCTCCTGCGATTCCGATATCCAGATTTCCGAATAGGATAGCCCGGCATATTTTAAAGGCACCCTGTCGAGATATACCTTTGCGCCCGTTTCGGCAGCCATTTCCCCCACTGCCGAAGAAAGTCCGCCGCCGCCGCAGTCGGTTATCCTGACGAACAGCTCTTTATCTCTTGCCTGGAGGATGGTATCAATGAGCTTCTTCTCCATTATAGGATTGCCTATTTGAACCGAGCTGAAAGAAAGCTGCGTAGAATCCTTGTTCAATTGCTCCGAGGCAAAGGTAACCCCGTGAATGCCGTCGCGCCCGGTTCTGCCGCCGGCAAGAACTATCAGGTCTCCCGGCTTTTGTTTGCCCATCTGGGAGTATTCTCTCGGCATCAGTCCGACGGTGCCGCAATAAACAAGCGGATTGGCTGTATACCTGTGGTCGAAGCATATCGCTCCGTTTCCGGTGGGTATTCCCAGCCGGTTCCCGTAGTCCGCAACTCCCGAGCGTACGCCTTTAAGCATACGGCGCGGGTGCAGAACGCCTTCGGGGACATCTTTATAATCCATATCGGGGTTGCCGAAACAGAAAACATCCGTATTGAATACAGGTTTGGCGGCAAGTCCCGTTCCCAGCACGTCGCGCACGACTCCGCCGACGCCAGTCGAGGCGCCGCCGTACGGTTCGATGGCGGACGGGTGGTTATGGGTTTCAACCTTGAAGCATAACGCCCACTTGTTATCGAACTCGATAACTCCGGCATTGTCCTTGAAGACGGAGAGGCACCATGGCTTATCCAGTTCTTTTGTCGCTCTGGCTATGGTTGTTTTCAACAGGTTATCAATAACTTCCCCGTTGAAGTTGATTTTTCCCTTGAAGGTTTTATGGCAGCAATGCTCCGACCATGTTTGCGCCAGTGTTTCCAGTTCGGCGTCGGTCGGATTGCGTCCGAGTTTAATATAATATTCCTTTATCGCCCTCATCTCGTCGATATTAAAACCGAATTGGTGGGCGGTATCGCTTAATTCCGTGTCGCCGGCGTTCAGCAATTCGACATGTCTCAGATTAAAATTATATTTGGGGCTTTCCGGGAAAACCACAGGATTATCGCCGACGATATGCTGAATGATGGGGTTTACCAGCAGGCGATTACAGATAATATCCATGCCGCTTTTATCGAGGTTCCCCTTGATGAGATAGCGTTTTGCTGTCTTGATGGCTTTTACCTTATCGATTCCAAGGTCTTTTACGGCTTTCATGGCCGTCTCTTCGACCGGGTCGGCGACTCCGGCATTATAGGCTACCTCAATTGCATGCAGCCCGTCTTTCTCGATTCTCTTGATATTGATGTCGTAGCTGTAATCCTGTGTTACCGGGTCTGCCAGAAGCCGCTGGCAAATCAGTTCCAGTTCTTCTTTTTTTAGTTCGGCGTCCAGCCAGTAGACGTCTATCACGCGTACGTCGGAGATATTTTTTATGCCCAGGTCTGAGATACCCTTTACCAATCCTTGCCCGGCAGAATCGGGCAGTTGTTCTTTAAAACGCACCTCTACTCTATGCATCGGCAATATCCTCGGCGTGTTTCAGAGTCTTTTTCATTCAGGTTCTTACCATCCTCTTGAAGCCAGAAGCTGGTCTTCGGGAATTTGCTTGATTTCGATGCCGGGCATCGCTTCCCCGAGGTTTCTGCTGACTTCGGCAATGACCTTGTAATCCTGGTAATGGGTGGTGGCCTTGACTATAGCCTT
>DAOUFJ010000035.1:0-23053 GCA_034429935.1 Dehalococcoidales bacterium
GAGACCTCACCGCAGCATTGGCAAAATCCCTCCTTTGCGCTATTATTTGGATAATTTTATATCCCCTAAAAAGTCCAATATGTTATGGACGCTGACACATCCTTTACAGGTATGTTTTTTTAGGTTAAAATAAGTGTGATTCTTGCGGGTGTAACTCAGCGGTAGAGTGCTTGCTTCCCAAGCAAGACGTCACGGGTTCGAATCCCGCCACCCGCTCCACCTAAAACCTTTCTGTTGTTTCTTCCCTTGTAAACTTTTTGCTTTACAACCATGAATGTTCTCTCCTTTTTTTTGTTTAGTATTGTCATTATACGTGATTGGGGGAGGGAAGAGAACGGGGGATATAATTTGCATAAAATATTTGATGAAATATCATCCCATATTGACATATAGTATCAATAGTGATACCATATCCTCATGAAGGATATAGAGAACATAGTCAAGCATATGGAGGGAAATCCCAAAGATGTAAGATTTACAGACTTATGCAAGGTATGCGAACATTATTTTGGAAAAGCTCGTACAAAAGGTAGTCACTGTACATACAGAACACCTTGGCAAGGCAATCCTAGAGTGAATATCCAAGATAATCATGGAAAGTGTAAGGCATATCAGGTTAGACAGGTTCTTGAGGCTATAAATAAGTTGAGAAATTAAATTCAATATGTTTAGTTTTAATAATCTAGATGATATTGATAAAGTTAGGAGTAAAAAAATGGACAAATATACTTATCGTGTTACATGGTCTGAAGAAGATAGTGAGTACGTCGGATTATGTGCTGAATTTCCTAGTCTAAGCTGGCTAGCTGGAACGCAAGAAGAAGCATTATATGGTATTCGTGATGTAGTCAAAGAAGTAATAAGTGATATGAAGATTACTGGTGAACCAATTCCGGAACCGTTGGCTACTAGATCATACTCTGGAAAGTTTACTGTACGCATACCGCCAGATGTGCATAGGAAACTTCAAATACAGGCTTCAGAATCTAATGTTAGTTTTAATCGGCTTGTTAGCTCTAAATTATCCAGTTAATAATTATAAGGAGTTCAATTAGAGATGATAAGGAATAAAAACAGCCAATCTAAACATGATAATGAGGTAAGGAAAACTGCCCTATCTTATAAAAATAGGGGCTACGATGTTGCAGCAGATATACTTGGCTACAAAAAACCACCTTCTGTCGGAGGCTATCGTCCTGATGTAACCGCTAAGAAGAATGGTCATACTACAAACGTCGAGATTGAAACAACAGACTCAGTGAATTCTTCTCGTGATTTAGCTCAACAGAGAGCATTCAAGAAAGCTGCCCAAAGCCCAATGAAACACTATGTACGAAAAGTGATCTAGCATATGGACATCAAAATTAGACAATCGAGGGATATAATATAAAAGACAACGTTTGTATAAGAATATTGACTATATAATCAAAACCCACCTCACCATCGAATACAAATTAGAAGCTGTCGAACAGTGATATTTGGCATATTTCCAAGGATTAGGTTCTTGTAGTTCGATTAGATAGAAGTCCAGTTCTTTCTCTGCCTCTCTTATTATTCTTTTATAGACACCATCTTCAAATTGCACGACAAAGCTATCATTGTTCTCTGGCTGCACGTTACAAATTACGCTGCCATCTTTAGCCCAATGCATTAATAGAATATGTACAGTCAGATAATTATCTAGCAAGTACTAGCTATCGAATTATTAAGACTAATGAAAAAGCTGCAATAAACGGCTGGTTTTTTATTTATGTACTGGAATTTGAGGGGATAACGCCCCAAAAAGAACTTTTCCCTGTTTTTGTCGATGAGTTTGGCCAACCAGATGGCGATTTATCTAAATGGTTGCTAGAGCACTGTTGTCAGGTTAAAGTAGAAGATTGGGAAGATCGTAAGATTTTATCATGCAATGAGGTTTTTGAGGATGCTTTAAAATATGCTGATGGTTATGCTTTAAATCAATTAACAGTTCGTAGAGAGGCGTTATCGTTAATTAACATAGAGAAACTTGCTCAACAGAAAGCTAAAGTAGAACGTATCTATAACAATAGGGAAAATGCAGCTGAAGCCAAGGTCGAAGCAGTGAAAAAAATATTGGATCATCTTTCTACATCTAAAGATGCTGATGTTTTAAAAATTGTTCCAGTCTGGGTAAAAAATCCAGAGAATGCTAATAGACACCTAGAACAGATCAAACTTATGCCTATTGTTGTCGGCTGAGTTTTTATGGTTGTTGTCGCATAATGACCTTATAAACAATTACTAAAACAATCAAACAGACTATAGCAACTACCACGATCAATAACCAGATGTTAAAATTATTTGATGGTGTGACTTCGGCTGCCTGGCTGGTGGTAAAAGTTCCATTCTCGGCAGGTAATATTATATAAAGTTGGTTTATCCATTTGCCAAATTTATTTACGTTACAAGTGAGATTGGAGACATCGGAAGGTAGAAGTCCGTAGCAGAATCTGTACGATTCGGATGCATCCATTGTAAAGCTATCTAATTCCGTAGTTGTTCTGTTTCTGGTCTGACACGATATTATGCAGAGCATTGGCTCTATAGCTATAGCTCCGTCTGTATTCGGGTTATCGATATCTGTAAAATTGGGATAACAATATCGCGTCTCGCCGAATAGATACTCATAGGTATAGGTGACTGAATAACCATCAGGGGCATTCGTTTTAATCTGTGCACCCGAACCAAATGAAACACCCTCATTATAATACTTTAGATCATTTATTAATGAACTTAGTAAGACACCGATCCCCTTGCCTTGCAGGACAGACGGCATTGAGTCGATGCCTGTGTAGTATTGGATATCTGACTCTGCCAAAGCTTCCATTTCAGTCTGACTATAAATGTGTACAAATTCTGGAGTTCCCGAATTTCCTTGCTGCACATATACTTCCAGAGATGTACTTGACGGAGCGTTTTCAGCTAATACGTTTGTTGTTAAGTTAGTACAAACTAAAGACAGTAGAGCAGAAAATAAAAGGACGGATATTAGTCTGCGCTTCATGAATCTATCTCCTTATACGAATATAATAAATATGACACTTCATCATCTGTAAGATCGTAGTGAAAGAAATCTGAATAAAACTCCTTGTATTTGGCAACAATGTCCAAATCTGTGGTTCTGTCAGGATAAAGCATCTTTATCATCCAGTACATACCCAGGATTTGGCAGGGGCCTGGAGGCCCGTCGAATATAGAGAAAGGATTGTCCGTACGGAGAAAAACCCGGCTGTTTCTAACCGCCCTTAATTTGGCCCACTCCGGACTGTTCATAATTCTTTTATAGAGGTCTGCCGAGGTAGCTCTGCCCAAAATAATCGTATCCGGGTCCCAGTAGAGAACATTCTCCATCGACACATCTGACATTCCGATTCCCGGCAGAAGCGGGACACTTTCAGCTACGTTTATTCCACCGCAGAAAGTGAGCAGGTTGGCATGAAATGACCCGTCCGGGTCGGTATTTAATCCCTCAGAGCCTTCGGCATAATAAACTCTGACTTTATCACTATCAGAAATTTGGGGCACTATATTACTAACATATTGCATCGCCTCGTTATAAAAAGCATTAAGTTTTGCGGCACTGTCCTGCGCATCCAGCAATTCACCGATAAAGGTAATACAATTCTCGAAATTGAGAAGCAAATCAGAGCCGGTGTCGTCACCGACCACCGGTATAGAGCCGAACTTTAGTTGCCTCTCGGGCATATTTTCCAATTTACCCTCTAGAATAATATCCGGATTGAAAGTAATAAATGTCTCATAATTCCCCACTTGAGCCCCGTACCAGCCGCCGACTACGGGCAAATCCAGGTATTTATCGAGTACCAGCGGAGGATTACCATTGAATTCAGCGGCTAGTCCGACCAATTTATCGGGAGCGATCAGATAGACCAGCGTACATTCTACCGGTCCGGAACACAGAACGCGATTAATCACTTTGGGAACTGTCAATCGCCTGCCGAACATATCCACTATAATTCTGTTATTGGGATCTACTGTTGGAATCGCTGTAGCGGAACCTTCCGTCAGTGTCGTTGCGGTATTCAGTCGATGATTACAGCCGATTAAGCAGCTTGCCGAAGCCATCCCTATCAACATCAAGAAGTCTCTCCTAGATATTTTTTTGAGTTTCTCTTTTATTTTGGCATCTTCAAGCATTTTTTAAACTCCAGGTTCGTCAAATTTTATCGTTACCAGCCAAACGGGATTTACGTTGCTTGGTATACAATATAAGTACAATCGCTACGATGATAATTATGATTGCTGCTCCTCCAATCAGCATCAGTGAGAAAGACGGAGCCTTACTGTGAAAAGTGTTGAAACCTTCCCATCCTTCGTTATCTATGGAATCTTCCTCATCGAAAGTGCCGATGATGCCGGCAAACTGGTTATCAGCTACAATATCGTATCCTGTTGTACTCTCTGAAGGGGAGTCGACAGTCCAGATTGCCACGGGGCCGAAATTGCCGTTGGCATCGGTAATAACAGTCTCCTGTGAGCCTGAAGGGTCATCGGAAGCCGAAAGGGTATATGTACCATTCCTGAGCCCCAGTTCATCCAGCGGAGATACCTGTACACCATCCGGTTGAATCCAGATTACATAAAGAGTGTCAGAAGATAGTCCGATTCCTTTGACATAAACCGTATCACCGGAATCGAAATTACTTTTCTCCGTTCCCGCTGCATCGCAGGAAACAAGATTCTGTTCATAAATATCGATATATCTGACGTATTTGTTTGAAAGGCGGCTGGTACACGGGCCTATCGGTGAGTATTCCCAGCGAGACGGTGCCATTGTTTCATGCATATCCCAGTCCCCGTATATGTGCAGGCCGTCGGCATTTGTAGTTTCAGCAAAACAATACAGGCGCATGCCGAGGTAAAACTCCGGTACGTAACCTCCGTTCGACCCGTTCCACCATGAGAGCACCACTTTGCCCTGACGGGAGTCGGGGAAGTAAATATTTTCGTAGTCGAACCATGTTTTCCATCCATCGGAGGCTGTGAACAGTACCGAATCTCCCTCGGAGGCACCGCCGACCAGTTCCAGCAGGTCTTTGACGTCGGTTCCCCTGGCATATCCCATTTCCAGAAGGGTGTCCGGATCCGTGTCAGTCTCCTGTGTGTCCCAGACTGCATCGAACGTGTCGCTAATGGCTGTCCCCTTTTGAATATAATAATCGGTTTCCCCGTCACCGATTATGGGAAGGTTATCTTGCATCCATTCCCAGGAGACCGTTGCGGTGTCGATAACATTTCCATAAGCGTCATGTTTGGTTATAGTTACCGATGTCGTTGTTTCGGCTATCGATAATACTGCCGATGATTCTATGTCTCCGCTGCCGGGTATATCCGCGAAAACGTTGAAGCTGGAGCATGGCGGCAGCTTTGGAGTCGTCAGCGTTACCCCGGAGGGAATTGTCCCGTCGTCCGTAGCAGTTACTTCTATCTGGGATTCATCGACATCTCTTGCTCTGTTGCCATCGTAGTCGAACCAGATATAGCCGCTGGCTCCGGGTGTGAAACCACCGCCGCTGACAGTAATGGTTATGACTGTATCCATAACAATGGCACCGAGGTTGGAGGTTACCGGTGAGGGGCTCAAGGTCAGGGTTGGGGAATAGGTAAAAATCGCTGAAGCTTCTGCTATATACTCACTGTTCATATCGGCCTGTATTTGATAGGTGCCGGGTCCGGCAGCCGGTGTCGTAAGGGTAATTTCACCGAGTATCACGCCATTCCTATCACATGTGACGCTGACCGATGGTTCAGCATCGCCTCTTTGTTTGTCGTCATCAGTATCGAACCAGATAGATCCAACGGCACCGGCAGCAAATCCGTTGCCTGAGACAATTACCAACGCTCCTGCATATCCTGTCTTTTGGCTCAGTGTGATGCAGGGCGTAATCGTAAAATCGGCGGCAGCTTCTATATATTCACCGCCTGGTATATCTACCAGAACTTTATAATCCCCGCCGGGGACTACCGGTGCTGTAACTCTGGTAAAATTAGGAATAGCCCCGTTTGCGGTGGTAGTAATACCTCTGGACGGTTCTCCGTCGTCTTTTATTCCGTTTCCATTCGTATCGAACCAGACGCTACCGGATGTATTCGAAGCAAAACCATTGCCTGTTATTACTATTGCCGTACCTGTTGTCCCGGATGTAGCCGCAAGTGTAATAATTGGAGCAGATTCTGCAACAACGGACAGCGGCATCCTCCCCGTGAAAAATACCATAAGTAAAAAGGTAATAATCGATAATAATCGTTTATATCGCATTCTCTAGTCCTGTTGTAAAATATAACGAATCTTTATTATTTCCATGATATTGATATTATCCTGTTTTCAGATTCCTCCTCTTGTTTGTGTACACTACTTTTTACGAATTACATAAATCATCAGCAATAAAACAGCGACGCCGGCTATTGCTGTAATAATTATCCATTTGACATCATCTAACCACGTTGAGGTTGTCGAGGTAGAAGTCGTTTGTGTATTTATAGTCCCTGTATCGGTTGTTTGAATAGTAATTGTTTGAGAAGAGACTGTTTGCGTAGAAAATGTAAAACCCTCCTTGATTGCCAATCCCCCTCCTGTCGTCACTACAATTGCACCGCTGGCTCCGTTACCGACTATAGCTGTTATCTGTGTGTCGGAATCGACGGTAAAGCTTTGAGCCGCTACTCCTCCAAAGCTAACTCCGGTTGTTCCATTAAAATTGTTGCCGGTGATGGTCACAATACTCCCGGTTTCACCTGAAACGGGGGTAAAAGAAGTGATTAATGGAATCTGTGCTATGACGAAAGCAGCGCTAATACTATGTCCAGCCGTAACATCCAAAAAGGTATAGCCCGGAATAGCTCCCTGAGATATTCCGTCTACCTGAACATCGGCTACCTGATATCCTGCGTCAGCTACGATTGTGAATGCCTGGCTGGAATGCTGATTAACAGTTACATTCCCTGAAGGGGATATAGTTCCACCCGTACCGGCACTGGCAGTAATGATGTAGTTGGTTAGTGTATTAGCCGTCCATTTAGCATAAAATGTAACGTTGCTCATTACCTTATACGGAAAAATAACTGCATTCATCAGAGATTCATCAGAGTACCAGCCGGCAAATGAATAATCTATCTTTGTTGGAACTGCCGGAGCGCTTATCGTTGAACCGGATGTGGTGCTGATTGTTGTATAGATTATGCCGTCACTCATGAAGGTTGCTGTGCATGATGATGTGTCCGGGATATCTTCGAATTCCGCTGTGACAGTGACATTATAAGCCGGCATTGTAAAAGTATAGACATTATCAGCTTTAGCAGTGAGTTTTACAGTATGATTGCCATTGTAACTTACAACCAGGGAGTCCTTTTTAAGTTGATTCCCGCTATCGGGAGTAACGGTCAGCTTTACAGTATCTCCTTCCGCAGCACTGCTTTTATTTGATGTAACTATACCGCCGGTGATTTCGCTGTCAATGGTTACGCTATAAGTGTCGGACAATATTATATCGATGCGGTCTACCCACTTTACAAACTTGTTAGCGGTAATGGTCGTGCCGGTCACATCAGAGGGTAAAAGCCCAAAGCAGAATCGATAAGAATCCGATGTTGAAAGTGTTTTAGTATCAAGCTGCGAGCGCGTGAGATACCTGCCTTGATACGAACTGATACAAAACATGGGTTCTATAGCTACGGCGTTATCAATATTTTTGTTGTCGACATTCGTAAAATTGGGGTAGTAGTAACGCTGTTCGCCCAGTAAATAATCGTATGTAAGGGTTACGTAAGGATTGGGTTCGGTATCTGTAGCATACAACCTAAGGCTAGCTCCCGAATTGAAGGAAATGCCGGAGTTATCTAGCAATGTGCTTAATAAAACACCGATTCCCTTGCCCTGAACAGCCGCCGGCATAGAATCGATTCCCGAATAGTACTGAGGTTGTGACATTGCCATGGATTCCATTTCCTCCTGGCTATAAGAATGGACTAATATTGGAGTTCCGGAATTGCCATTCTGAACATAAACTTCAAGAGGATGAATTGAACCTGTTTGCCCCCCGGAAGTTGTAGTTGTAATAGTCCCGATGGTAAACAATCCGCCAATCGAGGTAACCCCTGTGATTTCTTGAGCATCTATGTCCGATACAATTACATTTGATAAGGTAATACCGGTGATGGAGTTAACACTTTGTTTGGCTGTGAATGAAATGGTGCATAATGTGCCGCTGCCGCTGGGGCCGCCGGGGTCGGTGGCGCCGGTAATAATATATGCAAGATTGATTCTGCCTTGAGCCGAATCTATACCCGATGATTGGTCTACTGTATTGTCCCCGTGTGCCGTTGCCCAATCATGCAAAAAGCCGCCTTCGGTATAGGAGTTGGCAATTAATTTACTGGTATCGTAATTAACAGTAGCTTGCCAGCCGCGGGAAGCTATGTCGGTATTGATAACCAGGCTGACGTTGAAAGTGTCGCCGTTCTCTATTGATTGGCTTGAAGGAGAAATACTTATTGAGGTGCCGGCTGCCATGGCCGGTACCGGTGCTATCATGAATATACTGATGACAGCAAGACTGAGGAGAGTGTATAAAAACGTGCTGACTTTTCTTCTTATTAGCTTCATTCTTTTCGTCCCTTTTTAATACCGGATAAATATTCTCTCGACTGATATTTTTTATTAGTCGCCATCCCAATTAAGCCCTATCTTTACAAGATCGCAGACATTGATTTCTCCATCCAGATTGACATCTTCGGGTATCCAGCCGGCAGTTCCTTTTTCACCCCAGTGGAAACCGATGCAAATCAAATCGGTTATATCGCAGGTAAGGTCTCCGTTCAGGTCGCCGGTAGGATTTACATATAATGCTAGGATAACCACGTTGTAGCCTGAACCCACTACAACCGACAGGGATTTACCCGTAGCGTTGGGAATCGAGAAAGTGCAGTTATACTTTCCGTCATTTCCGGATTTTACGGCCTGGAAGAAAACGATTTCATGAGTTGTGTTGTCCACTATCTTGATTCCGAGCCATGTATTTGCGTCGGTGGTACCGGAAAAACTTATCGCATCCCCTCCGTTTATTGATTTACCGCAGTAACACGAAGTTGCCGTAATTTTGCCCAATAGAGATTGCGCTTGTAATAAGAAGATATTTGGATTCTCATCTATTAAAGAATCCAGGGTATCCACTACGTAAACCTCTATAACATCACCGGGCAGGACATCGAAACCGGCCTGAACTCTTGAAGTAACATCGAAATTGATTCTGACTATATTGATGCCGATCTGTTCGCCTTTCCTCGTATGGATAAATACGACCGATTCTTCCCCTTTGTGCCCCGTGACCGGCGTCACATCAGCGCTAAAATATATTATTCCGGAAACGCCTGATTTTACGGTCATAGTATTGACGCCGTCGCTTTTAGCTCCGGTCTGGTAGTTATCTTCGTCAGCCACAGGGGTAACGGTATAAGCTGCCGCCGGTTTGTTGATAACGTAGCTGTCGATTACATTCCCCTGTGCGTTTTTGGTCACCAGCGTCAGTGTATTACCATCTATATTAACCAGTTGATAGTTTGTCACATAATCCATTTGCACTTCGATATAATATTGAAACTCCTCACCGGTACCGGCAGGGTAATGCTTGCTCCCCGAGTTGCCTATAACGTACACCGTTCCCTGCTGCGAATCCGTAACCTGTCCATCGTACATGGGTGCGGTGCGCATGTAGACATGCTGGTGCCCGACGAAAGCCATATCCACCCCGCACTGTTCCAGTAGCGGCGCCCAGTATTGCTGTATTACAGAAGAATCGGCATCGGAAACCACCGGGTAAGCGGGATGGTGAAAAACCGCTAATTTCCATGTCTGGTTGCTGTCGTTCAGGTCGTTCTGCAGCCAAGTGCTTATCTTTTCGTAGTCGGGGCTGGATGCAGTGAGTGTTCCCATTACATTACTGTCAAGAACGATAATGTGGCAATTGCCGTAGTCGAAGGAATAGAACTGTTCCGTATAGCCGTCGGGGCCGTTTTCCGGTAAGGCAAAAGAACTCCAGTACAAAGGATAATCATACAGGTTGTTTATATCCGGCTCATCGTGGTTTCCGGCTGTAGTCATCAGCGGAATCTGGCTGAAAACATGGGAAGCCCCTGTCAGGAAACGCTCCCATTCGCTCGTACTGTTGGCAATATTGACTATGTCTCCGCCCAGAAGCCCGAATTTGAGGTTCGGATTCTGCGCATAAATGTTTTGTATGAGAGCTACCCAGTTATCGATGCCTTCCTGAATATCGCCCATATAGATAAAAGAAAAATCGCTGTCCTTTGTATCTGCCGTCGTGAAGTAGGCCGGTGTGCTCCAGGCTCCTTCGCATCCGACGCGATAAATATACCTGGTTGCCGGGTTCAGTCCCTGTAAGGTGACTTCGAAATGATAATTGTCTTCATAAAGTGTACTTTGCACGGCTGTCTCCGATGGAGCACCGTCAAAGTTGCCGCTGTAAGAGGATGCGGGCAGGTACTGAATCAAGTTCTGGCTGGTATCGGTTCCGGTTCTCCAGGATACCGTTTGCGTGGTTGCCGGGTCTCCTGTCCATGAAAGAATTATCTCATCGGGATGCCCCGGGTTGGGTATTCCGGCTGTGCTGCCGATAATCAAATCGAGATGGTTGCTGTTAATATCCCCGATAGTGGCGCTGACGGTTACCGTGCCTGCCGCATTGATGGTCAGGGTATTGCCCAGAACCGTAGCCTGCCCGGAATGAACCTGCCAGGTTACTGCCAGTCCGCTGATATCGAAGTCTTCCCCGTACTGGTCTTTACCGGTCAGCGCCAGGTTCGTTAAAACATAATATAAGGGTTCCCCGTCGTAGGTTAAAGACGGGCTGCCGCTTAATTCCAGGATGGCCAGCGCCGCTTCCGCATTGAAAACGGGCTGCGTTACCTGGGCATCCAGGTAGCCGTCTGCGCTAATCAGGATTACATAATCATCGGCGGTCGTGAACAGGCTGGCGTCCAGCGTCAGCTGCCCGTCTATGGACTTGTCATACAGGCTGCCGTCGATTACAGTATCGTTAACGGATACCGCATTGATAGCCTGGTTATAAGCGCTATCGGCCGGGGTATAGGTAATCACTATCGTCTCTCCGACGATGTTGTTCGTGCTGTCGGCCACCCAACTGGGTGCCGGCAGGGCGCCTCCTACCTGGTAGCTTAGAGCGGTCGAGGCTGCCGAATCGCTGTATTGCAGGCTGCCCGGTGCCGCCAGCGCTTTTACCGTAACGCTGTAGATACCGTCGGCCAGGCTTAAACCGGTCAAATCCAGACTGGTTTCCGTAATCGTTTGTATAGTAGGCGAACCTGTTGTCGGGGTAAGTGTGACCTCGTAACCCACCGCCTGGTAGATGGCTGTCCAGCTGAGGATTCCCTCGTTTAACACCGGCTCTGGAGTTACCAGCGGCGGCGGAAGTTCCATAATCCATGTGGCGCAGTCATCCGTATAACCGGTGGCCTTTATAACTAGCTGGTAAGTTCCTGCCGCTGGAAAAACATCGGGATCGATGGCTATAATTCCCTGAAATTTACTATATTGCCCGCTGGTTAGACCAGTGCCGTTCACGGTGATTTCTGTTATCGCATTCATCCAGTCATTATTACTTGTATAGGTGATGTTGACATCTGCTGTCTGTCCCACGGTGCCGGTCACCGTACCGGTTTCCGTATAGGAAGCCGACAACCAGGGCGGCGACAGCAGCGCTGCAGTGCCGGTTGGCTCCGGCGGGGTTACTCCGCCGGCGAGGGTGATATCCATACGGTAGACCCATTTGAGGAGGTCACCGGCGGTTCGCGTATCGTTTTGAATGTCGGCTGCCGTTTGCCCGAAGTAGAAACGCAGCGTATTTTCCCAGTCCATCTGCGGCCTTACCGCATCGACTGTGCTGGGGCTTTTCAGGTCAAGCATCCTCTCCTGGTAGGAGATGAGAGCGAACATCGGCTCGACCGCTTCCGGGTTGTTGCCCGCTCCGCTGCCGGTATGGTGGGTGACCACATTCCATGTGGTCACCAGGTCGGGATAGAAAGAACGGGTACTCCCCCAGAGATAATCGTAGCTGAATTCCCTGTCCTCCTCATCCGTTGCATACATTTTAATACCGGCCACATCCGCAGTATTGCTGATGCCGCAGTATTCCAGCACCTGGCTTAAATATACCCCAGAAGCCAGCGCGCCTACAGCCTCGGGCATCGAGTCGATGGCGGAGTACTTCTCTTCGTGCTGTGTCCAGCTTTGCAGTTCCGTCAGGCTGAGGTTGGCTATCCGCACGGTGTCTTCCCCGTCAATCACATTGATTTGCAAACCACCGGTCGCCGGTAAGCTGAAGTCGGTGCCGCCGGCCAGAACCGGAACTGGTAAGACTGCCTGCAAAAGAGTCAATATCATGGCCAGCGTCAGTAAAACGCCGGTGCTCTTTTTCAAAATAGACCGGAATTTAATCATTTCTCTTTGCATCCTCCTTTTACGATTCGTTTTATCATCGTCGTCATTACATGAAGATAATCGGGATAAATCCCGGTTCGTTGAGCATTTCTTCTACGACCAGCACCTGTATCACATCCCCTTCCTGTACGTTGAAACCGGCCGATGCATGGTTGACGGTATCGAAATCGGCTGCTACGGCGACGTATTCCAGTTGTACGCCGTCCCGCATATGGATAAAGACCACTGTTTCCATACCGGAGTGGGGGGTAACGGGTGTGATGTTCACCTTGAACAATTTAAAGCCGCTTATTCCCTCTTTTACGGTCATGGTAGGTATTCCCTCCGTAGTGGAACCGATGGTATAAGCGGAACCGGGCTGCGGTGTGACCGTATAGACCGCGTCGGGGATTTCCTCGAACTGGCCGGTCACGGTAACGTTGGCTGCAGGCAGGACGAAGCTGTAAACACCGCCGCTGGATGTGATATCATAATCGCCGCCGCCTTCCGCAGTGTATTTCAGGCTGCCCCTCAAGAGCCGTTTGTTTTCTTCCGGCGTGATGCTGATTATTACCTCCGTCCCCGCCGGCCCCGTCTCCACATCCACGCTGATGCTGCCGCCGGTAATGGTCCCGTCTATGGTCACGTTATAGTTCGGAGCGCTGATATCCGTAAACCCGGCGGTTATCGTTACATTGCCCTCCGGCATGGTGAATCTGTAGATGCCTTCTGTGGCGGTAATCCTTTTATAAGTAACCCCGCCGTCGATGGTGTATTTAAGAGTGCCGCTCAGGAATTGCTGGCCTGCGTCCGGCGTAACGGTGACCTCTACGGTCGTTCCCGCTTTACAGTTTGCCGGGTCGGCGCTGATGCTGCCGCCGCTGACGGCATCGTCCACCGTAACGGAATAGGTTTGTGGTACGACAAAAGTGATTTCGTTGACCCACTTTGCCATATCGTTGGCGGTGCACCTGGCATCCAGTTCGCCGCTCGTCGGCAGGCCGCCGTCGTCGTACTGTTCCGCCGAAAGCCCGTACCACAGGCGGTAGGCGTTCAGTGTATCGTAGGGCTGGTTATCGACATAGGTCTTCTCTCCGCCCCAGCCGGTAATGGATAGAACCACCGGCACCGCGCTGTTCTCCCCGGTGCGGTTTTCTTCCGCCAGGTACTGGTCGCCGAGCGCATAGTAATAGCTGCGTACCGTATCCATCAGGTAAGTCCAATCCCGGTTAAATGTCCATCCGTCGACGCTTTTGGCCTTTAAAATACAATCTGCATCGTTAAAGCGCACTGCGCTGTTAAAGGTAGCCGCACTTGCCGCGAGCTGCTCGATGGTGACATAGCTGACGGCCTTACCCATAAATATCTGGGGCTCTTTGTTCCACATGGAATAATAGACGGGAGTCGTGTTGCCTGCCGCCAGGGCTTCCATTTCGGCCCTGGTGTAAGCATGCACCAGCGTTTTGGCGTTATTGCCTATTTGCAGATAGACCTTGAGCAGGGAATACTGCTGGGTAAAGCTTACGGTGACCGGCTCATTCGGCATGATGAATTGATAGACGCCCGCCTTATTGGTATCGACGGTATCATCGGCGGATGCGGTGATGGTGGTGAACTCGTAGGTCTGGCCGCTGATATCGCCGGTAACGATTATCCCGGTGGCCCAGGCGACGACGGTGGTATCGGCGATAGTGACGGTAACCACGTCGCCTTCCATCGCCTCCGATACACTGGTAAAAATCGCCCAGACGGGGTCGGTGATGGGCGTTTTAGTAATACTGAAGAGTTCTGTGGGTATTTTCTCGAACTGCGCCGTTACGGTAACGTTGCCGGTAGGTATTACAAAGCTGTAGACGCCTTCGCTTTGCGTAATGGCCGTCCAGCCGCTGTTGGGTATATCCGTGGTATATCGGAGGCTGCCCTCCACCAGTTGTTTGCCTTCGTTCGGCGTGATGCTGACTGTAACCTCCGTACCGGCTGTACCGCCGGTGGGATTTACCGCGACAGTGCCGTTGGTGATAGAGCTGTCTATCGTTACGCTGTAAACGATGCTGCTGTCCGCCATGGTCACCGTCATATTTCTATCAATCCCGGCGATAATAAGGCTGCCGCTGACGGTGGTATAGCCGTCTATCGTAACCGTATAGGTGTACGTATCGTTAGGAAGGGCGCTATAGATGCCTTCCGTTCCGTTGTTCGCTACTGTTTGCCCGCCGCTGTTTTGCAGCGTTACGGAAGCGCCCGGCGGTACGGTACTGAAGACGGCATTGGCGCTCAGCTTGATTATCAGGTTGCCGCCGGTTACATAGAAGCTGCCTTTAGCCCCGCCGGACGTAGTATATCTATAGGTTCCGGGTGTCAAATTATAGACCCCCGGCGTGCCGCTGTTATCGATTGTTTGGCTCTCGCTGCCGGTTACCGTAACGGTATCCGCAGTGTCGAAAGTTACCCTGTAGATGGCCGGTACGGCAACCTGCCAGGCAAGCACCGGGTAGCCGTTATTGATACTGGTGCTGTCCTCAACGTAAGCGCTGCCGAGGTCGGCGGCGCTGAAGGTAGCCGTGCTGCCGTAGTTGTTGTTAAGAATATTGCCTGCATCGGACAGGGCGCAGATGTCTTCCGCTGTACCGGGCCCCAGCCCGGTATGCTGTACGCTTCCGGTGTTGTAGCAGTTTTCGACTGTACAAACTATGTCGCTTTGGAGTTTTAGTCTTGCGACGATGCCTCCGGCGCAGGAGGGGTCTTTGGCGCTGCCGGAGTTGCAGATGTTGTTGATGGTACCGGTGTTGTAGCAGTTGCTGATAGTGGTGTAGAGTACCAAGCCGCTGATGCCGCCGCAATACATCGCTGAACCGGTGACCGTGCCGCTATTATAGCACCGGTCGATTAAGAATGGTCCACCAGCGTTGCTTGTTCCCCCCATGATGCCGCCGGTAGAATTAGCTTCAAAGATGTCTTCGCCGCCGGAAACCGCGCCGTGGTTGGCGCAGTTAACGATGCGGTAGGCGAACCCGGCTATGCCGCCGATAGCATCCTCGGTGCCGTAGATGTCCCCGTTGTTCGTACAGCCGTAGATGCCGTAATTGAGATATCCTGTCATTGCGCCGGCAATGCCGCCGACTTTTCTCTGACCGCTGACCGCGGCGTTGTTTATGCAGTTGATAATATCGGAATCGGCTGCATTGCCGGCTATCCCGCCGATATCGTAAACGCCGCCGGTTATGCTGCCGGCTACCGTCAGGTTTTTAATCGTGGCATTCCCGATGATGCCGAAGAAACCCTGGCCGTGACCGCTGGTATTATTTATCATTATGCCGCTGACGGTATGGCCGCCGCCGTCGAAGGTGCCGCGGAAATAATTGGAGTCGCCGGGAATATATGGGTCGCCACTGGGCACGAAGCAGCCTATCGGCGTCCAGGGCGCATTCTTCAGGTCGATATCCGCCCCCAGCCGCACCAGCTTACCGCTGTAGTCGTTGCCGCTGTTGACGTCCGCGGCAAAGGCGAAGAGTTCCTCCGCCGTGTAAATGGTGAGGTCGGCGTCCGCATCGGCTGTGAGTACCGTAACGGTTGCGTCCCCGCTTAAGCCGGAGACGGTATAGCTGCCGCTGCCGTTATCCGTTATCGCGCCGCTTCCGGCCGTAACCGACAGGATTTGGTATAAGCTGTCGGGTGTCGCTGTGAAGGTCAGGCTGCTGTCGGCGCCGGTTAAGGCGGCCGATACGGGCGAGCCGTCTACATATACGACGGCATTAACGGCTTCGAAAGTGACGCTGTAAATGCTGGTCAGTATGCTGTTCACGGTAACCGTTGCGTCTTCGGTCACATCGCACAGGGTATAGCTGCCGCCGCCGTTGCCTGTTATCGTGCCGTTGCTTGTTGCGACCGAAAGGATTTTATATCCGTCGGCGGGGTTTACCGTAAAAGTGAGGCTGCCGCTTCCCGTGACCTCGCCTGTGGTCACCGGTGAGCCGTCGACATAGACCGTGGCATTGTCGCCGCTGAAGGTGACGTTGTAGCTGGCAACCGGATTGTTTTCCGTCAGGTAAATGGAGTTGTTGTCCGTATTCAGCCCGAAGTACCAGCCGCTGCCGTCGTAGCTGAATTTGCTGCGGTCGCTTTCTGTCAGTAAATACCCGCCATATCCCTTGGCGACAACTACGTTTTCAGCCGGTGTGTTGTATTGAATCGTGAGGTTGTCGATTAAGCCGGTTTTTAAGTTAAGATAATTCCATAAATAAATAGTGTCTGCTATTGCAGGGGTGCCTATTGTTGTTGGATCAAGGGCACTATATACACCGGCCCCCCCGCTGGCAGCGGTATTGCCGGTGATTGTTCCTCCGTTTATCTCAAGTAGCGTGGCGGTACTGGATACCCAGATTCCTCCGCCGCTGGTGCCGGCGGTGTTGTTGGAAATCTCACCGCCGTTTATGATGATTGTTCCAGCAGTGGCAGTGATACCACCACCGGTGGTAGCGGCGGTATTGCCGGTTATTTTGCCGCCGTTCATGGTGAAGACGGCATTGGTATTTGTTAGTCCAAGTGCGCCTCCGGCAGCAGAGCTTAGTTCGTTTTGAAGGATGGCTCCGTTGTTCATAGTCAGATTACCATCAATTCTGATAAGAGGCCTGTTAGTGGATATGTTGCAGCCGTCTATAGTGATATTGCTCAGCGTCAGGCTGGCACCGCTGTTTATCCGGGCAATAAAGAAATTGTTTGTTACCTCGGAATAACGCTTGACTGTGGTGTTGGTATAGCCGGTCAGGTCCCAGCTCTCCTCGCCGGTTATGGTCACCTGTCCGGTGATATAGATGGTGCCGTCGGTGGCGCTGAGCAGCCTCTTGGCTTCAGCAAAGGTCTGGACGGCAGTCCCGGCAGTAGCGCCGTCGTTAGTATCCAAACCGCTTGCTCCATTCAGATAGACGGTACTCAGGCTGCCTTCCTCCCCCGAAGCAAAGACGGCGGTCGGGAGCATATTGCAGAGCATGGCTGCCAGCAGCAGGCATGGCAGCAGCAGTTTAAAAAATTTTCCGGGCATGAAAAATCCTCCTTGTTCTCGTTCGGTTATCAAAAAATGTTATTTTCGAAATGCCTCTCCGCTAAAGAAAGGCCGGCTCCCCTCTGAAGCGGAGCCAGCCTGATTATTTACTTCTTTTTCACACCAAAGCATATATATTTCAAAGTTAATCCTCTCGTGGGGGGCGGCTCCGGATGTTTCAGGGAACCGCCCCCCGTTGTTCTTGTTTGTTAACCAACTGGTATTCTGTTACAGAGTTAATGCATTTTTACCTGCATTGCTCTGGTTTCAGGTTTTAAGGTGTTTGATTTATATAGACTTGATTGGAACCGTTAAGATGGCAATACCATCCCGCTTTAGCATAGGCAAATGCAGGAAAGTCATCATATAAATCAATCGTATATCCATCTCCTTCGGCAACAACCGGATACAAAGCTTCGTCTTCAGCCTCTAACGTTAAAGAGCTAACATAGCCATACAACGTGGAAGCAATCCATATTTTGGTTCCGGTAGTCAAATAAATAATATTGTTTGCCCCGAAAGTGATAGTGCTGGCAGGGTCGATGGTAAAGGTAGCTGTGCTGTCACCCACATATACGCCTGCGTCATTGTTGCTGGCGGTAATCGTCCCGCCGATCAGTGTAAACGCGCCGCTTTCGATTACAGCAACGCCGCCGCCTTTGGTAGCGGAGTTACTGGTAATGGTGCCGCTATTCATGGTAAATGCACCGTTACCGAGTATCATTACCGCGCCGCCGTAGTTTATGGCGGAGCAGTTGGTAATGGTTCCGCCGCCCAGTGTAACAGCCCCGCCCGTGATGCGCAGGGCTCCTCCACCGTTAGCAGCGTTGTTTTGCAGCGTGACATCGCTGTTTATGACTAGCGAACCGGCATCAACGGCAATCAGGGAATCGGTAGTTGCTACAAAATTAGCTTTATTGCCGTCTATGACGATACCCTGCAGGGTCAGGGTGCCGCCGGTAGTTACATTGATGAGGTACCCCTCACAGCTGCAACTTCGTTTGACGATGGGGTCGGCGATGCCGCTGCCGGTAAATGTCCAGGATTCCGAGCTGTTTACCGTCACCGTATTGACGATGTAGATGGTTTTAACGGTAGCAGAGGATAATAGGGTTTTGGCTCTGTCGAAGGTTTGTACCGGGCCGTTTAAGCCGCCGGTGTAGGTCTTGGTGCTTCCGTTGTAGGTATCGTCTCCGTCCACCCCGTCGAGGAAGATAGCGCCGGACTGGTCGACACAGGGCGAAAAAGAGCTGGGCGTGCCGCCGATAAGCGGCTTGGACAGGGAACCCTGGCACTGAAGGAAGGGATACCCATAGACAGGTGGGATGGGTAGGCCGAAAGCGCTGCCCAGGTAATCCAGTATATATTTGTAGGGGTTTGCGGTTATCCAATCGATTCCCTTCAACTGGTCTTCGGTTACTACGCCGTAAGTACCTGCTACCCAGTTTCCATAGGCGTTCTTAGTTACGCCGGTTTTGGCAAGCCAGAAACCGTTGGTGATCTGAACACCATCGTTATCGACCCAGCCGAACAGGTAGTGTGCACAGCCGGGTTTGAAGTTGGCGAAGTTACCGGAGTTATAGACGTTATCTGCCTGGGAGCAGGCATAGCCGTAGCCGTTGGTGAGCATGCCGGCAATACCGCCCAGGTAAATACTGTAGCTCGAGCCGTTGCCGGTAAGGGTGCCGGAGTTGTAGCAGTTGCTAATGTAGCCGCTGTTGTAGCCCACGATGCCGCCGGCATAGGTTTTACTGGTTTGCGTGCAGGTGATATTGCCGCTGTTGAAGCAGCAGTCTACGATGATGCCGCCGGTATCCACCTGCGGGCTGGTGTGGCAATACGTGGCGCCGGCGATGCCGCCCTCCCTGCCGCCTCCGCTGATGTTGCCGCTATTGGAGCAGCATTTTATATAGTTGGGTGCGGGGATGGAAACGGTCAGTATGCGTTCGGCACAGCCTACAATACCACCGATGTTGGAGGAACCGGCGGTACAGGTAATGCTCATCTGGTTGTGGCAGCTGTATACATTGCCGTACAGGTAGCCGACCACGCCGCCTACGAAGCTTACATTGTTGCCGAGACTGATGCTGCCTGACAGTGTCAGGTTGCCGATGGTGCCCCCGTTGACGTATCCGAACAATCCGTAGCCGCCGTAACCGGCGGTGGAGGCGGTGATGCTGATATCACTGATGGTATGTCCGTCGCCGTCGAATACGCCGGCAAAATAATAGCCGGTGGGAACGTAGCCGGAAACGGTACAGTGCCCGCCGATGGGAGTCCAGGGGGAGTAGCCGGACAGGCTGATGTTGTCAGTCAGGAGAAAATAGCTGCCATAGTAATCGGTGGTGCCAGCATTTACCGTGCTGGCCAGTGTATTGAGCTGCGCAGCGGTATTGAGAGTATAGCCGTTCAGCCCCGTCTGTCCTGTATATGCAGTACAGGCCAGTATCTTTACCGTTACGGGACCGGTGGCATCTTCGATGTCATAATAGGTGTCGTTTCCGCTTTCACCGGTCTTCGTTAGTCCAGCTACACTGGCATCATCCAGGTAAACGTCTATCAATGTATAGCCGGCGCTGCGGGTTATGGTGAAGGAGAGGTCGCCGTTGGCATCGGTGTCCGCAGAGTCTACTATGTTACCCCCCACATACACATCCACATTATTGCATATGTCATCGAATGTGACGGTTTGTACCGCAGCACTTACCGGTAGTGCGGCCCCGAAAAGCGTGCTGACCACTGTAGCCAGTACCAGTAAAGAGGCCAGTATTTTCTTGTTAAATTTTTTTATCATAATGCTCCTCTCATATTTCATATTCAGGTATTTAGAATATGGTTATGAGTATGGTTGCGAACAGGTCGCTTCTTCCGTTTTCCTTTCGTTACGGTGGATGATCCGAACATCTTTCCATGCGAGACCTCCTTATCCAGTTAGTGGGAAGCAGTGCCGTTTCCGGTACTACCGTCGACCTCAGGCTTAGACCTGAGATACCGGCTACCTTTCCCTTTCTCTAATATTAATAAAGATGAGGGGCAAGATAGCTTCAGAGATCGTGCCTTTTTCTGTTGGCACCGGGGCTTTGTGCTTTAAGACCCCGGCTTCTGTATAAAACGAAAGGGTGTCAGTATAGAAAGCAATTCGAGATGTCCAGTCTCTTATCTAAAGTGTATTCGCAAGTCTCTTAGTCCCCAGTATCGGCACCCTTGTTCGTTTATACCGTTATCCACCTCCGCCTGTTATGATTTTGCAACTGATATGTTAATATGGACATATCGCTCTTGGCAAGATGTCTTTCAACTTGAGTGCTGTTTTATCGGTGTTGGCTGCCTCTGTTTTATCGGTGTTGTTATACGCCGGGAGATTGGTGTACGTTCGCTGCAAACCGGTATCGACTGCCTGAACATATGTGGTTCATATTGAAGATTTGTTCGAGGTATGATTGACGGGGATTTTCGCTGTAACCTCGTACGGTTGTTCGATTATTTCCCGCCAGCTTTTATAAGGGAATTTGATTTCGGCCAATTCTGCCGGCGTCCTGTCTTTAAGTGATGTATGGGGGCGGAAGAAGTTGTAATGTATCGCCCATCCGTCCAGGAATTCCTGCGCTGTTTCAAGACTCTTCAGGTTGCGTATGACTTTAATACGCCCGTTTGATGTCAGGCGGAAACGTTCTATAAAACCGGCATTATTGGAAATCTCGAACGGAATATGCCGGGCGGAAAGCGATTCGCTGTCATTGGCCTGCCTGATAACTCCCAGGCAGTCATTGAGCCTGTTGGCATAGATGAGTTCGGGATATTTATCGGCGCATTTGCAGGCTTTCTCCATCAGCATTTCGACATCTTCGGGTGAGCGCTTTTCGGTCAGGTGTGACGATATCAGGAATCTGGTTTCGGTATCTATCAGGTCCCACAACCAGACGTTCTTGCCATTAATCTTTATTGCAGCCTCATCGGCAATCCAGATGGTGCCGATATTCGGTTTGTATCTGGTGATTTCGTTTTTAGCCAGTTCCGTAAATCTGTGTACCCAGTTGTAGGGGGTCGCCTTGGAGATATAGTTGCCGTCCTGCTGGATGAAATTGCGTCTTATTTCGTTCAGGCTCAATCCTTCATAGTACATATTCAAGGTATTGGCTATATCTTTTGTGTTGTTCTGCATTTTAGGAATGGTGTCCATATAGGCGAATTTATGCTGACATTCCTTGCAGAGGTAGTACTGGGTTCCGTTTTGAGTGCCGTATTTTATTATATATTCGGAGCCGCAGTATTTACAGGTTTTAATATTATTATTTTGGGTTTTTGCTATTCCATTTGTGTACATAATGTTGCATTACATCTATGACAGCCTCGTTGTCTGATTATATTCACTGTGATATAATGCAAAAGGGTGTTAGTATTGAAGATAAATAGTAGATAGAGATGTCCAGTCTCTTATCTAAAAATGGGATTCGCAAGTCTCTAAGTTCTCAGTATTGGCACCCTATTTATTTATGCTAACAAACCATTTCTGCATTTTTTAAAGCATGATAATATGCTCAATCGAACAGGCTTCTAAGCGATGTTATATTTTCCTCCTGAACGTATTTTTCAAGTTATATACGCCTCCAATCGCTATGTTATACTAGATATATCGCCATGTCAAGATACTGTAAAGAAATATTTCGCAATTTTCCCTGTTTTATCGGTGTTGTTTTTTCGTTTTAGCCTTGGAGTATGAAATATTTTAGCTTGTGAGAAGAAAAATGGAGTACACTTCTACGATTGAGATAGTAATTTAGTTTAGAGATTATTGCTAAAAATTTCTTGTTAAATGTGATTTGCGAAATTAAATGTATGGGGAGTGGATATGGAAGCATGGAATTTAAACCAATGCGCTCGTATCGCAGAGGTCATTGGTTCGAGTCCATTACCGCCCACCATTGTGCACAACAGAAAAACTTCAACTCTATATTCAATTAGCTGTCGTTTGTAATCTATACCATTACTTTGTCTCCAAACTCCAGTCTGTCTATTGCATCTATTTCCTCTTTGTTCTCAATCCTGATATACCGCATGGTGGTATTCAGGCTCTTGTGTCCGGCAAGGTCTTTTATGGTAAATGGTTCTATACCCTTCTGATGCAGCCTGGTGCAGAAGGTATGCCTTAACAGGTGAGGCCCATGCTTGCTCTTTTCGATCCCCGCCATCTCAAGGTATCTTCTGATTATGCCATACGTATACCTGCGGCTCAGGTTATGCCCGCTGGTTTCTATGAAGAATCTTTCGCTCTCTACTTTGGGTCTGTTAATCGAATATTCTATCAGTGCTTTTACAGTTTCTTCATTGAGGTGCAAATACTGCTCCTTGTTCCCCTTCCTGGTTATCTTTATCTGATGGTTGCATAAATCCACGTCAGGCATTTCCAGGTTGATTAGTTCCGATACCCTGAGGCCGTTATGCATGAACAGGGTAGCAATGGCAATATCCCTGTAGTGAACCGGTTCTTTGCTTTCCCTTCCTATCGTTTCAAGGAATCTGAT
>DAOUFJ010000036.1:0-62656 GCA_034429935.1 Dehalococcoidales bacterium
TCAATAACCGGTGAGATCGATGGCAGGGATTACTTATTCGCGTCTGTTTCTTATTATCCGCCGGATGACTCGGACGAGCATATTGGATACATGGCAAGGGATTTATTAATTTTAGATATAGAAAACCCTCAAAAGCCGAAACAGGTAGCAGTACTCAGTGGAGAAAAATACACCAATATTAATGGTTTATATTTAAAAGATGACTACATTTTTGCGACTGACTCACACGGGCTTAGAATAATCGATGTCGCGGATCCATCGAATCCTCGCGAAGTAAAAATATACGAAGATATCCATGCCTATGATATAGTTATCTCTGAACAAACGGCTTATATAAATCAATGGAATAACCAGTTAATTGTTGCCGATATTACAAACCCGGAAGACCTTAAAATAATCAGCGAATACCAATTAGGTTTCCGCTCCCCCAACTATCTGATGCTTAGCGGTTCAAAGCTTCTCTGTATGGGAGATGATGGAATACATATTATGGATATCTCCAATCCCGCATTAATTAAAGAGCTTAGTGTAATCCCGGATACGGCTTACCAGCCGCAACTTGGGCAAGGGCCTGACGTACAAATATTATCTCAGGAAGAAGCTGAACTCATGAGACATCAATTCCGCTATTACTCGATAGACGGAAATACAGTTTATGTGGCGTCGGGATTAGACGGTATAAAAATCTTCGATATCAGTGAGCCGGCTCATCCCCGCCAAATCGCCACCTGTAAAATAGATGACAATATAATATGCAACCATTTATTAACAGCGGGGGAATTGGTTTATGTACTGGGAAATATCCAGAACACGAGCGGGAATAAATTGTTTGTAATCGACGTTTATGACCTGCAGAATCCAAAGATGCTGAAGCATATCAGTTTACCGGCATATCATTCCCCATTCCTGATGCACACTGCTCACAGCAGTTACAGTCACTTAACACAAGTCGGAGACTGCATATACGCATGGAGCGATAAATCTTTTAAATACTCTGATAAAGTAATAAGAGCCAAGCCTGTACTTGTGATATTCAGACCATAAACATTCTGTTTCAGGGAAAATGATTCAATTCATTGTCCTGAAGCACTAAACTTTTTCTTATCTCTTTAGACCGCTACTTACAGGTGAACTTCCTTTAAATTGCCGATACGTTTATATTTAATGGCTTCCTTGAAAGTGGTCAACGATACCTGTTCCGCCATCTTGCTCAGTCTGATTACATCCACCAGATATTCCTGTCTCGATGTATGCACCTTGGTTCCCAGGTAAACCTCGGTGATTTGACTGTCTCTCATGGCGGATTCAATTAAAAGCCAGATATCCACCCCCCACCCGTCCGGCCAGTCCCGGCACTTCAACAGGGTTTTAAAAAGATTTGCCGTAGCGCATATTTCCCCACTCAACGGCTGGTTGAAATGTGAGATTTCCGGGAAAAACACTCCTGATAAAGGCTTGGCAACCAGCTTGGTAACGGCTCCGTCGTATTCCGCTCTCCTGTAATAGCCGCGGGACATATCGCAGGCTTTTTCGATGACCGGCTCTGCCAGCAGGTCTATCCATTCGGGAGTCAGATTGATGATATCGGCATCCAGGAAAAGAATCTGCTCCGCCCCCCTCTTGATGGCTTCCTTGACGCCATCCCTCATCGCCGTTCCCTTGGCAGGATAGATGTTCTTGCTTTGCCTGACGACAATTGCACCGGCATCCATGGCTTCTTTCTTGGTGTTGTCCCCGGAATTGCCGTCTACCACCATGATTTCCGGCTTAAACTTGCTTTTTCGGGCAGTCTCTACACACTCGGCTATGGTTTTACCTTCATTGCGGGCAGGGAAAATAACAAATAAACTCATTTGAGTCCCCTTTCGAATAATAGTTTATTTATATATCGACGCCGATATGGTCAAGGGAGCCCTCTACACACAGCATGATAGACCTGCAAAGGACTATAGCAGTCTTGGTCGGCATCGTCATCTCCCCCCTCTTCCCCTCATAATCCCAGAATTCAAAGGTAATCTCGTTTTCATCTGCATGGCGCACAACGAGCTTCTCGGCGTCTGCGGTAACATCATATTCGACACCGGAAACGAGTTTCATCCATGTTCTTACCGGATGGGACATCGTTGAACCTCCTTACAAGATGCGGACATCGCATCCACCATCTTCATTAATTATTATTCTTTTTGCAGTAAACCTCCTTATAATTGCCAACCCCATTATACTACCCTGATGCAATGAGATAAATAGATTGGTAAAAATATTTATTGTCTCAATTATAAATGGAAAGTTTACTTGACATCCTATATTATCGGTATTATAATGGAATGGAAAGTTAACTTGTCACCAGGAGGCCGAAACAACATGAAGAACCATCTGGAAGAATTAAGAAAAAAGGCAGGGATTACACAGGAGATGCTGGCAGACAGCCTGAAGGTCTCCAGGCAAACCATCGGGTCGCTTGAAAGCGGAAGATATAATCCGTCCATCGTGCTGGCATTCAAAATTGCCAGGTATTTCGGAGTAACCATCGAGGAGATATTTATTTACGAGGAGGAGCATTAAAATGAAATCCGGGACCAAACAACTATTGTATATTTTAGGGATTGCCGCAGGCATAGCACTGGTGATTGCAGGCATATTTTTTAAAGATGCAGAACTCAAGGGGCTTATGGGAGTATGCGTCGGCGTAGGAGCAGGACTTATCGGCATGTTCATCGCCAACCTGGTTACCCTGCGAATAGAGCAAAAACACCCTGAAGCATTCATCAAAAAAAATATTGATGTAAATGACGAACGCAATACCGTCATCAGGGACAAGGCCGGGGCAAAATCCAACAGCATCATCATGCTGGCGATAATGCCCATCCTCACCCTGGTATTCATACTGGTAGACACAGAATTATATGTGATACTGACAATGGCAGGTTTAATTTTGCTGAACATCGCATTATATATAGGTTATGCAAACTACTATAACAACAGGCTGTAAATAATCAATTCAGCTATTTGCAAACGATAAACCCCGTCCGCTAACGACGGGGTTTTGTTTTTTAGAACATATCGTAAATAAACTTCTCACGACCTTACGGTCGGGGTATTAAGTTCGGTAAGATAAATAGCAATACTAACAAAAATCCGTAAATATCGTTCTATATGTAGAGGCTTATAAAAATAGATGCTAAAAAGCAGGCCGCGATAGCAGAAAGGAAGTTATTATGAATAATTTTTTTCAAAAAGATTCTGCAAATTACGAACAGAAAATAAATAGAATAATCGAGGCGCTGGAAGCGGAAGCAGCCTATCTGCGACAACTGAATGAAAAAATGGATAAGCTATCCGATGAATGGCAGGCTATCAAGAGAAGCCTGCAAGATTACATTAATAACGATATGCAGGGAAACTTAAGTACCGGTGATTTTGATACAGCAAAGGATGTACGAAACGGCACAACAGAAAAAGAAATAGAGGAATTGATACTCTGTATTGTAAAAGAAATAAACAACCACCATATCGAATTTGTCTGTTTAAACTGACGCTGCACTTATGATAGTTAACACTGTTAATTCATAGACTGCTTAACTTGCTAACCAGCGGCACAAACAGCACCAGAATCCCGACAACCAGAGCGGTTAAAGCAGAAAGAAATACAGCAGCAGCAGAGATGTCTTTTACCGCCTTTATAGCAGGAGTTTGTTTTTCATCCGAAACTGCATCGCCCAATCTTTCTACAGCAGTATTAAAGAGTTCCGATACCAGTACAAAACCGATGGCAAAAACGATTAGACACCACTTTGCCGCTGTAATTCCAAGATACAAGCCGAGAATAATCACCAGAACAGCAGCAACAAGATGGATTTTAAGATTACGCTCCGTTTTAATCGCTGCCCAGATGCCCTCGAAGGCATAACCGAAACTCTTGATTAAAGCTTTCATTATAATATCTCTCCTTGCAATAACTAACTATTTAACAACCTTCCCCCACACCCCGTCCCCATAAAGACGCTCCAAAAGCACATCCGTTATCTGGTTGGTCAAATCCCTATCGCCTTCGGTATATATTTTTATATAATTGCCGGTATAGCCGTTCCAGATTCCTTTATCCGACTGCTCCCAGAGTACCGATAGATTCCTGCCCAAGAAACTGCGATGAAATGCTGCAGCCGACTCCTCAGCCAGAGCCAGCATCATATCGCTGCGCTTCTTCTTTACCTGCGGCGATACCTGGTTCGGCATGATATTCGCCGCAGTGCCGCGCCGCTTCGAATAAGAAAAGACATGAATGCGGGCAAAACCGACTTTTTTACAAAAATCATAGCTCTCGGCAAACTCGTCATCCGTCTCCCCGGGAAAACCGGCGATGACATCGGTTGTTATTGCCGCATCCCCTGCAACAGAACGTATTAACGAAACGGCATTGAGATAATCGGCAGTGTTATAAAGCCGCCTCATTCTCTTTAAAACGGAATCGCTGCCGCTCTGTAAAGATAAGTGGAAATGCGGGCATAGTCTTTTGTCATTCCACAATTCGATTAGACCGGGAGTGACTTCCTGCGGCTGCAATGATGATATCCTCAAGCGTTCGATAACAGTTTCTTTTAATATTATGTCAATCAGCCCTTCTAATGTCAAACCATCATATTTATAAGAACCGATTTCAGTTCCCGTTAAAACTATTTCCTTATATCCGTGAGAAATTTTTTCGTTGATTTCTTTTATTACCTGTTCTGGAGAAACGCTCTTCTCCCTGCCGCGCACGTAAGGCACGATACAATACGAACAGAAGTTGTTGCACCCGTCCTGAATGTGTATAAAAGAACGCGTCCTGAGAACACTTTGCAGATTATCTGCAGATTGAATAACATGGTCTGGAAATAGCCCTGCTTCTTTCAATGTCTGCGGCAGGCGCATCTTATCGGCATTGCCGACTACCAGCCTAACCCCTTCGATTTCCGAAAGTTCATGCGCGGCGTGCTCGGCATAACAACCTGTGACTACAAGAACCGCCTCAGGGTTGCGGCGGTGAGCCATCCGCAGCAGATGGCGCGCCTTTCTGTCGGCGATATGGGTAACGGTACAGGTATTCAACACATAGATATCGAACCGGCTGCCGGGGCTGACTATCCGATATCCTGATTGGAGGAATTTCTCAGTCAGGGTTTCGGTCTCCGCCTGATTCAGCTTGCAGCCCAACGTATCGAAGGCAACACTTGTAATACTTTCTTTTTTATTCAATCGACATTCTCCATATAACACAAAGATTATAGCAAATGGGCTTTATTCTTGCAGATAAACCGTTTTTTATGTTATAAATAGCCAGAATATTCACCACTCTGAACATATATTGTAAAGTAACGGCATCACAAACGCTTTCCACCCGAAAACAAGGCGGCAGTGAAGCATGATGCCGGAATCGAGCAGATGTTGCGAAGAGTAGAGAGGAACTGAATTGAATCATCTTCGCTGGAATCTTCTTCCACCTGTCCCGGCCGGGCATCCTGTCAATGATTGCGGTTTTTCGCCACTCCTGACCCAGTTGATGTATAACCGCGGTTTAACAGATGCGGCTCAAATAGAATCCTTCATCAATGCGGATAACCGCCTTTCGGGAGACCCGCAACTGCTGCCGGATATCCACCAGGCTGTTAACCGGGTTTACCGTGGATTGCTCTCGGGAGAAAAAATAGCCGTTTACGGAGATTTCGATGTCGACGGCATTACCGGGACCGCCGTCCTGGTGCAGGGATTGAAAGCACTCGGCGGCGACGTTACGCCGTACATACCACACCGCATCAGGGAAGGACACGGGCTTAACTCCGCTGCGCTGGACTACCTGAAGGACGAGGGGATGTCGCTGGTCGTTACTGTTGACTGCGGAGTAACCGGCATCCCGCAGGTTAAAAAAGCCGGAAGGCGCGGGCTGGATATCGTAATTACAGACCACCATACGCCGCTGGGAGAGCTTCCCGATGCCATAGCTGTCGTAGACCCCAAAAGAGAGGATTCACAATATCCGTTCACCGAACTGGCAGGCGTCGGCGTTGCCTTTAAATTTCTGGAAGCCTTATATCACGGCATGGGCAAAGAGAAACAGCTTGAGAACTATCTCGACCTGGTAGCTCTGGGTACGGTTGCCGATATGATGCCGCTTATGGGAGAAAACAGGTACCTGGTAAGAGAGGGATTAAAAGCGATAAGCCGCAATCAGAGACCCGGCATCCTGGAGATTTCCGCTTTGGCAGGCATCAACGCCGACAGCATCGGCACCGAAGAGATATCCTGGGCACTGGCTCCGCGTCTCAACGCCGCCGGAAGGCTGGAGCATGCACTGACCAGCTACAAGCTGATGGTAACGGACGCTACGGAAGAAGCACAGGAATTATCGCTGCTGCTGGAGGAGCAGAACGCCGAACGGCAGAAGATGACCAGCCGCTCGCTGGCAAAAGCCAAGGAACAGATACAGGCTAAAGGGATAACCCCGCTTTTAATCGCCAGCGACCCCGATTACCCGCCGGGAATTATCGGCCTGGTTGCCGGGAGGCTGTCCGAAGAGTTCTACCGCCCGTCCATTGTCATCAAGGTCGGGGAAAAATCCAGCAACGGAAGCTGCCGCAGCATTCCCGAATTCAATATCATCAAGGCGTTGAACGAATGCCACGACCTGATGAGCGATTTCGGCGGCCATGCACGGGCTGCCGGCTTCACCATGCCGACCAAAAACCTGTCGAAACTGGAAGAGAGACTCAACCGCATGGCAGAGAAACAACTGGAGGGGCTCGACCTGCGTCCCAGGCTGGATATCGATACGATGATGACCCTTCCCCAGATGGGAGGCGCAACCTATCAATCTTTACAAAGCCTGGCACCCTTCGGATTGGGCAATCCCGTTCCCACTTTCCTGAGCCGCCAGGTCGAAGTCGTCGATTGCCAGACCATGGGAAATAACGGAGGACATCTAAGGCTTAAGCTCAGGCAAAACAACGTTACATGGGAAGCAGTGGCCTTCGGTCTGGGCGAATGCTCGAAAGAAATGCATTCGCATATCGATATCGTTTATAATCTAAGACTGGAACGCTGGCGCGGCGAGGAAAGGCTGCGCCTGAATATACAGGACCTCGCCCCATCAAAATAATATATAATTAAACAGTATACATCGAGGAGGAATAAAGTGACGGCTGTAATCATAATCAAGATCATCGTTGCATTTATAGCTGCTTATCTGCTTGGTTCCATACCATCGGCTTACATCGCCGGAAGGCTTACAAAGCATATAGACATCCGCTCTGTCGGCAGCCGCAATATGGGTGCAATGAATTCATTCTATAACCTGGGAAAAACCACCGGCATCCTGGTACTGGCAGCCGATGTTCTTAAAGGAGTTGCCGCTGTTGCACTGGCTGACCTCGTACTGGACATTCCGAACCTCTACATGTTCATTTGCGGTTTCATCGTAGTCCTGGGACACAACTACCCGGTATGGCTGAAATTCAAGGGGGGAAAAGGGGGAGCCACCGCCATCGGCGCTATAGTCTACTTCATCCCATGGGGAATACCCATCGGGTTTGCGGTATTTCTGCTTATACTGCTTATAACCAGATTCCCGACCCTCAGCTACGGCATCGGCATGATAAGTTTTCCCTTCGTATCATGGCTGATATACGACCGCCCCGATTTTATACTCTATACGGCATTGTTGATACTCGTTCCCTTCCTGAGCTATATCCCCCGTATCAAAGAGATGAAAGTCAAGGGAGGCAGTTGGAAACGCGTCATCAAGCGAAAGAACCTGAAGGACAGATTCTGACCCCCTGTTAATTCAACTTCGTGCAGAATCATAACGAATAACATGAAACCATGCATCGCTTATGGTAATGGTTGATATATCGATACGATTAACACTGGGTTAACGTCGTTTAACTTTAACTTAACCTTCAATATGAGATAATGAGAAAATATAAAAATTAACGGACTTAAGGCAAACAGGATTGTATTTCCTTAATATACCTGTATCAATTGACAAACCCTCTGAGGAGAGGCCCATTGGCCGGCAAAAAAACAACCGGCATATCCGCTCTATGCAATAATCCCGCTTATCACAAAGTTCGTAACAAACCGGTCTGTATTTTACCGTTCGGTTTGTAAAGAGAAAAAAAGAAGGTAAAAAATATGAGAGCATGGCTCTATAGATTTATGGCAGGGCGCTACGGTAAAGATGCATTCGGCATATTTTTACTGGTATTCAGCTATATTTTGTTCCTTATCAGTATTTTTATAAACGGGACTGTATCTATATTGCTGTATTACATGGGCTTTGCAGGCATCATTCTTTGCATCTTTCGCATGCTTTCCAGAAACGTCTATAAACGGCGGCAGGAAAACTACAGGTATCTGAAAATACAGAACGGGATAACCGGCTGGTTCCGCAGAACAAAAAACCGCATCAGGAACAGCAAAACGCACCGCTATTTCCGCTGCCCCGGTTGCAGCGTAACAGTCCGCGTTCCCAGAGGTAGAGGGAAAATCGAGATCACCTGCCCAAAATGCAGGGCGGTCTTTACCAGGAAAAGCTGACAACATGTTCGGATATATCGTTGCCAACAGGGAAGAACTCGATAACGATGAGCTGATACGCTACCGGGCCGGATACTGCGGCCTTTGCCGTGAACTGGGCAGGCGCTACGGACAGGTAAAGCGCACCACCCTGACATATGACATGGTTTTCTTTATCGTGTTGCTTTCTTCTCTCTATGAACCGCCGGAAGAATCCGGCAGAGAGAGATGCATCGTACATCCCATGAAACAGCACGCTTACTGGAAAAACAAATTCACCGATTATGCTGCCGATATGAATATCATTCTTACATACTACAATTGTCTGGATAGCTGGCTGGACGAGAAAAGCATTCCCGGCTGGGGCGCCGCAGTCTTCCTGAAGAACAGCGTTAAAGCTATTGAAAAACGATATCCCAGGCAATGCGATGCAATCACATCGAACCTGGCAGCTATCAACGAACTGGAAGCGGCCTGTTCGCATGACGCAGACGCAGCCGCCAACCGCTTCGGCATACTGATGGCAGAGATTTGCGTATATCAGGAGGATAACTGGTCGGAAACCCTGCGCCGCATGGCATCGGCACTGGGGAGATTCGTATATATAATGGATGCTTACGAGGATATAGAAAGAGATATAAAAAAACACCTGTACAATCCGCTTTTTGAATTGCGGCAGGCGCATGATTTCGAAAAGCAATGCCATTCCATACTTACCATGCTGATCGGGGAATGCGCCCAGGAGTTCGAGAAACTGCCGCTGCTACAGGATGCAGGGATATTGAGAAATATCCTCTATTCGGGCGTCTGGACAAGATATGCTATGAAGCAGAAGAAAAACGCCGGGAAGGAGCGCACGTCATGATGAACGACCCGTACAGGGTGCTTGGGATACCGGCAACCGCAACCGACGAGGAAATTAAGAAGGCCTACCGGAAACTGGCAAAGCAATATCATCCCGATGCCAATCCGGGAGACAAGTCTGCCGAACAGAAGATGAAGGACATCAACGTAGCGTACGACCAGTTGATGCACCGGAACGAGACGAAAACAAATACGGGCGGCACTGCTTACGGAGGGGACGACCCGTTTGGCGGATTCGGCAGTTACAGATGGCAAAACAGTTACTACCGCAGTGAACCGCGGGAAATGCAAACCGTACGCAACTATATAAATATCAGGGACTATCAAAATGCCCTGCACGTACTGAACAATATGGTCGAAAGAAGTGCCCGCTGGTATTACTACAGCGCCCTGGCGAATGCGGGACTCGGCAACCGCATCCTGGCACAACAGCACGCCCAAAAAGCCGTACAATTAGACCCGGGGAATGCAGAATACCTGTTCTTTCTTTCGAGGCTGCAAAATCCGGGACAGACCTACAGAGAGACCAGCAGAGGATACAGCACCCCTATCGAAACGGCAGGCAAATTCTGCCTGGGGCTATGCCTTCTCAACCTGCTAATCAGGCTATTCGCTTTCTGCTGATAAAATCAGGGCTAATTCTATCTTCTTAAAAGGCAATAGTTTCTGCATATCCGCATAGAAAATCCGATTTGACACGGGACGATAATTGGCATATAATTTTCGATTCTTAGACTAATCTAACATATTTACTCAGGGAGAATCCGACTTGGAAAATAGAATAGACGACAAAGCATATGACCACTTAAACGAATTCCGCTCGGTAGAGAAGAAAAAGCTCTCTCTTTCGCTGTCGATTACCTTCATAGCCATGATAGTGGAATTCATCGGTGGGTATATTAGCAACAGCGTGGCTTTAATAAGCGATGCAGGACATATGTTCACCCACTGCTTCGCCATCGGCATCAGTCTGGCAGCCATTATCATCGCTGTAAAAAGACCGCCCTGTCACCACAGGACATTCGGACTGTACCGTACCGAGATACTGGCCGCATTTATCAACGGGATATTTCTGCTTATAGTTGCCGGAATAATAATCTACGAAGCAATCGAGCATATCATCAACCCTGTAGAAGTATCAGGCGTCCAGATGCTTGTTGTGGCTATCATCGGGCTTATCGTAAACCTGACCAGCATTTACATCCTGCATGGCAGCGATAAAAAAGATTTGAACGTAAAAAGCGTCTTTTACCACATGATTGCCGATGCCGCTTCTTCGGTAGGCGTCATCATAGCCGCCATTATCATCTATTTTACAGACTGGTACATCATCGACCCCATCGTCAGTTTCGGTATATGCGTGGTGATAGTTTTCTGGGCATGGGGAGTGTTGAGGGATTCCAGCAGGATATTACTTCAGATAGCACCAAAAGGGCTGGACACCCGCATGCTCGGCAGGGATTTAAAAAGCCAATTCCCGGAAATTGCCAATGTCTATCACCTCCACCTGTGGACGGTCACCGCCGACATGATTGTCTTCTCTGCCCATATAAAACCGCTTGCTTCAGTGTCACCCGATAGCTATGAAGAGCTCGTTTCCAGGATAAACTGCTACCTTTCGGGAAAATATAATATCACCGAGTCCACCGTGCAAATCGGCTCCGATGAAACCGAGAAGTGCAATATCTGCCCGCAGAAAGACGAATGCAGCCATTAAAATATTTTCCTCCGGTACTTCGGTGCAAATACTATATGATATTTACAGTTCCATTTTGTGTGTGATAGACTGTGCGTATCATTCATTCTTGAATGTACTCCTTTTGATTTCGCTTCTTTGCTGTTTTCAGACCGCAATTTAGTTTATATCAAAAGGAGTTTTTTCTGCCTCATCGCTGTAAGCTCTTTTGAACCCCGCGTCTAACGCGGGGATTTCCTATAACAACAAAAGCCAGCATGTACATGCTGGCTTTATGCTGATTTAAGAGACTACCGTAACTATAAGGCTTCCGATTGCCTGTATCGTTCCTGAGATTCCCTTATAATTCTCAATGTCTCACCCAGGTCTTTCTGCCAGCCCTCGACGCCCGTTTTCTTTTTTTCCAAATCCTTGTAGATGGTAAAGAAATGCTCGATTTCTATCAGAAGATGCGGCGGCACGTCATCCAGCGTTTCCAGGTAATTCCACATCGGGTCTGCGACAGGAACGCACATTATCTTTTCATCCGGCCCTTTTTCATCCCACATTTTGAACATACCCAGCGGCTTCACATCGACAAGACACCCCGGAAATGTCGGCTCACCCACCAGCACCAGCGCATCCAGCGGGTCGCCGTCCAGCGCCAGCGTCTCCGGGAAATAACCGTAGTCACTGGGATAGTGAACCGATGAAAACAACATGCGGTCAAGTTTTATCAGCCTTCTTTTTTTATCAAATTCGTATTTATTGCGGCTTCCCTTGGGTATTTCGATAAGTACCTCGAAGACGTTTTTATCACTTTCCTTATCCATTTTTTGCTTCCTCCTCTTCCCCTTCTTTATTTTCGACGATATCCTTCTTCTTTATAAAACCGAATTTAATCTTAATTGCCAGAGCGATAACTATAATAAACACGATTATCGCTATCACCTGCGCCTGGTGCAGCCCGAACAGGAAAGGCGTCCCTTCACGTACGAAATCGACAACGAAACGCCATATAGCATAACCGCCGAAATATACCAGCGCCAGAGCACCATCCGGCTTCAACCTGCCGCGCAGCTTGTAAAGAACCGTAAATAAAATCAGCATAAAAATAATTTCATAGACCTGAGTCGGGTGCACCACACCCACACCATATCCGTAGCTGTTGGGATTGGTATACTCGATTCCCCAGGGAACGGTGGTATTAAGACCGTAACAGCAACCGTTCAAGGTACACCCCACCCTCCCGATAGCCTGAGCCAGAGCTATACCGGGAACCAGAACATCGAGGAAATGCGCAAACTTGAACTTACTGACCCTGCTGTATATCCATATAGCCAGAAATGCGCCTATTATCGCCCCGTATACCGAAAGCCCTTCGCCGCCGATTATCTTCGACAGGTTATGACCGTAGTATTCCCACCTGTCGATAACATGAAACAGCCTGGCACCGACAATTCCGGAAGGGATACCTATAATCGCTGCTGTAAATAACTGGTCATAGGTGATTCTGTCCCCTTTCTTGATCTGGGACATCGTCCACAATACAAGCACCAGTATAGCAACAGATATTAACAATCCATACCAGCCGAAATGGAATGGACCTATAGAAAATATTACCGGGTCAACACCGATTTTTATCATTCATCCTCCATTAACATTACCCGATTCATAATTTTAACATATCTCTCAGTATATGCAGCGCCGCTTCTTTATCCAGCGGATTATTATTATTGCCACATTTCGGGGACTGAATGCAACCAGGACATCCGTCCTGGCAGGGGCATTCAGCAACCGCATCCAGTGTAGCTTGCCACAAATCGGTTATAAGGTCAAATCCCTTCTCGGAGATGCCGACACCGCCGGGATAAGCATCATAAATAAATACCTGTGCCCTGCCGGTATCCGAGTGATACGTGGTGGAAACACCTCCGATATCGTTCCTGTCGCACATGGCAAACAGCGGCAGGATACCGATAGCGGCATGCTCGACGGCATGCAAACCTCCCGCTATATCGAGACCTGCTTTCTCCAGAGCCTTCATCTCGATATCCGTTATGTCAAACCAAAGGGCAACCGTGCGCAGGCGTTGAGGCGGTAAATCAAGCGGTTCCTCCCCGATTATTTCTTCGGTATATTGAGCTTTCTTTTTAAAACCGGTTACTACGGTAATCACCTCCACCTCTCCGAGGCAAACCTGCGTTTTCCCGCATTGCTTCTCTTTCAGTTTCTTCAAGACAGTCAGGTCAGTCAGTTCTTTGGTGACGGTATAGTAGTTGGGTTTTGCTGGCTCGCATTTGGCAATACGGGCTTTCACATCCAGCGATGTTACCAGGTAGGCATCTCCCTGGTGCAGATAGACCGCCCCGGGATGCACCTGCATGATGGCAAATCCGGCTTCGACAGTTTCCAGCAGCGAGCTGGTAGAGGTATCGATAAGGGCAAAGTTATCCGCAGAAGCGGAGCGGATATTAACTTCCTGCGAAGGATAGCTTACGGAAGGAGACGGATACCAGCGGCTATGCCTCTGCCTGATTACGCCGTCTTTTTCCAGTTCGGTAATACCCTTCGTAAAATCGGCTCCGAAATAGCGGCTGTCATTTTTACCGAGCGGCAATTCCCAAGCCGCACACAGGAGATGCTCGCTCAAGATGTAGGGATTCTGCGGATTTATCAGCGCATTCTCGAAGCTCTTTTTAAAGAATACATCCGGATTGCGCATAAAATACTGGTCGAGCGGGTTATCCATAGCTACCAGAAAACTGAGCGACCTTTCGCCTCCCCTGCCGCTGCGTCCCGCCTGCTGCCAGGTGCTGGCGATGGTTCCGGGATAACCGGTAAGCACGGTGGCATCTAAATCCCCAATATCGATACCCAGCTCCAGCGCATTGGTTGCCACCACGCCCATAAGCTGGCCGTTTAAAAGTTCCTGCTCGATTTTCCGCCGCTGCTCTGCCAGATACCCCGCCCGGTAGGGCTTGATTCTCCCGGCATGCAGGGGGCTCAATTCTTCCAGTTTCTGCTTCGAATAGTTATAGATAAGCTCCGTCAACCTGCGCGTACGGGCAAAAGCCAGCGTACGTATGTTATGCCACACCAGTTCGACGAAAAGACTGGTAGCCTCGCTGTTACTGCTGTGCCTCATGCCCCTGACGACATCGGTAACCGGCGGATTCCAGAATATGAAATCCTTGGCTCCGTGCGGCGAGCCGTCCTCGTTTACCACCTCGAACGGCAAGCCGGCCAGTTTTTCGGCATGTTCGCAGGGGTTATCTATGGTCGCCGAGCAGCATATGAACTGCGGTTCGGCTCCGTAGAAATTACATATCCGCCCCAACCTGCGCAGCACAAGGGCAACATGGGAACCGAAAACGCCGCGATAGCTGTGGGCTTCATCCACGACCACATATTTAAGGTTGCGCAGAAATCTTATCCAGTCGTCGTGATTGGGGAGAATCCCCACATGCAGCATATCCGGATTGGTAAGCACTATTCTTGCCTGCTTTTTTATCTCACCTCTCTCCGTTTGAGGAGTATCGCCGTCGAAGGTGACGACCTGTTCCTTTTTGATAAATTGAGGGCAGAACATATAATGCAGTTTACCGAGCTGGTCCTGCGCCAGAGCTTTGGTCGGGAAGAGATATAAGGCACGGCTGGAAGGATTGGCAATAATCTCTTCTATGACGGGAATGTTGTAGCACAGGCTTTTGCCGCTGGCGCTGGAGGTAGCAATCATAACGTTTTCGCCGTCACGGGCTAAATCTATAGCCTGAGCCTGGTGCAGATACAAAGGATAGATTCGTTTTTTCCTCAAGACCGCTTCGACATCCGGGTTCAATGGCTTCTTCGTCTCCGAATAAACAGCTTCTCTCGGGGGTATATTTTCCAGGTGCGCTATCTGCCCGTTATAAGTGGATTGCGCCGTGATATATCTTAAAAAAGACGTTGTATCCATAATTAATCGCCACCATACAAACCTGTCGAAGGATATAGCATATATAACAAGGGACAGCCCCTGATTAAAAAGGCACGATTTCGACTTCCTGATTTATTATTTCGACCTCGAAGCGTCCGCTGCCAACGAATTTGATGATACTGGTAATAACTTCATCGGTATATTTTGAATCGTTGCTGATAAAACAGATTCCCAACGTCGCTATCTGCCACAAATCGAGGTCATCCACCTCGGCAATCGAGACATTGTACTTATTTCTGATAAGCGCAATGATAGGTTTGACAACCTGCCGCTTGCCCTTCAAGGACATGTTCTCAGCCAGCCTGAGCTTTAACCTGCATACCCCGACATTCATACCGTATCCGAAACGGCTTAATCCGTATTTATCCAAATATAAGTTATTGGGGATACTAAGTCAAGAAATTACAATATTCGAAATATATCCGCTTATTTTCTTATAAATTCCTGCCCCATACGCTATGCAGAATGCACCGAAATTAAAGGCAGGCTGTGCCTGATTCCGTTATCGCCACATTTAATTGACATACTTCTCAAGCCGATTCTATAATTATTACAGTATTTGCATCTATATAAAGGATAAGGAGATTTAGAACTATGGCAATCATCAATTTTGGCGGGACAGACGAAGAAGTAATCACGCGAGCGGAATTCCCGATTGAAAAAGCCCGCGAAGTACTCAAGAATGAAACCATCGCCATTCTCGGCTATGGCATACAGAGCCCCGGGCAATCGCTAAACCTGAAGGATAACGGGATTAAGGTTATCATCGGACAATCGAAGCAGTTCCCCGAAGACTGGGACAGAGCTGTTAAGGACGGCTGGAAACCGGGCGTAGACCTGTTCGAGATAGAGGAAGCCTGTGAAAAAGGCACCATCATAGAGGTATTAATAGCCGATGCCGCCCACAAGGCTGTCTGGCCGACCATTAAAAAACACTTGAAACAGGGCAAGGCCGTATATTTCTCGCACGGTTTTTCCATCGTTTATAAAGACCAGACCGGCATCATACCTCCCAAGGATATCGATGTAATCATGGTAGCCCCCAAGGGTTCCGGCACCTCACTGCGCCGCAACTTCCTTTCCGGCGCCGGCATCAATGCCAGCTTCGCCGTCTTCCAGGATTATACCGGCAAAGCGAAAGACCGCACCCTGGCCATCGGTATCGGCATCGGAGCCGGATACCTCTTTCCAACCACCTTCGAAAAAGAGGTTTACAGCGACCTGGTCGGCGAGCGCGGTGTTTTAATGGGAGCCTTAGCCGGCATTATGGAAGCTCAATATGATACTTTAAGGGCTCACGGACATTCACCCAGCGAAGCCTTTAACGAAACCGTAGAAGAGCTGACCGAAAGCCTTATACGCCTCGTATCCGAGAATGGCATGGACTGGATGTACGCCAACTGCTCGGCTACGGCACAGAGAGGCGCTCTGGACTGGAAGCCCAAGTTCAAGGCAGCGGTTATGCCTGTATTCAAAGACCTCTACGAAAAGGTTGCCAACGGTTCCGAAACCGCACGTGTTATCAGCGCCTGCGGCGGGCTTGATTATAAGAAACAGCTTGGCAAGGAACTCTCCGAGATGGGCAATTCCGAGATGTGGCAAGCCGGAAAAGCTACCCGCTCATTAAGACCTCATGAAGAAGCTAAAGCCAATTACACCACGGCTAAGGGTATTGGCGGCAGAAAAACCAACTAATACCAAATTAAGTTAAGACAAATCGAATCCCCTCCCGAATATACCGGGAGGGGATTTTTTATTACACGTAATAGTACGTACTTCCCCTTTAAATTATGTCTACTATGATTAACATCATATTGACTTCGTGCTCTCTTTATAATACGATGATGACAGTTTATATTCAATAGTGCCGTATAATAAGATTCAAGTAGTATTTTAAAGAGAGTAGTAATGAAGATAAAAATAACAGGTATCGCAGCAGCCCTGATTCTAACTCTGAGCCTGTGCCTCGTGACCTCTATACAGGTAACGGCAGCCGGCAATGCATGGTATGTAGACGGATCCTTAGGAACAAATGACGGAACTCACGGAACAGGAACCGGGGCTGATGCTTTTGCAACTATCGATTATGCTATCAGCGATGCAAGAGTAACCGACGGCGATATTATCATCGTAGCGGCAGGCACATATACCGAAAATATTGAAGTAGACAAAAGCCTGACGATTAAATCAGCGGACGGTGCCGCCACCACTATCGCAGAAGCAGCGGTTGCAACTGACCATGTATTTGAAATAACGACAAATAACGTTACAATAGACGGCTTTACCATAACCGGGGCAACAGGTGGAAGTAAAGGTGGTATATATCTTTCTTCTACAGCCTCTTATTGCACGATAACCAATAATATCTGCGGATATGATGCCTCTCATAATAATTACTATGGTATTTCCCTGAGTTCTTCAAGCAACAACACTATTTCAGGCAATGACTGTTCTTACAACACCGAATTCGGCATCATCCTGGCATCTGTAAGCAACTACAATAATGTTATTGCCAACCGATGCAATAACAATCGCATCGGGATCCCCCTGGTTGGCAACAATCATAATTATCTATCTGGAAATACATGCGATAGTAACAGTACATATGGAATTATTATAGAGAACTCGGACGATAATGTTATCTCGAATAATCAGGCCAACTCCAACCAACGAGGCTTTTACTTGACTTCTTCGGATTACAATACCCTATCAGGCAATACCTGCAATTCAAATGTTTACGGGATTAATCTGGAATCTTCTCTGCATAATACCCTCTCCAGAAATCACTGCACACAAAATACTAACGGGACCAATACCGGCAGCGGAATCTCCATGCTTTTGTCTTCATATAACACCGTATCGGAAAACACCTGCGGGGCTTATGATACATATACGGGAAATGACATAGGCATCTATCTGGATAATTCCACACAAAATACTATCTCCAACAACACCTGCGACTCAAATGAATCTTATGGTATTTATCTTATTAATAATTCACAGGAAAACGTGTTGGCTGAAAATGAATGCAATAACAACACAGGGGATGGTATTTTACTTGATAGCTGCGATAATAACAGGTTATCGACTAATACGTGTAACGAGAATACCAACGGTTTTTATCTTTTCTCTTCAGACAATAATACATTAACAGGAAACGAATGCAATGATAACTATCTCCACGGAATTTGCTTATATAATCAATCGGCATATAACAGAATCATCAATAATAGCGTTGCCGGCAATAGTTGCGGAATTTTAATAACCGAGGGTTGTGTCCACAATATGGCTACAGCTAATACCTGCAATGAAAATATAATCGGGATTTCCGTACAGGGGGATAGTAATTATAATGAGCTCTCTGGCAACACCTGTAAATTGAACGAATATTACGGAATTAACCTTTATGAATCGGGAAACAATACGGTTTCGGGAAACAACTGCGATTCGAACGAGCTATACGGTATCTACCTGTTTTTGGCAAACGGCAACACCCTGTCGGATAATTCGTTCAGCGACGATAATCTTGCGGATGCTATCACACCTCTTTACGGCATTTACCTGTACGATTCAAGCTCGAATACAATTTCCGGCAATACCTGTAGTTCAAACACCAACGGACTTTTCCTGCAAAGCGCCGGGGGCAGCGACACAGCAAACAACAACGTCACGCATAATACTTTCAATAACAATACAAACAGGGGTATCGATGTTTCGGGAGCGGACGTTGATAACAACACAATCCAGTATAATACCATCTTATCCAACGGTTACGGTATTTACACCGGCTCTGATATTACCGGCACAGCCGTTATAATTAAATATAACAATATCAGCGGCAATACGACATACGGAGTCCAAAATGCAAGCACCAATGAAATCGACGCCACTTATAACTGGTGGGGGCACGCCAGCGGGCCGGATGATGATGCGGAAGAAATAAACGGCTTGGGAGATAAAGTCAGCCTGTATGTAAACTGCGGTTCATATGAAAATAACTTGATTCAGGATACGGTGACGGAAGTCGTAACCACCACCCAGACATTAACAGATACTATAGTGTTGCTTGCCACTCAAACAGAATCCATGATAACTACGGAGACAAGCACCGATACCATAACCATGTTAAACCGGACAACTTTAACGGAAACACAACCGGTAACATCGACCGGAACGGAAACCCGGACAACAACACAATCCACAACGGTTACATCCACACAGCCGGGCATTGTAACAATCACTACACTGACCCTGTCGCAGGGAACAACCACTTATACCACGACCGTAGATAACAACGGAACCGATATCAACTGGTTGGCCATCAGCCTGGTCGCGCTGGGAGGGATAATACTGGGTGCTCTGACTGTTTTTATTACCCGCATAAACATAAAGATGTAAAATCCACAGCAAAGTATCATCTGAATCGACAACATCGAAGCCCTGTCTACACAGGGGGACATTTTTAAACCATAAAAACCTGGGAACATAATTTTTACGTCCTCAAACCCAAAAACAACCGATTTGGTTTTACAGTCATACCAATCTGTGTTATAATTTCTCGTAATTTATGCAATACAGGAGTTAAGATTTGGACAGCCAGATAAAGGCAACTATCATTAATGAGTTCAAGCTTCATGAAGGCGATACCGGCTCGGCTGAGGTGCAGATAGCTGTTCTCACTGCGAGAATCAAACAGCTTACCCAACACATGGCGACTAATCACCATGATAATCACACCAAACGCGCTATGCTCACTCTTATCGGACATAGAAGACGATTACTCGCCTATCTCAACAATGAAGATGTAACCCGCTATAAGAGCCTTATTGAACGACTCGGCTTACGTAAATAAGTCCTTAAGTAAGTTCTTGTAAAGCAAATAAGGAGAAGCTATTGACTACATCTCAATCATTTGAGCGCATTATTTGCGGCAGAAAACTCACTTTGGAAACAGGCAAACTGGCATGGCAGGCCAATGCAGCGGTTACTGTTCGTTACGGAGATACGGTCGTGTTATCGACCGTCTGTGTCGCCCCCAAAGCAAAGGAAGGCACGGATTTTCTCCCTTTAACCGTCGATTACGAAGAAAGAATGTACGCTGCCGGCAAGATTCCCGGCGGCTTTCTTCGCAGAGAGGGACGCCCCAGCGAAGAGGCTATTTTAACCGACAGGCTGACAGACCGCCCGCTGCGTCCCCTCTTACCGAAGGCATGGCGCCGTGAAATTCAGCTTATTTCTACAGTTTTAGCCGTAGATAAAGAAAACGATCCAGGCATCTTATCCGTTATCGGCTGCTCTGCGGCATTAAGTTTATCTACCGTTCCCTTCGAGGGACCTGTCGGCATCGTCCATGTCGGCTATATAGACGGTAAGCTGGTTGTAAACCCAACACTGGTAGAACTGCAGACAAGCAAATTAGACCTGGTTATCGCCAGCACTAAAAAAGCCGTCGTTATGATGGAAGCGGGAGCCAACGAAATTCCCGAAGATATCTTCGCCGAAGCCATCAGGGTAGGACACGAAGCCAACCAGGAAATAATAGCCCTGCAGGAAGAAATGGCGCAGGCATTGGGTAAACCGAAAGAGGAAACGCCGGTTATTGAAATCAGCGCCGAAACCAAAGAAGCGGTCTCCGCTTTTATCGGGGACAGGTTGAACCAGGCGTTCACTCTGCCGACCAAAGCGGAAAGAATCGGTTCCATAGATTCACTGAAAGAAGAACTGGTGGCGGCTCTGAAAGAAAAGCATTCGGAATTCGACATTCTCGAGGCTTTCGATAAGGAAGTAAGGAAGCTCATCAGGGGAAACATCCTGACAAAAGGGCAGCGTGTCAGCGGACGCCAGTTAAAGGAAATCCGCCCGCTCAGTTGCGAAGTGGGATTGCTCCCGCGCGTTCACGGCTCGGCTTTATTCTCGCGCGGTGAAACCCAGATATTAACCGTTACGACTCTCGGCCCCATCAAGAAAGAACAGCAAATTGACGGACTGGGATTCGATGAATCAAAACGATATATACACCATTATAATTTTCCCCCCTTCTCGACAGGTGAAGCCAAGAGAGCCGGAGTTACCGGCAGGCGCGAATACGGACACGGGGCATTAGCGGAACGCGCCCTTCTGCCCGTAGTGCCGATGGGTGACGATTTCCCGTACACACTAAGGCTGGTTTCCGAGGCGTTAAGCTCCAACGGCAGCACCTCGATGGCAAGCTGCTGCGCTTCGACCATGTCGTTAATGGATGCAGGCATAAAGCTGAAAGCACCCGTTGCCGGCATCTCCGTCGGTCTGGTTACCGGGGAAGGCAATGAATATGCCCTGTTAACAGACATCGAAGGCATCGAAGATAATTACGGGGATATGGATTTTAAAATCGCCGGCACTGCCGAGGGTATCACAGCCGTACAACTCGATATCAAGCCCAAGGGCATCAGCGCCGACATATTGGTTGATGCGCTGGGTCAGGCACGCGAAGCCAGAATGTTTATACTGGACAGGATGCTTCAGACCATCGCAGAAAGCAAACCAGAACTGAGTCCGTATGCTCCCAGAATGTATAAGATTTCCCTGCCAGCAGATAAAATCGGAACGGTCATCGGCCCGGGAGGGAAGACGATACGTTCCATCGTGGAAGAGAGTAAAGCAACCGTCGATATTAACAACGAAGGCATCGCTATCATCGGTTCATCCGATGAAGCCTCTGCCAGGAAAGCGATGGATATGATAGAAGCCCTGATAAGAGATGTCGAAGTCGGGGTTATTTACACAGGAAAGGTAACCCGCATCATGAACTTCGGCGCTTTCGTCGAAATACTTCCCGGCAAGGAAGGGATGGTTCACATCAGCGAACTGGCGGATTACCGCGTTGATAAAGTAGAGGACGTAGTTAAAGTCGGCGATGAAATTACCGTTAAAGTGACTGAAATAGATAATCAGGGCAGAGTCAACCTGTCGAGAAGGGCCGCCTTCTCCAACTCATCGGAAACATCAGAAGACAGGCAACCCAGAAGACGGGACAATTTCAGCCACCCGCCGCGTCACTCCAACCCCGTAAGAAACAATCGCCGTTCCTAGAATTTAAAGGGGGTGTGATATGGCACCGATACGTGTAGCAGTTAATGGCGCTTCAGGCAGAATGGGACAGGAAGTGGTCAAGGCTGTATGCCTTGACCCGGATACCCTGCTTGCAGGAGCGATAGAATCCAAAGTTTCAAGTGATTTTCTGACGCTGCCAGACGGCACGGAGACGGTTCCTTTCTCATCCGACCTCGAAAAGATTCTTACCGGCTGCCGTCCAGATGTCCTGGTGGATTTTACCATCGCCCCGGTTACTTTTCCGGCAGCCCTGACGGCATTGAAACACAGCGTCAATTTAGTCATCGGCACTACGGGATTAAAACAGGATGAAATCGCCCAGATTGACAATCTGGCTAAAGAAAAAGGGGTTGGTGCCGTACTGGCGCCGAACTTCGCACTGGGGGCTGTAATTATGACTTACCTGTCGAAGCTCTCGGCGAAGTATTTCGATTACGTCGAAATCATCGAACTGCACCATCACCTCAAGGTAGATGCCCCTTCGGGGACTTCTCTCAAGACGGCTATGGCGATAGCCGAAGGCAGAAACGGCAAACCGTTCGGGAAAATGCCGGAACAGAAGGACACAGAGAGCCGCGGCAAAATGGTAAACGGGATTCCCATTCACAGCGTACGCCTGCCGGGTATTTTAGCCAGTCAGGAAGTGATTTTCGGTACGGCGGGGCAGACACTGAGCATCAAACACGACACCACCAGCAGGGAATGCTATATGCCGGGTGTCTTATTAGCAATTAAAGAAGTAATTAACCGCAAGGGGCTGGTCTACGGGCTGGATACCCTGCTCGGATTGTAGGAGGCATAATGAAAGCTTATAAAGTAGCGATTGTAGGCGCGACAGGCATGGTCGGGCAGGAATTCATAAAAGTCCTGGAACAACGCAATTTCCCAGTGGAATCCATCGATTTGCTGGCATCCGACCGCTCGGCCGGGAAAAAGCTCTTTTTTAACCACCAGGAGATCGAGGTCAAGGAAACCACTCCCGAATCTTTCAAGGGAATAGATATTGCCCTGTTCTCAGCCGGTGCCGATATCAGCCGCTACTTTTCGCCCATCGCCGCTCAATCCGGAGCCGTTGTCGTCGATAACAGCGCAGCCTGGAGAATGGACCCCAGGGTGCCGCTGGTAGTCCCCGAAATAAACGTGGAAGATATCAGGAAGCACCAGGGGATAATAGCCAATCCGAATTGCTCTACCATTCAAATGGCGGTAGCATTGTACCCGCTGCACCGGGTCAACCCGATAAAACGCATTATCGCCAGTACCTATCAATCGGTATCTGGTACCGGCGTTGCCGCTGTGGACGAACTCACCAATGAGACGAAGCAGATATTGAACGGGCAGACTGCCGTTCCCCATGTCTATCCGCACCAGATAGCCTTCAATGTACTGCCGGAAATAGACGTTTTCCTCGATAACGCCTATACCAAGGAAGAGTGGAAAATGGTGGAAGAGACCAGGAAGATTATGCACGACGATAATATCGCTGTTTCCGCAACCTGCGTCCGCGTGCCGGTATTTATAGGGCACAGCGAAGCGGTTACCGTCGAGTTCACCAATTCAATGGCACCGGATGAAGCCAAGCGCATTCTTTCACAGTCACCGGGGGTAAAACTTACAGACGACCCGGCCATCAGCCTTTATCCGCAGGCATATGCCGCCGCCGGAACCGACGACGTCTATGTCGGACGCATCCGCACGGACGTTTCCCATAACAACAGCCTGGTGATGTGGATAGTAGCCGATAATATAAGAAAAGGAGCCGCTCTCAATGCAGTACAAATCGCCGAAGAGCTGATAAAAAGGGACTGGCTCCATCCGGAGGTTAAATTATGAAGAACCCTGGAAGATTGATAACAGCCATGGTAACGCCGTTTAAAGAAGACGGCGCAGTCGATTACGAACAGGCAAAAAAGCTGGCGCTTGCCCTGCTAAATTCGGGAAGCGACGGGCTGGTGGTCGTAGGCACCACCGGAGAATCACCGACGCTGCTCCGCGATGAAGAATTACGGCTTTTTACCGAAATCAAGTCGGTTGTCGGTGATAAAGGCTCGGTGATTGCCGGAACCGGCAGCAACAGCACACGGGAAGCCATCGAAGCCACTAAAGCTGCCGAAAAAATCGGCGTCGATGCCTGCCTGCTGGTAGTTCCCTATTACAACAAGCCGACGCAGGACGGTTTATACAGGCATTTCAAGTCTATTGCCGAGAGCACCAGTTTGCCCTGCATACTTTATAACGTGCCTTCGAGAACGATAACCAGCCTGTCAGCCGATACGGTTATTAAGCTCAGCAAGATAGAGAATATCATCGGTATCAAGGAAGCCAGCGGCAACTTAAACGAGATATCCAGAATAATCGAAAATACAGGCGATGATTTCCTCGTATGGAGCGGCAACGATAACGATACGCTTCCGATGCTGGCACTGGGCGGCTACGGCGTCATAAGCGTGGCATCCAATATCGTCGGCAGGCAGATACATGAAATGATAGACTGTTTCATAAACGGCGATACGGCCAGAGCGGCCAAAATGCACCGGCAACTGATACCGCTGATAGATGTATTATTCAAGGTTGCCAATCCGATACCCATTAAATACGCCATGAATCAAATCGGGTTCAGGGTAGGCAACACCCGTCCTCCGCTGTGCGAACCGGATGAAAACACGGCCAACCTGATAAAGGAAACTCTTAAGAAATATAAGATAGACCTGCCGGTTAAATAGCAAAAGCAATCAAGTTAAAAATCCGCTCGCCCTCTCATCCTGAAGCGACAGCGCAGGAGAGTTTATCGAAGGGTCTATCGAGCGGATTTTTATTACCAGTTTTGCTTGTCGCAGTTTTAATTCGACAGGATTAGGATGTGTTAACCGTATCTGTCATCCTGGAGGGAGTGAAACGACCGAAGGATCTGGGGGGTGAGGAATAGTACATACCTCCCCGCCCCCGATGCTTCGTTCGACCACCACGAACTCAGCAAGACAGCCAATAATATCATTGCCTACAATGCAACATAATTACCCCGCTTCGCATATATAATTAATAAAAGCGCAGCCCTGACGATATTAAACGGTAGAGATTGCCGCGTCCTCCTGCGTCGTCCTCGCAATGACATTGAAAAATTTCATTCATCCCTCACATCTTCAGCATGATAGACTAAAACTACCGTTCCGAGCCATCCACAAAGCCGCTCGTGGTGAGCCTGTCGAATCCATAGCGGCGACGATTGGTGATAAGTCCTTTAAATCCCTCTCAATCTCCCTTTACAAAGGGAGAAGTGACTACAATGTTTTGTCTTGTGATTCTTTACAAAAGCTGAATGCCCTTCGAATAACCCATAGAGCGAATTTTTTTATCGTAGGGACGGGCATTGCCCGTCCGCAATGTACGTATAAAGAACGGACGACCAATGGTCGTACGTACAGGTCGGGACGAAGCATTCGGGATGGGGAACAACAAAAGTCCAGAGACCAGTCGGGATGACGGATGAGGGAAAATGACTCTCCTCCTACGCCCCCATATTACCTATCCTCTATGAGACTGACAAACCATAGCATTGCAGTTTTTTACTGGAAAAGAACGATTATCAGCCAATCTCAGGGATTATGTCAAGTTTATACAGTTTATAATCCCCGAAATCTTGTTACCGGTTAATAATAAAACCTAAAGTGTGTTAAAAGAACTTTTTTGCTAAACCCAAAATCCCTTGCTTCCAGGGCACACGGTGAGATACACCGGATGTGTTTTTATATCTATCCATATTTTCAAGATACCACTCATAATTTCGTATTAAGGCATCCTTGTTTGAATATATCGGTTTCCAGCCGAGAATTTCCTTGGCTTTATCTATAGAAACGAAGCTATCTTCGGCAGCGGTTTCGTATATCCATTTATACAAGGGTGACAACTTTAACGCTTCTAATATGCGAAGTGCTAAAATAACCGGACGCTTAGGGAAACCCACGATTTTTTTACCGAAACCCGCCTTGTCCAGCACCGCTTGCCAGTCTTCCCGCATGGTCGTAAATTCTTCAGCACCAATATTAAATATGTCATTCACAACATTATCAGGAAGCGTTGCACACAGGTATATAGCCTGACACAAATCATACACATCAAGAAGCTGATAACGGTTCTTGCCGCTGCCTATCATCGGAAAACCGCGTCCGTCTTGTGCCCAGTCATAGAGTAAGACAAAAGCGCCCAAACGTTCGGGACCAATGAAAGATTTCGGACGTATAATTGGTACAATCATACCTTCCCTGCGAAACTCTGCACACACTTCTTCCGCCTCGATTTTTGCTACGCCATAAGCTCCGACCCCGATAAGCTTATCGTTTTCAAGAAGTGGATGGTGGTCGGGAATACCATATACCGCAGTTGATGAAACCTGAATTACACGCTTTATGCCGTTTTCCTTAGCAGCAGCCAGCACATTACGAGTACCATCAACATCTGTAGTATGGATATCCTCCGGAGAATAAAGCGGCAAAGCAGCCGCACAATGAACAACCACATCACAACCGGCCATGGCCCCAGTTAAATTTTTCAGGTTGCGTATGTCGCTTGCTTTAGACTGATAAATAGTAACACGGCTATCATTTTTTTCAGGATATTCATACCCTTCACTAAAGTCATAAGATACTACTTCATGTCCTTTATCAAGCAGGTATCTCGTAAGATTTATCCCTAAAAAACCGGCACCTCCGGTTATAAAATATTTAGACAAATTATTTTACCTCCCTTGATATCGTTTTTTGAAAGCAAACAGCTTTACTAATATAAAAGTTACAGGCAACCCCAGTATTGCCGCACAGCCATACACAATAATTTCTTTGATATGAAAAATATTTAGCAGCACGGCAACACATGAGAATAATATCAAAAAATTCGGAATGTATGAAACAATAAACTTAATAAAACGTATAACGGAGAGCCTTTGTTTAAAAATTAATATTGAGCTTAATAAATATGTTACAAACAAACTGACTGCATAACCGCCGACATAAGCTACAGTGGAATTGATGAGCTGTGCAAGCAGCAACGAAATTATAAAATTAACAAGCGTACCGCAACCGCCGCAAAAAACAAACACAAAGAATTCCGGCGTAAAGAATGTGTTTTTAACTTTTGACAACATCGAAGGTTTATATTTTCCCCAGGGAATTATTTTTCCCCCTTTTACTATAAAGGAGACCGGAATCTTGTTTGCAAGAGGCGCATCAGACGTTGAATTGGAATAAAAAGCCGAACAACTTGATAAATCTACCGACTCGGCTAAACGGCGTACCTTTTCTTCCCCGCGGCAATTTTCGCCAAAAAAAAACCGGTGTGCCTATCAACCCTTGAAGCAATAAGACTGACACCAAGTTTATCGCAAATCGGCTGCAGTAAAAATTCCGGCGAGGCAGAAATAATAATATCCGTATCCTGTTTTTGCGCAAGATACCACAGCTTAATCTTTCGTTCATTTTCACGCCAGAAAGCAGCTACAATATCATCTACGCAAGATAAATGACGCACAAAAGAGAAAAAACGTTGCTTGAAGTTCGTACGCTTAATTATGCCGAATAAAAACAGTAATGCTCCGAGTATTGCACCCGGCAAAGCAAGCCAAACTTTAAAATAATGCTTCAGGCAATACAGGTAAAAATCAACCGTACTATCGCCGTCATATATCGTGCCGTCAAAATCGTAAATATTCATAATAAAGTGTTGCTATACAGCAGAAGAACAGTTATTACCACATATAATAAAAGGGCAATAAGAAGCATTTTATCTTCAAGAATTACCGTCGTCGGGTCGCCATGCGAGGCATGTTTGTTAAGTATCAATAAATACTTGCATACTATAAAAATAAGCAGCGGAACCGTATAAATCATACCCAGCCCGCGAGCCATTGCCCACAATGAATAGAAAATCAGGGAAAGCCCTGCGGAAGTATAAATCATAGCATTCAGGAAAGACAGGTCATATAAAGCAAGGACGCTTCTGGTTTCCGTACCGCTTGTCTTTAGTATCTCCCCGCGTCGTTTACCGAAGCCCATAAAAAGCGACATGGCAACAATGGTTAAAAACAGCCAATCCGAAATCGGCTCTCCGCTTGCTACACTTCCGCCATACAGACGTAAAATGAAACCTGCCGCAATACAAAAAACATCGATTATTACTATTTGTTTTAATGAAATAGTGTATAAAATATTTAGCACGATATATGAAATTGCGAGAAGAAGCACAAAATAGTTTGCAGCAAAAGATAGTATCAAACCACAAACCATAAGAATGATGCAAAACACAATCCCGTTGCGTTTTGAAATAATACCGGAAGCAGTCGGACGATAGCGTTTAACAGGGTGTAGTGCATCCTTTTCTGCATCCAGAACATCGTTTAAAACATATATCGAAGACGAGACCAGACAAAATACAAAAAACGCCACTATCGTTGCAATTAATTTTGACCAATCGGTAAGCTCTCCGGCAAATACGATTGGCACAAAAACGAATAAATTCTTAATCCACGCCTTTACTCGCATTTCCTTTAAATACGGATAAAACGCCATGTTCCCTCCACGCTACTATTCAGTCAGCCTCAATTAAAAAACTAAGGTACTATTCATCTTATATTATTTTAAACCGTTTGGCAATACAAATTAGTACTTTAGTTTAACTTCAACCAACACCTTTCCCCCCCCTGCACCCTCTCCGCAAGCGGAGAGGGGAAGCGTAAATGTCATTCTGGAATCCCGACTTGTCGGGATGAAGAATCTGGGGAGCGGTAAAAGACGAACTAACCTCCCATCCCCAGATCCTTCGGCCACCCTTTGTGGCCTCAGGATGACAATATAAATCCCTCTTAGTCTCCCTCTTCAAAGGAAGAGAGCTATGAAGGAAAATAATATTCAATCAAGCCCAGGTATCATGTCAACTTTATACAGCTTATAATCCCCGAAGTCTTTTTCCAGAGTGCACCAGTCCACCCCACTCTCGTAGAGGTCGGGATAATAATCGTTGATAGAATCCGCCAGCATTGTTTCCGGATCAACAGTAAGTATATACATAACATCATATTCCTGCGGACTTTCCACAGCATCTTCAAAATCATAACTACAGGTAGTAATAATATAATCTGTGGCATCCAGATTCAGAATAACATTCCATGTATGATATGAATCAAGCAGCAATACTCCATCGCTGCAATTTTTATTGATATATTCCGCCACTTCTATCTGCAACATACGGTCTGTATCTACAGAACCCGACATATAAGCATCATACTCTTCTATTGCCCATTTATAATCATTCATCGCTATCCAGGTTAACGCTCCGCTGACAACCAAAGCTATACCACAAGAACAGAGTGCAATATTTTTCAACACAACCTTGCTTGTCTTCAATCTGCTGAATTCGTACGGCAGCCAGGCTATGGCAATAGGCATAACATAAACAAAGAAGCGGAACCAGCCGTATGAACTACCTATAAATAACCAAACATAGTGCATTGCAGCAACAGATAAGGCCGTAACGAGCATCATTAATGTTTCCCATTTGAATAACCTTTTATCGAATAGCCTGATAAAGAAAATTACCACCAGCATCGGGATAAAGGGGAGGATTTTTTTTGCCACAAAAAGCAATACGGCGACTATATCGCCTTTAAGTACCAGTATATCGGCTCCCAGGCTATGCCCTGTCTGGCCTTCATTCGAGTATTCCGAAGTCAGGAAATACAGCGGGTCTCCCATAAAAATCCAGTTTACCAGTATCCATATAACTAGAACTGCTATAAACGGCACAAATACAACAAGAGATGTTCCCTCAAAATAGCTTAAACCTGTTTTTTTCTTTTTACTGTAACGGTATTTATTTATTGCAAAAAAGACCAATGCTACGAAAAGACCTGCGGCTAAAGCAATAGCCTCAAAACGCACCAGGAATGCACCTACCAAAGCAATCCCCATCCATATAAGATGTATCGGTCTTTCATCGTATATCCATTTAGTAAATTCAGTTATAGTCCAGACAACAAAAAATATGAACATCACTTCGCTCATGCCGTTGAATCCATAGATGAAGATAAAAGGATTGAAGGCATAGAGTATGATAATAAGGAAAGTCGCCCAGTTGGGGAAATTAAATTGCCTGCAGTTCCTGTAAATTAATACTACCGTACCGGCAGCGAAAAAAGAGGTTACGATAGTTGCTGCCAGCGCGTGTGACGCTAACGGTTTGAAGACGGACGCAAAAAGTAACAGTGGCATTTCCAGTAAACTGGGAAGAGGCGGCCATACAAAACCGATGGATGCCAGATGCGAGGGTTTAATGTACAGGACATAGAAGGCACCGGCAACTCTGGCGCTGGCATCGCCCATAACTATATTGCCAATATAATTTACGTAATAACCGGCGCCTAACTCCAGCACAAGCACAAAAACAAATATGAACCAGCTTAAATCGAGGTCCAATTTGGTTTGCAGCAGCGCATTTGCCTGATTGTTTCTGTGTATGACTACCAGCAGCAACGCCACCGCAACCAACAACACGCATATTAAAACCGATATTACTGCCATGCTAACCTTTATTCTTTTTATTATTTAAAATAAGACATGAAATCAATAGATCACTTCATATAAGCGGTAGTCACCTATTTCAAAAATCAAATTGCACCACGACGCCCCGTTCTCGTATAAATCCGGATAATAGATGTTAATAGCATCCGAAGCTCCAGCACCTTTCAAACTGATTGTAAGTATGTACTTAACATCATGCTCAAATGGATTCTCTACAGCCGCCGTGAAAGTATAACTGCAAGTGGTGATAACGTTACTTGTAGATTCCAAATTAAGAATGACCTGTAAGGTTTGATATGAGTCCAACAGCAATATGCCGTCGCTGCAATTTTCATCGATATAATCCGCTATCTTCCTTTGCTCATTATCACTGGCATTTTGAGTTATATATATATTCTCCTCACTAGTAATTTCTGCTTCATTTAAAATGATTCCAGTCAGTATATAACTGACGGCTAATACCAGACAACAAAAAGAAACAGCAGACTTCTTAAAAGCAATACGCCCCATTTCTATTTTGCTGAATTCATAAGGCAGCCATACAAGAGTAATCGGCAAAGAATATACAAAGAAACGGAACCACCCGTAAGACCCACCAGTAATTAACATTATGTAATGAAATGCGGTGATAGACAATGCAAGAGCAAGAAACATCAGCGTTTCCAGTTGAAACAAACATTTATTAAAAAACCTGACCAACAGAACTGCAACCAGCGGCAGAAGGAAGACAAAAGATTTTTTGGCTACGTAAATTAACACACCCCCTAAATTACCAATAAGAGCTAACCTATCTTCTCCCATATTTTGAGCCGTCTGGACAGCATTTGAATATTGAGAAGTCAAAAAATAGAGGGGGTCTCCCATAATTACCCAGTTCAATAGAATCCACAGAACAATACTCGTTACCAGCGGCATGAAGACGACGATGGCAGTCCCTTCGAGATAGCTGCGGATGGATTTGCCGTTACCTTTGCCGTTTTCGCCATTGTTGTCTTCCGTGTTATTTATTTCAACTTCATTTTGACATTGAAGGCGACGTTTTTTAACCGCAAAGAATGCCAGCGCCAGAAATACGGCGGCGGCGAATGGAATCGCCTCGTAGCGTGTCAGAAACGCCAGCGCCAGCGCCACACCTATCCACAATAGATGCATCCACTTTTCGTCATCTATCCAGCGAAACAGTTCCGTTATCGTCAGGACAATAAAAAAGATGAATATGGCCTCGCTCATACCATTGGAACCGTAAAGAAAAATAAAGGGGTTGAAGGCATACAGCACGACCATCAGGTAGGTCGCCCAGTTGGGTACTTTAAAATGCACGCAGTTCTTGTAAATGAGCACCGCTGTGCCGGCGGCAAAAAAAGGAGTAACGATGCTTCCAGCCAGCGCCGACGTAGCTAACGGTTTATAAAGCTGTACAAACGGCATTAAAGGTAGTTCCAAAAGACTGGGGAGAGGCATCCATACAAAACCAATGGAAGCCAGGTGAGCAGGTTCGATATACAGCACATAGAAGGCATTGGCAATCCTCGCAATGGAGTCTGTCATATATATATCTAATACACAGCAAGCATAATAACCAAATCCCAGTTCGCATACTAACACCGAAAAGAAAATCAGCCAGCCCGGGGTGATGCCTTTTTCAGCGGTCAACGAGTTATCGCGCAGGGCTTTCCTCTGCGTAACAAAAAGCAGGCAAAGTACCGCCAGCCCCATTATCGATATAGCGCCTACTATCGTCCACATAGCTTATAACCTTTTTTTCGGCTCATCGGCCATATCCCCCATCAGGTCGTACTTATCGCCATGCACCCCGTGCTCGGTTTTCTCCCAGTGAGTCGGTTTGAATATCAACTGCCACAGGGCTTTGAAAGAAGCCACGCTCATAAGGAACCAGTATACAGGAGTTAATAAAGCGTATTTGATGTTTTCATAAGAAAAAGGCAGCGATTTTCCGTGGTTGTAGCTACTTCTGCGCGATTTATCGCTCAGCACCCAGTATACACCGACCACGTTGGTATAGACAAAAAAGAAGTTGCCTCCGACAAGCAGGAATAAAGCCGCATAGTATATGGCGCTGGGGAAAAGCATCTCTATCCAGCCGGCGTGCGTGGTAAACCAGAGAATCAAAAGCGTCCAGAAGACAGGATTAACCAGCGGCAGGAAAAAAGTGCCGAAGACGGTTACCTGGAATCCCCAGAAACCCTTTAAGCCCAATTCCTTGAACAGTCTGAAAGGATTACGCATATGCACCAGCCAGGTCTGCATATAGCCTTTCAACCATCTCGAACGCTGGTTAATCCATACCGACAGCTTGCTGGTGGCTTCCTCCCATGTTCGTGAGGATATGATGGAGGTTTTATACCCGTCTTTGAAAAGACGGATGCCGAGGTCGGCGTCTTCTGTGACATTAAAAGGGTCCCAGGCACCGATTCTTTTCAGTTCCTCCGTCTTGAAATGATTGGATGTTCCTCCCAACGGCAGCGGAATATCCGTCTGCATAACACCCGGCAGCAGAAGCTCGAACCACATGCTGTATTCCTGTGTAAACCACTTGGTGATTATATTCTGCTTGCTGTTGTAATAGTTTAATTTTGCCTGAATACAAACGCATTCTGCGGGTAAACGCTTGAAAGCCAGGTAAACCTTTTTCAGCTGGTCGGGCTCCGGCTTGTCTTCCGCATCATAGATAACAACATATTTACCGCGTGCATTGATCAACCCGTAGTTACAGGCTTTGGGCTTGGTCTTGGGGAGGCTGTGCGGCACGACCATGATGGTATAGTATGCCGGAAGGTCGAGCGAACGCGCCAGGTTGATAGTATCGAGGTCGTCCTCCTCCAGCAATAATCTGACATCCAGTTTGGATTTGGGATAATCGATGTTTTCGATATTCTTCAACAGCCTGGTAGCTATATATTTCTCTTTATACATGGGAACCAGTATGGTATAAACAGGCAACTCCCTTTCATCCAGAGCCGCCAGTTCATCCGGTTTGATATGAATCTGGGAATCTCTGGAGGCGCCGTTCATCATAATGAACATTTTAAACGCTATCATCAGGAAGTAATATACCTGGACTATTACATTGACAACCAGTGCCGCTTTAAGCGCATTCAACGCCAGCCCGATAACAATCGCCAGCACCATAACCACAACCAGTATTCTCTGTACCCGCGTGAAGGTTTTTATCGCCGAATTTTGAGGCTCTTCCTCCGCCAGCTTTTTTACGCTCTCCCATGTCAGGTCTTTCCCGTAAACACGAGTCCAGTACAAATCGAGTTCCGATAAAGATATCAACACCTGTTCTACCGGGTAACCCAACAGCGCCTCAAGTTCGGAAACAGCTGCATCATCCAGTTTAGATATTACAGCCAGCAAATGATACCCCCTGGCGCTGCTGACAATAACCGCGCGATACTTCCTCGCCAGTTCGAACGGCAGCTTCTGCGACTGGCTCAAATCCATCTCTATCCCCGGCCTGCCCAGCTTGTTCTGGTTGGCCAGATAACGGTAAAGAACATCGGGAGTTACCATTTTTAATGAAAGAAGAATATCACCCAGCAACCCGCCGCTTTTCTTTTGAAATTCAAGCGCCTTTTCCAGTTGTACTTTAGTTATTTCACGGTTTTGAACCAATATTTCTCCCAGGGGAACCCTGCGGTTCAATACCTCGAGATTGCGTTCTACCACCTCCGCCGAACTATATCCCAGTGAAACCAGCGCCTCGCCTAAAAGCCCGCCGCTTTCCTGCTGGTATGCCAGCGCCTCCTGAAGCTGCGCTTCGGTTATCTCCCTGTTTTCTACCAGTCTTTCCCCCAGCCTGGTAGGAGGGGGAGTGGGGATTACTGTATCGATATCTTCACTGGTAACGTAGCCCAGCGATATCAGAATAGGCCCCAACCTCCCGCCATGGGTTTTCTGTTCTTTCAGGGCGATATCCAGTTGAGACGCGGATATTTTCCCCTCAGCCAGCAGCAGCTCACCTAATTTTTGAGATGCTTTCACAATATCCCCTGACCGACAAATATCTCATTAGGGTGAAACTCCGGCACACAGGAGTATTCAATATCAAAAATCAACAATATTGTCATTTCCTTATTAAATATATAATGGCACACCCAACCAGAGGCTAAAACCCTTCGCTTTTAATAGCCCCTTACTAAAATTATATAAACTGCAACACTCGTTGTCGATAGATTATTATGTAATGTAACCCCGAACCAACTACCTTCTTACTTTTTTAATAAATCAACAAATGTATCAGATTATATCCAGGAACGAAAATTTACGTAGGAAACGCCTCTGTCTTCTTTAAATATCAGAGAATACCTGTTGTAAAACGGGGGAAACAAATTCATGCTGGTGGTAGTATGCTAATCCGATATTATATAAAACTATCTGCTACCGATTGATACTAATCTTTGCTGAAGACATCCATCTACTTGATTTTCGGAACTTACTTATTATATGGTTTATTTCTCCCCGTTCCCAGACATTTCTACTCTCTTATATCGATGGCTGTCCTGATGAGGATAAAGCAATATACCCTTTGTCGCAAGGTAAAAGGCAATTAATGCATTTTAATGTGTATAAATCAGCTATATTATAAGATAGTACTATAGTACTAATAATACCATAACATATACTCGGATAAAAGGGACTAATATCACACTACAACGAAAAATACCGTTTTCAGAGGCTCAAATCAAAAGGGCTCGAAATAATTCGAGCCCTTTTCTACATTTATTTAATTTAAAGGACAGGATTAAAATATCGGATTCAACGGGATGGTCTGCTCCCTGGTCGGCCCGATACAGGCGAAGTTGACCGGGCAATCCATGAAATCTTCCATGCGCTTGATATATTTCCTGGCCTGTATGGGAAGGTCCTGGTATTTGCGTATCTTGTCGGTGGATGTCTGCCAACCGTCCAGTTCCTCGTAAACAGGCTGGCACCGGTCATATTCGGAGACGCTGGCAGGAATATAATCGATAATCTTGCCATCCAGTTTATAAGCGGTACATATCTTCAGTTTCGGCAGTTCATCGAGGACATCGATACGCGTGATGATGCCGCCGGTAAAACCGTTAAGCTGGCTTGAAAAACGGGCGGCAACCCCATCGAACCAGCCGCAGCGGCGCGGCCTGCCGGTGGTAGTACCGAATTCATGAGCCTTGACGCGAATCGCCTCGCCGACATCATCGTTCAGTTCCGTAGGCATAGGGCCGCTGCCGACCCGTGTACAATAGGCTTTGTATACGCCGAGCACCTTATCGATACTGGTAGGACTGATGCCCGAACCCAGGCAGCCGCCGCCGGATAGAGGCGATGAAGAAGTCGCATACGGATAAGTGCCGAAATCCGGGTCCAGGAGCGCCCCCTGGGCACCCTCCAGTATAATCATATCGTTCCTCTTCTGCGCATCCCTCAATAAGGTAATCGTTTCTCTTATATAAGGGGCGAGACGGTCTCCGTATTCACAACACTGCTCGTAGATTTCCTTCAGAGAGAGGGGTTCGACACCGTATATCTTGGTTAGAATATCATTCTTCGCTTCGATTATCATGCCCAGGCGTTCTTTTAAACCCTCTTTATCGAGAAGCTCGCCTATCCTGATGCCCTGCCTGGCTATTTTATCCGTAAATGCAGGCCCTATGCCGCGTTTGGTGGTTCCCAACGCTTTACCGGCACGGGACTTTTCTTCCAGTTCATCCATTATTATGTGATAGGGCATAACTACATGCGCCCTGTCGCTTATGACAAGCCGCTTCGTATCCACCCCGCACTGATTGAGAGCGTCTACTTCCTCGATAAGCTTGGCAGGATTGACCACAACACCGTTGCCGATAACACACATAACACCCGGGTAGAATATACCCGAAGGAACCAGGTGCAATTTAAACTCACCGGACGGATTGATCACAGTGTGACCGGCATTATCTCCACCGGAAAAACGGACAACTACCTGGGCCTTCTCGGCCAGCATATCGACAACTTTACCTTTTCCCTCATCACCCCATTGAGCTCCAACAATAGTTACGACTGGCATATTATCACCTACTATAATTTATTTTAACTGGCGCCATACATGGAAAAGACGCTGCCCAACGGTAAACAGGCTAAAGAGAGCAATTATACCAAGGGCAATCTCCAACTGGTTTACTAAAAAACCAATCGCCAGCACAACAACCCTTTCAGGCCGGGTAAAAAGCCCCTTGAGGCACTCCACCTTAACAATCTCCGCTTTGGCACGTATATAACTTACCACCAGCGAAGATAACAGTGTAACGCCAACAAGCATTATACCAATTGTAGACCCATCTACTGCAAACCAGTACAATAGTCCCAGCAAAATGGCACCTTCGGACAGCCGGTCCAGGGTAGAATCGAGCACTTCCCCGAAAACGGTAACTTTACCGGTTCTCCTTGCCAGAGAGCCGTCCAGCATATCGAAATATCCGCCAAAAAGGAGCAAAAGCCCGGCGACAATCATTTGTCCCAAGGCCGCAAATACGGCGGTAACCACAGCAATAAGAAAACCTATCCACGTCAAAACATTCGGCGTAATTCCGGTTTTGGACAGCAGTGTTACGACAGGGTCGGTGAAATACTTCTCCGCCGTCTTGCGAATTTGCGCCATTTTACTCATTATTCATTTCCCTCCGGACTTTCGTTACCCGAAAAGACATCATATCCAGCATAAGACTATTTATCTCCGGACACAGAATGCAGTGCGTTCTGTTCGTTTATCGTTTTCTCATAAAACTCATAAATCCGCTGCGCAATTTTCTTCCAATCATATTCATGTGAAGTAAGGATTCCGCGGGCTCCCATCTCGAAACGCAACTGCCTGTCCGATAATACAGTGCGCAGGGCATTGGCCAGTTCCACATCGTTCTTCGGAGGCACCAGCAGCCCTTCCCGGCCGTTCGTAAGTACCGAAGCATAGCCTGGAATATCGGATGCCACTATCGGGGTGCCTACCGCCATGGCTTCGAGCAATATTATCCCGAAACTTTCCTGCCCTGTTGCCGGAGCGCAGAATACATCGGCCGTCTTATAGTAACTCGGCAACTCTTCAAGAGGGACATTCCCCAAAAATACCACGTCAGGAACTCCGAGTTTCTCGACTTTTCTTTCTAATTTCTCCCGTAAAACCGTCCCCGGACCGGCAATCATCAATCTGGAAGATGGAAACTCTTTCTTGACCCGCGCATAAGCCTTAAGCAGATAACTTACCCCTTTCCGCTTTTCAAGACGGCCGACAAAGAGTATATTCAACCTCCCGTCGCAATATTTCTCAACCGGCTTGACATCCGGATTGAAATAATCCAGGTCAATTCCGTTGGGAATTATGTTAAATTCCCCATGGATGCGCCTGTGGGCAAATTCCAGAGCAGTCGTGGAAACGGCAATCCTGCCCATCAGCTTGCGTTGCCGCCGCTCCAGCATATAGGCCGACACAGGCCATCCCCAGTTATAACCTATTCTGTTTCTGGCGGCGTGAAATGTTCCTACATTAACAGTATCGGAGAATTTGAGAATGGCGGAACACAACATCGGCATAAACGGCTCATGAAGGTGGATAATATCGAATTTCTCCCGCTCCAGCACCTCTTTAATTTGCGGAGCCAGATGTAACGAAATGGCGATACGGATAGTTGTTCCACGAGTCGGGATAGGCCGTGCTTTTCCGATATTTACATACTTATTGTTTTTATCATCGATAGCTCTCGATGTCGGGGCAATGATTTTTACGTCATGCCCCATCATCGTCAGCTGTTTCTCCAATGCAACTATATGATTGACAACCCCGCCAGGATACGAAAAGTCATATGGCGACACTAAAGCAATCTTCACAATACTAGCAACCCCCGCACCTGAAGATTTCCGGTTAATGCAATGACTGACAGGTTAGCCTTTTTTCTTGGGTGCCGGTTTTTCAACGCATTCACATGACGGCTCTTCCGCAGATTTTCCTGCCGGTTTTGCATTTGCAGCGATAAACTCCTCCACCATACGGCGAGCATCATCATCATGATATTGAATAGGCGGTGATTTCATGAAATAAGATGAAGGGGCTGTAAGAGCTCCTTTCAATCCTCTATCCATCGCCAGCTTGCAGCATCTGACGGCATCAATCACTACGCCTGCCGAGTTGGGGCTGTCCCAGACCTCGAGCTTGCATTCAACTTTCAGAGGCACATCACCGAATGTACGCCCTTCCATGACGATATAGCAATACTTCCGGTCCAGCAGCCAGGGCACATAATCGCTGGGGCCGACATGAATGTCATCGGGATCCAGCTTATAATCAAGCTGAGAGGTAACAGCATTGGTCTTGGATATCTTCTTGGATTCGAGACGCTCTCTTTCCAGCATATTCATAAAGTCTGTATTGCCGCCGAAGTTCAATTGATAGGTTCTTTCCAGTTTGACACCCCTGTCGGAAAACAAACGGGTAAGCACACGATGCGTAATCGTAGCGCCAACCTGCGATTTGATATCGTCACCGATTATAGGCAACCCCTTGGCTTCGAATCTCTGCTGCCAGTATTTTTCACGGGCAATAAAGACCGGGATACAGTTGACCATGCCGCAACCGGCTTCCAGAACCTGCTCTACATACCACTTGGTAGCTTCCTCGCTGCCAACCGGCAGATAGTTGATAACCACATCGGTTTTCGTTTCCTTGAGTATTTTTACGATATCGGCGGTGGGGCCGGGGGCTTTCTCGATGATTTGCGACAGGTATTTGCCCAAACCATCGTGAGTCATGCCTCTTTCCACCTTGACTCCCGTCGGCTCTACATCGCAGAACTTATAGGTATTGTTAGGTGCAGCATATATAGCCTGTGCTAAATCCTTGCCGACCTTGTTTTTATCCACATCGAAAGCAGCAACGAAATTGATATCGCTGATATGATATCCTCCCAGATTAACATGCATCAATCCGGGGACAAAATCACACTCCTTTGCTTTTTTATAATATTGAACACCCTGAACAAACGAGGAACAACAGTTACCAACACCAATTACAGCTACATTAATTTTTCCCAATTTATTAACCCCTTTCCGGTAAAAGCTAGATTTTTCTTTTTTTACTTTCGGCCATTTTTATTTAAAAATTTTTATATAAAAGAGCAGGCTTTTCAGGTACAGAACCCGATGCCAAAACATCTCCCTTTTGCTATCTTAAACAACTATTCCCACCCCCTGATTATCCATTACATCACCACAAAAACACCAACAGAACTATAGCTATTTTATACGTGGGTTGTCAAGGTCTCCAGCAAATTCCCCAAACCTGTATCGCCCCTTCCATCCATTCAATTAAAAACTTTTTGCGGTTTCCATTTCCCGCTCTCCGCATCGAAATATAATATCGCCAGTAATGAGCCGCTGCTATTATAGGCACAACATCTCTTTTTGTCTGCTGCCTGGCGCCCTTCCAGAATTACAGGCACACCGTTTCTTATTAATCTTTCCTGCCCGTCACCGACAGCAACCGATTCCCAGTGCCTCATAATGAAGTCCAGCGGGTATACCAGACGCTGCCATTCGCCACAGGCGAATGCATCCTTAAGCTCCGAGACGGATACGGCTTCTCCTACATCGAAAGGCCCGTATTTTACCCTTTCAAGCTGCGTCACACAGGCGCCGCACCCCAACAGTTCACCGATATCATTTGCCAGCGAACGGACATAAGTGCCCTTGCTGCATTCCATCTCTATGGTAATCACCGGAGGAGCATAATCCAGCAGTTCCAGACTGTAGATATATGCCTGCCGCCTCTCTCTTTCAATCGTAACGCCAGCCCTTGCCAGTTTATATAAACACTGGCCGTTATGCTTTAAAGCGCTGTACATCGGGGGTTCCTGTTCGATTGGACCGCGGAACGATTCGAGAGACGATTCTATATCCTGAAGAGTGATAGACGACGCATCGGTCTGCCTGAGCACCCTGCCTTCTATATCGTAAGTATCTGTAGTTGTACCGAGACATATGCAGGCTTTATACGTTTTACTGGCATCCATTAAAAACTCGATAACCCTCGTGCCCCTGCCGAAAAAGACAGGAAGAACCCCGCTGGCTAACGGGTCGAGCGTGCCGGCATGTCCAACCCGGCGTTCGCCGCTAAGACGCCTGACAACAGATACCACACTGAAAGAAGTAACTCCCACTGGCTTGTTAATATTCAGTATACCATCCACGGCTATACCTGTTCTTTGGAACTGGAAACCTGGTCTATCAGGCTCATGATATGAGAAGCCCGTTCAATGGAGTTATCCCAGTAGAACGACAACGCAGGAACATAGCGCATCCTGATGCGCTTGGATAACTCGTTATGTAAATATCCTGAAGCCGACTCAAGTGTAGACATTATTTCTTTTTTCTCTTCTTCAGTACATATACAGCTGACATAAACCTTGGCATGCTTCAAATCGGCAGCCGTCTCAACTTCGTTAACGGATAAGAAATTACCCAGCCTCGGATCCTTGATCTGGCGTAAAAGCAAATCGCTGATTTCCCGGCGGATGAGCTGGTTCACCCGTTCGATACGGTGTGACATCTATAATTCCCCTATTTAACCCTTTCCAGGCTGTAGCATTCTAAAATATCACCCACCTGGAACTGTTCGAAATTTTCGAGAGCAATACCACACTCATAACCGGTAGCCACTTCTTTTACATCGTCTTTAAAACGCCTCAGACTGGCGACAACGGTTTCCACCATTACATTCCCGCCTCTTCTGACCCTTACCTTGGCTCCGCGCCTTATCTTACCATCGAGAACATAAGAACCGGCTACTCCACCCTTTTTACCGCCGGAGAATACTTCCCTGACCTCGGCATGTCCGTCGATAACTTCTGCAAATTCTGGTTCCAGCATTCCCTTAAGGGCTTTTTCCACATCCCCGACCAGGTCGTAAATAATCTTGTAAGTGCGGATATCGACTCCCTCGGCATCAGCCATACGCTGGGCACCGGTATCGATACCCGTATTAAAAGCGACTACAAGCCCCTTGGAAGCAACCGCCAGCATCACGTCAGTTTCGGTGACATTCCCTGTGCCGGCATGAACCAGATTCACCTGTACTTCGTCCGTTTGCAGCCTTTCAAGAGAGGATCTTATAGGTTCCACACTTCCCTGGACATCGGCTTTAAATACGATGTTCAGCTCTTTAACTTTTCCGGCATTGACCTGATCTAAAAGGTTGGTAAGATTGGCTGTTTTTGCCATGGCCATAGCCTCTTTACGGTTTTCTTCCGCCAGATGACGCGCCTGATGCTCGTCGCTGACAACCGTCATGGCGTCTCCCACCTGGGGAACCTCATGTAAACCGAGAACCACAACAGGAGTCGAAGGTTTGGCTTTCCTTACCTGTTTTCCAGAATCGTTGAACATCGCCCTTATCCGCCCCCAGGTAGCACCGATAACAACAGTATCCCCGGGCTTCAATGTTCCGTCATGCACCAGTATGGTTGCAAGAGGCCCTTTATTCTTATCCATCTCCGCTTCTATAACGACACCTTTTGCAGGAAGAGTCGGGTCTGCCCTCAGATTCTCCATCTCCGCTACCAGGAGCAGGTTTTCCAGAAGTTCCTGAATGCCCTTTTTTGCCTTAGCCGATGTACCCACGGCAATAACATCTCCCCCCCACTCTTCCACCACCAGGCCGGCTTCAGCCAGTTGCTGTTTTACAAAATCCGGATTGGCTTCCGGTTTATCAATCTTGTTGATAGCCACTACGATAGGAACTCCAGCGGCTTTGGCATGGCTGATAGCTTCCAGCGTCTGAGGCTGTACGCCGTCATCAGCGGCAACCACCAGAACCGTAATATCGGTCACCTGTGCCCCGCGAGCTCTCATCGCCGTAAAAGCCTCGTGCCCCGGAGTATCGAGGAAGGTAATTTTCTGGTCGTTTATTTCTACCTGGTAGGCACCGATATGCTGCGTAATACCACCGGCTTCCGAATCCATCACATTGGTTTGCCTGATAGCATCCAGTAAACGCGTTTTCCCGTGGTCTACATGCCCCATGATGGTGATTACCGGAGGACGCGGTTTCAGATTGCCTTCCGTGGTCAGAAGCTGCTGCTGCTTTTTTATCTCGCTGATGACGCTGGCAGATTTGCGAGCGGTCTGCACCTTTAACTGCGCCTTATATCCATAAGTGGCAACTACCTTCTCTGCCACTTCAAAGTCAACAACCTGATTGATATTCGCCATTATGCCATTTCGCATCAACTGCTTGATAATATCAACAACAGTCACCTTGAGCATTTCGGACAACTGGCGAACACTTATATTATGCGGCAGTTCGAGCACCTTTTCGGCAGCTTCCTTGTTATTGCCTGCATGAGCCGCATTTTTTGCAGTTTCGCTCTGTTTCTTTATTTCAGCCACTATTCAATCCTCAATAGTTATTTCCCTGTTCAAGCAACTGCGCTTTATTCTCAGGGGTAATATACATACGTAAAACACGATCCAGGTGTCCGTGCGTCAAGCCTTTTTCCCAGCATTCCCTGGACGGGCATAGATAAGCTCCCCTCCCGTTTTTTTTACCATCGATGTCAACTTCCACGTTACCGCTTTCAACATGAACCAGGCGAACCAGCTCACGTTTGGGTTTCACCGCATGGCAGGCGGCACACGTTCGCATCGGTATATGTTTAGAAGTATTCTTCATCATCCTGATACATGTTATATCCGCGCTTCTTCTTTTTCAGCTTAATGCCGTCTTCAGCGCTCACCTTCCCGTGAACATCCTTCTTTTTCTTTTTCTGTTGTGACTTGGATTGAGGTTTAGGTTCTGCGGGAGGAAGGATATCCTCGGCAAACCGTATCTCGCTCTTGCGTGTTTCCCTGCGACTGGCTACCGGAACAGGTTCAGCAGGTACTTCATAACCCTTGCTCTCCATTACAGGAACAGCCTCCACAGGGGCTTCTTCCTCTACCTGCTCCTCGATAACTTCTTCAGCCACAGGTTCGCTTATTACTTCTTCCTCTACAGGTTCCGGCTGCGGTTTTGCTTTCTCTTCCTCGATGAATGACGATTCGCTCTTTATGTCTATCCGCCAGCCGGTCAGTTTTACGGCCAGCCTGACGTTTTGTCCTTCCTTACCTATGGCCAGGGACAATTGCTTATCGGGAATAATCACAACCGCCGAGTTATCTTCCTCATTCAACCTGACACTGGATACCTGCGCCGGGCTGATAGCGTTGGTTATAAACTTAGCAGAGTCGGCATTCCAGTTGACGACATCTATTTTCTCGCCGTTGAGCTCATTTACAATATTCTGTATTCTGATGCCGCGTAAACCGACACAGCAACCAACGGCATCTATCCCTTCCTGCCGCGCAGCAACAGCCACCTTGCTGCGATATCCGGCTTCCCTAGCCACAGACTTAATCTCAACAGTACCATTATAAATTTCAGGCACTTCTATTTCTATTATACGCCTTAACAGATTCGGATGCGAACGTGAAACAATCAACAAAGGGCCCCTGGCGGATTGCGCCACCTCAACCAGATAGACTTTAAGCCTCTGCCCGACCCGATATCTTTCGTTGGCGGACTGCTCAGTGGAAGGCATGACAGCCTCAGCCCTTCCGAGGTCTATAAATACCTGTTTGGGCTCGATACGCCTTACCACTCCGGTTATTACTTCGCCCTGCTTATCGGCATATTCCTCGAAGATGGCACTGTGCTCCGCTTCATGCAGCCGCTGTAAAATTACCTGCTTGGCTGTCTGTGCAGCAATGCGTCCGGCATTACTGGGAGTTGCTTCTACGACAAGTTCCTCTCCAACAGCAATCCCTTTATTAATCTTCTTTGCCTCATCTATCGAAATTTCGCAGCGTGGGTCGACAACCTTATCCACCACTGTTTTCCTGGCCCAAACCGTAACCTTGCCGTTGTTAGGGTCTATCTTGACGGTTATATCTTGATTTTGAGCAAAATTGTCTTTCCTGTAAGCCGATACAAGCGCTGATTCCACAGCACCCAGTACCACCTCCTTGGATAAATTCTTCTCCGCAGAAAGCTGAGTAATAGCGAGTAAAAAATCGCTCTTCATCCCGGAATCAGACCTCCAATATTTCCTTTATTATGGTTACTGATGTTCCTTACAACAAAAAAGTGGGTCTGAACCCACTCTCAAATTTAATCTCAATTAAATGTAGTATAACACAGCAACGGGTTTTATGCAATAGATTGTAATAGACGTAAATAAATCCTGATTCCGAAGTATTTAAAACCGATAGCGAATGTATATCGACCTTACAAAAGCATGTCCAAAATTTGCCAATTGACACGCAGCGTGCTTTCACGTAACATTAAGTCAATGTTAGCAAAAGTTTCCAGTTGTGCCCTGATAGGACTCGAAGGAACCATCGTCGAAGTCGAGGTCGATATTTCCCCAGGGCTTCCGTTCTTCGCCATCGTCGGCCTACCCGACGCCGCCGTCCAGGAAGCGAAAGAACGAGTACGCTCCGCCATTCGTAATTCCGGCTATATCTTTCCGATGAAACATATTTGTGCCAACCTGGCGCCGGCCGATCTGAAAAAAGCCGGCCCTGCCTACGACCTGCCGATTGCCATTGGTATTCTGTTAACTTCTCACCAGATACAGTTCGATGTTTCAGATACGCTTTTCCTCGGCGAATTATCTTTGGACGGAAACCTGCGGCATACCAACGGGATATTGTCTATGGTAGCGCTTGCCTATCACAACGGATTGAAGAACATCGTTGTTCCGGAGGCCGATGCCAGGGAAGCGGCACTGGTGGAAGGGGCAAATATAATGCCATTTTCATCACTTGCCCAACTGGCAAGTTATATGCGCGGCGAAATACCTGCCCCTATTTGCACTGACATGGAACCGCCGAAGACAAATATCGACAACGGAACTGCAACAGTTGTCGATTTTGCCCATATAAAAGGGCAGGAACATGTCAAAAGGGCGATGGAAGTAGCCGCCGCCGGCAGCCATAATATCGTCATGTTCGGCCCACCGGGAAGCGGGAAAACCCTGCTGGCACGCTCGCTTGCAGGGATTTTACCACCGATGACCAACGAGGAAGCGCTGGAGGTTACCCGCATTTACAGCGCCAGCGGATTACTGCCATCGGATACCCCGTTGATACGCAACCGCCCGTTTCGCGCCCCTCACTATACTATCTCGGATGCCGGTCTGGTAGGCGGAGGACACTTCCCCAAACCGGGAGAAATCAGTTTAAGCCACCGCGGAGTATTATTTTTAGACGAGCTGCCGGAATTCGGACAATCGTTGCTGGAGGTTTTAAGACAACCGCTTGAAGATAAAGTCGTAACTATCAGCCGCGCACGGGGCAGCTTGACCTTCCCAGCCAACTTCATGCTGGTAGGAGCAATGAACCCCTGCCCTTGCGGTTATTATGGAGACCCCTACCACTCCTGTACATGCAATCAGGGGCTGGTTTCACGCTATCAGAAACGTATCAGCGGCCCCTTCCTCGACAGGATAGATATCTTTATAGAAGTGCCTCATATCGATTATGAAAAACTTTCGGACGACAGGCTGGGGGAAAAATCCGAAAAAGTTCAGCAAAAGGTCACCGAAGCCAGGGAGATACAACGGCAACGCTTCGCAGGCTCATCACTTGCTGCCAACAGCGAAATGACGCCGCTAGAAGTGCGCAATTTTTGCCAGACTGACGAATCGGCACAAAGCCTTTTAAAAGCAGCCATGAAACAGATGAGTCTTTCGGCACGGGCATTCCACCGCATACTCAAACTGGCACGCACCATAGCAGATCTCGAAAAAAGTGATATAATAAGGGCTAACCATATTGCCGAGGCTATACAGTATAGGCCGCGGCGGTCTGTATAAAAATGGAAGTGTAATTCTATGGGGCAAAAAGAAGAAACCAGGGGCCACTGGCTGACGAGAAACTTGAGGAATAATTTTCTGGCAGGTTTCCTTGTTGTAATACCATTGGCCGTAGCTATATACATAATAGCATGGCTTTTTCTTAAAATCGACGATATCCTTCAGCCTTTAATAACTGACATACTAACTTACTTTAATCCCGACTATAAGGAAATCAGGGGGCTGGGTTTTATTGCCGCTATATTACTGATATATATTGTCGGATTAATTACTAATAATTACTTCGGGAAGAAAATAGTCAATTTTTCAGAAAAATTAATCAACAGGGTACCTGTTTTCAAACAATTATACAACGGAGTTAAACAGGTGGTGGAAGGATTTTCCGGAGCCGGGATGAATAAAGCCGCTTTCCGGGAGGTCGTTTTCGTCGAGTTCCCCAGAAAGGGAATGACAACTCCCGCTTTTGTAACCAACGAATTCAAAGGAGCATCGGGAGAAAAGCTTTACGGCGTTTATATACCGACCGCACCGGTTCCCACCTCCGGCTATTTTGAAATAGTGGATGAAGCTAACATTATACATACCAAACTTGCAATTGATGAATGTATAAAAATGGTTGTTTCCGGAGGAATGATAATTCCCGATTCGATCATCAGTGGAAAAACTCTGGTAACAGCCCCTGATGATATAGCCGGCGCTTTTGATTCAGCCCCGAATCCAAAAGATAAGCCCCATAACAAGCAGTACTAGCCCTATTACAACAGCCATGATACCGCCGACTTTCAGCCCCCAGGACTGTATGCTATCGGATTTACGTTCCAGATATTTACGCACATCGATACGATTCGATATCGTTTGATAATAATCCTTTTCTTCTCTTACTCCCAGGAACAATAACAATATTCCGATAATTAAAAATACGGCCCCGATAATCATTAACGGAATATAATCGGTTAAAAACATGCGGCAAGCCCCCTGCTATTTATTTGCGCAGGCATTATACATTCTTCCAGCGGTATTTTCAACAATATGATGCATAGTCACTACAAAACACATAACCGACTGACCCAAACAAACGGTTAGCCGGTTATGATACGCTTTATTATTCTGTTTTTGTTTTTTTAATACTAGCTGACTTCTACGGTAGCGCCAACTTCTTCCAGTTTAGCCTTGGCGGAAGCCGCTTCTTCCTTGCTTACACCCTCTTTAACCAGCTTGGGAGCACCCTCTACCAGGTCCTTCGATTCCTTGAGCCCCAATTGAGTCAGTTCACGAACAACCCTGATAACATTGATTTTGTTAGCGCCCGCTTCTTTAAGAGTTACATTGAATTCGGTCTTCTCTTCCTCAGCCTTGGCACCACCGGCAGCCGGAGCAGCGGCAGCCATAGCCATTACAGGAGCGGCAGCACTGACACCGAATTCGGTTTCCAGGGCTTTCACTAACTTCGAAAGCTCCAGTACAGTCATATTTTTAATGATTTCAATTACTTGTTCTGCATTATCTGCCATTTTATTTTCCCTTCCTTTTTATAAAATATATTATTTACCTTCTAATTTATCTGCCCTGGCCTGCAATACGTTGACCAGCCCTCTGATAGGAGCAGCGCAAACATTTACAAAACCGGATATCGGACTTTGCATCCCACCGAGAACCTGTGCAATAAGAACTTCCTTGCCCGGTATTTTGGCCAGCGTTTTTACATCTTCGGCAGTCAATAACTGGTCACCGATAAAACCACCCTTGATTTGCAAGGGAGTTTCCGAAGCATCCATAAACTCCAATAGAACCTTCGCCGGCTCCACCTCGTCTTTGTAACCGAACGCAATTGCCATCGGCCCGTTAAGGCTCTCTTTAAGAAAACCCTTGTTGGTATTATCGGCAGCAAACCTGGCTAACGTATTCTTGACTACCATGTAATCGATGCCGGATTCGCCGAGTTTGCGACGCAACATAGTAAGGTCGGCATTTTTCATCCCCTTGTATTCGGTCATAACACCGGAATTACACCTGGACATCGCTTCCTGTATCTCTGCAACCAGCTTCTCTTTTTCTTCTCTTTTCACCTTCATCACCTCCTGTTAAACAAAATAAAAAAGTCCCTGCGAGGCAAGGACTTGAATGGAAACAACGTTTCATCATGCCCTCAATCCTCGGCAGGTATATTTAAGCCATCTAAGGCGCCCGCTGTCTCAGGATGAGACTGGCTAAAACTTTGATATTGTTAATTTACTATTTAAGCAACAGCATTAACCGCTGTTTTAAGGTCCAACTTTATACTGGGCCCCATCGTAGTCGTTATATAAGCGCTCTTTATATACTGACCTTTAGCACCAACCGGCTTTGCCTTAATTATAGCTTCCACCACCGACATAAGATTGGCATTTAATTTATCGGCCTCGAAACTCATTTTTCCAAGAGGGAGATGAATTATGGCATTCCTGTCGAGCTTGAATTCTACACGACCTTTGCGGGCATCTTCGATTACCCTGGGCAGGTCTTCAGCAGCAACTACGGTACCTGATTTAGGATTGGGCATCAACCCCTTCCTGCCGAGGATTTTACCGAGTTTACCGACTTTGCCCATCATATCAGGCGTAGCGATAGCGGCATCGAAATCCAGCCAGCCGCCTTCTATCTGTTTCACGATATCATCGTTTCCGACAAAATCGGCACCGGCAGACGTAGCGATTTTTTCCGCTTCACCCTGTGCAAATACCAGTACACGCACCTGCTTGCCTAAACCATGAGGCAAAAGGGCAACGCCTCTTACCTGCTGCGTAGCATTTCTGGGATCAACCCCCATCTTCAAATGGAGTTCAAGCGTTTCATCGAACTTAGCAGTAGCTGTTTTCTTTGCCAGCTCTACAGCTTCCTCCGGCAAGTACGCCTTATCTTTTTCTATTAAACTAGCTGCCTCTTTATATTTTTTACCTTGTTCTGCCATTTTACTCTATTCCAATCCCCATACTTCTTGCAGTACCCAAAACCGTTTTTTCGGCCCCTTCAATATCAATCGCATTCAAATCCTTAGCCTTTATCTGGGCAATTTCCCGTAGTTTTTCTTTGGTTAAAACCATCTGGGCAGCATGCCCCGTATTACCTGCCCCTTTGGGAACACCCAACGCCTTCTTTAAAAGGTCGGATGTCGGCGGGGTTTTCGTAATAAACTTGAAGGTTCTGTCGACATAGATGGTTATTTCAACAGGAATAATAGAACCGGCGAACTTGGAAGTCCGCTCGTTATATTCCTTGCAGAAACCCATTATATTGACACCATGTTGGCCCAATGCAGGCCCAACAGGAGGTGCAGGGTTAGCCTGACCGGCCGGTATCTGCAACTTAACTATTGCTTTTATTTTTTTCGCCACTTATTTCCTCCAGGAATCCTCAAAAAACCTTTAAAGCTTATCTACCTGTAAAAAATCCAGCTTTACAGGTGTTTCGCGTCCGAACAATGAAAGTAAAACCTTTACTTTCCCCTTCTCCATATCGATTTCATCTACAGTACCGATAAAATCGATGAACGGCCCATCGATGACACGGACACTCTGCCCTTGTTTAAAGCCGACTTTTACTCTAGGAACTTCAGCTTCCATTTGCTTCATAATCTGTTTTACCTCGTTATCCTGCAGCGGAACCGGTTTACTACCGCCGCTTACAAACCCGGTAACCCCGGGTGTATTTCTCACAATACTCCAGCTAAGGTCGTTCATCTTCATCTGAACAAGTATATAGCCGGGTAATATCTTCCTCGTTATTGTACGCCGCTGTCCATTTTTAACTTCTACTTCTTCTTCCTTCGGAATAACTACTCTGGATATATCGTTATTGGCATCCATAGAACCAATACGCTGGTTAAGATTCTTTTCTACCCGTTCCTCATAGCCCGAATAAGTATGGACCGCATACCACTTCTCTTGTTCCACAGCTACCTGCTCCCTTATCTGGGTCTTATTATCTATCACAAACTCCCTGTCTTATCTCTTACAAACTCAGGATTAACTACCCTGTAAAAATTTTATCAATAAGGAAACTGAAGAAAGAATCTATACCACCGAGTATAAGACCTGCGACAACGGCAACAAGCAATACCAAACCGGTCAGGTACACAGTCTCTCTTCTGGAAAGCCACGTAACCTTTTTCAGTTCGGCAATTATATCACCGAAGAACTTAAACCCTTTCCCTTTTTTTACAGCGGGCTGCGTCGTTTGAGCCATAAATCATACTCCCTTGCGGTAAAGTATTACTTTACCTCCCTGTGGAGTTGACTGGTACGACAACGAGGGCAATATTTCTTTATTTCCAGCCGTTGAGGGTCGTTCCTCTTATTTTTTTCCGTCGTATATGTTCTTTCTTTGCACTCAGTACATGCAAGATTGATTACGTTACGAGCATCAGTCTTCTTAGCCATATTATTCTATGATATTGGTAATAGTTCCGGCGCCTACTGTCCTGCCCCCTTCTCTGATTGCAAAACTCAAGCCTTTTTCAAGGGCTACCGGATATATCAGTTTTACTTTCATTTTAGTGTTATCGCCGGGCATAACCATTTCAACCCCCGGTTGTAATTCGATAGAACCGGTAATATCGGTCGTCCTGATATAGAACTGCGGTTTATAACCGTTGAAGAACGGGGTATGCCTGCCGCCTTCTTCCTTGGAAAGAACGTAAACCTCAGCATCGGCATAAGTGTGCGGCTTGATGCTTCCGGGAGCAGCCAGAACCTGACCACGCTCGATATCTTCACGTTCGACACCTCTTAAAAGAACACCGACTGCATCACCCGGCTCGCTCACGTCAAGGAATTTATGGAACATTTCAAGACTGGTGGCGACAACCTTCTTGGGTTCGTGATGAAGACCGACAATTTCGACCTCATCACCGGGTTTGATAATACCCCTTTCCACCCTGCCGGTGGCAACGGTGCCGCGGCCCTTGATGCTGAACACGTCTTCGACAGACATTAAGAAAGGTTTATCTTTAGGTCTTTCCGGAATGGGGATATAGGTATCGACAGCCTGCATAAGCTTTAAGATAGCTCCGCACCACTGGCATTCTGCTTTACCACAGCCACATTCCAGAGCCTTGAGAGCGCTGACATGAACTATAGGAACATCATCACCATTATAGTGGTTCTTGGTAAGGAGTTCCCTGACTTCCATTTCAACAAGTTCGAGGAGTTCAGGGTCTTCCATCATATCGCACTTATTAAGAGCAACTACCATGCGGGGAACTTCCACCTGATGAGCAAGCAAAACATGTTCCCTTGTTTGCGGCATCGGACCATCGGGGGCACTGACTACCAGTATCGCACCGTCCATCTGCGCAGCACCGGTGATCATATTTTTAATGAAGTCCGCATGTCCCGGACAATCGACATGGGCATAATGCCTGGTTTCAGTTTCATATTCGATGTGCGAGATAGCAATGGTAACGCCGCGTGCTCTTTCTTCAGGAGCATTGTCGATGCTATCGAACGCACGATATTCCGTATGGCTCCACGGTTGTTTGGATAACACGTATGTTATCGCAGCTGTTAACGTAGTTTTGCCATGGTCGACATGACCAATAGTGCCAATGTTACAATGTGGTTTCGTTCTATCAAACTTCTGTTTTGCCATTTTTACCCCCTTTGATTTAAGCCCACAATCAGATTCGAACTGATGACCCCGTTCTTACCAAGAACGTGCTCTACCAGCTGAGCTATGTGGGCATCTCCTTTCTTAATCTAATTATGCCAGTTTTTTAATTATATTATTATATATGCTTTACCAAGAATATGTCTAGTCTTATTTTTTGATATGGTGGAGAGGGCAGGGTTCGAACCTGCGTAGCCCTTCCGGGCGGCAGATTTACAGTCTGCTCCGATTAACCACTCCGGCACCTCTCCCTGTCCACAATGCATAAACACAAAAAAATATAGCAGGAACAGCCCGAGAGGGGACTCGAACCCACTAACCTACCGATTACAAGTCGGTTGCGCTACCATTGCGCTACTCGGGCAATATTCTGACAGAATCAGCCAAAAATGTCAACAGGACGATATTATAGGGAAATAAACGTATTTAGTCAAGTTTCAAACCTGATATTTGCCCCTGCCACGCGGTTGATCTATGCGTGCAAGCTCTCCGATTCCCCTTCAAAAAGAAAACGCTGACGTATATCCGATTAATATCTGACGTAAATGACAATAAACTCCAAAACCGCATCAACACAGGCGTTCCAGAGAACGTTTTACATATAAGCAATGCCGTAAACACCATTAGAATAACAGACCCAGCAGCCTGTAAGCAACTCCGCCGATAAGAATGGCCAGTATAATCTCTGCCAGTACCATCAGCGTAGTCGCTTTGACACCGGTTTCCTTTATCAGAACAGCAATGGTGGAGATACAGGGAATGTAAATCAAGATGACTATGGTGAATACCACCATTTGCAGAGGAGTCATTATCGTCGTTATGGCAGCTCCGCCGGCAAAAGCAAACAGCAAAGCCAGATTGGCTTCTTTGCGGAGAATGCCGAATATCAGTAATATTCCGGTAAAAGCCGGCAACCCCAGCCAGCTTACGGTTACCGGCGACAGGAAATCGGTAATATAGCCCAGCCAGTCAAAAACATTGAGAGTCTCGATTATTACGCTGCCGACAACTATCAGCGGCACACCGATGGTCAGAAAATCCTTGAATCTGAACCATGCCTGCCGCCATACATTTCTCAAAGAAGGCCAGCGATATTCAGGTATCTCCATAATGATACCGGGAGAGGTACTCGGTATCAGCTTATTGAGCACCCAGCCCGCAACATATATCAAGGCAAATTGAAAAACCAGTATCCCGACTGCCCATTGCCAGCCGACAAAGGCTCCGACCAGGCCCAGGACTATCGACGTCCTGGCTGTACACGGAACCATAGTAGTCAAAAACGTGGCAATCAGGCGGTCCCGTTTATTGTTCATAACACGGCAGGCCATACATGCAGGTACATTGCAGCCGAGAGCCATAATCAACGGGATACTCGACATCCCATGCAGCCCCAGCGTATGGCATGGACGGTCCATAAGAAAGGCAATTCTGGGAAGATACCCGCTTTCACTGAGCCAGCTCAATATCAGGAAGAATGGCAAAATAAAACCTATTGCCACTATCAATGCGGCATAAAAGCCGATCACTCCGCCGTTCCAGAAAATATCCATCGCCGCACTGGAAGTATCCGGTTTAAAGCTGTTGAAAAATCCTTCAATCAGTTCCGTAACCCAGCCGCCGAAATAAGAGACGATAATAAGGATAACCGCCAGCGTAATGAAAAACAGGAAATAGCCGAATACCGGATGCAATGTAATATTATCCAGTACACCGGATAACTTTTTCACGCTGCCTGTCCTGATGCTGACCCGTTCGGTTATCGATGCCGCAAGTGCATAACGCTCTGCCGATATGATGGTTGAAATATTCTCGCCATGCATCGAAACCAGCTCTGCAGCCAGTTTTTCCGCTTTTGAGCCGATCCCCGATAACTGCTCATTTTCGGTTATAAAAGACGGATTCTTGCCTTCCAGTAATTGAATTGCCAGCCATCTTGAAACCGGTTTCAGCGAAGCTTTACTTAAAGATGACATGACTTTTTCGATTCTTGTTTCGACTTCAATACCATATTTAAGCGTATCGTTGCTTTTCTGCGGCTTATCGACCAGTTCAAGTGCCGCATCCACAAGTTCATGAACACCAATGCCCTTTACGGCAATGGTATCGACTACAGGTACGCCCAACAATTCACTGAGTAAGTTAGTATCGATATTTATATTTTTTTTCTTGGCAACGTCATTGTAATTGAGGACGAGCACAAAAGGCTTCCCCATTTCCTTTATTTGCAGGGTAAAAAAAAGATTTCTCTCAAGCGATGTGGCGTCCACAACATTGATGATAATATCCGGATTGCTGGCAAGAATATACTCCTGAGTAATCCGCTCTTCAGGAGAAAATGTGGCAAAGGAGTATATACCGGGAAGGTCTACGATATCTATCTGCAAGCCGTGGTGAGATAAAGTGCCTTTCTTAATATCAACCGTCTTACCGCCCCAGTTGCCGGTTTCCTGCACCAGTCCCGTCAGTTGATTGAAGATAGTGCTTTTACCTACATTGACATTCCCTGCCAGAGCCAGCGTCAATTTGCCGGCGATACCTTTATTATCTATCGGGGCAGAATCATTTAAAACCGCCGACTCGTTGATATCGTTCATACAATCCTTTTTATTTTGACTGGTTTTTATCGGGAGAATCGACAAAGATATTGCCCGCAATCCTGTTCCCCAGAGCCAGTTTACTGCCCCTGACGATGATTTCCACAGGGCCTTTCATGGGCGCAATTCTGGAAACTTTGATACCGGTTCCCGGGGTCAACCCCATGTCGCAGAGTCTTTGCAGCATAATTTTTCCGCCCCGGATAAATGCGATGGCAGCTTCCCTGTTTGTCTTAAGCTCCAATAAAGAAATCACTTCCTTTTTTCTTTTCTGAAGCTCCTCAAAATTACCTTTATTCCATTCCATGCATTCCCGGCAACTTGCGAAATCAAGATTACACGGCGGAATCATCTTCCCGTCATCAGGGCACCTGTCCGGGGATTTCAAAGCAAGGCAAAGAGCCCTTTCCGCCTCATCGGAAAGGGTATGTTCCATAGCACAGGCCTCTTCGTGCACTTTATCGTTTCCTATCTTCAAAACATCGTGCAAAAAACGCTCCAGCAGCCTGTGCTTGCGAACCATTTTCTCTCCGAGAGTCAGCCCCACGGAGGTCAGCGTAACACCCTGATAGGGAGAATAAGCGATATATCCCTCTTCCGCCAGCTTTTTAAACATTTCCGTAACACTGGACGGAGAGATATTCAACCTCCTGGAGATATCGGAAGTCGTCGCTGCCTTGCCGCCCCGCGTAAGATTATAAATTGCTTCCAGGTATTCTTCCGTACTGTTATGCATTTTTCATCCCCTGCCCCGGTGCAGCCTGACATTTAGGCATTCCTAAATGTTAGCAGCAGTATAACTTTCTGTCAATATAATCAGGCAGATACAAGAGAGCCACGGGAATGCCCCGTGGCTCTTGAAGGGATGCTTCTTACTGATTATTATATAGCTTTACTCTCCTTTAGCCTTCTTCCCGGCGGCTTCCGATACGCCTGACAGTGAAGTGCTGGCATCACTGATATCCACCTTATTCGTTTCCTTGAGTAATATCATACCGACTGTAAAACAAACAGCGGCAATTATCATGGGATACCAGATACCCGCAAAGTTGTTGCCGGTCGCAGTAATCCACGCCAGCCCCACCATAGGCACTAAACCGCCGAATACACCATTACCGATATGATACGGGAAAGACATCGAGGTATAGCGTATCTTGGTCGGGAACAGCTCGATTAAGAAGGCCGCAATCGGCGCATATACCATGGTTACGTATATAACCTGTATGAACACCAGTATAGACAGAGCTGCCATATTATACCCATGGTAACCAAACAGGAAGTATTGCCCGGGGTCCGCCGGAGCAAAAGCCGCCATTGCGCCGTATATCGGGTAATATGTCAATACTGCCAGCAGCATACCCCCCATCATGATCTTTTTACGGCCGATTTTATCGGACAGCCAGCCGAAAAAGATAAAGAATGGAGCGCTGCACAACAATGCAATACCAACTATGATATTCGAATCCACCAGGCTTACCTTGAACACCTGCTGCAAATAAAACAGCGCGTAGAACTGACCGGTATACCAGACAACACCCTGCCCCATGGTAGCGCCGAACAGGGCAATAAGAACCCATTTCAGGTTATACGGATTGGTGAAGCTTTCTTTTAACGGGTTCTTGGAAATAGTCTTTGTATCTTTTAGTTGCTGATACAGAGGGGACTCACGCAGGGAACGCCGTATCCACACAGACAGAATGACAAGCAGGATCGAAACAAAGAAAGGAATACGCCAGCCCCAATCGTCAAAAGCAGTTTCGCCCATACCGATACGGACAACCAGTATTGTACCCAATGATAGCAATAAACCCAAAGTAGCTGTAGTTTGAATCCAGCTGGTATAGAAACCACGCTTCCCCTGGGGAGCATGTTCGGCAACGAAGGTGGCCGCTCCGCCGTACTGTCCGCCGAGAGCCAGTCCCTGAAGTATTCTCAGTGTTATTAAGATAATACCTGCCCAAACGCCGAGTATTTCTTTGGTAGGCAATAAGCCGATAATGAATGTTGCGGAACCCATTATCGCTATAGTGAGCACATATGTGAATTTGCGCCCGAAGAGGTCGCCTATGCGCCCGAAGAAAAGGGCACCGAAGGGACGCACCATAAACCCGACTGCAAATGTTCCCAACCATGCGATAACATCCCCGGCCGGGGTTCCGGTGGTATAAAATTTGCTGGCCAGTGTTGTTGCCAGCGCACCGAAAATATAGAAGTCGTACCATTCGATTATTGTACCCGCAGACGATGCAAATATGACTTTGCGGATACTCTGCACACCATTTTTAGCTGATTTTACAAGTTCACTCATTTGTTTCCTCTCGATTTAAATTTTGCAATAAACACGGGGGGAATAACACTAATCGTTCGACCGAATCAGCATTACCGGAATTTTCGAATGGTGGACAACCCTTTCGGCGACGCTGCCGATTATCCAGTGTGCAGGGCCGGTACGCCCGTGAGTCGACATAGCGATGATGTCGGCACAAGTATCTTCCGCTGTTTTCAGTATGACGTTGGCGGCAGACCCGCCCGTGATGACCGTCGTAACCTTGAACCCCTCCGACTTCAATTTGGATTCGATGCCGGCCATGTATTTTTTACCGAGGTCTTCTTCCTCGGCAATAGCCTGAATGGCAAGCGCCGGGTCGGAAAAAGCGAATTCTAAAGCCGGATTGGCGACGACGTTGAGCAGAACAAGTTCCGCCCCTTCGGAATATGCCAGTGCCTTGGCATGGGGGAGCACCCCTTCGGCTGTTTTGGAGCCGTCAAGTGGAACCAGGATTTTCCTGTACATTGCCTTCCTCCTTTAAATACTTAGTTATCCAGAGCCTTTCGGCGTAGACAGAGAGCATGGGAGCGGAGGCTTCGAGGAATAAGTATATGATATACTCGTCTTGTACTACTTTATATGTACAACATTATACACACATTGTTGATATAATGCAATATCTTTAATTTAAAAAATCTGTGATTTTCAAAATTTTTTTGACAATACAACCGTTAAAAGAATAAACTCAATCTCTAAGCCCCGATAATTACCTTTCAAAGGAGACTCATGGCCAGAAGCGATATCAATATGGGAAAACTCTTCGGAATTTCCATCAGGGTAGACTACTCGTGGTTTTTCATATTCCTGCTGGTGACCTGGTCGCTGGCCGGCTCCTACTTCCCTTCGGTTTTCCCCCAGTGGAGCGTAGCACAATCCATTATAGCCGGGCTGATTACCAGCCTGTTATTCTTCGCCTCGGTGCTGGCTCATGAACTGGGGCACAGTGTAACCGCCCAGAGGCACGGCATACCCGTCAACTCCATAACCCTTTTCATATTCGGCGGTCTTGCCCGCATAACGCGCGAACCCGACAGACCCGGCGCAGAGTTTAAAATAGCCATCGCCGGCCCCCTGACCAGCATCGTGCTGGGCATTATCTTCTGGGCGCTGTATATGCTGCTGCCCTCCCCCCGCTTCGACGGAGCCGCCGAAATTGCCTTCTGGCTGGGGTGGATGAACCTCACCCTGGCTGTATTCAACCTGCTCCCCGGCTTTCCGCTGGACGGCGGCAGGGTATTGAAAGCCATAATATGGAAGGTTACCGGCAATCCAGGACGCGCCACCATGTGGGTTTCCAATATCGGCAAGGGCATCGCCTACCTGATGATAGCAGCCGGCATCTTGCTGATGTTCACCGGCAACTGGCTGAACGGGTTATGGCTGGCTTTCATCGGCTGGTTTTTAAGCAATTCCGCATCCGGCAACTCACGGCAGATAGCGGTTCGGCAGGAACTTCAAAAGCACACGGTCAGCGAGCTGATGAACACTGATTATGTAAAGATACCGCCCTACATCAGCATAGAAGATATGTACAACGATTACATCAAGCCCAACAAAAAAAGCTACCTGGTGGTTACCTCGGGGAGAGAAACGCTCGGGCTGGTAAACATGCACCTGCTCAGGAGCATCCCCAGGCAGCACTGGAGCACAAGAACGGTCAACGACGTCGTCACGCCTCTTTCCAGCCTGAGGACAATATCGCCAGAAGACGGCATTATCGCTGCGCTCGGGATTTTTCAGGAAGAGAAAATCGACCAGCTGCCGGTGGTTAAAGACAATGAAATTATCGGCATCGTAAGCTACCACGCCCTGGTTGATTTCCTTAACAAGAAGTCCTAGTTCCCTCATCCGTCATCCCGATAAACGGGATGCCACCTTCCCCCAGGAGAAGCTGTCGAACGAAGTGAGACTGATGAGGGGTTATAAAATGGATTCTCCGCCCCGGATGTTGAGTTCCGGCTTGCAGGGAATGAGGTTTTTAAACACCTTTTTATCATTACACTATATATAATTTCCGTTCGTCCCGAGCCTGTCGAAGGATTTTAACGGGAATTATATCGGTAATATTGACGCCGTTATGGTTCGATCCCGACAGGTCGGGACTCATCCACGAGCGGCTCTTGTGGTCTTTTTTCGTTTTCTTGTTCCGCTTACACTGATTCCCAACTCGTCGGGGCTTTAATACTGTAGGGACGACCACTGGTCGTCCGCCCTTTGAATATACATATAGTAGACGGGCCAATGCCCGTTCCTGCTTAATCCTTCCTGTCGTTGCGAGTTTTCCCGAAGGGAAAGCGAAGCAATCACTACAATGCCCTTTAATTACCCCCCCTCGTATATATAAATAGGAAATAGTCCGACAATAAATAATCTGCCATTCTGGAGGGAGTGAAACGACCGAAGAATCCGGGGAGTGGGGCGTTTTCTTCTACTCCCCCTCCCCAGATGCTTCAGCCACCCTTTGTGGCTTCCAGCATGACATTCCATCCCCTCAATCGTCAAATGTTATGTAATACGGCTGCTTCGCCGGCATGACGACCGTAAACACCGAGCCTTTTCCCAATTCGCTTTCGGCGGTTACGCTGCCGCCGTACATCTTGACGGTACCCTCGACAATCGGCAGCCCCAACCCGCTGCCCGGAGTATCCCTCTTTACCCTGTAAAAACGATCGAATATACGGGGCAAATGTTCTTCGGCGATGCCCGTGCCGGTATCGGCCACGGTTATGACTAGATTCACTTTCGAAACATGCAGGGAGCAGGTCACGCTGCCGCCGGCGGGTGTGTGTTCGAATGCATTTTTAACGAGGTTATCCACTATCCGCCGGAAATGCGCCGGGTCTCCCCTGACCGCGATACCGGGGGCGATATCCCGTCTAATCTCGACGCCTTTATTCGCAAAAGGGGACTGCCAGTCGTTCAGGGTATTTTCTATACAACCGGATAGGTCGAAGGCGGCGTCAGCCGGTATATCCGGCTTTGAATCCATGGATGCCAGCGTCAGCAGGTCGTCGACCATATCTTTCATAACGTCCGCTTCATTCTCTATTTTCTGCATGGCAGCTATATATTCCTCCGGCTTCCGCTTCCTCATGAGGGTTACCTCGGCTTCAGTCTTGATGATAGTCAGCGGAGAACGAAGGTCATGCGAAGCATCGGCGGTGAACTGCTTCTGACGTTCCTCATATCCGTACATCCTGTCGAACAGCGAGTTGAGCGTTTTCGAAAGCCGCCCCAGCTCGTCGTTGCTTTTGACCGGTATTCGGGCTACCGGATTCGCCGGGTCGATTTTATCCGCCGTGAGCGTGATGGCGTTCACCTGCCTTAAAAAATAGCCCGACATCAGATAGCCGGATAGAATGGCAATAATGATTATGAAAGGGATGACCGTATAAAGCAATTGTTTATATGAATCCAACATATCGAGAATATAATCAGTACTTTGAGAAACAACAAGCATTTCCCCAGTTTCAGTATCCAAAGGCGCAATATATAAATATGTTCCCACTCCCTGGAATGTTAAACCTTGAGACCCAATCATTGTTGAACTAGTAGCAATATCGGCCAGAACTGCCTTGATATCATCCGTAACGGGAAAACTACTTGCTACTTCTCCCGTATAGACATTATAAATAAATACCTCATTGTTTGAAGAACTGTTCAACTCCATTAATATATCAAGAAGGTCATTTTCACTGTTTATTAAAATTGTATCTCTGGCTTGTTCAGCAGAGGCCTCAACCGAATCGTGTAAATCTCTATAAATCCCGGGGGAAAAAAGCATGTAGGCTATAAAATGAAAGGCAAACAGCAGCAGCACCAGTATAACGGTATAGAACAGGGTGAGCTTCAACCTGATGCTGTTGAACTGTATCTTCACGGCGCGAACCTGTACCCCTGCCCGTATATATTTTCTATGGGGCATTTCCCGCGGATAAATCCCAATTTACGGCGCAGCCTATGTAAATGAACATCAAGCGTGTTAAACTCATTATCGATATCAGCATGCCAGATATGCTGCGTGATTACCTCGCGTGTCAAAAGCTTGTCAGGATTGTCCATCAGTAATTCCAGTATCCTGTATTCGGCGGTTGTCAGTTCTATACTCCTGCCTCCGACTTTAACAGTGTGGGACACTTTATCCAGCGATATACCGCCGCCTTCGATCACCATTGACTTCTGAGAGAATTCCCTTCTGTGAAGCGCCTGTATGCGCGCTTCCAATTCTTTGATATCGAATGGTTTGCACAGGTAATCATCGGCGCCTGCATTAAGTCCGTATACCTTATCGCCAATCTTCTTTTTTTGCCCCGTCAGAATAAGAACCGGAGTAGAAACGGAACACCTCCTCAGTTCACAGCATACCTCTAACCCGTCGATATCCGGCAGCCCGATATCGAGAATTATCACATCGTACTCAGGGCTTTTTGCACAATCGATTCCATCACGGCCTGTGTGCACATATTCCACTATATGCTTCAATTCCTCCAGGCCGTACTTTAAAGAAGCGCACAGTGTTTTGTTATCCTCGACCAGTAATATTTTCATTTTTATTACTAAAGTTTCTTATTTATTACTCATTTAGCCTTAATTTCGTAAGTTTTTCGTAAGTTTTTAATGCTACCATTATATTTAAGACAGACAACAGCAGGGGGGTAAGCTATGAAATCAAAGAAAATTTTTTTAACAGTCATATGCCTGTCAGTTATGTCGATAATGACACTTCCGGACGTCACCTCCGCGGCTTATGATACCCAAAATTATACTCATCAGGACTCTAATGTCAATAGCGATATTGCTTATCAGATGAAACCATTGGAAATAGTAGAGCTTTACCCGATGTAGGAGGAGGAGTAAATATGAGAATCAACAGGTTCTACGGAGTATGGCAGGTAGACCTTACAATGCCCTGCTCTGAGTAAAGGAACAGGGTGGGGCGAAAATAACAGCATACTTTCAATTCTTCATTATCTAAATAAAAATTGTTCATTAAATAATAGGCACAAAATACAATATTAGAAAGGAGAAAACAATGAAAAAAAGAATATTTTCCATATTATTAGTAGTATCGTTATTATGTACTTTAGTTATAGCAAATACAGCTTTTGCAGCCGATGACGATATTGTTCCGACTGCCGATGATGCTGTCAGCCAAAAGGAAGCTGATGATGTGGCCATATATTGGTTGAAAGAATCATCTTCAATGTTCTCTACATGGGATGGAGCTAAATTAAGCACCCCTGTTACCTATTATTCAGTCGAAGATACAAGTATACCTGTAGCTTACGAATACACTGTGCTTAATGAAGGAAAATCTGTTGGATTTATGATTGTATCAGCATTAAAAAGTCTTTCTCCAGTGCTGGAGTTCAGCAATGGGAAAGCCCCCAGTAGTTATCTCGATAACGCTGAGAAATCTGCCAATAAAGAAGGGTTTAATACAGATAACTTCTCTCCGTTAATACTATATTGGGGCGGGCTGAGT
>DAOUFJ010000037.1:0-9780 GCA_034429935.1 Dehalococcoidales bacterium
GAGAGACCTCACCGCAGCATTGGCAAAATCCCTCCTTTGCGCTATTATTTGGATAATTTTATATCCCCTAAAAAGTCCAATATGTTATGGACGCTGACATTTTATTGACAAACGTATTAACCGATGCTAATATTCAAATATAATCACGATGAGAGGCCAATCCATGGAGTTTACTCTGTGGCAATGCCTCTTTTAGTGTTTTATTATCTTTGAAAAGGGTATAAGTCGACTTTAGGGATTTGTCACCCTGAGCGTAGCGAAGGGTCTAAGACCATTCGATAACCCTTAGATTCTTCGGTCGTTTCACTCTCTCAGAATGACATTTTTATTTGCTGTTCCCTTCCACTATTGCAATCTCTGGTATAATTACTGCCATCAATAAATTAACTATCTAGTCCTTAAAATACTGAGGGAATACATCAATAAATTTTTTAATTATGTCTGTATACCAACTAAAACAAGTTCCCCAATTTTCTTTCTTCTTAACTTGAACAACTGAATATTTTATAGATATTGATGAAGCTTTTGCATTCGGTAATTCATCCCAGATAAGACTTAGCCCTAGTTCTTTTTCGATTTTATCCCTTTCATTTTCAAGTTTACGAAACAATTCTTTGTTATCGTTAATATATATTTCGCTTCTTATAAAGTTTTTAGTCATCGAGACCGTTAATGCTATATGAGCCTGACTATTTCCTATTGATATATCATACCAATGTTGCGGTTGCGGTTTTCTAGATTTAAACCAAACATATTGCGACATATAGGTATTAAATTCAGTCCAAAAATCTAGCTGTAACAAATTTGTCTCGGTTAATTTATTCTCATTAATGGAATCCTTGACTGTTTTCCCCCAATCGTTAGGAGAACATATCACCTGAAATTTTGGAGCCGGCTTTGAATCGCCTATTTTCCAGACTTCCATTTGGATAACAAATACTTGTAATGTGTTAGTAGTTTTTTCATTAATCCAATCTATTGCTTGACGATGTTCTTCCCTTACGTTTTTACATATCCAAATCAATATTTCAGCATCTAATCCTGAACCATAGGTAAACAACTTACCGAAATGGTCATGGTCTGTTTGCTCTAATTGATTTTCAATAACAATCTTTTTACTTGTATTGGCTTCCTCAGCCAAAATATCAGCTGAAAATGAACCGACGCCGGCTTCCGTTTTTATCAAATTTATCGGGATTCCAATTTCTTCACCTAACAATAAAAGGTTCTCTTCTTTTGCCAACCAACGGGTGAAGTCGGTTGCTTCGTTTTTCCATATTTCACGAATATCTACTTTCTCCAGCTTCCCGAGTTGGTCACTTGTTCCAACCGAATGTGTATTCATTTATTATCTCCCAAATCTCTTCAAAAAATTATTTTCCAAACTTAAGCAATTTTATTCTTGATTTTCTGCTCGTACATTTTTTGGATTTGCCTTGGCATCAACAAATGCTTGTTCTTTTTCTAACATAATTACTGCCGCCATTATAGCATTAATTTTATCGCTTGTGATGAAATATACAATATTTTTTCTTGATAGTGACTGGTACTGCTACAAGTTTGCAGTAACCTCATTGCCATGAGTATAATTATATTATTAAAGATTATAAGGTTTAGAAGTGCAAATAAATGTTTCCCAGTTGCTTAAAGAATCCATCGGGGCTACGCGCGATTATAAAGTCGATGAAATAATCGAGGCCGCTGAAGACGATATGGTCATTCCCGTCAAGGGAGAGGTAAAATTAACCCGTACCAACCGCAGCATACTGGTAAAAGGCAAGTTTCATGTATCGGTGGAAATAACCTGTTCACGTTGTCTGGATGTATTCAGCTGCCCCCTGGAATTGAATATCGAAGAGGAATTCTTTTCCATTCTCGATATGAGAAACGAATACCCCCTTCCATCCCCTGAAGAATCCGACAGCTTCACCATCGACGAACACCAGGTGCTGGACATGACGGAAGCTGTCAGGCAATACACACTCCTGGCAATACCGATGAAGCCCCTGTGCCGCAAGAATTGCAACGGGAATTGATTTTAAAATTTTATACCATTATGGTAAGATAGATACTTACATAACGGATTAGAAACGGAGTAAATTATGACACCATTACCAAAACGGAAAACAGCCAAGGCAAGACAGGGCGAAAGACGCAGTCATCTCGCCTTAACCCCGCAGGCTCTTATGAATTGCCCCCAGTGCGGCAATGCCAAACTTCCGCATCATGCCTGCACCAGCTGCGGAAATTACGACGGTAGAGAAGCAGTTGAGATAAAGGCCCCGAAAAAGAAAACCGAATAGTTATCTCTGATATTGTTAAATGTTTAAGGTCGCTCACAATCCTGAAAATAAGGGAAAAAGGGCGGCCTTTATCATGGTTATATAAAATCAGATTCGGTGCGAAGAAAATCTTCCGACGCCGGCGGTCCTTACGTCAAACTTTGTAAAAACTTTCGATAACGGCCTCGGCAGTTTAAAATGGCAGCTGTGAAATGCACTTGAAATTCTTTAAATATGGACTAAAATAAGAATAAAATATTATTCTCCGTTAACATATGAAATTTAAGTATTATAGCTTTATAATTGATTATCAATCTGCAATTATGCAGTGATATAATGTTAGCTAATAATTTTGGGCGGGTGGAGCTAGTATATGACAGGAGCCAGAAGAAAATCCAGGGCAGTTGTCCTTCAGGTATTATACGAAGTAGATTCGGTAGGACATAAGCCTGAAGATGTAATAAAACATTCGCTTGCTGAAGAAGTATTGACGGAAGAAAATATCGAGTTCGTTAAGGAACTGGTTTCAGGAGTCCTCGATAACAAAAAACAAATCGATGTGAATATCAAGCAATTTGCTCCTACCTGGCCGATAGCCCAGATTTCCGTCATCGACCGCAATATACTCAGAATTGCAATATTCGAGCTTTTATTTGATAATAAGACGCCAATCAAAGTAGCTATAAACGAGGCAGTTGAGCTGGCTAAAAACTTCGGCAGCGACAGCTCGCCGAGGTTTATTAACGGAGTTCTAAGTTCCGTCAGCAACCTTGCAACCAGATAGTAAAATGGAGGTAAACAGTGGCAACAGTTTCCGAAAGAATCAAAAAAATCATCGCCAATCAACTGGGAGTAGACGAGAATGAAGTGGTACCTACCGCCAGTTTCACCGAGGATTTGAACGCCGATTCTCTTGACCTGGTCGAACTGACAATGGCAATGGAAGAGGAATTCAGCACCCCCGAACATAAAGTCAGCATATCGGATGAAGACGCCGATAGCATCAAGACGGTACAGGATGCAATAGATTATATAAGAGACCTGGGGGTTTCCGATAAACAGGAAACTACTCCCGTAACGAAACCAGCCGATAAAAAACCGATCATCAAGAATCCTTTTAAAAAGTAACCTTTCTTTAGAAAGGAAAAATTATCTGACAGGCAAGAGAGCGATTAATCAGCAGTCTGCTGCTTCCTCGTTTCCAGGGAGTTCTGTTCACTGATTCACGAAGAGATTACGGGAACAAGAATTTTATTCACTCCTGCCAGAGTTCTACGGTTGGTATTTACCGGGAAGAAGGATTAAAATAACACCCGAAATCAGTTAGCGGGAGTCTCAAACCAGTCACTTCTCAAGACATCTTCCGGCAACTCGAAAACGCTGTCCGGGATTTCCGAAAAATCGATATCTTTCAATTCGATTAAAACCCTGCCATCCGCTTCGCTCAATTCGCGCTTGATAAATATCCCGTAATCATTCCATATCCAGGCTTTAACATCGGTATTCCCGTCTTTATACGTCACCACCGTGCAGAATTTTCCATCTACGGTTTCAGTTCCGGTAATGGTGGGATTATATTTGCGGACATTCTCCACATCCGATTTGATGGAATCCGGAATATCATCGAAATCCGTCCTGGTGGCTACTCCACCGGCAGGCAAATAGGTATATCCGGTTTTCTTCTCCATATCCGCCAGAAATACGGTTTCCTGCCCGTCCAGGCTAACCTCTATCCTGAAGTCGGGGACTTTCAACCAGACCTGCATTGCCAATTCTTCATCCGTATCCGGAGACGTCATGACCAGCGAATATTTAATTTGATTGATATCATCAACCTTGCTTAAAAGCTCTTCCAACTGAGATGAATCATTATCACCGGCACTGTCGCAACCGGTAAACAACAAAACCAGTGCAAGCGAAATAAAAATCAATGCTTTCTTCATGATAATTCACCTTTATTCAAATAATCCGGCTGATACCGCAGATATTAGCGATATATTCATTGTAGACTACTGCAAATCATATTTCAACCACCGATAATTACGATGTATAAAGGAAGAGAAACAAAAAGCATTGATTTATGTCAACCTCAATATATCCAGTACCTGTTCCAGCACCCTCTTCCAATCCTTGCCGAACCTCTTGTACTCGATATTCAACTGCGTTCTTCCCAGGGTGATACCGTTACCGGACAACTTCGCCGTCTTCTGCCTGTCCAGCTGTAAACCGTCAACCAGCCGCAGAACAATCCACCCATCCTCCGTAGCTACGGATTTAACCCCTGCCTTAACCGCCTTCAGCTTGATGTTGACAACAAACAGCAGGTTTTTCACTTCGCCTGGCATAGCCCCGAAGCGGTCGCCGAACTCCAGCGCCAGATTCTTCAATTCTTCTTCGTTATTTATATCCGCTATCCTGTGATACAGGTTCAATCTGACCGCAACATCGGAGGCATATTCTTCCGGTATGGAAGCAGCCAGCGGCAAATCGACAGTCGTCTGCGGCAGATGCCTCGTCCGCGGCGCTTTCTCTCCCTTCTGCCGGTACCTGATATCCGCCACCGCCTCGGCAAGCAAACGGGTATAAAGACTGAAACCGACGGCATTGATATGCCCGCTCTGCTTCATCCCCAGCAGGTTGCCGGCCCCCCTGATTTCCAGGTCTTTCATGGCAATGCTCATACCGGCACCCAGTTCGGTAGCTTCGTAGATGACGTTCAAACGCTGACGCGCCTCTTCAGTGATACGCTTGCCTTTATCGTAGAGGAAATAGGCGTAGGCCAGGTTGGCACCCCGCCCCACCCTGCCCCTCAACTGGTAGAGCTGCGTCAGCCCGAACTTGTCGGACTGATTGATAATGAGGGTGTTGGCATTGGGGACGTCGAGCCCGGATTCGATAATGGTAGTGCAGACGAGCACATCGATATCCCCGCGCGAGAAATCGGTCATCACGGATTCCAGCTCGCCCTCGGTCATGCGCCCGTGAGCCACGGCAATCTTGGCCGAGGGAATCAGTTCCCCTATTTTTTCTGCTATCATCCCGATGCTCTGGACGCGGTTATGCACGAAAAACACCTGCCCGTTGCGTTCGAGCTCCTTCATAACGGCTTCCTTTACCAGTTGACCGTCATATTCGGCAACGTAGGTTCTTACGGGTAATCTTTCTTCGGGAGGCGTCTCGATAATGCTCATATCGCGCACCCCTACCAGCGACATGTGCAGCGTGCGAGGGATTGGCGTGGCGCTCATCGCCAGTACATCCACTTCCTTCCTGATGTTCTTCAAATATTCCTTGTGATTCACCCCGAACCGCTGCTCTTCATCGATAATCAAGAGCCCCAAATCTTTGAAAACGACGTCCTTCTGTATCAGGCGGTGCGTGCCGATACAGATATCAACCTTGCCTTCAGCCAACCTCTCGATAATGTCCTGCTGCTGTTTATGGGTGCGAAAACGGCTGAGGACTTCCAACCTGACGGGAAACGCCTTTAACCTCTGGGTAAACGTGGCAAAATGCTGCTCCGCAAGCACGGTCGTCGGCACCAGCACCGCCACCTGCTTGTTATCCATAACCGCCTTGAAAGCAGCGCGCAGGGCTACCTCCGTTTTCCCGTAGCCGACATCCCCCATAATCAGCCTGTCCATCGGCTTGGCTTTAGCCATATCCTCCTTCACCTCTTCCTGCACCGTCATCTGGTCGGGCGTTTCCACATACGGGAACGAGGCTTCCAGTTCCTGCTGCCAGACCGTATCCGGAGAAAAAGCAAAACCGGAAGCTGCCTCCCTTGCCGCATAGAGATTCAACAACTCCTCGGCCACATCCTCGACTGATTTCTTCGCCTTTTGCTTGGCTTTGGCCCAATCCTGAGTACCCAGCCTGTTAAGGACCGGCGTTTTATCGCTGCCGCCGATATAACGGCCGACACGGTCTATCTGGTCGACGGGAACATACAACCTGTCACCGCCGGCATACTCCAGAACCATATATTCGATATCGGGAGAGGCCCCTCCCATCCTGGTAATACCGGTAAACCTGCCGATACCGTGCTCTATATGCACCACGTAATCGCCCAAATTGATATCCTCGTAGAGCTTGCTTTTTGCCACAGGGTGCTTCTTGACGAACCTGCGCTGCTTGATAAACCCGAATATCTCGGTATCGGTAAAAAGATGGGTATTGCCGTTCATGCCCCACCCGTCGGTCACCGCACCGCTGATAATCGACAGTTCCCCGGTTTTGGGGAAAAGACCCGTTTCGTCATCGAGATTGACGGCAAAGATATCCTCGTCCGCCAGCAATTCCGACAGGCGGTTGGCTTGATGGGTGATTACGACCACCCGGTTTTTGGATGCCAGCAGGCTCCTGACATCCCCTACGAAGGCAGGCAGATTGCCGCCAAAATCCTTTGAAGCTGAAAAGGCAAGGCGGTTTTCGTCCCCCCACGAAGCCAGCATCAACCTGCGTTTCTCTTTCAGGAGCGTCTCTATTTCATCCGGTTTAAAATAAGGGGACGGGTAGTTAGCCGGCAGTTCTCGCTTTGCCAGTTTATCCTGCCTCAACTGACCTGCTTCCGCATCCAGTGATTCTATTGTCTGGCGAACATTCTGCTCCTCATCGAGGATTACCAGGGAATCGGCAGGCAGATAGTCCAGGAAATTGCCCGTATTGAATAAGGAAGCGTAAAACTGCTTTCCCGCCGGCACCTGCCTTTCGAGGAACATGTTCAAATCCTGCTTAAACTGCTGTTTTACCTCAGCGCTGCAGCCGGCAAGGTCGATTCCCTTGATTATTTTTTCCAGTTCGGACTGACCGATGGAAAACGGCGCAACCAGTTCCGTTGCCGTACCGATTTCAATACAGGAAACGGATTCCAGCGAACGCTGCGTCGCCGCATCGAAGAAGCGCAAACTGTCTACGGTGTTGCCCATGAATTCCAGCCTGACAGGTTTATCGGATGTCAGGGGATAGATATCGAGTATGCCGCCGCGGTGGCTCATAGTCCCCGGTAATTCGACAACACTCTCACTCCTGTAGCCGAGCGACTGCCATTTCTTTAAAAGCTCGAACGGGTCTGCCTGCATACCGGGTTTTACCGTATGATAAGACGCGCTGAAATCGGCAAGTGAGGTAACCTTTTGCATAAGCGCCTGTGCAGACATTATGACCAGCGGCGGGGCGTTTTCATTTTTACATTTCAAAAGCCCGGACAGCAGTTGTATCTTTCCCGCTTCGTTAAAATTATCCGAAGCCACCCTCTGATACGGAAGAGTATCCGGCTCGGGAAAGAGTTCGATATTATCATCGGAACCGCACCAGGCGATGAGCTGGTCTTTCAGGCGGCTGGCGCTATCGGGCTGCGCCGTTATCACAACCACCGGAATTTTCAATTCCCAGTACAGTGCGGCTATCAGGTAGGGTTTAGCGGCATTCAATACCGTCACTCCAACTGTTTCATGCCGTTTTTTTATATCATCCAAAAGACGCCCGTACTCCGGCATCTCCGATATAAGTTTCAATAATTCCTTCAAGTTCCTGTCCTTTTTACAAACACCTCTAGGGCTAGTCGTAACGAACTAGCCCTTGCATAAATTGTAGCACACCTTCTTTCCTTGTCCAACTTGCCCTGCATTGCTATAATGGTCTAAATATAACGGATATAACAATGAATAATTTGTCTTTGCCTTACAGGAGAATAGTGGTCAAGCTGGGCTCGAACCTGCTGACCAACGGCAGCCAGTGTCTCGATACCGAAACGATGTCCTCGCTCGTTTTCCAGATTGCCGGATTGCATAAGCAGGGGTTGGAAATCATACTGGTTACCTCCGGTGCAATCGCCGCAGGGAGATACAAGCTAAGACAAACCGACGGCATCAAGGGCATACCCTATAAACAGGTGCTGGCGGCCATCGGGCAGAGCCGCCTGATGAATGTTTACGAGCAGCTTTTCGACAAACACGATATCGTCATTGCACAGGCGCTGCTGACAAAAGCAGACCTCTCGGACAGGGCCGGCTACCTGAATGCACGCAACACCCTGCTGAACCTGATGGAGTTGAAGATAATCGGCATAATCAACGAAAACGATGTGGTGGCTATCGACGAACTGCACGAAGCCAAATTCGGCGATAACGACAATCTATCGGCAATGGTAGCCAACCTGGTAGACGCCGACCTGCTGCTGATACTCACCGATATCGCAGGTTTGTATACCGCCGACCCGCACCGCAATCCCGATGCCACGCTGATTAAACAGGTAGAAAAAATAACACCCGAGATAGAAAGCCTGGCAGGAGATGCCGGCAGCCGCATCGGCACCGGCGGCATGATAACCAAGATAGAAGCCGCCAAACTGGCGACATCTTCGGGCATCACTGTTGTTATTGCCGACGGGCACGAAAAAGATGTTCTAAACAGAATCGCCTGCGGAGAGGAAATCGGCACGCGCTTTCTGCCGACGCCGAAGCATATAGACAGCCGCAAGCGCTGGATGGTAAGCGGCCTCTGTGTAAAGGGGAAGCTGACCGTAGACGGCGGTGCGGCCACTGCCCTGAAGCAAAAGAACGGCAGCCTTTTAGCGGCGGGGATACACGAAAGCTATGGAAAATACCAGAGAGGCGACATCGTCAATATACTCGATGACACGGGCACCCGTATCGGCTGCGGCATAACCAATTACAGCTCCGCCGAGGTCGAGGTAATTATGGGGAAACATTCAAAACAGATTGCCACTCTCCTGGGACATGACTCGGGAGCGGAAGTGATACACCGTAACAATCTGATAATACTATAATCTTATTACAAGAAGGGGAACAGATGAGCCAGGGAAAACTGTACAATTGCGATGGAGAACTGATAGCCGAAGTAGACTATAAATATTTCAACGGGATTTCTCAAAACTGGTGGGGGGAACTGACCCTCACGGAATACAAAAAGATAGCTGAAGGGAACGGATATATCATAGAACTGGAAGACGGCAGAAAGGGCAGGTGTTCGTTAAGGAAAAAGGTAAACCGGGCTGTTTACGGTCTTTCTCCGCTTTTCTGCTACGTATTCAACGGCAGCGGGGAATTGAAGTAAGAGAGAAGGTCATTGCGAGGAATGAGCGTTAGCGAATGACGCGGCAATCTCTACCGATGAATGTAATCCTGGGTACGTTTTATTAATTGACAGAAAAGCGATTTTGGGAAGCGAATTGCAGGCGGGGTAGAAAAAGAATAACACCCCCCACTCCCGAGATTCTTCGGTCGCTGCACTCCCTCCAGAATGACGGAGAGGCTGTTGTCATGCTGGAGTCCCGTAAATCGGGACGAAGCATCTTGGGCGGGGCTCCCTCGGGGGAACTCCCCGACATATCGTGAAAAGGTCAAACGAACGGGAAAGGGATGTTTAACTACTCCGCCGCCGTTATGGTTCGACAAGCTCACGATGTTTGCCTTTCCATGCGTATATTGAATACTGAGCATCAGTTCTTTTGGAAATAAAATTGTCGAATTTATCG
>DAOUFJ010000038.1:0-2479 GCA_034429935.1 Dehalococcoidales bacterium
CAACAGGATTATGTATCCGTTGAAGAGAGTCGACTGGGAGCCGGGCGGTGACCTTACCAAGACCAATCCGCAGAACCGCGGCAAGAGCAAGTTCAAGAGAGTCTCCTGGGACTATGCGTTAAATACCATCGTTGACGAAATCAAAAGAATCAATGAAACCTATACCCCCTGGGCTATCCTGACCTGTATGGATATCCATGGTGAGACCAAATCGATTCATGGCGGTTTCGGTGGTATGCCGCATTCCTGTGGAGACCGTTTCCTGCGCCAGAACTTTGGCGGCTACACCCAGCAAATGAGAGACCCGGACAGCTGGGAAGGCTGGTACTGGGGCGCCAAGCACTTCTGGGGCGACGGATGGATGGGGCAGTGTAAACAGGTAGGCCCTCTCTATTCAGATATTGCCAAGAATACCGATATGGTAATTATGTGGGGGCATGACCCCGCCACCCAGGCTTGCTGCTACTTCGGGGAGTTCACGGATTTACTGTACTACTGGTTCCAGGATGTTGGTGTCTTCCTTCTATACATCTCTCCGGACTGCAACTTCTCCTGCCAGGCGCACAACCGTTTCGGCAAGGGCAAATGGGTACCCGTTCTTCCTAACACCGATGATGCCCTGAACCTGGCCATCTCATACACATGGTTACAGGAAGGGACCTACGACCAGGATTACCTGGATACCCATTCCGTCGGATTCGACAAATTTAAATCATATGTTCTGGGCGAAGAAGACGGTATTCCCAAGACGCCGGCATGGGCGGCGCCTATCTGCGGCGTCACCGAGTGGACGATAAAGGCCATTGCCCGCGAGTGGGCAAGCAAGCCCACCTCCACCGCGCACCGCGAAGGCGGCCCGATGAGAGGCCCGTTCGCCAGTGAACATGCCAGGCTCGAAGCCTACAACATGGGAATGCAGGGACTCGGCAAACCGGGACAGCACTCGTATGCCACCCCGCACAACTCTCCAAGATGGGAGAAAAACTTTAGTACCTATGCTGTCTGCTTCGCAGGCGGTTTCACATTCTCAGGCTGGCCCGGTGCGGAAGACGAGTACATCAAGCAGCACATTTCCAGGTGTATGATTCACAGGGCTATTCTCGAAGGTACTCCTGAGAATCCTATCAGCTGGATGGGTACCACGCTGCTGGCAGCCCCGGTCGAAGACCAGTTCCAGAGATACTACTATCCTATTCCGGCAGATGAGGGCGGCTCCCAGATACACATGATCTGGACAGACTCGCCGTGTAACACGGCCTGCTGGAACAACGGGTTCTATCAAATTGAGGCCTGGAGAAGCCCGCTAATCGAAACAGTGGTTGCCCAGCACATCTGGCTTGAGAACGACTGTCTCCTGGCTGATATCGTAATACCCATCAACACCAAGCTGGAAGAAGAAGACATGAAGGGTGTTACCGATGAGTTCGCATATGCCTATCTGGTCTATGAGAAGCAGGCTATTCCCCCTGTGGGCGAGTCAATGAGCGACATGCAATTTGTTGCTGAACTTGCCGATGTAATGGGGACCAAGTCTCAATATATGGATAATAAGCTGACCGTTGCTGAGTGGATAGAGTATGGTTGGGAGAAATCCGGTGCACAGGATATGATGACCATCGACGAATGGAAAGATAAACAGTATGTCACCGCACCTGCCGCAGAAGACTGGCAGGAGGACAAAGCCGGTCTGATCGACTTCTACAACGACCCGGACAGCGACCCCATCGGACTGCCTTCCGGCTTGCTCGAATACTATTCCGAGAGATTAGCCGAGTACTTCCCCGATGATAAAGAGAGAACTCCTGTTGCATCGTATGTTATCGGTGGATCTGAATCAGAAGGCTGGACTCATGACGAGAGTCTCTATGGCGAGAGATGCAAGACATATCCGATACTCTGCCAGAACAACCATCCGAGATGGAGATTCCATGTACAGTTCGACGATGTATCCTGGTTCAGGGAAATCGACAGCGGCAAGATGACCGGTTATGATGGCTACCAGTACGAATCCGTTTGGCTGCATCCTGAAACGGCAGAAGCGAGAGGCATCAAATACGGCGATATCGTCAAGATATACAACGAGCGTGGTATCGTACTAGCTGTTGCCTATGTTACTGAAAAAGTCATCCCCGGCGATGCCAGAATCGACCATGGCGCCAGAATTGACCCGATAGCCACTGGTGAAGATGATATGTGGATTGACAGAGGCGGTTCGCCCAACCTTATCACCCCGAGGAATATTATCTCCAAGAACTGCACCGGGCACTGCGTCAGCGGTTACCTGGTTGAGGTTGAGAAGCTCGAACCAAATGAAATGGAAGAATGGCGGCAGAAATATCCTGACGCATTCGCCAGAGACTACGATCCGGCTTACGGTGTACTCTTCAGCGGCTGGGTTGAGAAGGAGGAGGCTTAATTAAATGAAAGCTTTTCGTATTAATGTTTCAAGATGCAACGGTTGTGTTTGCTGCCAGATAGC
>DAOUFJ010000039.1:0-2470 GCA_034429935.1 Dehalococcoidales bacterium
CAACAGGATTATGTATCCGTTGAAGAGAGTCGACTGGGAGCCGGGCGGTGACCTTACCAAGACCAATCCGCAGAACCGCGGCAAGAGCAAGTTCAAGAGGGTATCCTGGGACTACGCGCTGAATACCGTAGTCAGCGAGATTCAGAGAATCAATGAAACCTATACCCCCTGGGCTATCCTGACCTGTCAGGATATACATGGCGAAACCAAGCAGATTCACGGCGGTTTCAACGGACATGGATGCGGCGACCGTTTGCTGCGCCAGAACTTTGGCGGCTACACTCAGCAAATGAGAGACCCGGACAGCTGGGAAGGCTGGTACTGGGGCGCCAAGCACTTCTGGGGCGACGGATGGATCGGTCAGTGCAAACAGGTAGGCCCCGAATATTCCGACCTGGCCAAGAACTGCGATATGATCATCATGTGGGGACATGACCCCAATACACAAACCTGTTGTTATTTCGGAGAGTTCCCGGGACTGCTATACTACTGGTTCCAGGAAGTAGGTATTTTCCTGCTGTACATCTCTCCGGACTGCAACTTCTCCTGCCAGGCGCACAATCGTTTCGGCAAGGGCAAATGGGTACCCGTACTGGCAAATACCGATGATGCCCTCAACCTGGCCATCTCATACACATGGTTACAGGAAGGGACCTACGACCAGGATTACCTGGATACCCATTCCGTCGGTTTCGACGAATTCAGAAAATACGTTCTGGGCGAAGAAGACGGTATTCCCAAGACGCCGGCATGGGCGGCACCTATCTGCGGCGTCACCGAGTGGACAATCAAAGCCATAGCCAGGATGTGGGCTTCCAGACCCACATCCACCGCGCACCGCGAAGGCGGCCCGATGAGAGGCCCGTACGGCAACGAACATGCCAGGCTCGAAGCCTACAACATGGGAATGCAGGGACTCGGCAAACCGGGGCATATTTCATATGCTACCCCGCACAACTCTCCGAGGTGGACGACGAACTTCAGTTCATATGCCGTTAACTGGTCCGGCGGTTTCACATTCTCAGGCTGGCCCGGTGCGGAAGACGAGTACATCAAGCAGCACATTTCCAGGTGTATGATTCATACCGCCCTTCTCGAAGGAACAATGGAAAATCCGGTAAGCTGGATGGGAACTTCATTGCTGGCAGCCCCGGTCGAAGACCAGTTCCAGAGATACTACTATCCTATTCCTGAAGAAGAAGGCGGCTCGCTTATACATATGATCTGGACAGACTCGCCGTGTAACACAGCCTGCTGGAATAACGGGTTCAAGGCAATCAAAGCATGGAGACTACCGCAAATCGAAACTATCGTCGGTCAGCATATCTGGCTGGAAAACGATATGCTGTTATGCGACATCATCCTTCCCGTCAGCACCAAGTTCGAACTGGAAGATATGCGTGGCGTTACCGATGAATTCTCATATGCTTTCTTGGTATATGAGAAAGCGGCTATTCCTCCTGTGGGCGAATCTAAGAGCGATATGATACTTGTTGCCGAAATGGCTGACATACTGGGAACCAAGGCAGAGTTCATGAACGACAGGATGACTGTTGCCGAATGGCTGGAATACGGTTTCAGTGTGTCAGGTGCACAGGATATGATGACTTTCGACGAATGGAAAGACAAGCAGTATGTCACCGCACCTGCCGCAGAAGACTGGCAGGATGACAAAGCCGGTCTGATCGACTTCTACAACGACCCGACCAGCGACCCCATCGGACTGCCTTCCGGCTTGCTCGAATACTATTCCGAGAGATTAGCCGAGCACTTCCCCGATGATGAAGAGAGATGGCCGTGCGCCAGATACGTTCAGGGCGGCCCCGGATTCACTCATGACGAGAGTCTCTATGGCGAGAGGTGCAAGACATATCCATTACTCTGCCAGTGCAACCATCCGAGATGGAGATTCCATGTACAGTTCGACGATGTACCCTGGTTCAGGGAAATAGACAGCGGCAAGATGACCGGGTACGATGGTTACCAGTATGAATCCGTCTGGCTGAACCCTGAAACGGCAGAAGCGAGAGGCATCAAATACGGCGATATCGTCAAGATATACAACGAGCGTGGTACCATACTCGCTGTCGCCTATGTTACTGAAAAAGTCATACCCGGAAACGCCAGAATCGACCATGGCGCTCACATCGACCCGATCAACACCGACGGAGACGATATGTCGGAGTGGGTCGACAGAGGCGGTTCGCCCAACCTGATATCACCGTCTAATATACTGTCCAAGAACTGCACCGGGCACTGCGTCAGCGGTTTCCTGGTTGAGGTTGAGAAGCTCGAACCGAATGAAATGGAAGATTGGCGACAGGCGCATCCCGATGCATTCGCCAGAGATTATGACCCGGCTTACGGTGTGCTCTTCAGCGGCTGGGTTGAGAAGGAGGAGGCTTAATTAAATGAAAGCTTTTCGTATTAATGTTTCAAGATGCAACGGTTGTGTTTGCTGCCAGATAGC